>NZ_JAOCAV010000001.1:1757500-2355965 GCF_029839665.1 Stenotrophomonas sp. GD03930 | reverse complement strand
CTACCGCGGGTGCAGGGCGCAGCCCTGCAAAAGAAAACCCCCTACCTCATGGCCACTGCATCTCGCCCTTGGCCACCTTCGCACTCAGCTCCAGCGACTCCACCCCGGCCAGCTTCGGATAGCGCGCCTGCATCGCCTTCACCAGCGCCGCACTGTCTCTGGCCTTTGCCGTCTCGGCATCGAAGGCGCGGATGTAATCTGCGGTGAAGCGCAGTGCACTGGCATCCAGCGCCGCACCGGGGGCGTAGTGCCCCGGCACCACCACTTTCGGCTTCAGTGCCTGCAGGCGCTGCAGGGTCTGCAGCCAGTCGGCGTGTGATTGCGGCGTCTGCGTATCGGCCATCCACACATGCTCGCCCGCCACTACCGGAATGCCGCCGACGATCGCGCGCAGCGACGGCACCCACAGCACGCTGCGGTCCGGGGTCGGGCCATCCAGGCCGATCAGCGGCAGGCGCTGGCCTTCCAGCTGCAGCGCGTCTTCCTCCAGCACCTGTGGCACCACGATGCGCGCGGGGACATCGGCCCCCATCTTCGGCCCCCAGTAGGCCAGCTTGCCGGCCTGGGTCTGCTGGATGTGGGCGACAGTCTGCGCGGTGGCGACGATGCGCGCCTGCGGGAACGCATCCTGCAGCGTGGCCAGGCCGAAGTAATAGTCCGGGTCGCCGTGGCTGATGTAGATCGTGGTCAGCTGCTTGCCGCTGGCGCGGATCAGCTCGACCAGCCTGCGCGCGTCGCTGGCGCCGAACTGCGCATCGACCAGGATCGCGTCATGGCGGCCTTCGATCAGCACCGAGGACACCGAGAACATCGCCTGCGGGCCGGGATGGAAGGTCTGCAGGTGCAGCTGGGTTTTCGTCGCCATGGACGGCGACGCGGCGGCCGGTGCGGCCAGCAGCGGGGCACTGGTGAAACTGGCGGCCAGGGCGAGGGGGAGCAGCAGGGCAGCGGTACGCATGGGGATGTCCTTGTGGGGATATCGGGCCGAGCATCGGCTCGGCGCTACAGGTGGGTGGCGCCAGGCCATGCCCGGCGAACGGGCAGGCCCGCGCACGCCATGATCAATACGCCGCAGTGATGATCTGCTTGGGGTACTGATGTGCTTCCAGCTCGGCGACGAACGCAGCGCCATAGTCGGCGTAGCTGATGCGGCTGTGGCCGCTGGCATCGGCGAGGAACGCCCTGGGCTGCACGCGGTACTGGCCACGCTCTTCGCCCGGGCCGATTTCGGCGGCCGGCGAGAAGAAGGTCCAGTCCAGGTCCTCCACCGCCTGCAGGCGCTTGAAGGCTTCGCGGTGGGCCAGCGCGTACGGCTTGTAGGCCTCCGGGAAGTTCGGGGTATCCACCAGCTGCACGCCGGGGGCGACTTCCAGGCTGCCGGCGCCGCCGACCACCACCAGGCGCGGCACACCGGCCTTGCGCGCGGCGGCAGCCAGCTGTGCGGCCACCTCGCCGACGCGGCCGATGTCATCGCCCGGGCGCGGGCCGTAGGCGCTGGCCAGCACGTCGTGGCCGGCGATGGCGGCAACCAGCGCATCCGGGTCATCCAGCGAAGCGATCACCGGATGGGCGCCGGCCAGCTCGGCCGGAAGATCCTGCGCGCTGCGCACGATGACGGTGAGTTCGTGGCCGTGGGCCAGCGCGTGGCGGGCGATCTGGCGGCCGATGTTGCCGGTGGAACCAACGAGGGCGATCTTCATGGCAGGACTCCGTGGGGCGGCGTGGGGTGGGAATGGGGCCACTCTAGGCCGCTGCAGTCGCTCGAAAAACAGCGTATAACGCGCTTGTTTGTTGCATGGATCGAGCATATGGACCGATTGACCGCCATGACCGTGTTCGTCGAGGTGGCCGAGCGCGGAAGCCTGACCGCGGCCGCCGAGGTGCTGGACATGTCCCGGGCGATGGTCAGCCGCTACCTGGCCGAGGTCGAAGGCTGGCTGGGGGCGCGCCTGCTGCACCGGACCACCCGCCGGGTCAGCCTGACCGGTCCGGGCGAGGCGGCGTTGGCGCGCTTCCGGCAGATGCTGGAGATCGGTGAGGCGCTGCAGGGCGAGCTCGCCAGCGATGATCCCGAGCCGCACGGCACGCTGCGGGTGACCGCCAGCGTGTCGTTCGGGCAGAGCCATCTGGCGCGTGCAGTGGCCGGTTTCGTCGCGCGCCACCCGGCGGCGCGCATCGAGCTGCTGCTGGTCGACCGCACGGTAAACCTGGTGGAAGAGCGGGTGGACCTGGCGGTGCGTATCGCGCGCCAGATCGACCCCAGCCTGATCGCGCGGCGGCTGGCCACCTGCCGCTCGGTGCTGTGCGCGACGCCCTCCTACCTGCAGGCGCACGGCACGCCGACCGCCCCCGAGCACCTGGCCGCGCACAACTGCCTGACCCACCACTACGTCGGCAAGAGCCTGTGGCAGCTGCACCGCGACGGACGTTCGTTGTCGGTGGCGGTGGGCGGCAACATCAGCGCCAACGAGGCCTCGCTGCTGCTGGAGGCGGTACGGGCCGGTGCCGGTATCGCGATGCTGCCGACCTACCAGGTGGCGCCGCTGCTACGCAGTGGCGAGCTGATCGAACTGCTGCCGGAATTCAGCCTGGACGAACTCGGCATTCATGCCGTGTACGCATCACGGCGCCAGCAGCCCGCTATCATGCGGCGATTCCTGGACTTCCTGGGCGAGTGTTTCGCCAGCCCGGCCTTCCAGGACCTGGATTGGCGCCCGCCGGGCAAGGAGAACACGTGAACCATGGACAGGCCTTGATCGACCACAACCGTGCTGCCTGGGACCGCCAGGCCAGCGAGGTGCGCGAATGGTCGCGCCCGGTTGAAAGCTCGACGATTGCCGCTGCACGCGAAGGGCGCTGGCAGGTGCATCTGACGCCGCGCGCACTGCCGTTGGACTGGCTGGGCGATGTACGCGGCCGCCGCATCCTGTGCCTGGCGTCGGGCGGTGGACAGCAGGCGCCGGTACTGGCCGCGGCCGGCGCTGATGTCACCGTGTTCGACCTGTCCGACGGGCAGCTGGAGCAGGACCGTCAGGTCGCCGCGCGCGATGGCCTGCAGCTGCGCACGGTGCAGGGCGACATGCGCGATCTGCACGCCTTCGCCAACGGCAGTTTCGATGTGGTGTTCCAGCCGATCTCGAACCTGTACGTGCCCGACGTGCGCCCGGTGTGGAGCGAGTGCCATCGCGTGCTCGCGCGCGACGGCATGCTGATGGCCAGCTTCTACAACCCGGTGCTGTTCGTCGGCGCACGTGATCCTCAGCTAGATGCGCAGGGCTTGATCCGGCCGCGGTACGCCATTCCCTATTCGGACCTGGAAGACCTGGCACCGGCCGAGCGCGAGGCCAAGCTGGCGCGCGGCGATGCGCTCACCTTCGGCCACAGCCTGACCGAACTCATCGGCGGTCAGCTCGACGCCGGCTTCGTCATCGATCGTTTCATGGAAGACTGGCAGCCGCAGCCGCGCTTTCTGATCGACCGTTATCTGCCCACGTTCCTGGCCACCCGCGCGCGCAGGATCGGCTGAGGCGGGCCTGCAGAAAAGCAGGCCGACGTACAATGGACGGCCCCACGTCGCACAGGTGCCATCCCTTGTCGTATCCCTATCCGCTGGTCGTGTTCGACCTCGATGGCACGCTGGTGGACAGCGCGGCCGATATCGCCGAAGCACTGAACCGCACGCTGGAAGACATCGGTGTGGCGCGCGTGCCGGAAACCACGGTGCTGGGCTGGATCGGCGATGGTGTGCGTCGCCTGGTGGAGCAGGCCGTGCATGCCGCCGGCCGCGAGGTCGATCTGGCCGCGGTGATGCCGGTGTTCATGGTGCACTACCGGGAATGCCTGCTGCGCAGCCCACGCCTGTTCGATGGCGTAGCCGAGGCGTTGGCACAGCTGCGTGCGCGCAACGTGCCGCTGGCGATCTGCACCAACAAGCCCGAAGCGCTGGTGCCGCCGCTGCTGCAGCACCTGGGCATCGGTGATGCGTTCGCGCTGGTGCTGGGCGGCGACTCGCTGCCGCAGCGCAAGCCCAGTGGTGAACCGCTGCGCCACATTGCTGCGCACTTCGGGGTGCCGGTAGACGCCTGCCTGATGGTCGGTGACTCGCTCACCGACTATCGCGCCGCCGAAGAGGCCGGCATGCCGATCGCGCTGGTGCGCTACGGCTATCCGCGTGGCCTGGATCTGGCCACCGCACATGCGGTGGCGGTGATCGACGACCTGCGTGAGTTGCCGGGGTTGCAGCGCTGATGCAGCGGACATCCCTGGTCGCCGGCCGGTAACCCGGGCCGACGCAATGGGTAGTGCCGGCCGCTGGCCGGCAACCTGGAACGCGCTGCCGAAGGCCATGATGCTGCCGGCCAGCAGCCGGCAGCATCATGACCGTTGCGGTCATTTCGGCTGGTAACGCACGCTCAGCTGGTACTCGCGGCCGGGCTGGTTGAACCACGCCACGGTTTCATACTTGCGGTCGAACACGTTGGCCGCACGCGCCAGCAGCGACCACGACGGCGTCAGCGCGTACTCGGCACGCAGGTCCAGCGTGCCGTAGCCGCCGACCTTCACCGAGTTGCCGGCGTTGTCATAGCGCTTGCCCGCGCCCTGCACGGTCAGGCCGGCGCGGAAATCGCCGAAGCGACGGTCGATGTCCAGGCGCGCGGTCTGCTGCGCGCGGCGCGGCAGCCAGTTGTCGAACTGGGTGCTGCCGCGGGTGCGGTTGCGTGGGTCGGTGTAGCTCAACTGCGCGTTGATATCGAAGCCGGCCAGCAGCACGCCACCGGTCAGTTCGGCGCCACGGATGCGCGCCTTCTCCACCTGCTGCATCTTCATCGTGAGCGCATCGTAGGTGATCAGGTCATCGATGCGGGTTTCGTACACGTCCAGGCCCCAGTGCCAGCCCTGGCCCTGCTGTGAAACGCCAAGGTTGGCGCTCTTGGACTTCTCCGGCTTCAACGTCGGCACGCCGCTCCACGGGTCGTACAGGTCGCTGAAGGTCGGCGCTTTGAACGCGGTGCCGTAGCTGGCGTTGACGCGCAGGCCGTGCTCCAGTTGCATCGCCCAGCCAACGCTGCCGGTGGCGTGGTTGCCGAACTGCTGGTTGTCGTCGTTGCGTGCGCTGGCCTGCAGCTGGTGGCGGCCGAAGCGGCCCTGGTACTGCACGAACACGCCGGTGTTGCGACGGCTGTCGACGAGGTAGCCCGCGCTGCTGCCATCCAGGTTGTCTTCGCTCCAGTCCACGCCGGCGCTCAGCAGCTGGCCTTCGGCCAGGCCGATATCGCCCTGCAGCGAGGCGCTGTCGCGGTGGGTCTGCGCACTGCCGAATACGCCCGGTGCGCCATAGTTGTCCGATTCGTTGTCGCTGCGGCCGACGTTGGCAGTGAACGCCACGCGTTCGGAGGGGGTGTAGCGCAGCTTGCCGGCCAGCACCTGCTGGCGGGTTTCGGAGTAGTTGTAGTAGCCGTCGTAATGGTTCCTGCCGTCGGCGCGCAGCGCGCTGCCTTCCACGTTCCACTGGTCGTTGAAGGTGTAGCCGCCACGCAGGCTCTTGGACAGGTTGCGGTAGCCGTCGCGGTCGTGTTCGTCGGCAAAGCAACCGGCAGTGAACACCGAGGAAGAGCCGCGGCAGGCATCGATGCCATCGGAATGCTGGTAGGCGATGTCGGCGCCAAACCAGCCGCGTTCGGTGCCGCCACCGATGCCACCGCTGGCTTCGCGCAGGCCGTTGCTGCCACCGCCGAGCTGGAAGTGCGGGGCAAAGTCACCGGCATTGCGGCGGGTGAAGATCTGGATCACGCCACCGATGGCATCGGCGCCATACAGGCTGGACTGCGGTCCGCGCACGATCTCCACGCGCTCGATCTGCGCCAGCGGCAGGTCCTGGTACATGGCCAGGCCGAGGTCGGCGCTGTTGATGCGCACGCCGTCGACCAGCACCACGGTGTGGCCGGAGTTGGTGCCGCGCAGGAACAGCGAGCTCTGCTTGCCAAGTCCGCCGGCGTTGGTCAGGTTGATGCCGGCGCGGCCGCGCAGCAG
Organism: Stenotrophomonas sp. GD03930; assembly: GCF_029839665.1. NCBI lineage: Bacteria > Pseudomonadati > Pseudomonadota > Gammaproteobacteria > Lysobacterales > Lysobacteraceae > Stenotrophomonas > Stenotrophomonas sp. GD03930. The sequence goes on along the minus strand of NZ_JAOCAV010000001.1, from coordinate 2,349,935 downwards.
TTCCTGCAGCGAGGTGGCCTGGCTGGATTCGATCTGCGCGCGGTCGATGACCTGGGCCGGCGCGATGCTGTCCTGCAGGGCGATCGGCGTGCGGGTGGCGGTGACCAGCACCTGGTCGAGCGCGGTGGTGTCATCGGCGGCCTGCGCCAGCGTGGGCAGCGTGGCCAGTACGGCCAAGGTGAGCATTCGGGTCTGCAGCTTCATGGGGTACTCCAGGTGCCACGCACGCCCGCGCAGCGAAGGGGAGGAGTCGCGAAGCCAGGCACGCGCCGATGCCACGGCCGACGCCGTGCTCATCCAGCGCCATGCCCACCGCATCGCGACCTGAGGCTTCCGGGCCGGTCTCCGGGCTTGCCGCCGAGTGGCGCGAGGCCACCGTCCAGGCGCCTTCCCATGCGCGTGGCACAGTGGCGTTGTTGCCTGGAACTGACGTGCTTACCGTTGCGGGGGCAGCGCCGGCCTGGCGTTGAATCACGCGTCACCGGCTTCCCGTTTCAACCTGCCGGCCAAGGCCGCAGGTCACCTGGAAGTGCGCGCAGTCTACGCCATCCCCGGCAGCCGTAGGGTCGAGCTTGCTCGACTGCCTTTGCTGTGCCCTTAGAATGGTCCCTCGATCCCGTGGTGCCGTTGCCGATGTCCGCCCGTTTTCCGCTGTTCCCGCGTTGCCTGTACGGGGCGCACGCATGATCCTCGACCTGGTCCGCCATGCCGGCAACGGTCGCGATGAGTTCCTCGATGGCCGCACCGATCCACCGCAGCTGGCGCCGCTGCCACAGGAACTGGTCGACGCCTACGCCGCACAGCCGTGGGAGCGGGTGATCAGTTCGCCGCGGCTGCGCTCGCTGCATACGGCGATGGCGCTGGCCACTGCACGCGGCCTGGACGTGGAGGCGGACGAAGAGTGGGAAGAACTGGATTTCGGTGATTGGGACGGGCAGTCCCTGTTCGATCTGCCGGAAGACGCGCTGGCGGCGTTCCATGCCGACCCGCACGCGTTCCCGCCACCGAACGGCGAGAGCTGGGGCCATTTCGAGCGGCGCATTGCGCGCGCGCTGGATCGCCTGCTCGATGACGATGACCCGCTGCCGACACTGGTGGTCAGCCACGGTGGCCCGCTGCGCATGGTGCTGTCGCAGGTGTGCGGCCTGCCGATGTCGCTGTGCTGGGCATTGCGCATTGACCATGGCACGCGCCTGCGGGTGAGGCTGGAGCGCGGTGAAGCAGGCCTGGTGGGCGAACTGCTGGAACTGCAGCAGCCCTGAGCCGAGGGTTGTGCCGGCCAGCGGCCGGCGCTACCGATCCCGCATCACAGTGGTAGTGCCGGCCGCTGGCCGGCATCCGAGGAACGCGGAGGGCTCAATCCTCGTCGGCGCTCTCGGAGACGCTGTCTTCAGCGTCATCGTCGGCATCGAAGCGTTGCTCATGCACCGGGCCCGAAGCCGGGCCGGCTGCCTTCAATGGATGCGCGGCGATGCGTGCTTCGTAGTCCTGCACCAGCGCTTCGCGCTGCGCCTCGCTCAGTTCCTGCCAGTGGCAGTCCAGCAATGCGCCTTCCAGCGAGTACAGCAGGTTCAGGCTGGGCTTGAAGCCCGCCCGCTTGACCTTGACGAAGGCGCCGACCGCACCGATCGCGACCAGCTCCTCGCGGCTGCGCAGGCCGACCTGGCGCAGCCACGCCGCACTCTTGGGGCCGATGTTGCGCAGCTTCGGTGCGCTCATCCCAGGGCCTCGACGAACACGCGGGCGATGGCTTCCAGCCCGGCCTGGTCCTCGGCATCGAAGCGGCCAACCTTCGGGCTGTCGATGTCGAACACGCCGATCAGCTCATCACCGCGCAGCAGTGGCACCACCAGCTCCGAGCGCGAGGCCGAGTCGCAGGCGATGTGGCCGGGGAAGGCATCGACGTCGTCCACGCGCTGGGTCACGCGCTGGCTGGCGGCCGCGCCGCACACGCCCTTGTCCAGCGGGATGCGCACGCAGGCGGGCAGGCCCTGGAACGGGCCGACCACCAGTTCCTTGCCGTCGTAGAGATAGAAGCCGACCCAGTTCAGGTCGGGCAGGGCGTGATAGACCAGTGCGGAGAGGTTGGCCGCGTTGGCGATGCGGTCGGACTCGGCGTAGACCAGGCCACGGGCCTGTTCCAGCAGCTGGGCGTATTGTTCCGGCTTGCTGCCGGTGAGCGAGGCATTGGCGAACATGCCCGCAGTCTAGCAAGCGTGCGCGGCCGGCGATAATGCACGCTCTGTTGCCCTGCTGGAGCCCATCGATGCCGTTGCCCGCCACGCTGCCACCTGCCCTGTTCGTCACCGGTACCGACACCGAGATCGGCAAGACCGCGGTCAGCACCGCGCTGCTGCACGCACTGCGCCGCCGTGGCCTGCGCGCGGTCGGCATGAAGCCGGTGGCCAGCGGCAGCGAGGATCTGGGGCAGGGCCTGCGCAACGAAGACGCGCTGGCCCTGCAGGCGGCCAGTTGGCCGGTACCGGACTATGCCGACCTGAACCCGTATGCGCTGCGGCAGCCGCTGGCACCGGAGCTGGCCGCTGCCGAAGATGGCGTGCAGGTGGAACTGGCGCCGATCGTGGCCGCGTTCGCGCGCCTGCGTGCGCAGGCCGATGTCGTGGTGGTGGAGGGCGTTGGCGGCTGGTTGGCGCCGGTCTCGGCCACGCTGGACCAGCTGGACCTGGTGCGCGCGCTGCAGTTGCCGGTGCTGCTGGTGGTGGGCATGCGGCTGGGCTGCGTCAATCATGCGCGGCTGACCGCGCAGTCGCTGCAGGCCAGCGGCGTCGAGTGCCTGGGCTGGGTCGGCAATCACATCGACCCGGCGATGCAGCGCCAGGACGAGAACATCGCCACGCTGCGGCAGCGCCTGCCGATGCCGTGCTGGGGGCGGCTGCCGCACCTGCCGGGGGCAAATGGCGAAGCGCTGGCCGCGCACCTGTAGTGCCGGCCGCTGGCCGGCAATCCCGGGATCGTTGGGTGGATGCAGTTGCCGGCCAGCGGCCGGCACTACCGTGCTGCAGCCGCCAGCTCGCGCGCGATCGCACCCAGTCGCTCCACCGCACCGATGAAGCGCGCATCCAGGGTCTGGCAGCACGACAGCCGCAGGCAATGCCGGTAGCGGGCGCCGCGTGAATAGACCTGGCCGGGCATGAACACGATGTCCTCCTGCAGCGCACGCTCGAACAGTTCGCGCGTGTCCACGCCCGGCAGTTCCAGCCACAGCAGGAAACCGCCCTGCGGCTCGGTGGCGCGGGTGCCCGCCGGGAAGTGCTCGGCCACCAGCTGGCGCAGCCGCCCCACCTGCTCGCGATACAGGCGACGCATGCGGTGCAGGTGGTGCTCGTAGCTGCCCGCCTCCAGGTAGGCTGCCACCGCATCGCCGAGGAGTTGCGGTTCGCCGCCGGTGGACTGGAACTTCAGCAGCGCGATGCGTTCGGCGAAGCGGCCACCCTCCAGCCAGCCGATGCGATAGTCCGGCGCCAGGGTCTTGGAGAAACCACCGACCACCATCACCCATCCGTCGCGATCAAAGGCCTTGAGCAGGGGCGCGGGCGGTTCGCAGAACTGCAGCTCGGCATACACCGCATCTTCGATCAGCGGCAGCTGGCGTGCATTGACCAGTTCGGCCAGTCGCTGCTTGGCGGATGTGGGCATGGTGCAGCCCAGCGGGTTGTGCACGGTCGGCATCACCACCAGCGCGGCCAGCGCCGTGTGTTCGAGCAGGGCCTCCAGGGCATCGACATCCAGCCCCTGCTGCGGGTGGGTGGGCAATTCGATGGCCTGCAGGCCGAGGGTGGCCAGCAGGGGATACAGGTTGAAGTAGGAGGGCGCCTCGATGCCGACCGCATCGCCGGACCGGGTGACGGCACGCAGCGCCAGCTGCAGCGCTTCCATCGCGCCATGGGTCAGCAGCAGGCGGTCGCTGTGGGTGTGCAGGCCCATGCGCGGGCCGCGGCGCACGATCTGTGCCAGCAGCCGCGGCGAGCCATTCGGGCGCGCATAGGTTTCCACGGTCTGCTGGCCGTGGCGCAGCACCTGTGCGGTGTGCCGGGCCAGCTGCGCCCCGGGATAGAACTGGCGACCACGGGGGCCGGCGAAGGCCAGGTCGATCACGCCGGGTCGGCGTTGTGCCTCCAGCACACGGGCCATCAGCGCCTGCTGCAGCGGCGCGGTGGGCGCCGACGGCGTATCGCGCAGCGAACGTTCGGGCACCGACAGGCGCGGTGCGACCTCGAAGCCGGCCTTGGGCCGTGGAATCACCAGGCCGGCATCTTCCAGCTGGCGATAGGCCGCGATCACGGTGTTCAGGCTGAGCCTGCGCTGCAGCGCCATCTGCCGCAGCGAGGGCAGGCGGCTGCCAACGGGAAGGCGACCGCCGTGGATGGCCTCGGCCAGTTCATCGGACAGCCGCTGGTAGCGGGGAGGGATCATCGCGCTCTGGTCATCTGTATCCATCGAAGTTCCCGCCAACTGGAGCTGTACCCCTGACGTTGGCGAGCCTAGCATGTCGTTGTCGGACGGGCCTGATCGGGGCGCGGCCGATACTTCCCAAGCGCACGGCGGGATCGCCGTGCGTCTTTTTCTGCGTGGGTATTGCCGGCGATTACCGCATCGGCACCAGCACCGCATCGCGCCGGTACAGTGCCGGGAACTGCTTGCCCAGCGCCGCCAGCTTCGGTGCGTCGTAGTAGCGGATGTAGGCCGCCTGCGGGTAGTTCGTCATGTAGTTCTGGTGATAGCTCTCGGCCGGGTAGAAGCGCTGGCCGCTGCCCAGCTGGGTGACGATCGGTGCGCGGTAGCTGCCGGCCTGGCCGAGCTGGGCGATGTAGGCGCGGCTGGCGGCTTGCTGGCGCGCGTCGTCGCTGAAGATCGCCGACCGGTACTGGCTGCCGTGGTCCGGCCCCTGGCGGTTGAGCTGGGTCGGGTCGTGCACCACCGAGAAGAACACCTGCATCAGCTGCCCGTAGCTGACCTGGCGCGGATCGTAGTCGATCTTCACCGCTTCGGCGTGACCGGTCTGGCCGCTGCTGACCCGCTCATAGTGTGCGTTGGCGGCGCTGCCACCGATGTAGCCGGACACCGCATTGCTCACGCCCTTGACGTGCTGGAACACGCCCTGCACGCCCCAGAAGCAGCCGCCGGCAAACACCACGCTGGCGTGAGTGGCGTCATCGCGGAACGCCGCATCGCCGGTGGGTACCGGCAGCGCCTTGGCCTGCGCGCTGGCTTCGACCGGTGCGGCGATCGCGCCGTGGTCGATCAGCAGCACGCCGGCGATCAATGCGGTGGCTACAAGACCGGCAACACCTGCAGCAATACCCTGTTCAAAGGAGAGTTTCATCGTGTCCTCCCGGTTCAACCAAAGGTGAAGGCGTAGGCCTGCACGCCCGCATCGAGGAATTCGATCTCGAAGCGGTGCGGGCCGACCGTGCCGCGCTGGCGCACCAGCTGGAACAGGCGGTGTTCGTTGACCACGCCACTGCCATCGGCGCCGACGTCACTGCCGGCATCGGTGGCGGGCAGTGGCTTGCCGTCCAGCCACACGCGGAAGCGCACCGGCTTGCCGTCCTGGCCCGGTGCCAGCACCAGGTGCAGGTCGCGCGCATGGAACTGGAAGGCGATGCGGCCGCCGGCGCGCTGCAGTTGCGCGGCTTCGTCGGTGATCGTCCACTGCCCGGACAGGCCCCACTGGTTCAGCGCCAGGACGGTGGGCAGCGTGTAGTCGAATGCGGTGTCGCTGCGTTGCCCGCCGGGCGAGGCGAACTGTTCGGCACGGGCGTGGCCCAGGTAGGTTTCCGGCGAGCGCAGGTTGCCCATGTCGGCCTGCGCGGCAACGCCCTGCAGGTCGGCCGCGGCGGGATCGGCTGGCGGCGGAAGGTGGGTCTGGCCGGCTTCGGTCAGCAGCCGGCGGATCACCTGTTCCGAGCGCGCGTAGTTGCCTTCGCCGAACTGGTGGCCGCGGATGTTGCCCTGCGCATCGACGAAGTACTGCGCCGGCCAGTAGCGGTTGTTGAACGCACGCCAGATCGTGTACTGGTTGTCCAGCGCCACCGGGTACTCGACCTTCAGCTGCTGCACCGCCTTCATCACGTTGCGCGCGTCGCGTTCGAAGGCGAACTCCGGCGTGTGCACGCCGATCACCACCAGGCCGTGGTCGCGGTAACGGCGCTCCCATTCGTGCACGAACGGCATCGCGCGCAGGCAGTTGATGCAGGAGTATGTCCAGAAGTCGACCAGCACCACCTTGCCACGCAGCTGCTGGGCGGTCAGCGGCGGGCTGTTGAGCCAGCCGGTGGCGCCGTCCAGCGCGGGCAGGGTGCCCTCCACCGGCAGCGGTGCATCGGCACCGGTGTTGGCACCGGCCATCATCATCGGCGGTGCCGCCGGTTGTGCGCCGGGTACCGCGTCCAGCAGGCTCTGCTCGATGCGCGCGGTGCTGACCGTGGACAGGCGGGTCAGCAGGCCGGTGTCCCAGCCGAGGCCGATCGCCACGACGGCCAGCAGCGCGGCCACGCCCAGCACCTTGCGCAGGACATCGCCGAGGCCGAGCCGCGCTTGCATCGCGCGGAACACCCGGCCGCCGATCCACACCGCCAGCGCCAGCGCGGTGATCGCGCCCAGTGCATAGGCCAGCAGCAGCGCAGTGGTGCCGACGCCGGCGCCGTGCAGGGCGGCGCCGGTCAGCACCAGGCCCAGAATCGGCCCGGCGCATGGGGCCCACAGCAGGCCGGTGGCGATGCCGATCAGCAGCGAGGTCCCTGCGCCACCGCGTCCTGCGGCGTCAGCGGCATCGGCGCGTGCGCTCAAGCGTGCACCCACGCGCTGGAACGGGGCCAGCAGATGGTCGGCCAGTCGCGGCCACAACAGTGCCAGCGCGAACAGCGCCATCAGCACCAGCGCGATCCAGCGGCCGACCTGGTTGGCCTGCGCCACCCATTGGCTGCCCACCGCCGCCAGGCTGGCCACCACGGTGAAGGTGAGCGCCATGCCCAGCAGCAGCGGCAGCGTGCTGCGCACGAAGGGACGGTCGGCGCGCGCGAACACGAACGGCAGCACCGGCAGGATGCAGGGGCTGAGCAGGGACAACGCACCCCCGAGGTAGGCAAGCAGCAACAGCAGCATGGTCAGGCTCCGGACGTGGGGGAAGAACCGACCGGCACCCGCCAGCCGTCGGCGGTGCCGCCGTCGGCCGCACCGGGAACGAACATCAGCGCTGCACCGTTCATGCAGTAGCGCAGCCCGGTCGGGCGCGGGCCGTCATTGAACACGTGGCCGAGATGGCCGCCGCAGCGGCGGCAGTGCACCTCCACCCGCAGCATGCCGAAGGTGACGTCGCGGTCCTCGCCGATGGCGTTGTGCAGCGGCGCCCAGAAGCTCGGCCAGCCGGTGCCGCTCTCGAACTTGGTGGACGAGGAGAACAGTGGCAGCGCACAGCCGGCACAGGCGAACGTGCCCTGCCGGTGCTCCTTGTTGAGCGGGCTGCTCCATGGCCGCTCGGTGGCCTGCTGGCGCAGCACCGCGTACTGGGCCGGGGTCAGGCGCTGGCGCCAGTCGGCGTCGCTGTGCATGACCTCGAACTGTCGCGCCGGACGCGCTTCGGCAGCGGCCGGCGCGGCGCGGCTGCACGCGCCGAGGCCGAACAGGCCGGCAGCGGTGGCGACACCGCCCAGGCCCAGCAGATGGCGGCGGGTGAGGGTCATGGCGGACTCCGGGAAGGGGCGACGGGGCCATGCTGCGCCCGCCCGGGTCAACGAATCCTCACGCAGGATTCAATTTTTCGTGAGGTATCGGCGACCATCCCGCGCCACAATGCGGGCAGCCCCCCACTGGCCCCGAGCTGCCGATGTCCGCCAAACGCGTGCTGATCGTTGAAGACGATGCCCACATCGCCGACCTGCTGCGCATGCATCTGGGCGATGAAGGCTATGACGTGGCCCACGCCGCCAGCGGCGATGCGGGACTGCGCCTGCTTGAACAGGACGGCCCGTGGGATGCGCTGGTGCTGGACGTGATGCTGCCCGGCGTGGACGGCCTGCAGGTGTGCCAGCGCGCACGCGCGATGGCGCGTTATGTGCCGATCATCATCATCAGTGCACGTGGCAGTGAAACCCAGCGCATCGTCGGCCTGGAACTGGGTGCGGACGACTACCTGGCCAAACCCTTCTCGATGCCGGAACTGGTGGCACGGGTGCGCGCGCTGCTGCGCCGCGCCGAGGCGATGGCGCAGAGCGCCCGCATCGATGCCGGCGCGATCGAACTGGGCGGGCTGCAGCTGGACCCGGTTGCACGCACCGCGTCGGTGGAGGGCACTGCGCTGGAACTGACCCCGCGCGAATTCGACCTGCTGCTGTTCTTCGCCCGTCATCCGGACCAGGTGTTCGCGCGCATGGAACTGCTCAACCAGGTCTGGGGCTATCAGCACGATGGCTACGAGCACACGGTCAACACCCATATCAACCGGCTGCGCAGCAAGATTGAAACCGACCCGGCCAATCCGCGGCGGCTGCTGACGGTGTGGGGACGCGGCTACAAGCTGGTCGATCCGGCCGGGGCGGCGGCATGATCAGGCCGAACCTGTGGCAGAAGCTGGCGGCGGTGATCGCCGCACTGATGCTGATGTGCTGCATGGCGCTGCTGGCGCTGCAGATGCGTGCCAACACCCGCCACGAACAGGAAGTGGTGCAGCGGCTGTCGCTGGGCCTGGCCGAGCACATCGCCCAGCGCAGCGAGCTGATGGACACCAGCGGCATGCGCGACGCCGCAGTGCGCGCCTTGTTCGGCCAGTTGATGGCAGTCAACCCCAGCGTCGAGGTCTACCTGCTGGACGACCAGGGCCGCATCCTCGGCCACGATGCGCCCAGCGGCCATCTGGTACGCAACCGGGTGGACGTGGCGCCGTTGCGCCGGCTGCTGGCCGGCGCGCCGCTGCCGATCCTCGGCGACGATCCGCGCAGCGCGGATGGCCGCAAGGTATTCAGTGCCGCGCCGTTGATCGTGCAGGGCCGTCAGGCGGGTTACGTGTACGTGGTGCTGGTCGGCGAGCACCGGCAGATGCTGGCCGACGACCTCGCCGCCGGTAGCCAGTGGAACACCACCTGGTGGTCGGTGATGCTGGTTGGCAGCCTCGGCCTGCTGGCCGGGCTGGTGGCGTTCTACTGGGTGACCCGCCCGCTGCGGCGGCTGACCCGGCGCATCCAGGCCTTCGACATCGACGCACCGACGCCACTGCCGCCACCGGAGCCGCTGCGCCCCGGCGAGCGCGACGAGCTGGTGATCCTTGAGCACGCGCACGCGCAGATGGCGCAGCGGCTGGGCGAACAATGGCAGCAGCTGCGCCAGCAGGACCTGCAGCGGCGCGAGCTGGTGGCCAACATCTCGCATGACCTGCGTACGCCGTTGTCGTCGCTGCATGGCTATCTGGAAACGCTGGCGTTGAAGGACGCCACGCTGTCACCGGACGAACGCCGTCGCTACCTCGGCATCGCCCTGGCGCAGAGCGCCAAGGTCGGTCGGCTGGCGCGCGCGCTGTTCGAGCTGGCGCGGCTGGAGCATGGCGAGGTACGCCTGGAGTGGGAGGTCTTCGCGTTGCCGGAGCTGCTGCAGGACGTGCTGCAGAAGTTCGAGCTGGCCGCGCAGGCGCGCAACCAGCGCCTGCATGCCGACTTCCCGCCGGGCCTGCCGCTGGTGCGCGCAGACCTGGGCCTGGTCGAGCGTGTGCTGACCAATCTGCTCGACAATGCGTTGCGGCATGCGTCGGAGGGAGGCCGGATCGAAGTACGCCTGCGCGCGACACCCGACAGCGTCGAGGTCAGCGTCGCCGACGATGGCCCCGGGGTGGCGCCAGCGCTGCGCACGCAGCTGTTCCAGGCACCGGCCGCGCTGGGCGCGCGCCGCGGCGAGAACGGTGGTCTCGGGTTGCTGATCGTGCAGCGCATCGTGCAGCTGCACGGTCGTCGCATCGAACTGCGTGACAGCGAACGTGGCGCACTGTTCGTGTTTGCCCTGCCGCGCGCGGAACCGGCGGGCTAGCAGGCCGTATCGCCTTCTACTACGCCGCCGGTTTCCAGCGGCAGGTGCAGGCGGATGCAGGCCCCGCCCAGGTCTGAATCGGTTACCTCGACGTGGCCGCCATGCTTGTCGGCCACTACCTGCACCAGCGCCAGGCCAAGCCCGAAGCCGGGGCTGCCCGGGTCCAGCCGCACGTAAGGCTGCAGCACCTGGCCGCGCAGTTCCGGCGCGATGCCGGGGCCGTCATCCTCCACCTGCAGGCACAGCCAGCCGTCGTCCACCGTGCTGGCGATGCGGATCTGCCGGCGCGCATAGCGCAGCGCATTGCCGAGCAGGTTGCGCAGCGCCAGTTCCAGCATGTGCCGGTTGACGTTGACCAGGCCCACCGGCGACAGCACCTGCTGCACTGGCATCGGCAGGGGGGCGAACTGGGCGATCACGCCGCGCACCAGCGCCGCCAGCTGCAGCCGCTGGCGGGTCAGCTGGTGGCAGCGGCCGAGGGCAGCGTACTCGACGCCGGCGTCGGTGAGGTGCTGCAGCCGGTCGACATCGGTGCGCAGGCCGCCCAATGCATCGCGCTGGAGCTCATCCAGCGCGGTGTCCTCGAGGTCGGCCAGGCCGAAACGCATCCGCGCCAGCGGGGTACGTACCTCGTGCGCCACGGCCTGCGCCAGCACGCGCTGGCTTTCCAGCAGCTGCTGCAGCTGTTCGGCCATGTGGTTGAAGGCATTGGCCAGTGGCCGTACCAGCGCGGTACCGGCACGCGGCGCGCGCGTGTCCAGCTGGCCATCGCGCATCTGACGCGCCGCCTGGGCCAACTGCGAGACGTCGCGCCACAGGCGGTAGACCATCACGTACATCGGCAGGGCCACGGCCACCATCAGGATCAGCAGCAGGATCGCCACGCCGGACACTTCGCTGTCCTGCCATCCCTCCTCAGGCAGTGCTTCGTCCAGCGGCCCCAGCATTACCGCGTAGTCGCTGTCGCCGATCCGCTGCAGGCTGCGCATGTGCTCCAGGTCGATCTGCACACGGCCGTTGTTGAACGGCGGGCGCTGGCTGGCAGGCAGTTCCTTCACCGCCTCGGCCAGCGGCACCATGCGCAGCGCGTAGGCGAAATCGGCGTCGAGTTCGCGCGCCAGCACCGGCCACTGTTCGCGCGGGGTTTCGGCGAAGCGGTGCTGCAGCAACGCATGGGTGCCGCGCATCTCGGCCTGCAGGCCGGCTTCGGTGCGGTCTTCCAGCAGCGCGTCCCACGCCCACAGGCCAAGCACGATCAGCAGCAGGTGGGCGACCAGGAAGCCGATGCCATAGCGCAGGAAGTGGAAGGCGTGGCCGCGCATCGCCGAGGGCGTGCGCTTCATCCCCATGCCGAGCGGCTGAACAGGTAGCCGCGTCCGCGGACGGTCTTGATCCGTTCCGGTTGTTCCGGGTTGTCGCCCAGCTTGCGTCGCAGGCGCGAGATGCGGGCATCAATCGAGCGGTCCAGCCCATCGAAGGCGATCCCGCGCAGGCCGCGCAGCAGCGCGTCGCGGTCGAGGATCTGGCCGGCGTTGCTGGCCAGCAGGAACAGCAGGTCGAACTCGGCGGTGGTCAGTTCCAGCAGGGCACCCTGCAGGTGCACATTGCGCGTGGACGGGTCGATGCTCAGCTCGCCGAAGCGCAGGCTGCCGTCGCGCGGCTCGACCCGGCGGTGGCGGCGCAGGTGGGCGCGCAGGCGGGCCAGCAGCACCCGCGGTTCGATCGGCTTGCCGATGTAGTCGTCGGCGCCCAGTTCCAGCCCCAGGACCTGGTCGATGTTGTCGGTACGGGCGGTCAGCACGCAGATGATGCCGTCATAGTGGGGCCGGATCTGCCGACACACTTCGAAACCATCCTGGTCGGGCAGGCCGACATCGAGCAGGACCAGGGCCGGTTTTTCGGCCAGGATCCGGGTCACGGCGCGCTCGCCGCTGCGCTCGTGGGCGACCTGGTAGCCATGCCGCTGCAGATAGTCACTGACCATCGTACCCAGGCGGGCATCGTCTTCGACCAGTACGATATCCAGCATTTTCAAGGCCTCCGTGGACGCAAACGTACCGCCACGGCACGAGCGCGGCGATGCTATCCCAGCCATCGGGCCGCCCGGGTCCAGGGGGCGGGCGCCATTCAGCCGGGGTTGCTGGCGCACGGGCCTGGTCTCAGCCCCGGCAACCACTTGGCGCCAAGCATAGCCGGTTGCCGTTACAAAACGTTACCTTCATCACACGTCTGGTGACGATCGCTGACAGCAATGCGACTGACGCGGGGCGGGCGCGGGCCGAGCATGGAGTCTCCTCCGTTCCGCGTGCCGTTCCCATGTCGCCCGCCAACCTCTGCCTGCCGTGCCTGTCCCGCCGCCACTGCGGAGGTGCCCGATGAGCGGCGTGGTCGGGGCCTGGCTGCCGCCCGCCGAAGACGAGCACCTGCTGCAGCAACTGGCGCCGATGCTGCGCGCGTTGCAACAGCGCGGCCGGGGTCGCATCGGCTATTGGACCGATGCCGAGGCCGGCCTGGCGCTGGGCCATTGCCGGGCACCGACCGATACGCCGCTGCAGCCGCTGAGCTCGGACTGCGGCCGCTACGTGCTGTGCCTGGACGGACGCCTGTACAACCGCGCCGACCTGCAGGTGCAGCTGCGCGATCTGCCGCGCAACTGCAGCGATGCGCGCCTGCTGTTGCAGGCGATCGTCGAGTGGGGCGTGGAGCGGGCGCTGTCGCGCATCGAGGGCGCCTTTGGTTTCAGCGTGTGGGACCGCGAGTCGCGCGCGCTGTGGCTGGCCCGTGATCCGGTGGGCGAGCGGCCGCTGTACTACGGCTGGCACCAGGGCAGGTTCCTGTTCGCGTCGGAACTGAAGGCGCTGCAGGCCTTTGAGGGTTTCTCGCCAAGCATCGACCAGGATGCCCTGAGCCTGCTGCTGCGCCATGACTACGTGCCGGCGCCGCACACCATCTACCGTGGCATCCACAAGCTGGTGGCCGGCGCGATGTTGCGCATCGACATGAATGACCATGCTGCGGGGCACTCCAGCATGGCCGCGCAGGACGGTTCGCGTTACTGGTGTGCACGCGATGCGATGCACAGCGCGCTGCAGGAACCCTTGCAGCCGGCGCCGAGCCTGGAGCAGGCCACCGACCAGCTGGAGGCGGTACTGCAGAAGGCCATCGCTGCACGCATGCACTCGCCACTGGCCTGCGGCGCGTTCCTGTCCGGCGGCACCGACTCCTCGCTGGTGACGGCGATGATGCAGGCGCAGTCGACCCTGCCGATCGAAGCGTGGACGGTCGGCTTCGACGATCCGGGCCACGACGAGAGCGATTGGGCTTCGCAGGTGGCGCGCCACCTGGGCGTGCAGCACCACCTGCACCGGATGGACGCGCGCCAGGGCCTGGACCTGCTGCAGCGGCTGCCGCAGGTCTGGTGCGAGCCGTTCGCCGACGCCTCGCAGCTGCCGACACTGCTGGCCAGTGAACTGCTGGGTGCGCGCAAGCCGGTGGCATTGACCGGTGACGGTGGCGACGAACTGTTCTTCGGACATCCCAGTTATGGCCGCGCGCTGCGCAATGCGCGCCTGTGTGGTGGCCTGCCGGACTGGGTACGTGACCTGGCGCGGCGCAGCGGCAACCGCATGAACGTCGAGCGTGGCCGCCTCGGTGGCTGGCGCGCACTGGTGGCCGAGGTCGCCGCCAACGATGTGGAAGGTCATTACCTGCAGCGCGTGACCCGCTGGCGGCAGCCGGCGCAGGTGGTGCTGGGCGCGCGCGAACCGGTGACGATCTTCCAGCAGCAGGACACGGCGCTGCCGGCGGAGGCGCGCATCCAGCTGCTCGATTTCCGCATGGATCTGGCCGAAGGCATTCTCGCCAAGGTCGATCGCGCGGGCATGGCGGCAGGCGTTGAAACCCGTGCGCCGCTGCTGGACATGGAGGTGGTGCGCCTGGCCTGGCGCCTGCCGCAGCATCTGAAGTACCACGATGGCGAGCACAAGCTGATTCTGAAGCACCTGTTGGCGCGCTACCTGCCCGAGCCACTGGTGTACCGGCCCAAGCGCGGCTTCGGCCCGCCGATGGCGCGCTGGCTGGCGGGTCCGCTGCGCGACTGGGCGGAGGCGCTGCTGGATCCGCAGCTGCTGCGCAACCAGGGCTGCTTCGATGCGGTGCGCGTACGCGGCATCTGGGAGGCGTTCCTGCGCGGCGAGCGCAAGTGGCACACGCACTTGTGGAACGTGCTGATGTTCCAGGCGTGGCACCAGCACTGGCACGGTGGTCGCGGGCGCTGAGGTTCCTTCGCGGATTGTTCTGCGCGGCGCAGGGCGGAGGCCCTTGCGTACGAATGTCCTCCGGCGCCGGCCGTTGGCCGTCACCTCCCCCTTTACTTCGTACGCAAGGGCCTCCGCCCTGCGTTCGGAGTTCGTCGGCGCCTCCTTGAAAGGCTGCTGCGAGCACTGCGCTTTACCTGCCGCAAGCCGAGCCTCGTCGGGGCCCATCCGTTCGCGGCAATTGTGGACGAAGACGCGCGTGCGGCGGATTGTTCTGCGCGGCGCAGGGCGGAGGCCCTTGCGTACGAATGTCCTCCGGCGCCGGCCGTTGGCCGTCACCTCCTCCTTTACTTCGTACGCAAGGGCCTCCGCCCTGCGTTCGGAGTTCGTCGGCGCCTCCTTGAAAGGCTGCCGCGAGCACTGCGCTTTACCTCCCGCAGGCCGAGCCTCGTCGGAGCCCATCCGTTCGCGGCAATTGCGGACGGAGACGCGCGTGTGGCGGATTGTTCTGCGCGGCGCAGGGCGGAGGCCCTTGCGTACGAATGTCCTCCGGCGCCGGCCGTTGGCCGTCACCTCCTCCTTTACTTCGTACGCAAGGGCCTCCGCCCTGCGTTCGGAGTTCGTCGGCGCCTCGTTGAAAGGCTGCTGCGAGCACTGCGCTCCACTCACCGCACGCCGAGCCTCGTCGGGGTAGGCAGGGGTTTGGGCAAAGTAAGGGAGGAGGTGACGGCCAACGGCCGGCGCCGGGGGACATTTGCCCAGGCCCCTGCCTGCCCCGGCGGGGCCCTTCAGTTCGCAGAGCGTCCAGACGAAGAAGCGCTCTTCCATCCAGACAACAGGCAAAAAAAGACCCGGCAGAGGGAGGGATCTGCCGGGTCCGGATTGCGTGGGGGGAGGGACCCACGCAATGAGCGTTGCGTCGCGTCAGTGGCTGTTCGCGTCCGCGCTTGATTCGTTGTAACCCTGCACCAGTTCGGACCAGGCCTTGCCGGCCTGCAGGCCGAGGCCGACCACGTCCTGCTGGGCCTGGCCCAGCCGCTGCAGGTTGTCCTGCCACAGCTGCGCGCCCTTGTTGAGCACCCCGGCCGCATCGTCGCTGCGGGCCAGTTCACCCAGCCAGCCACCGGTCGCGGTCAGGTTGCGCTCCAGCGCCTTCAGCTGCACGCCGAACATGCTTTCGGCGTTCTCCAACGCCAACCGGTTCGCACGCGTTGCCGCGGCAGCAAGCTGGCGGGTGGCATCACTGAAGCGATCGCTGAAGGCGGCGGCCATGGGCATCAGAGTGTGACTTGATGCAATGCAGCATACGCCGTTGATGCCGCATTGCAACAAAAATAACGAAGGCGCCCATGGCGCCTTCAGAAAGCCTTTCAGATCAATGATTTGATCAGATGGCCGGGCCGCGGTAGCGGCAGCCGGAGGTACAGGTCTCGTGCACGGTGATCTCGCTCAGCGCCGGCAGGCTGGGCTTGAGCTCGTTCCAGATCCACACCGCCAGGTTCTCGCTGGTCGGGTTCTCCAGGCCGGGGATGTCGTTGAGGTAGTGATGGTCCAGGCGCTCGTAGATCGGCTGGAAAGCCGCTTTCACGTCACCGAAATCCATGATCCAGCCCGTCTGCGCGCCGGGCTCGCCCTCGACCTTCAGTTCCACCCGGAACGAGTGGCCGTGCAGGCGCGCGCACTTGTGCCCCGGCGGCACGTTGGGGAGGCGGTGCGCCGCCTCGAGCATGAAGACTTTGAAGATTTCCATGGCGGCGATTGTACGCCGCGGCTGTCGCCTCTGGCCGGGTGGATGTTGGTTGCTCGTGAAGAAACTCTTTTCATCCGGATGAAGAGATGATAGTTTCTCTTATATCCGTATGAAGAGATGTTATTGGCCGGACGCCGGCCAGGCATGGACTACTGCGGAACTTCGTCGTCCTTACCACCTCCCCCACATCGTCATGCCCAAGCACACCCTGCTCGTGGCGGCCCTGGCCGTCGCTCTGGCCGCGCCTTTGTCCGCCGCCGCCGAATCCTCCGCCGATGCCAGTGGCGAAGCCAGCACCCTGGCCGCCGTGCGCGTCACCGGTTCCAACATCAAGCGCACCGATACCGAAGCCTCCAACCCGGTGCAGGTGATCGCCCGCCAGCAGCTGGAACAGACCGGCAAGGCCACCGTGGCCGATGTGCTGCGCTCGATCTCGGCCAATACCGGCAACGCCAGCAACGAAACCACCAACAACGGCTGGGCCTCCGGCTCGGCTGGCATCGGCCTGCGTGGCCTGTCGCAGAAGAACACGCTGGTGCTGCTCAACGGCCGCCGCCTGGCCAACTACGGCTTCCCGGCCGGTGGCCTGTCCGACACCTTCGTCGACCTCAACGCGCTGCCGCTGGTCGCAGTGGAGCGCATCGAAGTGCTCAAGGACGGCGCCTCGGCCGTCTACGGCTCCGATGCGGTGGCTGGCGTGGTCAACATCATCACCCGGCAGAACTTCGAAGGCGCCGAGATCGGTGGCAGCTTCGGCGGCGCCGACCAGGGCGGCCTGCACGAGCAGAACCTGAAGTTCGTCGGCGGCCTCGGTGATCTCGACACCGATGGCTACAACATCCTGTTCAGCCTGCAGGGCTACAACCGCGAGCGCCTGGACCAGGACGAACGCAACCTGACCAGGAGCGGCATCTACACCGACAAGCCGGGTGGCCGCTGGAACGGCTGGTCGGCCAAGGGCGCGCGCTACCTGGTGAACGGAGTGTCGGTGCCGATGCTCGATGCCAACGGCAACTGCCCGACCGGCACCACCCGCGTTGCCAGCGCGCCGATCGACGGCCTGGCCGGCGATACCTGCGGTTTCAACCAGGCGCCATTCACCACCCTGATTCCGTCGACCAAGCGCTACCAGGCCTACGCCAACGGTACCTTCCGCCTGAACGACAACGTCGAAGCCTTCGGCGAAGTGCTGTACAGCCAGATCAAGAGCACCGCGTGGTTCGGCAGCAGCCCGTTCTTCACTCTGGAAAGCGGGCGCTTCGCACTGAACGCGGACAGTGGCCTGGCCGAGCCGGTGTCGTCGCTGCTGCCGGCCAACAATCCGTACAACCCGTACGGCCGCGCGATCCCGATCGAGTACACCTTCTTCGACCTTGGCGGCACCCTCAAGACCAACCGTTCCACCGCCTATCGCGGCGTGTTCGGCCTGCGTGGCACCACCGCGAAGTGGGACTGGGAAGTGGCCGCGTTCGGGGCGCGCAGCAGCGAGCGCGAGAGCGTGTCCGGTGGCTTCGCCAACCGCTGGGCGCTGGCCGATGCACTGGCCACCGGCAGCTACAACCTGCTCAACCCGGCAGCCACGCCGCAGTCGGTGCGTGATGCGATCAACATCGCCACCCTGCGTCCGGCCGAGTCCAAGCTGCAGGGCATCGACGCGAAGATTTCCGGCAGCCTGGGCCACACCTGGGCCGGTGAGATCGGCTTCGCCGCCGGTGCCGAGTGGCGGCGCGAGAAGCTGGACTCCAACAATCCATGGCAGATCGATGCCGGCCTGCAGGTGCGCCCGGCCATTGCCGAAGTGCATGGCCAGCGCCAGGTCAGCGCCGCCTACGCCGAAGTGAACGTGCCGCTGGCCTCGACGCTGGAATTGTCCGCGGCCGCACGTGCCGACCACTACGATGACTTCGGCAATGCGTTCTCGCCGAAGCTCGGCCTGCGCTGGCAGCCGCTGGACGTCCTGCTGGTGCGTGCCTCGGCGTCGAAGGGCTTCCGCGCGCCGTCGCTGTCGGAGAACTCCAACAGCACCAGCATCGCCTACGGCAGCGTGGTGGATCCGCGTGACCCGGACGTGCCCGGTTCGCGCCAGAACCCGACCTTCTTCACCGTCGGCAACAATGCACTGAAGCCGGAGCGTACCAAGAGCGTGAACTTCGGCGTGGTGCTGTCGCCGTGGGCCAACACCAACCTGAGCGTGGACTACTACCGCATCCAGCTGGACAATCTGGTCGGCACCAACAACACCCAGACCCTGGTCAACGACAACGTGGCCGGTGCCGTGCAGCGCGACGAGCGCGGCAAGCTGCAGGCGGTCTACAACCGCTACCAGAACCTGAGCGAGCTGAAGACCTCGGGCATCGATGTCGAGCTGCGCCAGCGCATCCCGACCGCAGCGCTGGGTGACTTCACCGTGTCTTCGGCCTACACCCACGTGCGTGACTACCGTCGCCCGACCGTGGTCGGCGGCCCGCTGGTCGACTACGCCGGCAGCAACCTCGGCGCGACCCTGCCCAAGGACAAGGCCACCACCACGCTGGACTGGAAGTACGGCGACTTCAACGCGGCGGTGACCTGGTACTACACCAGCAGCTACCGCCAGGAAGCCAGCACCGCGGCCAAGGCCGTGCAGCAGCGCGTCGGCAGCTACAGCCAGTACGACCTGTACCTGGCCTACACCGGCGTCGACAAGCTCACCGTGTACGCCAAGGTGCAGAACCTGGCAGACAAGACGCCGCCGTACGACGCCTCGTTCCCGGGCATCCGTGCGCCGTACGACTTCAGCCAGTACGACCTGCGCGGCCGCTACTTCACGCTGGGCTTTGACTACCGCTTCTGATCCACCCACCGCGGCCGGCTACCCAAGGGAGCCGGCCGCGCGACTACCTGCCGTTGTGTTCCAGGGGAGCCACCGTGTCCTTGCATCGCCGTGCCGTTCTTCCGTTGCTGATCGCCGCAGTCACTGCACTGTCCTCGCCGCAGCCGGCGCAGGCACAGAGCGCGTACTTCTTCCCGCAGGCCACCGAAGCGGCCGCATTCGATACGTCCATTCCCACGCCGGAACAGTTCCTCGGCTATCCGATCGGCAGCCGTTACACACGGCATGACCAGCTGGTGGCCTACTTCCAGGAACTGGCGAAACGCTCGGAAAAGATCAGCGTGCGCGAGATCGGCCGCAGCTACGAGGGACGCCCGCTGCTGATCGCCACCGTCACCGCCGCGGGCAACCAGGCGCGACTGGAACAGATCCGCCAGCAGCACGCGACCCTGGTCGATCCGGCGCAGCCGCGCAGCGCCGCCGGCGACAGCCCGGTGGTGGTGTGGCTGGGCTACAGCGTGCACGGCAACGAGACCTCCAGTGCCGAAGCCGCGATGCTGACCGCGTACTACCTGGTGGCCAATCAGAATGCCGACACCCGGCAATGGCTGCAGCAGGCCGTGGTGCTGTTCGACCCGGCGCAGAATCCGGACGGCCGTGATCGCGCGGCCAACTGGCACAACGCCTGGGCCTCGGACCCGGCCTCGGCCGACCCGGCCGACAAGGAACACGTCGAGCCGTTCCCGCAGGGCCGCACCAACCACTACTTCACCGACCTCAACCGCGATTGGCTTGCGCTGACCCAGCAGGATTCGCGGCCGAAGGTGGAGGTGTTCCACCAGTGGTACCCGAACGTGCAGATCGACTTCCACGAGATGGGCAAGGACAGCACCTACTACTTCGAGCCGTCGCCGAAGAGCATGCACAGTCCGTTGATCCCTGCGGTGTCGTACGAATTCAACAAGACCCTGGCCAAGTACCATGCGCAGGCACTGGATGCGCTGGGCTCGCTGTACTACACCGGCGAGAACTTCGACAACTTCTCGCCGGTGTACGGCTCCACCTATCCGGATTTCCACGGCGCGGTCGGCGTGACCGTCGAGCAGGCCAGTTCGCGTGGCCGTGTGCAGGAATCGGTGAATGGCCTGCTGGCGTTCCCGTTCACCATCCGCAACCAGGTTGCTACCGGGCTGGGCACGGTGCGTGGTGCAGTGACCGAGCGCAGCGGCCTGTTCGACCTGCAGAAGCAGTTCTTCCAGAGCGCACTGAAGCAGGCCGCGCAGCAGCCGGTGAAGAGCTTCGTGTTTGGCGATGCGCATGATCCGGCACTGACCCGCCGCCTGCTGGAATTGTTGCTGCTGCATCGCATCGAGGTGCGCGCGCTGGATCGTGCGGTCACCGTGGATGGGCAGCACTTCGCGCCGGGCAACGCCTACGTGGTGCCGGTGCAGCAGGCGCAGTTCCGGCTGGTGCATTCGATCTTCGCCGAGACGCCGCCGATCAAGGGCGACGTGTTCTACGGCAGCACCAGCTACGCGATCGCACCGGCCTACGGCGTGGCGTTCGGGGGCAGTCGCAGCCGCATCGACGGTGGCGCCCGCATCGCGGAGCTTCCGCCGATACAGGGCGAGGTGCTTGGCGGCCAGGCCGGGTTTGCTTATGTCATCGACTGGCGCGACTACAACGCGGGCCGGGCGCTGGCGGTGCTGCAGGGCAAGGGCCTGAGTACACGCGCAACCTTCCAGCCGTTCACTGCCGCCACCGCACAGGGCGAGGCGGACTTCGCCGCCGGCAGCATCGTCATTCCGGTGGCCGGGCAGCCGCTGCAGGGCGCGGCGCTGCTGGACGCGGTGCGCGCCGCCGCACGCGCTGCCCGCGTGCAGGTGCATGCGCTGTCCAGTGGGCGCAGCCGCGAGGGCGTTGACCTGGGCAGCGATGGCGTCAAGGCGCTGCGCAAGCCAGCCGTGGCACTGGTGATGGGCGAGGGCGTGGCCGCCACCGAGATTGGCTCGGCCTGGTTCCTGCTTGACCAGCAACTGCAGCTTCCGGCCAGCAAGCTGGATCCGCAGCAGCTGGGCAAAGTGCCGCTGGATCGCTACACCACGATCGTGCTGTCCGGCGGCACCTATACCGGCGTCGATGCCACCGCGGTGGCTGCACTGAAGCGCTGGGTACAGGCCGGAGGCTCACTGGTGACCTACGGCAGTGCTTCGAAGTGGGCGATCGAACAGAAGCTGGCCGAGGGCGAGACGCTTGGCAAGGAAGAAGAGGCTGCTGGTGAGAGCCGCCGTGCGTTCGGCGACCAGCGTGACATCGCAGCGATCGAGCGGGTCAGCGGCAACATCCTCAGTGCCGACGTGGACACCAGCCATCCGTTGGCGTTCGGCGTGCCGCGCCGGCAGCTGTCGATCAACAAGGAAAACACGGTGACGCTGCAGCCGAGCGCGAATCCGTTCTCGACCGTGGTGCGCGTCGACACGCCGCCGCGGGTGAATGGTTACCTGTCAGAGCGCAACCGCACGCGGGTGGCGGGCAGCGCGTGGCTGCTGGTGTCGGCGCAGGGGCAGGGCAACGTGGTGCTGTTTGCCGATGATCCGGCGCATCGCAAGTACTGGCACGGGACGGATCGACTGCTGATCAACGCGATCTTCTTCGGGAATCTGGTGAATCCGGCGAAAGCGCGGGGTTGAGGCTTTACGCGCCTTGACTGATGCGTGTGGGGGAGGCCGGGTGGGCTGCGCAGGACACGCCGTAAACCCGTCCTTGGGGGCTCGATGGCGCCATCCATGGCGCCAACGGTCCTGCGCAGCCCACCCGGCCTCCCCTCGACGGTTTCCTGCGGGCGCGGATGCATCAAACCCAAGGCGGGAGCAAAAGCAAAAGCAAAAAGCCGTCGGCTTCGGCTTTTGCCTTTGAATTTGATCTTTCTTCTCCCGGCTACCCGGCGGGACAAGCAGGCGCAGGCAATGCTTGAAGCGGATGGGCGTGGGGCCAGCGCAAAACCGTGAGGCGCATGGATGCGCCGACCGAGCCCCCATGGATGGGTTTACGGCGTGTTTTGCGCTGGCCCCACGCCCATCCGCCCTCAGCACAACGCACCGCCTGCTTCTACTCACGGTAGCCAGCAACAAAAAAGGACGGCGCCTCAGCGCCGTCCCTCGATAGCCCCCCGCGCAGCGGGAAGCACAACAAACCCTCAGCTGCGATCAGCCGGCGCGACCGCCGCCGTTGCCACCCTGGCCGCGGCCACGGCCGCCACCATTGCCGCCACCACCACGACGCTGGCCCGCGCCTGCACCCGCACGCTGCTGGCCATTGCCACCGCCCTCGCGACGGCCGCCGCCGGACTTCTTCGGGCCCGCATGCGCATGGCGCGGTGCATCACCGTGCGGACGGCGCGCGTGGTTCTTGCGCGGTGCGCGCTCGCCGGTATCGTGCTCGGCCTTGCCCGGTGCACTGTTGCCCCAGCGGATCGGCGTCTGCAGCTCGAAGCCCGGCACATCGCGGATGTCCATGTCGCGGCCCAGCAGGCGCACGATCGCGCGCAGCAGCTTCACTTCATCCTGCGCCACCAGCGAAATCGCCTGGCCGGTGGCACCGTTGCGGCCGGTACGGCCGATGCGGTGCACGTAGTCCTCGGCCACCATCGGCAGGTCGAAGTTGATGACCTTCGGCAGCTCGTTGATGTCGATGCCACGCGCGGCGATGTCGGTGGCCACCAGCACGGTCACGCGGCCCGCCTTGAAGTCGCCCAGCGCACGCAGGCGCTGGCCCTGGCTCTTGTTGCCGTGGATCGCCGCGGTCTTGATGCCCGACTTTTCCAGGAACGTGGCCAGCTTGTCGCTGCCATGCTTGGTGCGTGCGAACACCAGGGTCTGCTCGCGGCTGTCCTGCGCCAGCAGGTGCAGCAGCAGGTCGCGCTTGCGGCCGGCATCGACCGGGTGCACGCGGTGGGTGATGGTTTCGGCCACGGTGTTCTTCGGCGTCACCTGGATCTGTTCCGGGTTGCGCATGAACTCCAGCGCCAGCTGGCGGATGTTGTCCTCGAAGGTGGCCGAGAACAGCAGGGTCTGGCGGTTCTGCTTCGGCAGCTTGGCCAGGATGCGCTTGATCGACGGCAGGAAGCCCATGTCGAGCATGCGGTCGGCTTCGTCCAGCACCAGCAGTTCAATGCCGGACAGGTCGATGCTGCGACGCTCCAGGTGGTCGATCAGGCGACCCGGGCAGGCCACCAGCAGGTCCACGCCGCGGCGCAGGATGTCCAGCTGGTTGCCCATGCCGACGCCGCCGTAGATGCAGGCGCTGGGGATGCGCAGGTACTTGCTGTAGCCGCGCAGGCTGTCATGCACCTGGGTGGCCAGTTCGCGGGTCGGGGCCAGGATCAGCGCGCGCGGCTTGCGCGGGCCGCTGCGCACTTCCTGCGAGGCGGTGCCCAGGTGCTGCAGCAGCGGCAGGCCGAAGGCGGCGGTCTTGCCGGTGCCGGTCTGAGCGCCGGCCAGCAGGTCGCGACCGGCCAGCGCCAGCGGGATCGCCTGCTGCTGGATCGGGGTCGGGTTTTCGTAGCCCTGCTCGGCGAGCGCACGCAGCAGGAAGGGCGCCAGGCCCAGCGATTCAAAAGACATTGAGTTTGCTCCAAGTACAAGAAACGCCTGTCCGACTGGACAGACGGGGGCAGATCAAACTGATCGGCTGACTCGGAGCGTTCCCGTGAACCGCGCTGCGAGAATTGGGTGCAGCCGGCACGAAGCGCAGGCTGGAATGCGTGACGAACGGCGTCGGAGTGGGGGCGGGCGAAGAGGGCGGACCCAGGTCGCCGGCGATCCCGGAGGGAAACGGACGGCCGCTGCAGACCCCGCAAGTCTAAACGATGTTTGAGACTTCACGCAAAAAGGCCTGTTCAGGTAGGGGTTCTGCCTGCAGGGCTTGCAGCCCTGCACCCGCAGAGGCCAGAGCCAAGGCCGGAGCAAGATCAAAAGCCGGGTTCCTGTGGGGTGGCGGGGTGGGTCCGGTTGCGGGAGACGCCGTAAACCCGTCCATGGGGGCTTGGCCGCGGCATCCATGCCGCGGACACTCCCGCAACCGGACCCACCCCGCCTTCGACAGTTTTCCGCGATCTGTCAGATCTCATTCGATTTATCTCGATATCTGGTGGATTTCGACGATGAATGACGTGGATGTTCGATCCGTCATCGGGAAACTGTCGGGGGTGGGGCGGTGTGGGTGGGCAGGACCGTTGGCGCCATGGATGGCGCCATCGAGCCCCCAGGGGTGAGGGCGCTTTGCTTGCGAAGCACTGCTTCGTAAGCGCCCGAACGCACAGCCGCCAGCGGCTGGGCCGGACCGCAGAGCGGGGTTTACGGCGTGTCCTGCCCACCCACACCGCCCCGCCCAACCAGCAGAAAGCCAGAGCTGCTTTTGACGTTGCCGTTGTCGTTGCATTGAGCAGGTGCAGGGCTGCAAGCCCTGCCGAACCCCCCACTGCGGTAGGGTGGGCCGATGCCGCGCTGCAGCTTGGCGCCGTCGCATATTTGATTACACTTGAAACTTGTTTGCCCATGACTCCGGACACCCACCCATGAAGCTTGGTTCTTTGAAGGAAGGCGGCCGCGACGGCACCCTGATCGTCGTCTCGCGTGACCTGCGCCACGGCGTGCGCGCCACCGGCATTGCCGCCACCCTGCAGCAGGCCCTGGAGGACTGGAGCCGCATCGCGCCGCGCCTGAACGCCCTGTACGAATCGCTCAACGCCGGCGACGCCGACGGCGTGTTCGACCTCGACCCGCAGGCGCTGGCCGCGCCGATGCCGCGCGCCTATGAATTCGTCGATGGCAGCGCCTATCTTCCGCATGTCGAGCGCGTGCGCCGTGCCCGTGGCGCCGAAGTGCCGGAGAGCTTCTACACCGATCCGCTGATGTACCAGGCCACCAGCGCAGGCTTCTACGGCCCGCGTGACGCGGTCAAGGTGGTCAGCGAGGACTACGGCATCGACCTGGAAGCGGAGATCGTGGTCATCACCGACGACGTGCCGATGGCGGCAACGCCGGAACAGGCGGCGGGCCATATCCAGCTGGTCGGTCTGGTCAACGACGTCTCGCTGCGCAACCTGATTCCGGGCGAACTGGCCAAGGGCTTTGGCT
The DNA here is from genome assembly GCF_029839665.1 of Stenotrophomonas sp. GD03930. Classification (NCBI taxonomy): domain Bacteria; kingdom Pseudomonadati; phylum Pseudomonadota; class Gammaproteobacteria; order Lysobacterales; family Lysobacteraceae; genus Stenotrophomonas; species Stenotrophomonas sp. GD03930. Next base: position 2,324,948 of record NZ_JAOCAV010000001.1, on the reverse strand, counting down.
TCCTGCAGTCCAAGCCGCGCTCGGCGCTCTCGCCGGTGTTTGTCACCCCCGATGAGCTGGGCGCCGCCTGGCAGGACAGCAAGGTGCACCTGCCGCTGCTGACCCATATCAACGGGACGTGGTTCGGCGCGCCGGAAGCAGGCGTGGACATGCAGTTCAACTTCGCCCAGCTGGTCGCGCATGCGGCCAAGACCCGCCCACTCGGCGCCGGCACCATCGTTGGCTCGGGCACGATCGCCAACGAGGACACCAGCAAGGGCGCCTCGTGCTTCGCCGAGCAGCGCGTGGTCGAGACCCTGCGCGACGGCAAGCCGAGCACGCCGTTCATGTCCTTCGGCGACGTGGTCCGCATCGAGATGCTCGATGCTGCCGGCAACAGCATCTTCGGTGCGATCGAGCAGCGCATCGAGCAGGCGGCCAAGCCCTGAGCATGGAGGCGGCAATGGAGATCCCGGTCGACGACGGCATCGTGCTGTACACCTACTGGCGATCCAGCGCCGCCTACCGCGTGCGCATCGCGCTCGAGCTGAAGGGCCTGGCCTGGGATGCACGGCCGGTGCACCTGGTGCGCGAGGGCGGCGAGCAGCACCTCGACGCCTATCGCGCGCTGAATCCGCAGCAGCTGGTGCCCACCCTGCTGCATGACGGGCACACGCTGACCCAGTCGTTGGCGATCGTCGAGTATCTGGACGAGCGCTTCCCGCAGGTGCCGCTGCTGCCGGCCGACGCCGCCGGCCGCGCGCGGGTGCGTGCGCTGGCCCAGCTGGTGGCCTGCGATATCCATCCGATCAACAACCTGCGGGTGATGCAGTACCTGGAGCGCAGCCTGCAGCTGCCAGCCGATGCCCGCACGCAGTGGACCCTGCACTGGATCGCCGAAGGTCTGGCTGCCATGGAAGCGATGCTGGCCAGCAGTCGCGACACCGGCACCTTCTGCCACGGCGACCGCCCGGGCCTGGCCGACCTCTGCCTGCTGCCGCAGCTGTACAACGCCCACCGCTTCGGCCTGGACCTGACGCCGTACCCGACCCTGCGCCGCATCGAAGCGGCCTGCCAGGCGCTGGACGCCTTCGACCGCGCCCGCCCGGAAAACCAGCCCGACGCCGCCTGAAAGTAGAGGGGACAGGTGGACTAAGTCGTCTGTGGCACAAACGACTTAGTCCCCTCCGTCCCCTTTCTGCAGCAGCCGGGCCAGGTCATCGCGGAACAGGCGATAGGCCTTCTCGCGGCGTACGTCATCGCCTTGCCGCAGCACCCACGCCGGGTGCACGGTGGCGTAGCCGCGGGTGCCATCCTCCAGTGTGTGCCAGCGTCCACGGTCGCGCGACAGATTGAAGTCACGGCCAAATACCGAGGCTGCCGCGGTTGCGCCCAGGCAGACGATGACCTGCGGCCGCACCCGCGCGATCTCGCCCATCAGCCACGGCCGGCAGGCCTGGATGTGGCGGCTTTCCGGACGCTTGTGCAGCCGGGTCCTGCCGCGGCGCTCATGGTGGAAGTGCTTCACCGCGTTGGTGAGGTACAACGTGGCGCGATCGATACCCAGCTCGGCCAGGGCGCGGTCCAGCAGCTGCCCGGCCGGGCCGGCGAAGGGCTGGCCACGCAGATCCTCGGTATCGCCAGGCTGTTCCCCCACCAGCATCACGCCGGCATCGGCCGGCCCCTGGCCGAACACGGTCTGCGTGGTGCTCTCCCACAGTGGGCACTGGCGGCAGGCGCTGGCCTGTTGCCGCAGATTCTGCAGGCTGCGGGTATCGGTGGCCGATATCGCCGCGTCTTCACGCATGGGAATCCTGCGCTGCGGAGGCTGCGCGGGGCGATCATGCATTTCCTGCACGCGATCGCCTGCATCGCGCACCAGGCGCGGCAGCAACTGCGCCTCCGGCAGATGCCGCCAGTACCTGGCCGGCATCTCCTGCATCATCATCCGCGTATTGAGCCGGGCCGGATTGAAGATGCTGGCGTAGTAGGTCTGCCACAGGGCCTCCCGCGCATCCTCGGCCGGAGCGTCCTCACGCCGTGCCCCTGGGCCAAAGGCAAGCGCCTGCCCATCCCACGCGACGCTGCGCGAGGGTGTCAGGATGGCCCAGCGCATGCCGGTGAAGCGACGCGCGAAGAACGGTGCCACCCGATCGACGATGTGGTGCTGGGGTTCGAACCACGCGATGAACGCCTCGGGCTGGCCCGGAACCTCGCGAAAGCGCACGAATGCCTTGATCTTGTGCGTGTCACGGCGGACGGCCTGGGCCAGTGCCATCGCACTCAGCACATCGGCATCGGCGGGGTTGGTCAGCACCGCACGTTCGCCATGGGTGATCCGCCACAGCAGCCGATACAGAAGTGACAGGCGCTGCGGCTCGCTATGGCACAGGCAGGTGGCGGCCAGGTCGAGGAATTCGCGCGGGACGTTGGGAGCGGTTGCACCTGCCGGCGCCGCTGCCTGCTGCACCAGCGGCGCATCCAGCAGCGACGCTTCGCTGCCTTCGAGCCAGTCCAGCTGCTCGGGCGACACGCCGCGCAGCAACGCATCACGCGCGCCGTCGCGCCAGGCCTGCAGTGACCAGGCCGGGTCCACCCGCTGCGACCAGCGCTGCGCGTCAGGCTGCCGGCGGTGCATCGAACAGCGATCCCTGGCGCGGAGGCGGGGCCAGCTGCGCACGCAGCGCGGCCGGATCATCCAGCGCCTTGCGCGGGTGATGGTCGGCCAGCAGCACGAACGGCAGCAGCTTGCTCATCGGTGCCTTCAGGCGGGCGATGTCGGCTACGCGCAGGCGCCCATGACGGCGCGCCATCAGCACGCGCTTTGCATTGCGCACGCCCAGGCCGGGCACCCGCAGCAGCATTTCCTTCGGGGCACGGTTCAGATCGACCGGAAAGCGTTCGGGATGGCGGATCGCCCAGGCCATCTTCGGATCGATATCCAGATCGAGCATCCCGCCTTGCGTGGTGTCGGTGATCTCGTCCACGCCATAGCCATAGAAGCGCAACAGCCAGTCGGCCTGGTACAGCCGGTGCTCGCGCTGCAGCGGCGGGGGTTGCAGGGGCAGTTGCCGGCTGGCATCGGGAATCGGGCTGAACGCGGAGTAGTAGACCCGGCGCATGCGGTAGTTGCCGTACAGGCTGTCGGCGCTGGTCAGGATCTGCTGGTCACTGGCGCCATCGGCACCCACGATCATCTGTGTGCTCTGGCCTGCCGGTGCGAAACGCGGCGGCTTCGGCCGCGCGCTGCGGGTGACTGCCGGTGCCAGCACGGCCGGTGCCTTGCGCGCCTCCCTGGCTTCCTCGATCCGCCAGCGCAGCTCGCCCATCGCGCCACGGATCGAGTGCACGGTCTTCTCCGGCGCCAGTGCACTCAGGCCGGCCTCGGTGGGCAGCTCCACGTTGATGGACAGGCGGTCGGCGTGGCGCCCGGCACTGGCCAGCAGCTCGGGCGAGGCTTCGGGAATGGTCTTGAGGTGGATGTAGCCGGCGAATCGATGTTCCTCGCGCAGCCGCCGGGCGACCTCCACCATCTGTTCCATCGTGTAATCGGCATTGCGGATGATGCCGCTGGAGAGGAACAGCCCTTCGATGTAGTTGCGCTTGTAGAAATCCAGGGTGAGCGTGACCACCTCGTCCACGCTGAAACGCGCGCGGGCCACGTTGCTGGAAACGCGGTTCACGCAATAGGCACAGTCGTAGACGCAGAAGTTGGTCAGCAGGATCTTCAGCAGCGATACGCAGCGGCCATCCGGCGTATAGCTGTGGCAGATGCCCATGCCTTCGGTGCTGCCGATGCCGCCGCTGGCACGCGAATCACGCTTCCCCGAGCCGCTGGAGGCGCAGGACGCATCGTATTTGGCGGCATCGGCGAGGATGGCCAGCTTGCGGATGGTTTCCATTGAGGAAACCTACGGACGGGAGGTCTCATCGGATGAGACACCTCCTGAACCCTTCAGAAAAAGGGGACGGAGGGAATCAAGTCGTAAGTGCATTTACGACTTGATTCCCTCCGTCCCCTTTTTCTAGAAGCCGTGGGTGATGCTGGGTGCGCCGGCCGAGAAATCCGCGTACGGGTCGTGTTCGCCGCTGCTGCCTTCGGACAGGCGGAACTTCAGCGCAAGGCCATCGCGTGAGTCGGCCGCGCGCAGCGCCTCCTCCTGATCGATGACGCCGGCCTTGGCCAGCCGGAACAGGCACTGGTCGAAGCTCTCCATACCTTCTTCCAGCGAGCCTTCCATCGCCGCCTTGATCTCGTGCACCTGGCCGCGACGCAGCAGGTCGCGGATCATCGGCGTGTTGATCAGCACCTCGGTGGCCGGCAGGCGGCGACCCTCCTTGTTCTTCACCAGGCGCTGGCTGATCACCGCACGCAGGTTCAGCGCCAGGTTCATCAGCACGTTCTTGTGCGCGCTTTCCGGGAAGAAGTTGAGGATGCGCTCGATGGTCTGGTCGGCGTTGTTGGAGTGCAGGGTGGCCAGGCACAGGTGGCCGGTTTCGGCGAAGGCGATCGCCGCCTCCATCGTCTCCGCATCCAGGATCTCGCCGATCAGGATCACGTCCGGCGCTTCACGCATGGCGTTCTTCAACGCGTTGTGGAAGGCATGGGTGTCCAGCCCGACCTCGCGCTGGTTGACGATCGACATCTTGTGCTTGTGCAGGTACTCGATCGGGTCCTCGATGGTGAGGATGTGCCCGGTGGTGGTGCTGTTGCGGTGGTCGATCATCGACGCCAGCGAGGTGGACTTGCCCGAGCCGGTGGACCCCACCACCAGCACCAGCCCGCGCGGGGTCATGATGACGTCCTTCAGCACCTGCGGCAGGTTCAGCTCCTCGATGCTCGGGATGCGGCTGCGGATGGCGCGGATGACCATGCCGACCTCGCCCCGCTGCTTGAACACGTTGACGCGGAAGCGCCCGGCATCGGGCAGGGCGATGGCCATGTTGAGCTCCAGCTCGCGCTCGAACTGCGGCACCTGGCCTTCATCCATCAGCGAGTAGGCGATCTTCTTGACCATGCCCGGCGGCAGGCCGGTATTGCCCAGCGGATAGAGCTTCCCCTCGATCTTGATGTAGACCGGTGCCCCGGTGGTCAGAAACATGTCCGAAGCGTTCTTTTCGGTCATCAGCTTCAGGAAGTAGCCGATATCCATTGCGAATTTTCCCCAACGAAACGGCCGACGCCCGTTGCCAGCACGGTGTCGGCTTGACGACAATGGCCGTGAACCGACAACCGGTACGGCCTCCCCAATGAAACGACTTAGCTTCGCACGAATGCGCCATGGCCTGTATGTGATGGCGTTTGCATTCGCACTGTCTGCCCCCGCCTGGGCGCAGGACGCCGCGCTGGAACTGGCGCAGGCCCGGCAGGCGGTGGACAAGGCCACCCAGGCCGATGCCGACCAGTACGCCCCGGACCTGATCGGGCTGGCCCGCCAGGGGCTGGAGCAGGCCCAGCGCGCCGCCGGCGACCGCCGCGAGCGCAAGAACGCCCCGGCGATGGCCCTGCGTGCCGCCGCCGACGCCGACCTGGCCCGCGTCCGCAGCGAGGAAGCCACCGTCACCGCACAGCTGCAGCTGCGCCGCAACGAGGTCAACCAGCTGCAACGCCAGCTGTCGACCGGGGAGGACCGCCGGTGAAGCCGATGACTGCCGCAACCCTGGCCGCGCTGCTGGCGCTGCCGACCCTGGCCGTGGCCGCCGACAACCCGATGGTGGCGCAGCTGAGCCAGCGCCTGATGGCCATCCAGGCCAACCCCGACACCGCTGAGCTGGGCGCGTTCGAGCGCATGCAGGCCCAGCAGGCGATCGCCACCCTGGACAAGGCCAAGCGCCGCGACCAGGAACTGGCCACCTATCTGGCCGAGCGCCGGGTGGAGATCGCCGAGACCGCCGTGCGTACCGCGATGGCCGCGCGTGAGGTCGACCGCCTGGAACGTACCCGCAGCGATCTGCTGATCGAGGCCAGCCGCCGCGATGCGGCCCGCGCCCGCCAGGAAGCCGAGCAGCTGCGCATGCAGGCGCAGATGCAGGCCGAGGAGGCCGAGCGCCTGCGCCAGGCCGCCGAGGCCGAGACCCTGGCCCGCCAGGATGCCGAGAATGCGTTGACCAGCGTGGCCGGCAAGCAGCAGCAGCGCCTCAGCGCCGCCCAGCAGAACGCCGCCAAGCTGGCCCGCGAGGAAGCCGAGCTGGTGTCCGGGCAGAAGCTGCCGGGCTCGAAGTTCGATGGCCGTGGCGAAGTCTTCACCTTCAATGGCGACGCGTTCGCCGCCGGCGCCTCCAGCCTGTCCGGTGGGGCCCGCAACCAGGCCAAGGCGCTGGCCGAGTACCTGAACATCGGCAAGAAGGGCCGCCTGCGCATCGAGGCCTACGACAATGCCAATGGCGTGGGCCAGAAGCGTGCCGAAGCGCTGCGCGACGCCCTGGTCGCAGCCGGGGTCGCCAGCAACCGGATCCAGGTCAGCGGCAAGAAGGCGGCCTCCACCCGGGCGCGCTCGGCCGAGGTCATCATCGCCCCGTAATTGATTGATATTGTTTGTTTTTCGTTGCGATGAGCATTCAGCCTGAACCCCGCCCCGGCGGGGTTCGGTCTTTTTGACGCAGGGGCTTGAACCCCGCCCGGAGCAGGCGTAGGGTCAATCGTCCGGGACGCAATGCCGCGGACCGGACGATGGGAGGGCCGGGCCGATGCAAGCAGGGTGCGAACCGCAGCAGATCGACGTGCGCAGGCCAGTGCCGCAGGTCGTTGCAGGCGTCCAGGTGGCCATCGACCGGCACTCCTCCATGAACAACGCCCCGTGCCTTGCGGCCGGGGCGTTCGTGTATCTGTCGAAGGAGGTCCATCATGTTTGAAGATCAGCCCCAGAGCGAGATCGACGCACGTCGCGCGCGTGATCCGGAGTTCAGGGCACTCCATGACCAGCACCGCAAGTTGAACAAGAAGTGCATGGACGCGGAGTTGGGCGTACTCCCGATCGATGATGTCACCCTGGGTCGCATGAAGCGCGAGAAGCTGCTGGCCAAGCAACGACTTCTGCGAATGTACGAAACACCGCTCCCGATGACGTCCCCCACGCTTTGACGCACCCCGTCGCGCCCGGAACGGCGTGACCCCGGCCAGTGATGGCCCCGCCGGGCGCTCCTGCCCCGGCATCGCGGCACCGCCGATGAGGCGGCCGCGCCAAGGCACCACAGGCGGTGGTGCCTTGGCCTGCAGGCACAACTCACCGATGCGGGTGGTACCGGTCTCCTCGTCGATCCGGGGCCGCCCGCATCTCTTTCGGGGTGGGCGGCCGGGTAGGCCGATTCCGACCTGACATTTCAACGTCATCCAGCGGATAATCATCGGTCCTGCCCCGTGCGGCGCGAACCGACAGCCCCCGAATGCCCATCCATTCTTCCGTCCTCGAACTCATCGGCCAGACCCCGATCGTCAAGGCCCAGCGCCTGGACACCGGCGTCTGCGAGCTCTATCTGAAGCTCGAGAGCGCCAACCCGGGCGGATCGATCAAGGATCGCATCGGCCTGTCGATGATCGAAGCGGCGGAACAGCGTGGGGATCTGAAGCCGGGCGCGACCCTGGTCGAGGGCACGGCCGGCAACACCGGCCTGGGCCTGGCGCTGGTCGCCCAGCAGAAGGGCTATAAGCTGATCCTGGTCGTTCCCGACAAGATGAGCCGCGAGAAGATCTTCAACCTGAAGGCGATGGGCGCCGAAGTGCGCCTGACCCGCTCGGACGTGGCCAAGGGACACCCCGAGTACTACCAGGACCTGGCCAAGACCATCGCCGAGCAGACCCCGGGCGCCTACTTCATCAACCAGTTCGGCAACCCGGACAACCCGGCCGCGCACGAATTCGGCACCGGCCCGGAGATCCTCGAGCAGATGGGCGGCGATCTGGACGCCATCGTGTTCGGCTGCGGCAGCTCCGGCACCATGACCGGCCTGTCGCGCGCGTTCGCCAAGCTGTCGCCGAAGACCGAACTGGTGCTGGCCGATCCGGTCGGCTCGATCCTGGCCGAGTACATCAATGAGGGCAACCTCAACGACAAGTCGGGCAGCTGGCTGGTGGAAGGCATCGGCGAGGACTTCCTGCCGTCGATCTCCGATTTCAGCCGTGTCACCAAGGCCTATGCCATCAGCGACGCCGAGAGCTTCCACACCGCGCGCGAACTGCTGGGCAAAGAAGGCATTCTCGGTGGCTCGTCCACCGGCACCCTGCTGGCCGCCGGCTTGAAGTACTGCCGCGAGCAGACCACGCCGAAGAAGGTGCTGGTGCTGGTGCCGGATACCGGCAACAAGTACCTGTCGAAGATGTACAACGACTACTGGATGCTGGACAACGGCTTCCTGCAGCGCCCGCAGCACGGCGACCTGCGCGACCTGATCCTGCGCCCGTACGGCCAGCGTGACACCGTGGTGATCGGCCCGAACGACCTGCTGACCACCGCCTACCAGCGCATGAAGCTGTACGACGTTTCGCAGCTGCCGGTGATGGACGGCGACCAGCTGGTCGGCATCGTCGATGAAAGCGACGTGCTACTGCATGTCTATGGTGATGAAGCGCGCTTCCGCGACACCGTCGCCACTGCGATGGTCAGCAAGCTGGACCGGCTGGACGTGAAATCGCCGATCGAGGCCCTGCTGCCGGTGTTCGACCGTGGCCAGGTGGCGATCGTGATGGATGGCAACAGCTTCCTGGGCCTGATCACCCGCATCGACCTGCTGAACTATCTGCGCCGTCGCGTGCAGTAGGGCGAAGATCCCTGCAGATCGTCACAGATCGCCACTGAATTCAGGTTTATCTGCGTCAAAGGTCATTAAGGCCCCGCTGGTAGACTCCCGATCCTTTGACGGCGCCGCAGGTCGGCGCCATTCAGGAAACGACATGTCCAACTCCTCTTCGACCGACCGTGCGCTGGCCCTGGCCACCCTGGCCATCCACGGCGGCCAGTCGCCGGACCCGAGCACCGGCGCAGTGATGCCGCCGATCTATGCCACCTCGACCTACGCCCAGTCCAGCCCGGGCGAGCACCAGGGTTTCGAGTACTCGCGTACCCACAACCCGACCCGCTTCGCCTACGAGCGTTGCGTGGCGTCGCTGGAAGGCGGCACCCGCGGCTTCGCCTTCGCCTCGGGCATGGCGGCCAGCTCCACCGTGATCGAACTGCTGGATGCCGGCAGCCACGTGGTGGCGATGGATGACATCTACGGGGGCAGCTTCCGCCTGTTCGAGCGCGTGCGTCGGCGCACCGCCGGGCTGGATTTCAGCTTCGTCGACCTGACCGACCTGGCTGCGTTCGAGGCATCGATCACGTCGAAGACGAAGATGGTCTGGATCGAGACCCCGACCAACCCGATGCTGAAGATCGTCGACATCGCCGCGGTCGCCGCCATCGCCAAGCGCCATGGCCTGATCGTGGTGGTGGACAACACCTTTGCTTCGCCGATGCTGCAGCGCCCGCTGGACCTGGGTGCCGACCTGGTCCTGCATTCGGCCACCAAGTACCTCAACGGCCACTCGGACATGGTCGGTGGCATGGTGGTGGTTGGCGACAACGCCGAACTGGCCGAGCAGATGGCCTTCCTGCAGAACTCGGTGGGGGGCGTGCAGGGTCCGTTCGACAGCTTCCTGGCCCTGCGTGGCTTGAAGACCCTGCCGCTGCGCATGAAGGCGCACTGTGCCAACGCGCTGGCGCTGGCGCAGTGGCTGGAAAAGCACCCGGCGGTGGAGAAGGTGATCTACCCGGGCCTGCCGTCGCATCCGCAGCACGAACTCGCCGGCAAGCAGATGGCCGGCTACGGCGGTATCGTTTCGATCGTGCTCAAGGGCGGTTTCGAGGCGGCCAAGCGTTTCTGCGAGAAGACCGAGCTGTTCACCCTGGCCGAGTCGCTGGGCGGCGTGGAGAGCCTGGTCAACCACCCGGCGGTGATGACCCACGCCTCGATCCCGGTCGCGCGCCGCGAACAGCTGGGCATCAGTGATGCGCTGGTGCGGTTGAGCGTGGGTGTTGAAGAGCTGGGGGATCTGCAGGTGGATCTGGAACGGGCGTTGGGTTGAGTGGCCGCGCCCCAGTTATGTGCGGACCTGTCCATTACAGATTCGAGAGGCACCTGAGTCCATGACAATGCTCAAGGTGCTGATGTGGATCTACCAACGGCCGATGGTGCGAGGGCTGGCACGCCTATTGCTGCCCAGATCTGTCCGCTTGAACGCCATGCATCGAGCTGCGCTGAAGGCCAGCGAGAACACGCGGTTTGTCCGGACGCCAAACTGGAAAGTGGAGTTGCCGCCAGTTGGATTGCAGAATTTGCCCGGCGAAAGCCGGCATGGAGAGCGCGCGGGCATCAATGTGTTCGGCTATCTTCGTGGGCAGTTCGGTCTGGCGGAAAGTGCTCGATACTATGCTCGGGCACTGATGGAGGCGGGAACGCCTGTGGCTCTGGTCGATCTCGAGCTCGATCTGCCTCATGGATGGCAAGACGACAGCCTCCAGCAGCAGCTTGGAGAGGTGGCGCCCTATCCCGTGAGCCTTATTTTCGTGAACCCGGACTACTTCGAGGAGGCCCTCCAGAAGATTGGTCCGGAGCGACTCAAGCACAAGCACCTCATCGCTTGCTGGTTCTGGGAGCTTGAGACCATTCCCTCCAGTTGGCTGCCTGTGATCGAGCGGGTCGACGAGATTCTTGTTGCATCGGAGTTCGTTGCGGGCGCGTTCAGACGTGTAACGTCCAAGCCGGTGCTTTGCGTGCCGTTACCGGTTGGCGGTCCAAGAACAAGTGAGCTCACTCGCGCGGACTTCGGCCTCGAAGAAGATTCGTTCATCTTCCTTTGCACCTTCGATTTCAACTCCTGGATTGCACGCAAGAACCCGCAGGCAGCTATCGATGCTTTCAAACTGGCCTTCCCTGATGATCCATCAGTACGACTTCTTCTTAAGACCATCAATGGGCATCGGCATGTGGAGGCCTTCCAGCGATTCCTGGATCAGGCCCGGTCCGATCCTCGCATCCTGGTCCGCGACGATCTGATTGATGGCGCGCATGTTGGCGCACTGCAACGCTGTTGCGACGTCTATGTCTCCTTGCACCGGGCAGAAGGATTCGGACTTGGCATGGCTGAGTCGATGTGGCTTGGCAAGCCTGTCATGGCAACTGGATGGTCGGGCAACATGGAGTTCATGGACGCTGGATCTGCAGCGCTTGTCGACTACAGGTTGGAGATGGTGGGCGAGGGAGAATATCCACATGAGGCTGGCGATCGGTGGGCAACTGCTGATGTACGGGACGCGGCGCGTCATATGCGCCGATTGATGGATGATCCAGACCTTCGTCATGAACTCGCGAAGGCGGGATCTGCCAAGGTTCATCACGTTCTATCGCCGCAGCGGTGTGCGTCCCTGATCAACGCGAGGATCGCGGAAGTAATGTCTGGAAAAGAGAAGCCTGACGGAGGTTGTGGCAATGCGTGAAACATTTGCGGCTATTTGGGCGTATCGCTACTTCATCGCGTCGTCGATAAAGAACGAACTCCGGCTGCGCTTTGTTCGCAGTAAGCTGGGAGGGCTTTGGATGATCATTCATCCTTTGGTCCAAGTGCTCATCTTTGCCTTGATACTTAGCGAAGTGCTGGCGGCCAAGCTTCCTGGCGTGGACAACAAGTTTGCATATGCGCTGTATCTGCTTTCAGGAATACTGTGCTGGACGCTCTTCTCGGAAACACTTGGGAAGTTCACCAGCTTGTTTGTGGATAATGGAAATCTTCTGCGCAAAATGGCGTTTCCAAGAATCTGCCTGCCCATAATTGCTGGCGGGTCAATGCTGGTCAACAATCTATTGTTGATGGCGGCAATATTCGGAGTCTTCCTGTGCCTGGGTCACATGCCTGGTTCGCAAGCCTGGTGGTTGCCAGTGCTGATTCTCATTACAGTGAGTCTTTCCATGGCAGTGGGCATGCTGTTGGGCGTGATGAATGTCTTCATGCGTGATATAGGGCAGATTGTCCCCGTTTTTCTGCAGGCGTTCTTCTGGCTCACGCCGATTGTCTATAGTGTTGCGATCCTGCCAGATCGCTATCGGGATCTTTTCAAGTTCAACCCGCTATACCCGTTGGTTACCAGTTACCAGAACGTTCTTGTATTCAATAGGCCGCCGCTTTGGGGGGACCTGGCTGGACTCGTTCTTGCAACGGTAGCCGTCGCCTGCGTCGCACTCGCTGTTTTCCGTCGTGCCAGTGCTGAAATGGTGGATTCGCTATGAGTGGGCAGCTGAAGGTTGAAAAGGTAGGCAAGGCATATCGCGAGTGGGGTTCAGAATGGGCCCGCGTGCTTTCGTGGTTCGGTTTTCCTACCCTGGCCAGATCCGAGCATTGGGTTCTACGGGATATCGGTTTCTCGGTAGGCCCAGGAGAGGCGGTTGGGATCATCGGTCAGAACGGCGCGGGTAAGAGCACCCTTCTGAAAATGATTACCGGTACGACTCGTCCTACCGAGGGGGCGATTCATCTTCAGGGTAGAGTGGCCGCGATTCTTGAGCTTGGCATGGGGTTCAATGTCGAATTGACTGGTCGCCAGAATGCCAGGCATGCGGCTGGGCTCATGGGGTATCCGATTGATGAGATCGAAAGGGCCCTCCCGGCGATCGAGGAATTCGCCGAGATCGGATCCTACTTTGATGAACCGGTACGAACCTACTCCAGTGGTATGCAGATGCGCGTGGCATTCAGTGTAGCCACGGCCTTTCGTCCGGATATGCTTATCGTTGACGAAGCGCTTTCTGTCGGCGATGCGTACTTCATTCATAAGTGCTTCCAGCGGATCCGGGAGTTCCGTGAGGCTGGAACGACGCTGCTGTTCGTTTCCCATGATCCCACTGCTGTCCAGTCACTTTGCGATCGTGCTGTGCTGCTCGATCAAGGAAAGCTTGTGCTCGACGGTGAGCCTCAGCAGGTTTTCGATTACTACAACGCCTTGATCGCCGAAAAGGAGAACAGCACCGTCCGCTCTGAGTCCAATGCGGAGGGGCGCGTTGTGACAGAGTCCGGGACAGGTGAGGCCGTGATCGAGGAATTGAAACTGCTGGACGAAACCGGTAGAGCGATTGAGTATGTGCTGGTAGGGCAGGAGGTGGTACTTCGTGCCGAGGTTGTCATCAATGAAGACATTGATCAGCTCGTTTTCGGATACATGATCCGGGATCGCTTGGGACAGGCGATTTTTGGAACGAATACTCATTACACTGAACAACCCCTCGCGAACCTTCGAAAGGGGGAGCGCGTGGCTTTTGATGTTGCCTTCAATGCAGGGCTGGGAACTGGCTCCTACTCGATATCTGTAGCGCTGTCGAGTACCGAAACGCACCTGGTCAAGAACTACCAGTGGCGTGATCTGGCAATGGTGTTCACCGTGGCCAATGCCGATCGACCGACCTTCGTTGGAAGTGCTTGGATCCCGCCTGCAATTACGATCACCAAACAGTTGACGCTACTGCGTTGATGGTGGAGAAGCTTTTTACATGACTGACACTGAGAACCAGCCCCTTGATCCCGTCCGGCTCATGAATGCGATACGCATGGAAGTCGCTGTGCCCGGGCGAGCTGTCACCGAAGAAGATGTGCCTGAGAGCATGACGATCGAGGAGATTATCGCTCGCATCTCGACGGCCGCGCCTTCGCCGGCTCGTAAGCTCAGTTTTGATCGGCGCCGCCATGCGGTTGCCAAGGTTGCTGCAGAGCAGCGAATCCGCACCCTTCCTCGCAAGGAAAGCTACTCTGCAGCCGAGATCTACTCGTTCTATGATGTAGAGTTTATTCATGCAGCCTACATGGCAGCGCTTGGGCGTGCGCCTGATCCAGGTGGAGAGAAGTACTACCTCGGGTTGCTGCGAGCCGGGACGCTGTCCAAGGTTGATATTCTTGGCGTACTTCGCTGGTCAGCGGAGGGACGAAGCCACAATGTGCCGATCCGTGGCTTGTGGCTGCCGTATCAGATTGGCCGGGTCAGCCGGCGGCGCATCGTCGGCCCAGTGGTCCGTTGGTCGCACGCGTTGTTGGGAATCTCCCGGATCAAATTCCAGCTCCGCATGCACGACAATGCACGCGCTCTCGAATCCATACAGATGCAGCGGGAGCTCGCTGATATCAGCGCGCGCCTGCGCACGCTTGACGATGCTTCCGGACAGACCAGTACGCTTTCAAGCAGGACAGACAGCCTTGAGAATGACCACGTTTCAAGAGACGAGTACATTCGTCTCGAGGCTACCCATGCAGGATTGAAGCGTGCGTATGATCTGCTGAGCGGGCGCGTTGCCGAGATGGAGCGCTCTCAGGATCTGTTGAATGTGCGTCTTGTTGAGGCACATCGGTTGCATGATCTGGTGCTTGGGCGGGTTTCCGAGCTGGAACGTTCGCAGGGCCTGATGAGTGTTCGTCTTGCTGAGGCACATCAGGAACATGAGCTGGTGATCGGGCGCCTCGTCGAGGCGGAGCTCTCGCTTGACCTGATCAATGGGCACGTTGCCGAGGCGAATGCATTGCATGAGCTGGCATCCGGTCGGCTTGTGGAACTGGAGCAGGGGCAGCAGCTCATCAAAGGACAGCATGCCGACGCGGAGCATTCCCATGGTCTTCTGGAAAAGCGCACCGGCGAGGTGGAGCAGTTGTATGACTCGGTGGCCGCGCGTCTAGGTGAGATGGCCCGAGCGCTGCAGGTGATCGGTCAGCAGAGCGAAGCCCGAGCCAGCCAGGAGCTGTCGACCAGCCCGGAACAGCTTTCCGCAGGGATATCAGATCAAGTATATGCTGCGTTCGAAGACGCGTTCCGCGGAAGCCGTGAGAGCCTTCTTCGCAAGGTCGAGCCCTACAACGCCTGGATGAAGGAGTGTGGCGCAGGTTCCAGTGATGGCCCCATCCTCGATATTGGTTGTGGGCGAGGCGAATGGCTTGAGCTGGTCCGTGAGAACCAGTGGGTAGGTCGCGGCATCGATCTCAACAAGAGCTTCGTTGACCATTGCAGATCGCTTGGTCTCGACGTAGCACAGGGCGACGCCATTGCGCTCCTTCGTGAGATTCCCGACGGTTCAATTGGGGCTGTCACGTCCATGCACTTGGTCGAGCATCTGCCCTATGAAGTTGCAATCGCCTTGATTGATGAATCCCTGCGGGTACTGAGGCCGGGGGGTAGTCTGATCCTGGAGACGCCCAATCCGGAGAACCTGATGGTAGGCGCGCATTGGTTCTATCTTGATCCTACGCACCGGAATCCGATTCCTCCGGCGAGCCTCGCCTGGCTTGTCAAGCAGCGAGGATTCCAAGAGGCCAGAATCGAGCGTCTCACGTACGGACGTGAGATGGACGTGCCCACTCCCCTTGAAGGCGACGATGCCACCAGCAATGTCGTCAATTTCCTGCTCAAGCAAGTATCGTTTCCTGCCGACTACGCGATTGTCGGTCGGAAGGCTGCGATATGACCTCATCCATCAAACGACTTCTGGTGACAGGAAGCTCTGGGTTTGTCGGGGGGCACGTGATCACTGCCGCTGCGCAGGGAGTCTTTGGCGACGTCGTCGTTCAGGCCTTGCCGCGCTCGGTCGATCTTCGAGATGCCGCTTCGGTTGCAGCCGCAGTGCTGGAGCTCAAGCCGGATCTCGTGCTGCATCTTGCCGGGCAGAGCTTCGTTCCGCGATCGTTCGATGATCCTGCAGAAACCATAGAGATCAACCTGCTAGGCACCCTCAATCTGTTGCTTGCGCTGAGGGCCGCAGCATTCAATGGCCGGATGGTCTACGTCAGTTCTGGCGATGTCTATGGGCAGGTTGCCGAGGTGGATTTGCCGGTAGACGAAAGGACAATCCCGCACCCGCGAAGCCCCTACGGCGTCAGCAAGATTTCCGCTGAGCAATTGTGTCTGCAATGGCACCGTACCGAGGGGCTGGACGTTATGATTGCGCGTCCCTTCAATCACATCGGCCCCGGACAATCTGCGAGCTTCGTTGTCCCTTCGCTCGCACGTCAGGTCGTGGAGATCAGAGACGGAGAGCGAAGCGCCGTGATCGAGGCCGGGGATATTGATGTCACCCGCGACTTCACCGATGTCCGGGACGTGGTGGCGGCCTATGCGGCAATGTTGTCCGCGGGGCGTTCTGGGGCAACGTATGTGGTCGGGTCGGGGCGGGAGCGCACGGTCAGATCATTGCTGGAGATGCTGCTGGCACAGGCAGGTGTAGTTGCCGAAGTGCGGCAGGACCCAAAGAGGATGCGGCCCTCGGAGCAGCGACGGATGTGGTCGTCTCCGGAGTTGCTAAGGATACATACCGGCTGGATGCCCAGGATTCCGGTAGAGACGACACTTGAACAGATACTAATGGACGTAAGGACGAAATAATGACCCATAAGAATGCTCTTATCACCGGGATCACCGGCCAGGATGGCGCCTACCTGTCGCAGTTGCTCCTTTCCAAGGGATACAACGTGCACGGCGTGCTGGCGCGCCGCAGTACCGATACGCTTTGGCGCTTGCGTGAACTCGGTATCGCCTCCGACGTCGTGCTTCACGACGGCGACCTCACCGATCTTTCGTCGATGATCCGTGCGATGCAGAGTTCAGGCGCAGCCGAGGTCTACAACCTGGCTGCCCAGAGCTTTGTCGGTTCGTCCTGGCAGCAGCCTATCCTGACTGCCCAGGTCGATGGTGTCGGCGCGCTGAATGTTCTGGAGGCTGTGCGCATCGTCAATCCGGAAGCTCACTTCTACCAAGCATCAACCAGTGAGATGTTTGGCCTGATTCAGGCCGAGAAGCAGAGCGAGACGACGCCGTTCTATCCGCGTAGTCCTTACGGTGTCGCCAAGCTCATGGCGCATTGGGCAACGGTGAACTATCGCGAGAGCTTCGGCCTGCATGCTTCCAGCGGTATCCTTTTCAACCATGAATCACCGCTGCGCGGCATCGAGTTCGTAACCCGCAAGGTCACCGACGCTGTTGCCAGGATCAAGCTTGGCAAACAGAAGGAGCTGCGTTTGGGCAACATTGATGCCAAGCGTGACTGGGGCTTTGCCGGCGACTACGTCGAAGCAATGTGGCTGATGACGCAGCAGCCAAAGGGAGACGATTATGTCGTCGCAACCGGCATGACCACCACGGTGCGCGAGATGTGCCGGATTGCTTTCGAACATGTGGGTCTGCAGGCCGAGGATCACCTCGTAATTGACGAGAAGTTCTTCCGCCCTGCGGAAGTCGATGTGCTGTTGGGAAATCCGGACAAGGCCAAAGAGAAGCTGGGCTGGTCGCCGAAGACCTCATTGCAGGAACTGATCTGCATGATGGTCGACGCCGATCTGCGGCGCGTCAGGGACGGCGGAACTCGATAAAATGGGTGTGCTCATTACATCGGTGCAGGTTCCGTTCATTCGCGGAGGCGGCGAAATCCTCGCGGAAAATCTGAGGGATCAAATCGCATTGCGCGGATACAGAGTCGATCTGTTGACCAATCCGTTCAGGTTTTCGCCTCCTTCAAGTGTGGAAGCATCGATGAACTGGTGGGCTGCACAGGATTTGTCCAGTTTCTGCGCAGGTCAGGTGGACAAGGTCATCCACCTGAAGTTTCCGTGCTATGGCGCTGCGCATCCAGACGCACGACTCTGGTTGCTGCATCAGCATCGCGCTTGCTATGAGCTCTGGGATACCGAGTACGGTCCTGGCGCAAATGCATCTCCTGATGAGCTGAGAGTAAAGGGCCTGGTTCATGAGTTTGACACCCGGCATCTCGGTGCCATCTCCAGACGCTACACAATTGCCGAGACGGTAAGTGAGCGTTTGGAGCGATTCAACGGTGTCAGCTCCAGCCCCATCTATCACCCACCGAAGAATGCGGAGTTGCTGCACACCGGTCCTTCGCTGCCTTACATATTCGCACCATCCCGTCTGGAGCCGCTCAAGCGGCAAATGCTGCTTGTGAATGCCATGGCCAAGGTGAGGTCGCCGCTTCGGGCGATCATCGCAGGGACAGGAGGGGCAGAGGGTGATCTTCGCAGGCGGATCGCCGAACTCGGGCTGCAGGATAGGGTCGCATTGGTTGGTGCGGTCACGGATGAGGAAATGCGTGCCTACTATGCCAACGCACGCGCGGTGTTTTTCGCGCCCTATCGCGAGGACTACGGTTACATCACGCTTGAAGCAATGCTGTCTGCCAAGCCGGTAATTACCTGCAAGGACTCAGGAGGCGTTCTCGAGTTTGTGGAGGACGGCTTGAATGGACGGGTGTTGGATCCCACCGCCGAAGCAGTTGCCGAAGCCATTGAGGCGTATGCCAGTAAAACACTTGCGGTTGAGCACGGAGCTTCCGGTTTTGACCGCTATGCTGCGATGAACGTGAGTTGGGACAACGTAATTTCGACACTGCTTGATTGAATAACCTGGCGAATCATGAAGAAGACGATAGCGATAGTCTCCCCCAGTCCTGTTCCGTTCGTTAACGGTGGAATCGAGAACCTGACTTGGTCTCTTGCCGGTTACCTCAATGGAGCTGGAGATGTCCATGTTGAACTGATCAAGGTCCCCAGCCCCGAGTACGACTTCGAATCGCTGATGACCAGTTATGAGAGGTTCTCGCTCCTGGATCTGACGCATTTCGATTCAATCATCAGCGTCAAGTATCCGGCTTGGATGGTCCGACACCCGGATCATCGTATCTACATGGCACATTGTCTGCGCGGATTGTATGACACGTATCCGGAGCAGCAGATGGGGCTTTCACTTCCAGCAGGTGCGCCGGCTGAGGTTGAGAAGCTGTGGAGTATCGTCAATAGAAAGCATTTCGACAGGTACGATCTTCCTGCGATTTTCGATGCTGCGCAGAAGGTTCTGCGGGAGGGCGGGAATTCGGCGTGGACAGCCTTGCCCAGTCCTCTTGTACGTAGCGTAGTCCACCGGCTTGATGCCATTGCCATGCGTGACGTCTCGGTGTTCAGCGCTATCTCTGCAACTGTGGCGAAACGTAAGTCGTACTTCCCCGCAGAAGCTCAAGTTCATGTCGCCGTGCCTCCCAGCGGCCTGGTTCCCAAGTCACCTGACGCGCAGGACTACATCTTTACGGTCAGTCGGCTGGATGCACCAAAGCGAATCGATCTACTGGTGCAGGCCATGCGGCAGACCAAGGGCGAGACAAGGTTGCTCATTGCAGGTACTGGTCCGCAGCTTTCGGTTCTGAAGCAGCTCGCGGGTGAAGATGCGCGAATTGAGTTCGTCGGCTATGTAGGCGATGAACACCTCGCGGACTACTACAGGAATGCGCTCTGTGTGGCATTTGTGCCGCAGGATGAAGATCTCGGTCTGATCACCCTTGAGGCAATGTCGTCGGGCAAGCCAGTGATCACGACCCGTGACTCGGGCGGTCCGACTGAGTTCGTCGAGGATGGCGTAACAGGTTGGATCTGTGAGCCGACGCCATCATCGCTTTCCGCTGCGTTCAACAAGGCGGCGCTCGACAAGAATCGCACCGCCGAGATGGGACGGGTTGCGCGGGATCGTATCGCTGGGGTCGCAAACTGGCCAAACGTTGCATCTGTCCTGCTCGGCCCAGTTACGTCGACTCAAGCCAATAGCTTTGTCGCCGGGAGCAGATCGGCTCGCGTGAGAAAGCGAATTGTCGTCCTCAGCTCCTTCCCGGTGTTTCCGCCACGCGGTGGTGGTCAGGCGCGTATATTCCACCTTTGGAGAAGAATCGCGAGACATCACGATGTCATTATCCTCGCGCTGACCAGTGCATCCGACGCCATGCTTGATCGGGAGATCGCACCCGGCCTGCGTGAGATCGTTGTGCCAGTAACGCAGGAACAGCAGGATCACGAGCGTGTGGTTTCGCAAAGCCTTGGATGGCAGCCTGCATCCGACGTTGCGTTCGCGATGCGACCAGACCTGACTCCCGAGTATCGAAGAATCCTGCTTTCACTGCTGCCAGATGCTGCCCTGCTGGTTGCCTCGCACCCATATGCGGCAGCAGTGGTCCGCGACGTAGAACTCCCGACTGTATGGTACGAGGCACATAATCACGAGGCGCCGATGAAGCGGGGGATGTACGGGGATACGCCAGGCGCGAACTCTGTGGTCGCCGCGATTGATGAGCTCGAAGGTTGGTTGTGCAAAACGGCGTCAAAGATCGTTGCTGTATCTGACGCTGATGCGCGAGCCTTGGGTGAGCGGCACGAAGTGGCCGCTGATCGTTTCATCATTGCTGTCAACGGTGTTGATCTGGATTCAGTTGCTTTCCGTGATCAGGAGGCGCGAAAGCTGCTTGCTGCGCGCTTTGGATTGCATCGTCCAGTAGCGATGATGCTTGCCAGTTGGCACGGTCCGAATCTCGAAGCCGTGGACGTTCTGATCCGGCATGCTGAGGAACTCAAGCATGTGGATTTCTGCATCATTGGTAGTGCATCCGGCGCATTCAAGGATCGAGTGCTTCCGGAGAATGTTCATTTCCTTGGTATGGTCACGGACGACGAGAAAGATGCGCTGCTCGGTGCGGCAACGTTCGCGGTCAACCCAATGGTATCGGGTGGCGGTAGCAACCTGAAATTACTCGACTATATGGCCTCGGGCGCACCGGTGGTAACCAGTGCATTTGGTGCGAGAGGCACTGGCGTCAGCAGTGCTGAGGCGTGGATCTATGACGGGGAAGACCTGTCGCAGGTTGTACGCAGTCTGCTCAATGCAAGTGGCGAGGATGTCGAAACCAGGGTGCGCCATGGGCGTTCCTTGGTGGAGCGGGAGTTCTCGTGGGATGTTGTTGCAAGTCGTGTGATCAAGTACATCTGAGCGGCATCCTGCAACTGCTTGGAGTAAACGGAATCGTTTACTCCAAGTCATCCTTTCAGTGTTGGCGCCGCTACCGAAGACCTACAGGCGGTCACCATTGATCTGGGCATGCAAAGCTTCAGCTTCATTCGATTGCCTCATGATGGCAATGGCGGTCTCCCGCTCGCATCCGTTACTTAGTCGGCCTAGGAAGTACTCCAGCCCAGCTGGGTCTGGAGCCCGAGCGAGCAGTTTTTCGTACATGGCCGTCACAAAGGCGTTGTCATCTCCATCCTCGATCCAGTACTCGGGTTCGACGTGGAATGTCTTGATGGCGTCGATCTCAAGCAGCCATGTGTCGCGCTCGCTAAGCGCAACTACGTCGAATCCGGCACGGCTGAGCCACCAGCGCGCGGACTCTGGCGTGAAGCTGTTGAAATGGTAGTCCCCGGTATAGCCCTGAGTGCCGAACAAACAGGCGACGATGCTGTCGTGGTAGGCAGGATCACGCGCGTCGTTGGAAGAGATCAAGGCGCATGCGCCGACGATGTTGGGGATCTGGATATGCAATGTGCCTCCAACTCCCAACAGTCGATTCCATTCCTTCAATGTACTGAGGCACTTGGCTCTAGGAATGTGCTCAAGGACGTCATTGGCCAGGATGTGCACGTAGTACTGGGATGGCAGCATTGGAAGACGCGAGGCGTCACTGACCAGGTCCGGGGCGTGGAAATCATTCAGGTCCACGTTCAGAAAATCGGCGCGCTTGTCGAAGCCGCATCCAATGTTCAGCTGTCTGGGAAATGCTGCCGGATCAATGCTCGCACTAGGGTTGGACATGCTAGGGGCCTCTCCTTCAGGGAAGAACAGGGTGTATGCCTGCCATCGCAGGCATACAAGACAGAGCGCTTGCTTGTGATGCCGCCACTATGCCGCAGAAGCCGTTGGAATTCTGTGCATGGGGCGCCGACATCCGGCGCCGTCCTCCAAGCCTTTCAGCGAGCCTGGGTGCTATCGAACCTCGATTGCACTGACCGAGATGCCGAGATCGCGCACATCCTCGGACATGCCCAACGTCTTCGGCGAGATCGGTGAGTCGATCAAGAACTGAACATCGAGCGTTGAGCTGTTCGATGGTATGGAAAGCGTCATCGTTCGTGTTGGTCGCGTTGCCTCAAAACTGTACGTCTCTACAGCCACACCGTTCACGACCGCAGTAACCTTCAGCGAAGGATGGCGTTCGTTGACGAAGGCCTCCGTCCGAAGTACAAGGAGCTTCGCGTTGTCGGGGAGCTTCATTCTCAGGCTGGCGGAGGGCGCTGAACTCCAGCGCCCCCAGGCCTCGGGTGCAGCCCAGCCAGAAAGAAAGACGCCCTCAACCTCGGCAACACTATGTACGCCACGTTGGATAGGCTGGGCAGCTTCTTTAATCTGGGTTGGGGTCAACTCCATGTAGCGTACCCCTCTGCTTCCTGTTGGAAGGACAGGTTCAGCCAGTGCCCGAATTACGGCGTCACTCATCGCGCAACGTTCGCGTCCCAGTACCTGAAGGTCTTCATCGTCCTTGCGGGTCACCAGCAGCTTTCTGCAGTTGGCCCCGACCACAACGCTCGAGAACGGCGTGTCAGTCTCGCCGCGAGTGGAGTAGCGCTCGAAGAAAATCTCCGGCAACGGATCGTATGCCCAAGGCAGCGTGCCTTGAACAAACCGCGAGGCACGCGTCGGAGTGCCTGTGTCCTCGTAACGCCAAGGATTGTATGTGTAAATGTTGTAGGGAATGTACAAGGCGAGGCCGATGGTTGCCATGGCGACCAATGATCGAGGGTGTCGGCTTGCCATCAATGCATCTATCAGGGCAATGATCCCTGGAATGAACAGGCACAGATACCAAAGGCCATAGCGCGCGACATCGACTGTAGCTCCGGCATTGACGTTCTCTGTAGCTGACTGCGCATACAGGTTGAAGGCCAGATAGCTGATGACAAGCGTCATCATCAATGGGGCACGGTAATCGGTGCGTGCGCGACGAACGAGCAGGAACGCGAGCACGAGCAGTGCACCGAGGGGCCAATTGGGGAACAGGCCCACATCCGGATCAAACAGAAATACCGTTCCCCTGATGATTCCTGCCGAATCTGTTGATGCTCCACCGGCAATCAATTGCGGTGTGATTGCACCGTGTCGGATGAAGTAGTAGATCGGGTGGAGCAAGACCAGGCAGCAGCTCAGTACGGCAGGCGGCATCATCCCCCGTAGTGCCTGGGGGATGGAGGATGCACGCCATTTCATCAGGAAATCGGCGAGAACCAGTACACCCGCTGGGGCTGCCAGGCTGATGTTCTGCGTGGATGCCAGTGCTAGGCACACAGCGGCCCAGCCGGGTTGACGGCGCCCGGTAAGCAGTACTGCTCCGCAACCTAGACAGAAGGTAAAGAACTCGGTGTGGACTTTGTTGACAAACCAGAAGATGGGAGACGCAAGCGTCAGGATCATTACGGCAGCTACGCCGCGGGCACCATATGTTCTGAATGCCAACAGCAGCAGGGAGCTGAACATCATCGCGTGCAGCATCAGGAATGATGCGTTGTGCGAAACCGCATATCCCATGAGTCTCACCGGCTCGGCAACGATCGATGCGAGCAGGGGATACATCCAGAAATGATTGAAATCCCATTGCCCGTCCTTGACCAAGGCAGGGAACGACTGCTTCAGCGTGTCGGTGGGCACCATGGACTCGATGGTGCCGCTGAGATAGAGCGTGTCGTACGCGTTCCAGTCGGCTTCGGTCAGATACGGATGCTTGCTGGCACTAAGCGCCACCTCCATCGCGTAGTACTCAGAGCCATCTCCCGTCCGCACGGCTGGCACCTGCAGCAGCAGCCACAGTGTCACGATCGAGATGGCAAGCCATCCCCCCAACGTCACGAAGAGGGAGCGCCAATGCGCGCTCCCGTTGCGGGCCGATACTGCGAGCATTGGTTCAGTTCCTGCCCGTCTTGAGGATCTGAGCGCAGACCTCGCGCCCTTCACGGACTGCGTAATTGGTTCCGCGATCTTCTGGATAAACCTGCGCCATGCTCGTCACGAATACATTGCTGATCGGGGTGCAGCGGCCAGGGATCAACTTTGAGTAGTGCTTCTCTGCAATGGGCTGTGCGTAATCCGCGCGCCATACATGCAGATCCTGAATCCAGCTGCGATCAAATTCCGGGAACATCTTCTGCAGGTGCGGGATGGAGAACTCCACCAGCTCGGCATCACTCATGGTGTACATCGGGTGATGCGGCGGCAGGTACTTGGAGAGGTAAACGATGTGACGACCGCCATAGGAGCTCGGTGGCTCGAAGTTGGTGTGTTCGATGACCCCCACGTAAGGGAACCCGGGGTCGTTGACGTTGAGCCAGTAAGTATCGGACAGGCTACGATCGAGGCTCAGAACCATGCAGACATTGGCCAGGTAACGGATGCGTCGGAGCTTCTGTAGATAGTCGTCATCGGCGACGCCCTCCAGAAGGCCTGCGGAGATCGGCAGTGCTGTGGAGAGAAGCACGTTGTCCGCAGATATGAACTCGCTTCCGACCTGGACGCCGGTAGCGTGCCCCTCGTCAGACGTTACTGCAGTTGCGCCGCTGTTGAGGCGGATCTCGCCTCCGAGCTTGATGATTGCTTCGCCCAGTCGATTGGCCAATTCGGCGAAGCCGCCCTTGTAGTAGGCCAGGACCTCATCCCCGGAGCTGCTGCGACTGCCTCCTCGGAGCACAAGCTTCTTCCAGAACCATACGGCCGAAACGTCTTCGGCAACATCGCCGAACTTTCCGACCAGGAGTGGGTCCCATACAACGTCATAGGCTTTCTGGCCACACAGGTCGATCAACCACTCCTTCGCGCTGAGACCCTCGAGCTGGCGCCAATCCTTGATCGATTTAGCACGGAGCACCGCGACGCCAAGACGGATCCGGTCGATGAACGGCAGCGCCTTGAAGCGGAGCAGGTCCATAGGTGTACTGAGCCGGAAGAACTGGTTGGAAAAGTACATGCCGGTGCGCGTGGGGCGCAGCAGAATGTTGTCGTTCTCTCCCAGCTCTTCAATCAGCTTGAAAATTTCGACGTCGTTGTTGAACCAGTGATGATAGAACTTCTCAAGGACTTCATTCCCTACCTTGAAGCCGCCTGCAAGCCCGCCGAGCTCGTTATCACGCTCCAGGACAATGACGCGCTTCCCAGCCTTCGCCAGTTCGTATGCTGCCGTCAGGCCGGCGAAACCGCCGCCAACGATTGCGGTGTGATAGTTGCTGCTCATGGTTTGGAAGGGTCCGTTGAGGCGCGGAAGGTGACCGCGCGGTTAAGCGAGAACTGCAGAATGAGAACGACGGCCAGCGTCACCAGCTTGGAAACAAGTGGCGACAATTGGAGCACTGCAACCAGCAAGTAAAGCAATGCGCTGGATATCAGGTAGCCAAGCAGGGCGGTGCCGAAGAACAATGCCAAGCGTCGGAGCGTCTGGTCATAGGTCTTGAATGTGAAGTGGCGGTTCAGCAGGAAGCTCACCAGCGTTCCTGCGGCGTAGCCGATTGCATTGGCGAGTTGATAATTCCAGCCGAAATAGATCAGCGTTGTGTAGGTCGTCAGATCCAGTGTGACACCGGTGCCGCCACAGATGGAGTAGATGATGAATTGCTTCAGGCGCGGGTCGGAGGCCAGTGCGCGGATGGAAATCATCGATCCTCTCCCGATGACAGGCTGATGTTTCGAGTCGACTCGATGACAGTCTGCGGGCGACCATTTACATGTAGAAGCACGCGTCCCACGTATTCTCCTATCATGCCGACGGCGAGCAGTTGCACGCCACCAATGATCAATGCTGAGACGATAAGAGACGACCAACCAATTGGCATCGTGTCAACAGTGAACTTTTGGATGACGAAGGCAATGGCGAGCAGGAATCCCAGCGCCGAGAATGCAAGTCCCAGCATGGATGCCACCCGCAGCGGAAGGATGGAAAAGCTGGTTGCCATCTTCAGCCAGAGTGAAATCGACTTGCGCAGACTGTATCCCGACTGGCCGTCGGCGCGAGCGTGGTGGTCGATCGTGATGCTGGTGATGCGACTTGTCGTGGACAGGATCAGGCCATCCAGATAGACGTGTGGACCTGTGAACTTGACTACCTCGTCGCGAACGCCGGAGACCATTGCCTTGAACGGCGACAGGTAAAGTCCTTTCGGCTTGCCCAGCAGCAGGGTTGCCATGATGTCATTGAATGAACTGCCGGCCCGTTTCCACAACGCATGGCGCTTGTTGTGGAATCCCGCATAGCAGACGTCTTGGTCCTCTCCGAGCGCGGCAAGCAGGGCGGGCAGATCGTCAGGCGAGTGCTGAAGATCATCGTCCATCGTAACGATTTTCTTGCCATGCGCCAGCCTCAGCCCTGCCATGATGGCATTGTGCTGACCAGCATTCTTTCTGAGGTTTACAGCCTTGAGCCAAGGGCGTTCGCGTGCCAGTTCGACGATGACATCCCATGAACGATCAGGGCTGCAGTCATTGACGAGTATCACCTCAAACGAGTCGCCGAAACTGAGAGGTAACGTTTGGCCCAGCTTCGCCGCCAATGCAGGCAGGATCGTCTCGCTACGGTAAACGGGGATGACGACCGAGAGTTCAAGAGTCGGATCGGGGGCCATAGTACTTCTGCAGTAGTCGAATGATGTAGCCGGGATTGATATCAATCCCCAGTTTGGGAGCCAGTTCCTGCATCAGTGATGGATCCGGAATGGCGCCACCGCCTTTTTCAACGTTGGAGCGGAGGGCTTGTACGCCAAGGAGCTCCTCCAGGAGATCAACAAGGAGGCTCATGGTGATCGTCTCAGGTGGCGCGATTTCGTACGTGCGATGCTCTGATCCGCTGACGATCAATGATTTTGTCACGGCGGCTACATGCTCGACATCAACGAGGCAACGCAGGGCATGCGTCCATATCGGAATCACCTGGCCTGATTTCAGTTTGTCAACCAGAAAATTTGTCAGTGTGTTGGGATTGGATGTTCGTCCAACTACTTGAGGGAGTCTAAGAATCAAGTGCTCCGGGTGCTGGGCGACACGTCGTTCCATGGCGAGCTTGTGCTTTGCATAGAAGCTTGCTGCTCTGTCCGGGTCGGAAATGCTGCAGGTGCTGAAATAGATAAAGGCGCCAGAGCAACGTTCCAGATGGCTTGATAGTAGATCCGCCTCACGCTGGAATGCTTCCGGCTGCGACTCATGGGAATTCGATACGCCGGAAGCAAACAACACAGCGTTATGGGTGCTTACCCATTCAGGGCTGAATGCGGAGGCAAGCAGCCCGTTACCCACGATCATGCCCAGCTCCTTGCCGACGCCGAAATTCCTGCTTCCGATGTAATCTGCATCCTCACTTGTTCCCGGCTCGTCCGTATTGATCCTCGAAACGGACGATATCATCCTCCCCCAGGTAGCTTCCGGACTGCACTTCGATGAGTTCCAGCGGCAACTTGCCCGGATTCTTCAGGCGGTGGGTCACACCCAGTGGAATGTAGGTACTCTGGTTCTCGCTCAGCAGGATCACGTCATCGCCACGGGTGACTTCCGCGGTACCGCTCACCACGATCCAGTGTTCGGCACGGTGGTGATGCATCTGCAGGCTCAGGGTTGCACCCGGCTTGACGGTGATGCGCTTGACCTGGAAGCGTGCGCCATTATCGATGGAGTCGTAGGCGCCCCAGGGGCGATAAACCTTGCGATGCGCCGCAGCTTCGCTGCGCCCATCACGTTTGATCTGGGCGACGATCGACTTGACGTCCTGCACGCGATCCTTGTGACCGACGAGAACAGCGTCATCGGTTTCAACAACGACTACGTCCTCCAGTCCCACCATCGCGATCAGGCGGTTGCCGTAGGCGTAGCTGTTACGGCAGTCCAGCGCGATCACGTCACCGTGGCAGGCATTTCCATCGGCATCCTTGTCGGACACATCCCACAGCGCGGACCACGAGCCAACATCGTTCCAGCCTGCATCCATTGCCACGACCGCGGCATCGCTGGTCTTTT
The DNA here is from genome assembly GCF_029839665.1 of Stenotrophomonas sp. GD03930. Classification (NCBI taxonomy): domain Bacteria; kingdom Pseudomonadati; phylum Pseudomonadota; class Gammaproteobacteria; order Lysobacterales; family Lysobacteraceae; genus Stenotrophomonas; species Stenotrophomonas sp. GD03930. Next base: position 2,297,124 of record NZ_JAOCAV010000001.1, on the reverse strand, counting down.
CCATAACGGCATAGTCGATCGAATCGCTCGGGCTGGCGGCGAATGCGTCGGCGTCCAGCCGCACGAAATCAGTATCACGCGCGGCCTTCTCGAGCGCACTGCGGCAAGCGACGAGAATGGCCGGTTGCAACCGCTCCAGTTCCTGCAGGTAGCGCGATGCCTTGAACAGGAACATGCCGCTGTTCCAGAAGTACTCCCCGGAAGACACATAGCCTTCGGCCGTCGCCAGATCGGGCTTCTCCACGAACCGCTCGACGGCGCGTGCACCTTCGCCGGGGCCCGCCTTGATGTAGCCATAGCCTGTTTCCGGCGCGGTCGGCACGATGCCGAAAGTGACCAGCTTGCCGGCATCGGCGGCGCTGGCAGCTTGGGCAACCGCAGCGTGGAAGGCATTCTCGTTGCGCACGACGTGGTCCGAGGGAAGCACCAGCAGCAGAGCGTCGTCGTTCTCCGCCAGGACCTGCAACGCGGCGATCGCGATGGCCGGAGCCGTGTTGCGTCCGATCGGCTCCAGGATCAACGCCTGCGGGCGCACATTGCACTCGCGCAGCTGCTCGGCGGCCATGAAGCGGTGCTCCTGGTTGGCCACCACGATCGGCGCCTTGCCGGCGATGTCCGCCACGCGCTTCCAGGTGGCCTGCAGCATCGTGTCCTCGCCGACCAGCGGCAGGAACTGCTTGGGATAGGCTTCACGCGACAGCGGCCAGAGGCGCGTGCCGGAGCCGCCGGAGAGGATGACGGGAACGATGGGGAGCATGGAGTCCTTCCTTACTTAACTTAATGATGAGCCGGGCTGCCGCCGATCAGGGCGGTAAGTTCCTGGGTGCGTCGCGCCAGCAGCACGGCGTCGCCTCGGGTTTCGATGTTCAGGCGCAGCAGTGGTTCGGTGTTCGAGCTGCGCAGGTTGAAGCGCCAGTCGGCGAACTCGGCGCTGACGCCGTCGGTATGATCCAGCAACGGTGCGTCGGCCTGGTAGTGGGCAAGGACGTGGGCCACCGTCGCCTTGGCGTCTTCCACGCGGAAGTTGATCTCGCCACTGCAGGGGAAAGCCTTCACCCGGTCCGCGACCAGTTCGCCCAGCGGGGTACCGGTCTGCGAGACCAGTGCGGCGATCAGCAACCAGGGAATCATGCCGGAGTCGCAGTAGGCGAAATCGCGGAAATAGTGGTGCGCACTCATCTCGCCGCCGTAGATCGCATCTTCGGCGCGCATGCGTTCCTTGATGAAGGCATGGCCGGTCTTGCTCATGATCGGCACGCCACCAGCCTGCTGCACCTGCTCGATGGTGTTCCAGGTCAGGCGCGGGTCATGGATGATCTTGCCGCCCGGCTGGCGCGCGAGCAGCGCGGTGGCCAGCAGGCCGACCAGGTAGTAGCCCTCGATGAAGTTGCCATCGGCGTCGAAGAAGAAGCAGCGGTCGAAGTCGCCATCCCAGGCGATGCCGAAGTCGGCACCGTGTTCGCGTACCGCGTCGCGGGTGGCCGCGCGGTTTTCCGGCAGCAGCGGGTTGGGAATGCCGTTGGGGAAGCTGCCGTCGGCCTCATGCTGGATGCGGATGAATTCGAAGGGCAGGTGCGGGGCCAGTGCGTCGATCACCAGGCCGGCACCACCGTTGCCAGCGTTGGTGACGATCTTCAGCGGCTTCAGGCTGGCGACATCGATGTAGCCGAGCAGGTGCTGGATGTAGGCCGATTTGTCGGCATCCTGGCTGACCGTGCCGTGACCGTTGCCCAACGGCGCGTCGGAGGCCGCGAAGTCGCGGATGTCGAACAGGCCGGTATCGCCGCTGATCGGCTTGGACTGTTCGCGCACCAGCTTCATGCCGTTGTAATCCATCGGATTGTGGCTGGCAGTAACCATGATGCCGCCGGCAGCCTGGCGGTGGAACGTCTGGAAGTACACTTCCTCGGTGCCGCACAGGCCGATGTCGATGACATCGCGGCCACTTGCGGTGAGCCCTTCGATCGCGGCCTGCAGCAGCTCCGGGCTGCTCAGGCGGATGTCATGGCCGACGATGACCGGTCCCGGCCCCAGCAATGCCGCCGTGCCTGCGCCGATGCGCTTGGCCAGGTTGGCGTCGAGTTCATCCGGAACCCGACCACGGATGTCATAGGCCTTGAAACACGGGAGCGTCATCAATGCGGTCCTAACTGGGGTGACCGCCGATTATAGCGACAGGCTCCGCCAAGGCGGGTAATCCTGTCCAGCATCCTTGCCGGTCGGGAAAAAACCAGGAATCGCATAACTCATTGATTATGCGATTCCTTTGCTGGGATCAGCCGAGCGCCGCTTCCAGCTCCGGCAGGATCGTGAACAGGTCACCGACCAGGCCGATATCTGCGATCTCGAAGATCGGCGCGTCGCCGTCCTTGTTGATCGCCACGATGGTGCCGGCGTCCTTGATGCCGGTCAGGTGCTGGATCGCGCCGCTGATGCCGACGGCCACGTACAGCTCCGGCGCGATGATCTTGCCGGTCTGGCCGACCTGCAGGTCGCTGGGCACATAGCCGGCATCGACCGCGGCGCGCGAAGCGCCGACGGCAGCGCCGAGCCTGTCGGCCAGCTGGAAGATGACCTTGAAGTTCTCCTCCGAGCCGACGCCACGGCCACCGGAGACCACGCGCTTGGCGCTCTGCAGGTCCGGGCGGTCGCTGGCACCGGCGGCCAGGCCGACGAAGCGGGTGTGGGTCGGCAGCGGGGCGTCGACGCTGGCCGCTTCGACGGCGGCACTGCCACCCTGGGCGGCTTCCGGCCAGGACGCGGCACGCACGGTGGCAACCACGACCTGGTCGGCCGGGGCTTCGACGGTGATGATCGCGTTGCCGGCGTAGATCGGGCGCTTGAAGGTGTGGCTGCCTTCGACGCTCATCAGGTCGGAGACCTGGTTGACGCCGAGCAGGGCCGCCACGCACGGCATCAGGTCCTTGCCGAAGGTGGTCGACGGGCCGAACACGTGGGTGTAGCCCTTGGCCAGCTGTGCGATCTGCGGCGCCAGCACCTGGGCGATGGCCTGTGCATTGGCGGCGTTGGCCACGGTCAGGACCTTGGCGACGCCGGCGATCTTTGCGGCGTTAGCGGCGACAGCGGCCGGGTCGGCGGCCAGCACCAGCACGTCGATGCTGGCGCCGCTGATGGCGGCGGCGGCGCTGACGGTCTTGGCGGTGGCGGCATTGAGCTTGCCGTCGTGGTGCTCGGCGATGACGAGAATCTTGCTCATTACAGCAGCCCCTTCTGCTTGAGTGCGGCAACCAGTTCGGCTGCGTCCTTGACCATCACACCCTTGCTGCGCTTTGACGGCGCAGCGTAGTGGGTGGTCTTGAAGGTGTCGGCGGCTTCAACGCCGAGGTCGGCCAGCTGCAGGGTCTCCAGCGGCTTGGCCTTGGCCTTCATGATGTCTGGCAGCTTGATGAAGCGCGGCTCGTTCAGGCGCAGGTCGGTGGTGACCACCGCCGGCAGGTCCACTTCGAGCGTTTCCAGGCCGGCATCGACCTCGCGGGTGACCGTGGCCTTGCCGTCAGCGATCTCAAGCTTGCTGGCGAAGGTCGCCTGCGGACGGCCCCAGAGCGTGGCCAGCATCTGGCCGGTCTGGTTGGCGTCATCGTCGATCGCCTGCTTGCCCAGGATCACCAGGTCCGGCTGTTCCTTCTCGATCAGCTTGAGCAGGGTGCGGGCGGCGGTCAGCGGCTGAATGGCCTGATCGGTGACGACGTGAATGGCACGGTTCGCGCCCATGGCCAGGCCGTTGCGCAGGTGCGCCTGGGCGTCGGCCGGTGCGATGGTCGCAACCACGACTTCGCTGGCGATGCCCTTGTCGCGCAGGCGCAGGGCTTCTTCCAGGGCAATTTCATCGAAGGGATTGGGGGACAGCTTGACGCCGTCGGTGACCACGCCGGAACCGTCCGGCTTGACCTGAATGCGGACGTTGTAGTCCACCACGCGCTTGTACGCGACGAGGATTTTCATCTGGTACGGGGTCCTTGTAGTGCCGGCCGCTGGCCGGCTCACATTTGCTGGGGGAACATCCGGTCCTGCAACAGCAACCGGTTCGGGGGTGGGATCCCGATTCTAGCGGGTGGCGTGGCGCCATGCGAATGCGTATGGTTTTGTTGCGATGCCGCAAAATCCGCGAGGCCATGCGTCTTGTTCACGGTGTGAAGGCAGTCGTGAAGGTGCCTCCGATGTATCCTGTCGCGCTGAGTCGGGTTGCCGGGTGCGGCCCACATGGATCATCAACAGGAGAACATGTAGTGCCCACATGGCTTGTCACCGGCGGTGCCGGATTCATTGGCGGTAACTTTGTTCTCGAAGCGGTCGCCCGTGGCATCAAGGTCATCAATCTCGACGCACTGACGTACGCAGGCAATCTGAAGACCCTGGGTGGCCTGGATGGCAATCCCGACCACGTGTTCGTGCAGGGCGATATCGGTGACCAGGCTCTGGTCGCCGGCCTGCTGGCCGAGCATCGGCCGGAGGCGGTGCTGAATTTCGCTGCAGAAAGCCATGTGGACCGTTCGATCGATGGTCCGGGCGCCTTCATCCAGACCAACGTGGTCGGCACCCTGGGCCTGCTGGAAGCGGTGCGCGACTACTGGAAGGCCTTGCCGGCCGAGCAGCGTGCGGCCTTCCGCTTCCTGCACGTGTCCACCGACGAGGTCTACGGCACCCTGGGAGAAACCGGCAAGTTCAGCGAGACCACGCCGTATGCCCCGAACTCGCCGTACTCGGCGTCGAAGGCTGCGTCTGACCATCTGGTCCGCGCCTTCCACCATACGTATGGACTTCCGGTGCTGACCACCAACTGCTCCAACAACTACGGCCCGTATCACTTCCCGGAGAAGCTGATTCCGCTGGTGATCGCCAAGGCGCTGGCCGGTGAGCCGCTGCCGGTGTATGGCGATGGCAAGCAGGTGCGCGACTGGCTGTTCGTGTCCGACCACTGCGAAGCCATCCGCACCGTGCTGGCCAAGGGCCAAGTGGGTGAGACCTACAATGTTGGTGGCAATTCGGAGAAGCAGAACATCGAGGTCGTGCAGGCGATCTGCGCGCTGCTTGATGCACGCCGCCCGCGAGAGGATGGCCAGCCGCGCAGCAGCCAGATTACTTACGTGGCCGACCGTCCGGGGCACGACCGCCGCTATGCGATCGACGCCTCCAAGCTGAAGAACGACCTCGGCTGGGAACCGGCCTACACCTTCGAGCAGGGCATCGCCTTTACCGTTGACTGGTACCTGGGCAACCAGGAGTGGGTCAACGGCGTGCTGGATGGCAGCTACCGCCTGCAGCGCATCGGCACCGCCGCTTGAACCCTGGAGATCTCATGACCCAACGCAAGGGCATCATTCTCGCCGGTGGCTCCGGCACCCGGCTGTATCCGATCACCAAGGGTGTCAGCAAGCAGCTGCTGCCGGTGTACGACAAGCCGATGATCTACTACCCGCTCAGCGTGCTGATGCTCGCGGGCATCCGTGAGGTACTGATCATCAACACCCCGCACGAGCAGGCGCTGTTCCAGCAGTTGCTGGGCGACGGCTCGCAGTGGGGCATGGACATCCAGTACGCGGTGCAGCCCAGCCCCGATGGCCTGGCGCAGGCCTATCTGATCGGCCGCGACTTCGTGGCTGGCAAACCGAGCTGCCTGGTGCTGGGAGACAACATCTTCCACGGGACCGGCCTGCGCGAGGTGCTCAAGCGCGCCGACCAGCGCGACGCAGGTGCCACGGTGTTCGGTTACTGGGTGAATGATCCGGAGCGCTATGGCGTGGCCGAGTTCGACAAGGACGGCAGAGTGATCGATCTGGTCGAGAAGCCGGAGAGTCCGCGTTCGAACTATGCTGTGACCGGTCTGTACTTCTATGATGGAAACGCCAGCGAGTATGCAGCCGAGTTGAAGCCTTCGCCGCGTGGCGAGCTGGAAATCACTGATCTCAACAACCGCTACCTGGCCGAAGGCAATCTGCACCTTGAAGCATTGGGCCGCGGCTACGCCTGGCTGGATACGGGTACCCATCAGTCGTTGCTGGAAGCCTCGAACTTCATCGAGACCATCCAGACCCGGCAGGGCCTGCAGGTGTGTTGCCCTGAAGAGATCGCCTACGGGCAGGGCTGGATTGATGCGGCCAAGCTGGAAGAACTCGCTGCACCGTTGAGCAAGAACGGCTATGGCCAGTACCTGATCAAGCTGTTGCAGCGTGGTGTCGTGCCGTGAGAGTCATCGAGACGAGTCTGGCTGGCTGCAAAGTGATCGAGCCGAACGTGTTCGGCGATGCCCGTGGATTTTTCTTTGAAACGTGGAATGCCGACCGGTTTGCGGAGGCGGGCCTGGAACGCGGCTTCGTACAAAGCAATGTTTCGTCGTCAAGCAGAGGCGTGCTGCGTGGCCTTCACTATCAATGGCCGCGCCCACAGGGCAAGCTGATTTCGGTGCTGCAGGGTGAGGTCTATGACGTCGCAGTGGACATCCGCCGCGGCTCGCCGACCTTCGGGCGCTGGGAGGCGGTGGTCCTGAGCGCCGAAAACAAGCGACAGTTCTGGATTCCGGAAGGGTTCGCGCACGGCTTCGCTGTGCTGTCTGAAACGGCGTTGTTCAACTATCTCTGCACCGATGTCTACGTAAAGGAGGCCGATGCTGGCATCCGCTGGAATGATGCAGACATCGCCGTGGACTGGCCGATAGGTGCGCCGATGCTTTCGGCCAAGGATGAGAGTGCGCCGTTCCTGAAGGACATTGCTGGGGATCGTCTGCCGGTCTACAGGCCATGAAACTTTTGGTGTTGGGCGGGAATGGTCAGGTGGGGCAGGAACTGCTGCGCGCACTGGCGCCATTGGGCAAGGTCGTCGCGACCACCCGTAGCGGTATCCTGCCTGATGGTAGTGCCTGCGAAACTGCCGATTTTGGCCACCCTGACAGCCTCCCGGCACTGCTTGACCGGCTGCAGCCGTCAATCGTGGTCAATGCGGCCGCCTATACGGCAGTGGACCGCGCCGAACAGGACGCAGACGCGGCTTTTTCGGCCAATGCGCTGGCACCGGGCGTAATCGCGCGTTGGTGCGCGCTGCAGGGCGTGCCGTTCGTGCACTACTCCACGGACTATGTATTCGATGGACACGGCACGCAGCCATACCGCGAGGACGAACCCACCGCACCGCTGGGCGTGTACGGCGCCAGCAAGCGTGATGGCGAACTCGCCGTGCGTGCAGCGGGCGGACGCCACCTGATCTTCCGCACGGCGTGGGTGTATGCCTCGCACGGCGCGAACTTCCTGCGCACCATGCTGCGGGTCGGCACCGAGCGCGACACGCTACGGGTGGTGGCCGATCAGGTCGGCACGCCGACCCCTGCAGCATTGATCGCCGATGTCACTGCGCTGGCATTGCAGCACCCGGGCCAGTTGTCAGGTACCTGGCACCTGACCGCCACCGGGCAGACAAGCTGGCACGGATTTGCCGAGGCGATCTTTGCAGAAGCTGCCGCCATGGGGCTGCTGGACAGGGTACCCGTGGTGGAGGCGATTCCCAGTTCCGAGTACCCGGCTTCGACCCCACGTCCCGCCTGGTCGGTACTGGACAATGGCAAGCTGCAACGGGATTTCAGCATCGCGTTGCCGGCGTGGCAGGCCGGGCTGAAGCGCGTGATGGCGGAGATCGCGCACAGCTGAGTGTCCGCGCAATTGCTGCGGTGCACCCCAGCATCCCGATAAGGTCCGGCTAGAATGCGCTGATTCTTTCCTGCAGGGCTGTAGAGATGGGACATGCAAATTCCGGCAGCAAGCGCTTCGCCAGCGCGGCGGACGCCCTGCAGGGGGTGGTCGCCGATGGCCAGACCCTGGCCGTGGGCGGATTTGGCCTGTGCGGTATTCCAGAGGCACTGATCGCCGCCCTGCGCGACAGCGGTGCCAAGGGCCTGACCGTGATTTCCAACAATGCCGGCGTCGATGGTTTCGGCCTCGGCCAGCTGCTGGAAACACGGCAGATCAAGAAGATGATTTCGTCCTACGTGGGCGAAAACAAGGAATTCGAGCGGCAGTTCCTGGCCGGCGAGCTGGAGCTGGAGTTCAACCCGCAGGGCACCCTGGCCGAGCGCCTGCGTGCTGGCGGTGCGGGCATCCCGGCATTCTTCACTGCCACCGGCTATGGCACGGTGGTGGCCGAAGGCAAGGAAACCCGCGAGTTCGACGGCAAGCACTACGTGATGGAGACCGCGCTGCGCGCCGACGTCGCGCTGGTCACGGCCTGGAAGGCCGACGAAGCTGGCAACCTGGTGTTCCGCAAGACCGCGCGCAACTTCAACCCGGCCTGCGCGATGGCCGGCAAGGTCTGCATCGTGGAAGTCGAAGAGGTCGTGCCAGTTGGCAGCATCGATCCGGACCAGGTGCACCTGCCGGGCATCTACGTGCACCGCATCGTGCACAACGCACATCCTGAAAAACGCATCGAACAGCGCACCATCCGCGCGGAGGGCAACTGACATGGCGTGGACCCGTGACGAGATGGCGGCCCGCGCTGCCCAGGAGTTGACCGATGGCGCCTACGTGAACCTTGGCATCGGCCTGCCGACGCTGGTGGCCAATCACATCCCCGAAGGCGTGGACGTGTGGCTGCAGTCGGAAAACGGCCTGCTTGGCATTGGCCCGTTCCCCACCGACGCTGAAGTCGACGCCGACCTGATCAATGCCGGCAAGCAGACCGTGACCGCGCGGGCTGGTGCCAGCTATTTCGGCAGCCATGACAGCTTCGCGATGATCCGTGGTGGCCACGTCAACCTGGCCATCCTCGGTGCCATGCAGGTGACGGCCAAGGGCGATCTGGCCAACTGGATGGTGCCCGGCAAGATGGTCAAGGGCATGGGCGGTGCGATGGATCTGGTGGCCGGCGTGCAGCGCGTGGTGGTGCTGATGGAGCACACCGCCAGGAACGGCGAGCACAAGATCCTGTCCGAATGCACGCTGCCGTTGACCGGCGTCGGTGTGGTCGATCGCATCATCACCGACCTGGCCGTGTTCGACGTCACCGATGCCGGTCTGGTGCTGGTGGAAGCGGCGCCAGGTGTGGGCGACGAGGAGCTGAAGGAGAAGACCGGCGTGGCGTTTGCGCGCAGCTGACGCCTGGGCCTCAGCGTCCTCGGGCGTAAGCATATTCCGAGGAGGAAGCGCGCGGGGGAGCGCCTTCCACCTCGGAGGTGTCGGCTACAGTGAACCCGGCAGCGGACACCACGGCTCCGGTCGCACGTTCGATGGCATGCGCCAGCGTGCCATCGATCTGCCCGGCTTCGGCGTCGAACATGCTCGGCAGCAGATGGGCATCGAGCAGGGGGCGCAGCGCCGGCAGGCGTACCCAGAACATGCTGCCGGACGCGAACTGTCCATCGCCGGGTGCACTGTCCAGGCCCAGCAATGCCCAGAGCCGCTCCATGCGCAGTGCATTGCCGCCGATGTAGTCGGCCACCTTCAGCAGGTGGCCTGCCGGAGCCATCAGGCCGATGCGGGGATCGGCCTGCAGATGGGCCAGGTTCGCAGCAGCCTGGGCAGGGCCCAGCAGCGCGTCGACCATCTCGCGCCGCCACTGGTCGCCATTGTCACGATGGCTGGAGCGCTTGGTATGCAGCTTCAGCACCAGTGATTCATCCTGCCGCAACAGCCGGTCGGCTGCGTGCAGGAACGGCAGGACGTCACGGCCGTGGTTGTCGTAGACCCAGATTTCAGCGGCCAGGCCCTGCGCATCGACGATCGACTGCACCTGTGCCTGACGCTCCCCTGTGGTGGTGATGACCAGGCGTGCCTGCAGCCCACTGTCCTTCACCGCCTGCAACAGCTCCGGCAGCGCATCCAGATACCACGCGTGGATGACGATGCAGGGACGCGACGGAGCGGCCTGCGGGGGGAACAGCGCGCGCCGGGTGGCATGCAGCCAGGCATGCCCGAGACGGGCATCCGGTTCAAGAACGGCGCTTTCCGCCCATTCGTTCCAGGCATTGATGAACACCAGGCGCCGAGCGGGCGCTACATCACGCAGGCGCTGGTGCACCGTGTCGTGCAACCAGTCGCTGTAGCCACGCGGAGACGCATGCAGTAGAACACGGCCGCGGCCGGGTCGGCGGGCCTCGTTGTCCCAGCCCGGGTTGACGCCTGGATAGAGCGGATAGTCCGGCAGCGGTGCCGTGCGCATCTGCGCAGCCAGCTCGCGCCAGTCGCGCACGTCGCCTTCGTAGTCGGGGTTGAGCAGGAACTGGCTGGTGTTCAGCTGCCGTGGCGCGGCGATGTTCGGCGGGAACTCCACAGCGGCATCGAAGCCGATTTCGCGCGGATCCGGTCGCTCGAAACTCTGCACGTAGGCCAGGTGGATCTCGCCGATGTCATTGTCACGGCACCAGCCACGCCAGCGCGCCGCCGTAGCCTTGGGATCGGGCAGCAACTGCGGCCGGTACAGCAACAGCACCGGTCGTCCCTCGACCTTCAACGCACGCGGGTCGCGCAGGTAATCGGCAACGTGGGCGATGAACGCCAGGTCATCCTCGGCACTGTGCTGTTGGCCGATCAGTACGTCCTGGTTGCGCCCATCCCAGCGCCGGGTCCAGTTCTCGTTGGCCCAGCACAGGCAGAACGGCAGTTCAATCGTGCTGTCGGCCAGCCATTGGCGCAGGGGCTGCTCCATCAGCGTGTGGCCACTGAACCAGTAGAAATAGAAGCAGAACGCGCCGATGCCATGGTCGGTTGCCAGCCGCGCCTGCGCGCGCAGTGTCTCGCCAACACGAAGGTCATAAAAGCCCAGGTCGCCGGGCAGGCGCGGCTGCACATGTCCCTCGAACTGCGGCAGGGCACGGCTGACGTTGCGCCATTCGGTGAAGCCCTTGCCCCACCAGGCATCGTTCTCTTCGAACGGATGGAACTGCGGCAGGTAGAAGGCCACCAGCGTGGCCGGCAGTGTGGCCGGCAATGGCGCGTCTTCTGCGGCGGCGTAGCCGATTGCCCGCTCATCGGCACGCAGCAGTGCACGCGCCCCATCGGCTGCTGCGCCGACACGGCCGCGCGGCGGAGGAGGGCTCCAGCTGCCGATGCGGTCCAAGCCCCTGTTGCGAAGGCGATCACGCAGCGATGCGGGCATCGGAAGAGCGCGGAACAGCGCGCGCAGCACCGAGAAGCTGAGCTGGCGGATGCCGGACGCAGCGTGACTCATGGGTGGAACCTGGCAGGAAGGGAGCTGCGCATCATGGGGGACCAGCGGTGGGGCTGAGTCCATTTTCCGGTAAACGTTGCTTCAACGGCAAATCGGTCCGGTGCTACTGTGCCACCATGCTGCTTCCTCTCGACCTTCCTGACGCCGATGTCCAGCACCTGCCGGGCTGGCTGGCTGCGGCCGACGCGGACCGGCTCATATCTACGCTGGAGGCTGATGTGCCATGGGACGTCCATCGCATCCGCATGTTCGGCAACTGGGTGGATTCACCGCGGCTGAGCTGCTGGATCGGCGACCCACAGGCCCGCTACCGTTACTCCGGTGCCGAGTTCGTGCCGCACCCCTGGCCACCTGTGTTGCAGGCCCTGCGTGAGCGCCTGCAGGCCGCGGGCGTCGGTCGCTTCAACAGCGTGTTGCTGAACCGCTATCGCGGCGGCACTGACCATATGGGCTGGCACAGCGATGATGAGCCCGAACTGGGCCCGGCGCCGGTGATCGCGTCGCTGAGCCTGGGGGCCGCCCGGCGTTTCCTGCTGCGGCGGCGAGATGACACGACGCGCAAGGCCGAGTTCCTGCTTGGCCATGGCGATCTGTTGCTGATGGCCGGACAGACCCAGCGGTTCTACCAGCACGCACTACCGAAGATGGCACGGGTGCAGACAGAGCGCATCAACCTGACGTTCCGCTGGATTGCGCCGCGCTGATGGGCGGCCGCCGGGCATGGCCCGGCGCTACCGGGGCTTGGGGTCAGCGCAAGCCGCCCGGCTGGTCGGCCTGTCCGCTCACCAGCGTCCAGCCGACCACGTCCTGGGCCAGCTGCTGCAGGCCGCGTTCGAACGCGGCAGTGACCGCCGGAACGTCGGTGCTGCCGACCGGCTGCGCCTGGCGGAAGGTGCGGTCGGCGACCACGCGCTGGTCAGCGACGTGGATCAGCTTGGCGTTGACCTCGATGATCACGGTCGGCGTGGCCTGGCCCTGGTAATCCGATTCGAAGCGGCGCACGTCGGTGGACAGCTTGTAGTCGGCCCGGATGCCCGCGCTGCTGCGCGCCACGCCGCGGATGCGGCCGGAGTCCTCGAAACCACGCAGCAGGGTGTCCTCGATCATGTCGGTGGCCGGCTGTGCCCAGCTGGCGCCCTTGTAGATCTCCATCTGCGACGGCGTCGGGCGCACGTTGATGCGCGGGCTGTCGACCATGCGCGCGGCGCTGGGCTTGGCCAGTACCAGCTGCCAGCTGGCCTGCGGCCATGCCGGATCCGCCTTCACCTGCACGGCAGGCGAGTACAGGGTCACTGCGGTTTTCTCGCTGCTGCCAAGGATGGAGCAGCCGCCCAGCAGGGTGACCAACGAGGCGGCCAGCAGCAGGCGCGGAAGGGTGGTCGTGCTCATTTGGGTTCGAACTCCTTCGGTGCGTCGCGGCCCAGCAGGTAGCGCGCGGGGTTGTTCTCGAGGCGGTCGCTGACCCGGCGCAGGTCGCGGATCAGGCCACGCAGCTCGGTCAGCGTCGGGCCGAGCTGGCCGAGGCCGTCGTTGGCGAAGCTGTTGATCGCCGCACGGTTCTCGCCCAGGATCGAATCGGCATTGCCGGCGGCCGAATCGAGCTTGCCCAGCGTGGCGTCGAGCTTGTCGATGATGCCCGGCAGCTGCTGCACCAGGTTCTTGTCCAGGCGCTCGATGGTGCCGTTGGTGGTCTTCAGCGTGGTGTCCAGGCTGCGTGCGGCATCGCGCGCGCTGAGCAGCAGTGCCTGGGTGCCCTGGTCACGGTCGGCCAGGCCACCACTGATCGTTTCAAGATTGGCCAGCGTCGCGTTGATCGAAGCGACGTTGCGGTCGCTGAGGATCTGGTCCATGCGTTCGACGATGCGGTTGGCCACGTCGGTGATGTTCTGCAGCGCCGAAGGCGTGGTCGGGATGATCGGTGCCGGGTCCTTGTTGACCGTGGTCAACGCCGGCGACTGCGGCGTACCGCCGCTGAGCTGGATGATCGACGGGCCGGTGAGGCTGGTGATCGCCAGCTTGGCGCGGGTATCGGTCTTGACCGGCGTGGTCGAGTTCAGGCGGATGCGTGCGACCACCTGGCGCGGATCGTCCGGCACCAGGTTCAGTTCGGTGATCGAACCGACCGCGATGCCGTTGTACTGCACCGGGCTGCCCACCGACAGGCCGGTCACCGCCTCGCGGAACACCACGCGGTATTCCTGCCAGGTACGGTCGGAGGAGTACTTGGCGGCCCACAGGCCGAAGGCCAGCAGGGCCAGGCCGGTGATCAGGGTGAACGCGCCGATCAGCACGTAGTTGGCTTTGGTTTCCATGGCTCAGGCACTCTCGATCTGTTCGCCGCGCGCGGCACGCGCACGCGGTCCGTGGAAGTATTCCTGGATCCACGGATGATCCAGTTTCTCGATTTCCGGCAACGGTGCATTGGCCACCACCTTGCGGTCGGCCAGCACGGCAACGCGGTCGCAGATGGCGTACAGCGTGTCCAGGTCGTGGGTGATCAGGAACACGGTCAGCCCCAGCGCTTCCTGCAGGGTCCTGATCAGGCGGTCGAACGCGGCCGCGCCGATCGGGTCGAGGCCGGCGGTGGGTTCGTCCAGGAACAGCAGCGGTGGATCCAGCGCCAGCGCGCGGGCCAGGCCGGCGCGCTTGCGCATGCCGCCGGACAGCTGCGAAGGCAGCTTGTTGATCGCGTCGGCGGGCAGGCCGGCCAGCTTCACCTTCAGCAGTGCCAGTTCGTAGTGCCAGCGCTCGGGCAGCTCACGATGGTGCTCCTTCAGCGGTACCTGCACGTTCTCGCCCACGGTCAGCGAGGAGAACAGGGCGCCGTCCTGGAACAGCACGCCGGTGTTGCGCTCGATGTGCAGGCGGCTTTCGGGATCGTCGGCACGTGCGTCGCGGCCCAGCACTTCGATCTGGCCTTCGTCGGGCGTGCGCAGGCCGAGGATCGAGCGCATCAGCACCGACTTGCCGGTACCGGAGCCGCCGACCACGCCCAGGATCTCGCCGCGGCGCACGTCCAGGTCCAGGTCCTCATGCACGGTCTGGCTGCCGAAGCGGTTGACCAGGCCGCGCACGCGGATCGCCAGTTCATGGCCCTGGTCGTCACGCATGTCGAGGATTTCGGGGCGGGCGGATGTGCTCATGTCACCAGTCCATGTGCATGAACCACAACGCCGCGAAGGCGTCGATGATGATCACCAGCGAGATCGTCTGCACCACGCTGGAGGTGGTGCGTTCGCCGACCGACTGCGCGGTGCCTTCCACCTTCAGTCCTTCCAGGCAGCCGATCAGGCCGATCACCAGCGCGAACACCGGCGCCTTCGACAGGCCGACCAGCATGTGCCGCACTTCCATCGTCTCGTGCATGCGCGCGATGTACATCTGTGGCGGGATGTCCAGGTCGAATGCGCCGACGGTGATGCCGCCGGCGAGGCCGGCAACCATGGCAATGAAGGTCAGCAGCGGCAGGGTCACCAGCAGCGCCAGCAAGCGGGGCAGCACCAGCAGGTCGACCGGGTCCAGCCCCAGCGTGCGCATCGCATCGATCTCCTCGCGGGCCTTCATCGCGCCAATCTGCGCGGTGAAGGCACTGGCGGTGCGGCCGGCCAGCACGATGGCGGTCAGCAGCACGGCGAACTCGCGCAGGAAGGCGATGTTGACCAGCTCGACGACGTAGATCTCGGCGCCGAAATCGCGAAGGATGGTCGAGCCGAGGAAGGCGATCACCGCGCCGACCAGATAGGACAGCAGCGCCACCAGCGGTACCGCATCCAGCCCCACCTGTTCCATCTGGTGCACGGTGGCGGTCAGGCGGAAGCGTCGGGGTTCCTTGACCAGGCGGGCGGCCTTGACCAGGTTCTCGCCGAGGAAACTGCACAGCGCCTTGATGTTGTGGCCGGTGGCATGGACGCTGACACCCAGTCGCTCCAGTGCCGCCAGCACGCCGAAGTCGCGCTTGGGCTTGGGCCGGTCGTCGGCGACCTCTTCGATGGTGCAGACCAGCGCCTGATGGTCCTGACGGAACTGCAGCGCGTCTTCGCCGAGGTCGGCGCGGTGGGCCACGCGCAGTACCTGCAGCACGCCGGCCGAATCCATCTGCTCGATGCCGGTGGCATCGATGCCGGTCAGCTTTTCGGGAACGCCACGCAGGACTTCGGCCGCGGCCAGCGCGGTTTTCAGGGTCCAGGTGCCGGACAGGCGGATCAGGCCCGGGTCATGGGCGTCCTGTTCGAGCTGGGGGGCGAGGTTCGGGGTCACTTGGGCCATTCGGGTCGCAGCATAACCGGTCTGTATTGGGCATCGCGTCGAACTCGGATGAATTTCTCCGGTAAGGCCCGGCCTAGGTAATACTACGTCGCATGTCCGCAGACGCTCACACGATCCCCACGCCCCAGGCCACCTACGCGCAGCGCGTGGCCTTCGTTTCCGAGATCGCCGGACGCCTGCACAGCTACGGCACCACGGCCCAGCGCCTGGAAACGGCAGTCGTGGCACTGGCCCGCCAGCTCGATCTGGATTGTGAACCGTGGTCGAATCCCACCGGCATCATCCTCAGCTTCAGCGACCCGGCGCAGGCGATCGGCTCCAGTGACATCACCCGTGTGATCCGGCTGGCGCCCGGCGAGAACGACCTTCACAAGCTCAGCGTCGCCGACCATATCGCCGAGGAAGTGTCCAACGGGCGGATGAGCATCGCCCAGGGCCACACTGCACTGCGCCAGCTGGACAAGGATCCGGGCCGTCGCGGCAAGCTGCGCACCATCCTGTCGTTCAGCCTCGGCGCGGCCGGCGTGGCCGGCATGTGGAAGCTGCCGTGGCTGGACATCGCCACCGCCGGTGTCATCGGCCTGATGATCGGCCTGCTCGGCATGGTCACCGACCGTCGCCCGGCCACCCGCGAGGCGGCCGAAGCACTGGCCGCACTGCTGGCGGGCCTGGTCGCCACCCTGGTCGCGTCGTTCGTCGGCGCGCTCAACCTCAACACGGTGATCATCGCCTCGCTGGTGGTGCTGCTGCCGGGCATGTCGCTGACCAATGCAGTCAATGAACTGGCCAGCCAGCACTGGGTATCGGGCACCGCGCGTTTCGCCGGTGCACTGACCACCATCATGAAGCTCAGCGTCGGCGCGATGATCGCGGTGACCCTGGCCGATGTGCTTGGGCTGGACCCGGTGATCCGCGCGGCGCGGCCCCAGGGGCCGTGGGTGGAGTGGGGCTCGCTGCTGACCGCCGCGTTCGCGTTCGCGATGCTGTTCAAGGCCAACCGCCGCGATTACCCGTGGGTGATCGCGGCGTCGGTGGCCGGTTATGCGATTTCCAAGTTCGGTGGCCATGCCTGGGGGGCACCGGCGGGCATCTTCCTGTCGGCGATGCTGTTGACCGCGGGCGGCAATCTGTTCGGCCGCCTGGTCGGTCGCCCCGGCGCGATCATCCGCCTGCCGGGCATCATCATGATGGTGCCCGGCAGCACCAGCCTGCGTGGCGTGCTGACCCTGGTCCAGCAGCAGGACGTGGGTGCCGGCCAGAGCGTGTTCCTCACCGTGCTCAACGTGGTGATGGCGCTGGTCGCCGGCCTGCTGTTCGGCAACCTGCTGATGCCCGCGCGCAAAACCCTGTAATCGCTCTCTAGGCTGCTTGCTGTGGATGTGGGCCGTTGCTCCGCACGCCTCCCCGGGAAATGAAAAACGCCGGCGTTCGCCGGCGTTTTTCATTGCTTCCCGATCTGGCCTCAGGCCTTCTTGATCAGGAAATCTTCCGGCTTCTTGCTGCCCTTGGCGGTCAGCTCGGCCATCCAGCGCGGCTGCTTGCCACGGCCGGTCCAGGTTTCCTTCGGGTTGGCCGGGTTGCGGTACTTCGGGGCAACCTTGCCCAGCTTGCGGCCAGCCGTCTTGGACGGCGCCTTGGTCGCCGTGGCGACCTTGCGGGCGCGCGGAGCGGGGGCGCCGCCGAACAGTTCCTCGATGGTGTAACCCTCGGTCTTGGCCAGCTTGCTCAGCTGGGCCCGGACCTTGGTGATCGGCCGGCGCTTGGCGACGATGGTCTGCTGCTTCTTCGCGGTGCGGATCAGGGCGCCCAGCTCTCGTGCCGACAGGCCGGTCAGGTCAATGCTCATTTACGGTTACTCCGGAAACTAATGTGTGGACGGGACGAGCCAGTCCATGGCGTCGCGGGACAGAATAAAGATGAATTAATCCAAGCACAAATGCAGGCGGGTCAGGGCTTGGCGGCATGCAGGCTGCATGGCGTCGATTTTGACCGGATTATGTATGTTGCAGTATCAGGCGGTGGTTCGGGCGGCAAGAAAAGACCGGGGCATGCCCCGGTCTTCTCCTGATCAACCCTGCAGGCGCTGCAGCAGGGTGGCCTTGTCGAGGCTTTCCGCTTCGCTGGCGCGACGCGAGCGGTACTCGTAGGTACCAGCGGCCAGGCCGCGTTCGCTCACCACCACGCGGTGCGGGATACCAATCAGTTCCATGTCGGCGAACATCGCGCCCGGTCGCAGGCCGCGGTCGTCGAGCGCCGCATCCAGGCCTGCATCGCGCAGCTCCTGCAGCAGGCTGGCAGCGGCGTCGGCGACGGCGGCGTCGCCCTTCGGGTTGATCACGCACACCACCACCTGCCACGGCGCCATCGCATCCGGCCAGATGATGCCGGCCTCGTCATGGTTCTGTTCGATCGCGGCAGCGACCACGCGCGAGATGCCGATGCCATAGCAGCCCATCGCCATCACCGCCGCCTTGCCGTTCTCGTCAAGCACGGTGGCGTCCAGCGCCTTGGCATACGTGCGGCCGAGCTGGAACACGTGGCCGACTTCGATGCCGCGGGCGATCTTCAGTTCGCCGCCGTCCAGCGCACGGTCACCGGCACGCACGTTGCGGATGTCGGCCACTTCCGGCTCCGCCAGGTCACGGCCCCAGTTGACGCCGGCCAGGTGGAAGCCGGCTTCGTTGGCACCGACGACGAAGTCGGACATTGCCGCAACTTCGCGATCGGCGACCACGCGGATGGCCTTGGCCGGCGCGACCGGGCCAAGGAAGCCCGGCACGCTGCCGAGGTGCTCGGCGATTTCCGCCTCGCTGGCGAAACGCTGCTCAGCCAGGCCGGCAACCTTGGCCAGCTTGATCTCGTTGACCTCATGATCGCCGCGCACCAGCGCCAGCACGAACTGCTGCGCTTCGCCTTCGCCGGCGATCAGCGCCACCGACTTCACGGTGCGCTGCAGGTCGATGCCAAGCAGGGCTGCAACGTCCTCGCAGGTCTTCTGGGTGGGCGTATCGACCTTGCGCAGGGCTTCGCCGGCGGCCGCACGCGGCGCCGGATCGGCAGCGATCGCCGCTTCCATGTTTGCTGCGTAGTCCGAACCGGTGGAGAACACCAGCGCGTCCTCGCCGGAATCGGCGATCACGTGGAATTCCTGCGAGGCATCACCGCCGATGGCGCCGGAGTCGGCCTGCACCATGCGGAAATCCAGGCCGAGGCGGGTGAAGATGCGGCTGTAGGCCGACTTCATGTTCTCGTACTCGCGCACCAGGCATTCGTCATGCAGGTGGAACGAATAGGCATCCTTCATCAGGAACTCGCGCGAACGCATCACGCCGAAGCGCGGACGGATCTCGTCGCGGAACTTGGTCTGCACCTGGTAGAAGTTGACCGGCAGCTGCTTGTAGCTGGACAGCTCGCTGCGCGCGAAGTCGCAGGCGGCTTCTTCGGCGGTCGGGCTGTAGCAGAACACCTGGTCCTTGCGATCCTTGATCTTCAGCAGCTGCGGGCCGAACTTCTGCCAGCGCCCGGTCTGCTCCCACAGTTCCTTCGGCTGGATGGTCGGGATCTGGAATTCCACGGCGCCGGCGCGGTCCATTTCCTCGCGGACGATGCGTTCAACCTTGCGCAGCACGCGCAGGCCCAGCGGCGACCAGGTGTACAGGCCCGATGCCAGCTTGCGGATCATGCCCGCACGCAGCATCAGCCGGTGGCTGGTCAGCTCGGCGTCGCTGGGGGTTTCCTTGGTGGTGTGCAGGTGGAACTGGGAGAGGCGCATCGTCGGCTTCGGATAACGGCAGAGACGCCTATTCTGCCAGCCCGGCCGGGGTGGGGGGTACTGGCAGGGCTGCGCCCTGCACCCGCCTGAAACAACGTCAACAGCAACAGCGGGCTTCCTGTGGGATGGCGGGGTGGGTCCGGTGGCAGGGGACGCCGTAAACCCGTCCATGGGGGCTTGGTCGCGGCATCCATGCCGCGGACACTCCCGCAACCGGACCCACCCCGCCTTCGACAGTTTCCCGCGATCTGCCCCCCTTTTGTAGAGCCGAGCCATGCTCGGCTGCTGTTCGATCAATTCTCGAAATATTCGATTTCCATGGAGATTCATCCACGCATGGCGTGGATCTACTGGCGACCGGCCAACTGTCGAAGGCGGGGCACTGTGGGTTTGCGGGGTGTGAGCCGCATGGATGCGGCGACCAAGCCCCCATGGACGGGTTTACGGCGTCCCCGCAAACCCACAGTGCCCCGCCATCCCACGGAATGCCGCATTTGACGTTGACCTTGCTTCGGCAGGTGCAGGGCGCAGCCCTGCCGATACCCTCACTGTGTTGGGCAGTAGGCCTTGATGGCCGCGTCGGCCAGCCCCTTCTGCGCCGTGCGCTGCTCCGGGGTCAGCGCGGTATCGGGCTTGCCGTCGCCATTGGTGTCCTGCATCACCTGGCCGGACCCCTCCAGCAGGGCCAGGTTGGCGCGGGCGGTGCTGCACTGCTCCGGCACCGGCGCGGCCGGGGTCTCGGTACCGGCCGTGGCCTGTGGGCTGCGGGCCTGCTCGCGGGTCTCGAATTTCTTGCCCGCGGGCGGGGTCTCCGAGTACTGGGTCACGCCATTGGCGTCCTTCCACTTGTAGACCGGACCGGCCACGGCGTGGGCACTGGCCAACAGCAGCAGGCATCCAAGGCAGGACAGGGCACGCATGGCAGACTCCGCAGAATGGGCGTAGAACGCCGATTGCAGCATTGGCACCGAGCACTGGCAAGTCGATTAAACTGGATTCCATGGACCCGATCACACCGCCGCCGCGTTCGCGCACGATTTACCTGCTGCCCAACCTGTTCACCACCGCCGGGCTGTTCGCTGGCTTCTACGCGATCATCGCCGCGGCCAACGGGGATTTCGTCAACGCCAGCATTGCCGTGTTCGTGGCGGCGGTGATGGATGGCCTGGACGGGCGCGTGGCGCGCCTGACCGGCACCAGCAGCGAGTTCGGCGTGCAGTACGACTCACTGGCCGACCTGGTCAGCTTCGGCATGGCCCCGGCGCTGGTGATGTACCACTGGTCGCTGTCGTGGCTGAAGTTCGATGACCCGCTGCTCGGCCGCGTCGGCTGGGCCGTGGCCTTCCTGTATGCCGCCTGCGCGGCGCTGCGCCTGGCCCGCTTCAACACCCAGGTGGCGGTGGTCGACAAGCGCTGGTTCGTCGGCCTGGCCAGCCCGGCTGCGGCCGGCCTGATGATGTCCTTCGTCTGGGCCTTCGCCGATGGCAACCTGGGCTGGGACGGCAACCAGCTGCGCTATGTGGCGCTGGCCGTGACGATCATCGCGGCGCTGCTGATGGTCAGCCGCATCCGTTTCTGGAGCTTCAAGGGCGGTGCCGCCAAGGGCACCCGCTCCGATCGCGTCCCGTTCCTGGTGCTGGCGCTGGTGCCGGTGGCCATTGCGATCGCGGTCATCGATCTGCCGCGCGTGCTGTTCGCGGTAGGCATCCTGTACGCCTTGTCCGGCCCGGTGATGTGGGCCGTGCAGCGCCTGCGCAAGAAGCCCGAGGCGGCGTGAGCCAGGACCTGCCCGTGCTGTGGTCTCCGGCCCAGCAGGCCTGGCTGCAGGCCATGGGCTACACCGTCTACCACGACGGCCAGCTGGCCGCCGAGCTGGATGCCGCGCTGCAGCTGAACGTGGCCGAAGCCGAGGCGGCCGCCGTGCCGCCGACGCAGCCGGCACGGGCAAGCGCGGCATCTTCGTCGGGCGAACGCCGCGCCGAGGCTCTGCCGTCGCCCGGTCTGCAACGCCCGGCGCCGCCCCGCCGCGAAACCCCGGTCAACGCACCCGATACCGCGCCGGCATCGGCGCGTCCGCTGCCGGCCGGCAATGCCCGGCAGCCCGTGGTGCGCCTGCCGGATCGCCTGCAGATCGCGCTGCTGCGTGCGTCCGGCTGCAATCCCAATGATCCGGCGACGCAGGCGCTGATGGACAGTTGGCCCCTGGACCAGCTGCGCCACGACCCGGCCGCCAAGCGCGCGCTGTGGCCGCAGCTGCGTGCGCTGCGCAAGCGGGGCGCGCCATGAGTGCGGTCAGCCAGCCCGGCCCGGTCAGCCTGCGCGCGTTGCGCGAGAGCGATCTCAATGCGGTGATGGCGATTGAAGTGCGCGGCTATCCGTTTCCATGGACCCGCGGCATCTTCGTTGACTGCCTGCGCGCGGGTTACCCGGGCCTGGCGATGGAGCGCGATGGCCTGCTGATCGGCTACGGCGTGCTCAGCATCGCCGCCGATGAGGCGCATGTCCTGAACGTCTGCATCGATCCGTCGACGCAGTCGCGGGGGCTCGGCCGCCAGTTGCTGCGTGCGCTGGTGCAGCTGGCCGGAGACCGCGGCGCGCAGCGCGTGTTCCTGGAAGTGCGGCCGTCCAATGCGCCCGCGCTGGCGCTGTACCACAGCGAAGGCTTCAACGAGATCGGCCGTCGCCCGCGCTACTACCCCGCCGCGCAGGGCCGCGAAGACGCGCTGGTGATGGCGATCGAACTGGTCGACGGCGACCTGCAGGCGATGCCACCGCTGTAGCGGAGAAGGGTTGCCGGCCAGCGGCCGGCACTACCGATGGGTCTCCGCTGTGATCGACACATCGCCTGCCGTGGTAGGTGCCAACCTTGGTTGGCACGCTTTCCTCACGCCATCCGCAGTGCAAGCACGCCGCCCACGATGAGCGACGCGGCCAGCCAGCGCACCCGCGGCACGCGTTCGCGCAGTACGAATACCGAGATCAGCAGCGCGAACAGGATCGAGGATTCGCGCAGCGCCGAAATCATCGCCACCGGCGCCTGGGTCATCGCCCACAGCGCCATCGCATACGAGGCGGTGGTGCCGACGCCGCCGGCCATGCCCAGCGGCCAGTGCTGGCGCGCATAGGCCAGCACCGCACCCCGCCGGGTGTACAGCGCCCACAGCGGCAATGGAATGCCCGACAGCAGGAACAACCACAGGGTGTAACTGAGCGCGCTGCCGGATTGGCGCGCACCCTGCGCATCGACCAGCGTGTAAGTGGCGATCATTGCGGCAGTCAGCAGTGGCAGCCGAAGCTGGCCGCCTCGTGCACCCAGTGCCATGCACAGGATGCCGGTGCTGACCAGCACCACGCCGAGCCAGCCCGCAGGTGGCAGCCGTTCACCCAGCAGGGTGCCGGCCAGTGCGACCAGGATCGGCGCACTGCCACGCATCAGCGGATAGGCCAGGCTCATGTCGACCTGCTGATAACAGCGTGCGACCAGGCCGTAGTAAGTCACCTGCAGCAACACCGAGGCACCCAGCCACGGCCAGCTGTGCGCGGCAGGGAAGGGCAGGAACGGCAACGCGGTGGCCGACAGCAGCGCGGCGCTGCCGGTGACCAGCACGGTGCCGAGGAACTTGTCCGGCCCGCGCTTGACGATCGCATTCCAGCTGGCATGCAGTGCTGCGGCAGCGAGGACCAGCAGGAAGATGGAAAGCGGCATCCGCCGATGATGCCATGCGGGGCAAATGGAAACGCCGGGCATCGCCCGGCGTTTCCGATTCCACTTCGGTGGGTGCCAACCTTTCCCGCCGTGGTAGGTGCCAACCTTGGTTGGCACGCACCAGAGCGCAGCGGTTACAGCTTCGCGCGCTGTTCCTGCAGGCCGGCCAGCTGGGTGTTCCAGTCGACCAGGCGCACGCGCTCCTGCTCGACCACGGCCGGCGGCACCTTGTCGGTGAACTTGGCCAGCTTGGCCTCGCTCTTTTCCTTCTCGCTTTCCACGCGCTTGATCTCCTTGTCCAGGCGCGTGCGCTCGGCATCCAGATCAACCAGGCCTTCCAGCGGCACCAGCAGCTTCAGCTCGCCGACGATCGCGGCGGCGGCAGCCGGTGCGCCTTCGCCTTCGGCCAGCCACTGGATGCTGTCCAGCTTCAGCAGGAACGACAGCGAGGCACTGAAGCGTTCGATGCGCACGCGGTCCTGCTCCAGCCCGGCCTGCAGGCGCAGCGGCACCAGCTTGGACGGCGCGACATTCAGTTCACTGCGCACGCGACGCACCGCACTGATCACCGCCTTCAGCCATTCCACGTCGGCCTCGGCCTGGGCGAAATCGCCTTCGAACTCGGCCGCGGTCGGGTACGGGCGCAGCGACAGCGTGGTCTCGGCCAGGCCCAGGCGCGGGGCCAGCTGCTGCCACAGCTGTTCGGTGATGAACGGGGTCAGCGGGTGCAGCAGGCGCAGCAGCGCTTCCAGCACGTACAGCAGGGTGTGGCGGGTGCTCTCGGCGTCGGCGGCGTCACCACCGTTCATTGCCGGCTTGCTCAGTTCCAGGAACCAGTCGCAGAACGCGTTCCAGGCGAACTCGTACAGGCACTGTGCCAGCAGGTCGAAGCGGTAGGCGGCGAAATGGCCCTGCGCTTCGGCGGTGGTGGCGGCCAGGCGCGCCAGGATCCAGCGCTCGGCATCGGTGCGCGGCCTGGGCACACCGCTGAACGCCGCGCCCTCGGTGTTCATCAGGGCGAAGCGGCTGGCGTTCCACAGCTTGTTGCAGAAGTTCTTGTAGCCCTCGGCGCGGTTCATGTCGAACTTGATGTCGCGGCCGTGGGTGGCCAGCGCGGCGATGGTGAAGCGCAGCGCGTCGGCACCGTGGGCGGCGATGCCGTCCGGGAATTCCTTGCGGGTGGCCTTCTCGATCTTCTCCACCATCTTCGGCTGCATCAGGCCGCCGGTACGCTTGGCGACCAGGTCGTCGATGGTGATGCCGTCGATGATGTCCAGCGGATCGAGCACGTTGCCCTTGCTCTTGGACATCTTCTGGCCCTGGCCGTCGCGGATCAGGCCGGTGAAGTAGACGTCCTTGAACGGGATCTTCCCGACCAGGTTGTCGGTGGCCATGATCATGCGCGCCACCCAGAAGAAGATGATGTCGAAACCGGTGATCAGCACCGACGACGGCAGGTAGCGGTCGAAGCCACGCTCGGCCATGGCCTGCTCGTTCGGCCAGCCCAGGGTGGAGAACGGCCACAGCTGCGAGGAGAACCAGGTCTCCAGCACGTCGCTTTCCTGGTTCAGCACCACATCGCTGCCGAGGTTGTGCTTCGCGCGCACTTCTTCTTCGCTGCGGCCGACGTAGCAGCTGCCGGTGGCGGCATCGAACCAGGCCGGAATGCGGTGGCCCCACCACAGCTGGCGGCTGATGCACCAGTCCTGGATGTTGTTCATCCAGTGGCGGTAGGTGTTGATCCAGTTCGGCGGCACGAAGGAAATGCTGCCGTCCTCGACCAGTTCCAGGCCACGCTTGGCCAGGTCGTCCATCTTCACGAACCACTGGTCAGTCAGGTACGGCTCGATCACCTGGCCGGTACGGTCGCCGCGCGGCACCTGCAGCTTGTGCGCCCTGGTCTCGACCAGGATGCCAAGGTCTTCCAGTTCGGCCAGCACGGCCTTGCGCGCTTCGTAGCGGTCCAGGCCCTGGAAGCGTTCCGGCGCATTCTCATTCAGCGCCGCCACCGGGGTGAACAGGTTGATCATCGGCAGGCTGTGGCGCACGCCGACGTCGTAATCGTTGAAGTCGTGCGCCGGGGTGACCTTGACCACGCCGGTGCCGAACGCACGGTCGACGTAGTCGTCGGCGATCACCGGCACGCGGCGGCCGGTCAGCGGCAGCACCACGCTCTTGCCGATCAGGTGCGCATAGCGCTCGTCTTCCGGGTGCACCATCACCGCGGTATCACCCAGCAGGGTTTCCGGGCGGGTGGTGGCGACCACCAGGTAGTCGCGGGTCTCGCGCAGGGTTTCCACGCCGTCGGCATCGCGCTCGACGTGCTCGTAGCTCAGGCCTTCATCCAGCGTGTAGGCGATCGACCACAGGAAGCCGTCTTCCTCGGCGCTCTCCACTTCCAGGTCGGAAATCGCGGTCTTCAGCACCGGGTCCCAGTTGACCAGGCGCTGGCCACGGTAGATCAGGCCCTGCTCGTACCAGCGCACGAAGGCTTCGTTGACCGCGGCCGACGGCTGCGGGTCCATGGTGAAGGTGCTGCGCGACCAGTCGGCGGAGGTGCCGAGGCGGCGCATCTGGCGCTCGATGGTGTCGCCGGACTGCTGCTTCCACTCCCAGACCTTGCCGATGAAGCCTTCGCGGCCCAGCGAATCGCGGGTCTCGCCCTTGCCTTCCAGCGTCAGGTTGCGGCTGACCACCATTTCGGTGGCGATGCCGGCATGGTCGGTACCGACCTGCCACAGCGTGTCGTAGCCGCGCATGCGGTGGTAGCGCACCAGCGCGTCCATCAGGGTCTGCTGGAAGGCATGGCCCATGTGCAGGGTGCCGGTCACGTTCGGCGGCGGCAGCAGGATGGTGTACGGCTCGCCCGTGCCGGACGGCTTGAAGTGGCCGGCCTTCTCCCAGGCCTCGTAGAGGTCGGTCTCGAAGGACTTCGGGTCGTAGCTGGAGGCGAGTTGGGTCATGCGGGGGAACCAGGAGGCAATCGTTGAAGGATCAGGGCACGGCGGCGGCCCATCAAGGGGGCCGGCGCGTGCTTACATGTCGTGCTTGTTCAGGTCGTAACCGGCGGCCTTGTACTGGCGCCAGCGTTCGCGCAGCGGTTCGCGCGCTTCCGGGTCGGCCGGGACCACCTCCAGCACGCGCTCGCACTGGCCCAGCCAGGGATCGTCGCGCAGGTTGATCACCAGCGGGCGGGCCGGGGCCTCGGTGCCGGGCACCGCGATCAGCACCAGGGCTTCTTCCTCGTCCATGTCCTCGCCGGCGATCTGGTGCGGGATGTAGGCGTCGTCATCGAACGCCCACAGCAGTTCGTCCAGTTCCTCGGCCTGGGCCTGGTCACGGGCCAGCACCAGGGTGAACAACCCGGCGTCGTTGGCCTTGCGCGCCAGCTCGCAGACCAGGCGCAGCGGCTCGGTCAGGAAGCGGGGCTTGGCGATCAGGTAGAAGTCGGCGCGGGGCATGGCAGGGTCCGGGTCAGGCAGGGGCCCGGCGTTGCCGGGCGAGGCCCTGGCCGGCGGTGGCCGGCCAGGGTCGGGTACGGCATCAGGCGCGGGCGACCTGGTCCAGCAGCCACTGGCTCAGCAGGCCGACCGGGCGGCCGGTGGCCATGCCACGCTTGCCTTCATCGCTGGCCACGCCGGCGATGTCCAGGTGTGCCCAGCGCTGGCCTTCGGCGAAGCGCGACAGGAAGCAGCCGGCGGTGATCGCACCGGCCCAGCGGCCGCCGATGTTGTAGACGTCGGCGAAGGTCGAATCCAGCATCGGCTGGTACTCGTCCCACAGCGGCAGGCGCCAGGCGCGGTCGAACACGTGTTCGCCGGCGGCCAGCAGCTCGTTGGCCAGGTCGTCGTGCTTGCTCATCAGGCCAGCGGTCTGGTGGCCCAGGGCGACCATGCAGGCACCGGTCAGGGTGGCGACGTCGACCAGCGCGGCCGGCTCGAATCGCTGCGCATAGGTCAGCGCGTCGCACAGGATCAGGCGGCCTTCGGCGTCGGTGTTGCCGACTTCGATGGTCTTGCCCGACATCGAGGTGATCACGTCGGACGGACGGTAGGCGTTGCCGTCGATGGCGTTTTCCACCGCCGGGACCACCACCACCAGGTTCAGCGGCAGCTTGGCCTTGACCGCGGCGACGAAGGTGCCGATGACGTTGGCGCCACCGCACATGTCGTACTTCATCTCCTCGATGCCGCCCTGGGTCTTCAGGTTGACGCCACCGGTATCGAAGGTGATGCCCTTGCCGACCAGCACGTAGGGCTTGGCGTCGCCGGCACCGGTCCACTTCAGCACGACCAGGCGCGGGCGGTTGGCCGAACCACGGGCCACGGCCAGCAGCGAGCCCATGCCCAGCGCTTCCATCTGGGTCTCATCCAGGATCTCGGCCTCGGCGCCGTCGTGCTCGCCGGCAAACTTCACGCCCACTTCGGCCAGGTAGGCCGGGGTGCAGTAGTTCGGCGGCAGGTTGCCCAGTTCGCGGGCGAACTCGACACCGGCGGCGATGGCCTGGCCCTGGGCCAGGGCCTGGGCGTCGTCACCGGCAATGGCCAGCTGCGCCAGGCCGGCATCGTCGGCCTTCTTCTTGCCCAGGGTGGCGGTGTAGCGGTAAGCAGCGTGATCGGAGGCGATCACGGCCTGGCGGATCGCCCAGGCGGCGTCGCGGTCCTTCACCGCCACCTCGGAGAGGGTGAACAGTGCACTGCGGGTGGCACCGGCCTTCAGCGCGCGCACGGCGTCGCCGACGGCCTTCAGGTACTGGGGCACGCCGAAACGGGCGGCCTCACCGAGGCCGACCACCAGCACGCGCGGGGCCGACACCCCCGGCAGGTCGTGCAGCAGGGTGGTGGCGCCGGTCTTGCCGGACAGGTCGCCGCGCTGGGCCAGGGCGGCCAGGCGACCGCCGCTGGCGGCGTCCAGTGCCTTTGCGGCCGGAGTCAGGGTATGGTCGGCATACGCGCCGACCACCAGGCAATCAACGGTGGCGGCGGCCGGAGCAACGTGGTTCAGGGTGAATTCGAGGGCCATTGAGCAGATTCCATTGGCAAGTCCGTACAATCGCGGACCGTTTACGCCCAGACAGTAGACTGGGCGGCACCGCGAACGAACCCCAGAGTTTAAACCACCGCCCCATGTTGAAGCTCGACCGATACCTGCTGGGCGATTTCGTCCAGAGTTTCCTCGCTACCCTGATCGTCCTGCTCGTGGTCAGCGTGGGCGGCGTCCTGGTGGACATCCTCGGCAACATTGCCGACGGACGCCTGCCGGCCAAGCTGCTGTTCTCCCAGCTGGGCCTGCAGTTCATCGCCTACCTGCCGCTGATCCTGCCGCTGGCACTGATGCTGGGCCTGCTGCTGGCCATCGCCCGCCTGTACCGCGACTCGGAAATGGCGGTGATCACCGCCATCGGCGTCGGCCCCAAGCGCCTGCTGCGGCCGCTGCTGATGCTGGTGGTGCCGGTGGTGCTGGTGGTCGGTGCCTGCTCGCTGTGGCTGGGCCCGTGGGCCGGCCGGGTGGCCGAGCAGATGATCATTGAGGCCAACCGCAGCGTGCTGATGGCCGGCCTGGAGCCGGGCCGGTTCACCCCGCTGCCCAATGGCGGCGTGGTCTACCTGTCGTCGATCTCGCCCGACGGCACCCAGCTGGGCAAGGTGTTCATGCAGCGGCAGAAGGATGACCGCATCGAGGTGGTGTCCGCCGCAGGTGGCCGGATGTTCTTTGAAGGCGCCCGCCAGCGCTTCCTCGAGCTGGACGATGGGCACCAGGTGGAAGGGCCGGCCGCAGGCGGGCTGGATTACCGCCTGGCGACCTTCGCCCGCAACGACGTTGCCCTGCCTGATGGCGCGCAGACCCGGACCGAGGATGATCCGGAACTGATGCCGACCCTGCAGCTGATCGGCGATGGGCGCCCGCAGGCGCAGGCCCAGCTGCACCGCCGCCTGGCGCCACCGCTGATCGCACTGGCTTTTGCCCTGCTGACCGTACCGCTGGGCCGCAGCTCGCCGCGCCAGCAGCGCTACGGAAGGATGATGCTGGCCCTGATGGCCTACATGGTGGGGACCAACCTGATGTTCATCGGCAGTGGCTGGATCGCCACCGGCAAGATACCGGCCGCGATCGGCCTGTGGTGGTTGACCCTGCCGCTGCTGGCGCTGTCGATCTGGATGTATGCACGTGATGGCCGCCTGGGCCGACCGAAGGGAGCCCGCGCATGAGGCTGCGCCCGATGCGTTTCGACCTGTACCTGGGCCGGACGGTGTTCACCACGGTGCTGCTGACCTGGGCGGTGCTGGTGGGCCTGGATGTGGTGATGGCCTTCTCCGGCGAGTTCAAGGACATCGGCAAGAATGGCTACACGCTGGGGCACGCGGCGGCCTGGGTGCTGTACACCGTGCCGCGCCGGGCCTACACGATGTTCCCCACGGCTGCGGTGATCGGCGCGCTGATGGGATTGGGCCAGCTGGCCGCGACCTCGGAACTGACCGCGCTGCGCGCGCTGGGCCTGTCGCGCAGGCGATTGAGCGTGTCGGTGGCGATCGCGCTGTCATTGCTGACTGCCGTGATGGTATTCAGCGCCGAGACGCTGGGACCGTGGGGCCAGGACCGCGCCGATGCGCTGAAGGCGAGCGCGAAGTGGGGCCGGGACATTGCCACCACCCGTTATTCGGGCCTGTG
The DNA here is from genome assembly GCF_029839665.1 of Stenotrophomonas sp. GD03930. Lineage (NCBI taxonomy): Bacteria > Pseudomonadati > Pseudomonadota > Gammaproteobacteria > Lysobacterales > Lysobacteraceae > Stenotrophomonas > Stenotrophomonas sp. GD03930. Next base: position 2,267,542 of record NZ_JAOCAV010000001.1, on the reverse strand, counting down.
GGCGCGCGAGGGCGATACCTTCCTCAGCGCTGCCGGTGGCGAGGAACAGCTGGTCGGCGACAAGGGAACACGGCTGATCCTGCGTGACGTGCGCCTGTATCGCATCGCCGAAGACGGACGGATCGCCTCGATCACCCATGCCGCCACTGCCGAACATGACCGCGACGGCTGGGTGCTGACCGGCGTCCGCCGCGATACGTTTGGCGAGCGCTCGGCCACGCGCCAGGAAGTGGCACGGGAGCCGTGGAATTCCCGCCTGGATGCCGGCGCGCTGGCCGCGGGCATCGCCAAGCCGCGCAACCTGAGGATCGCCGAGTTGCGGGCCAGCATCGAGTACCGCGAGCGCAACGGCCTGGATGCCCGTGATTTCGAGGATATCTACTGGAGCCGCTGGTTCTACCCGTTGAACGTGCTGGCGCTGTGCCTGGCCGCGGTGCCGTTCGCGTTCGGTTCGCTGCGCAGCGGCGGCATGGGCAAACGCCTGTTCCTGGGCATCCTGTTCGCACTGGGCTTCTGGCTGCTGCAGCTGTTCTTCGGCCGCATGGCCGGCGCGTTGAAGTTCGATTACCGCATCGCCTATGCGCTGCCGCCGATCGTGATGCTGGCGGTGTCCGGTTTGCTGTTCCGGCGCAAATCCGGCTGAGTGCTGCAGCGCCGGGCGCGGCCTCGCGGTTTTCCGCGGCCCGCGCGTGGCGTGAGTCGAGCATGGCTCGACGCAACAGAACGCGGGTCAGCGCTTGGGCATCCGCACCAGCCGGGTGCCACTGGCGCGGTCGTGCCAGGTCAGCCGCTGGGGGTCGACCCATGCCCACCAGAAGCCCAGCCCAGCCAGCAGCAGTGACAGCGTGCCCACCGCGAAGCGCAGCCACAGCTGCGCACGCCGCAGCGGCGTGCCATCGCTCGATTCAAGCTTCAACCGCCATGGCCGCATGCCCAGCGTCTGGCCACCGCGGCGCCAGCTGGCCGTTGCATACCCGCCCGTCACAGCCCAGCACACCGCCCACAGCAGCCACTGCCAGGCACTGAACGGGGCGATGTTCTCGCGCTGCGCGTGGCCGCTGAGGGTGTAGGCCAGGGTGAACAGCGTGCCTGCCAGCATCCACAGTGCCAGCACCGGCAGTGCGTCGTAGACCATGGCCAGCCCGCGCCAGACCAGCAGGGCGCGCGGGCGCGGCATTCCAGTAGCGGCCGCAGGGGCCGTGTCGGTGGCGGGGCGGGACATGCGCCGAGCATACGCAATGCTGGCCGCATCCGCTGGCACCCTCGTATCCTTCACCCATGGCCCTTGTTTCCACTCCTGCCGAACGCCGCCAGCTGGTCCAGCAGCTGCCCGAGCTGCGCGGTGACGACAGCGCGCGCATCCAGCGCTTCCTCGATGCCATCTGGGCCGAGAACGGCCTGGCCCGCGCCACCCTCGACAGCTATCGGCGCGATCTGGAAGGGCTGGCGCGCTGGATGGATGGGCGCGACGGTGGCCTGGCCGGCATCGAGCGTCCCGGGCTGTTCGACTACCTGGCCTGGCGCACCCACCATGGCTGGTCGCCGCGCAGCAATGCGCGCCTGCTGTCGGCGCTGCGTGCGTTCTTCGCCGATGGCGTACGCCGTGGCGAACGCGGTGAAGACCCCAGCGCGTTGCTGGACCCACCGAAACTGCCACGTCTGCTGCCCAAGGCGCTGGCCGAAAGCCAGATCGATGCACTGCTGGCGGCGCCGGACATCGACAGCGCACTGGGCCTGCGCGACCGGGCCATGCTCGAACTGATGTATGCCGCAGGGCTGCGCGTGAGCGAACTGGTGCTGCTGCCGGCCACCGCGGTCAACCTGCGCCAGGGCGTGCTGCGGGTCACCGGCAAGGGCAGCAAGGAACGCCTGGTGCCACTGGGCGAGGAATCGCAGCACTGGCTGGAGCGCTACCTGCAGCAGTCGCGGCCGCAGCTGGTCGGCAAGGGCAGGGTGCACGCCCTGGCCGATGGGCAGACGCCGTTGTTCATCGAGCCGACGCTGCACGCACTGACCCGGCAGGCGTTCTGGCATCTGGTCAAGCGCCACGCCCAGGTCGCGGGGATCGATCCGGCGCGGATCAGTCCGCATGGCCTGCGCCACAGCTTCGCCACCCATCTGCTCAATCGCGGCGCCGACCTGCGCGCGCTGCAGATGCTGCTGGGCCACAGTTCGCTGTCGACCACCCAGATATACACCCTGGTGGCCCGCGAACACCTGCAGAAGCTGCACGCCCGCCATCACCCGCGCGGCTGAGCCGGCGGCTGAATCCCGGCCCCGGGCCGTGCGCGGCGTCGCGGCCCGCTGCGGGCGGCTGTGTCAGAATCCGGGGTCTTCTTCTGTCGCGGACCGCTCCATGCTTCGATTTGCCATCGCCGCCGTGCTCGGTGCGCTCAGCCTGACCGCCTGCGCCCAGCCGGCCCCGCCGGCCGCCAAGGCACCTGCTGCCGCCGCGGCGGCCAAGGCCGGTCCGGTCGCCAATGCGTCGGCCGACCAGGCCGTGCGTGCGGCGCTGACCGCGCTCAATCCGGGCTTCCAGGTGGACTACATCGGTGCTGCGCCGTTCCCGGGCTTCCGCGAGGTCGTCGTTTCCGGCCAGCTGCTGTACGTCTCCGACGATGGCCGTTACCTGTTCCAGTCGCAGCCCTACGACACCCGTGCCAAGGGCCCGGCCAACAGCGAAGGCCTGCTCGGCTACCGCCGCGACCTGCTGGCCAAGGCCAACCATGGTGACCGCATCGTGTTTGCCGCGCCGAACGCGAAGTACACCATCAGCGTGTTCACCGATATCGAATGCGGTTACTGCCGCAAGCTGCACCAGGACATTGCCGAACTGAACCGCAACGGCATCAGCGTCGAGTACCTGGCGTTCCCGCGCATGGGCCTGGGCAGCAAGGATTACACCGACATGATCTCGGTCTGGTGTGCGGCCGATCGTCGCCAGGCGCTGACCAATGCCAAGCGCGGTGGCAGCGTGCCTGCCAAGAACTGCACCAACCCGGTGGCCATGCAGTACGCGCTGGGCCAGCAGCTGGGCGTGAACGGCACGCCGGCGATCTTCGCGCCCGATGGCACCCAGCTGGGTGGCTACCTGCCGCCGGCACAGCTGCGCGCAGCGCTGGAAAAGCTGTCGGCCAAGCGCTGACGCGGAACTGCAGCGTCGAGCCATGCTCGACTGCGGTTCCACATGTGACAGCCGAGCATGGCTCGGCGCTACAGATCAGGGGCCGGGGGCGCACAATGCGCCCCCGGCTTTTTCCTTACTTCAGGCCATCACTGACCGCCTTGGTCAGCGTGCCCTGTGCATCGTCACCACTGAACTCCCAGACGAACGCGCCGCCCAGGCCCTGGGTCTTCACGTAACCCATCTTGCGGGTGATGTTGGCCGGGGTGTCGAAGCTCCACAACGTGCTGCCGTTATAGATCCAGGTGGCACCGGCGGTGTTGTCGGTGTAGCCCGGCCACGCCAGGTTCTTCAGCACCTTCCAGTCTTCGATGCCGGCCTCGTAGGTCCCCGGTGCGGCGCCGGTTGCGGTCTGGTACAAGCCGTTGTTGGCGTTGGCCACGCCGGTCCAGCCACGCCCGTAGTAGCCGATGCCCAGGTTGAGCTTTGCAGCGGGCACGCCGCGGCTGATGAAGGCCTCGATGGCATCGTTGCTGTTGTACAGCTTCTGGTCGCCGGTGGACGGATCATTCGGCGAATCGAACAGCGCCGACTGGTGATTGGTCTTCGCATCCCACGCGCCGTGGAAGTCGTAGGTCATCACGTTGATGTAGTCCAGGTACGGATGGTACGCGGCTGGATCGGTGACGCGGATCTTGTCGATGCCCGCACCCACTGCCACCGTCAGCAACAGGCCCGGACGCACCGCATCGAGCTGGCGGCGGAACTCGGCCATCAGTGCGGTGAAGTTGGCGTTGTCTTCCGGCTTGCCGCATTCGATGCCACAGGCCACCGGGTATTCCCAGTCGATGTCGATGCCGTCGAACACGCCCAGCGCGGCTCCGGCACCACCGGCACCGTCGGTCACCGGCAGGTTGCCCTTGATGTAGGCATCGATGCACGAGGCGACGAAGGCCTGGCGGTTTTCCGGGCGGGCCGCGCTGGAGAAGCCGCGCGACCAGGTCCAGCCACCCAGCGAGATCAGCACCTTCATGCCCGGATACTTGGCCTTGAGCTGCTTGAGCTGGTTCCAGTTGCCGCGCAGCGGCTGGTCCCAGGTATCGGCGCTGCCGCTGACACTCTCGGCGGCACTGAATGCCTTGGTGTAATCGGCGAAGGCATCGCCACCGGCACCGCTGTTCGGATCCGACGGCTGGGTGATGCCCACTTCGCAGCGGTTGTTGCGCACGTTGCCGAACGCATAGTTGATGTGGGTCAGGCGCGCGGCCGAGCCACTGCTGTCGATGTTCTTGACCCGGTAGTTGCGGCCGTAGATGCCCCACTGGGTGAAGTAACCGATGACCCGCTTGCCGGTAGTGCCGCCGTCGCCGGCCAGCGTGGTGGCACTGATCTCGGTGCCCTGTGCCGACGCATTGCCGGCGTTGTCGCGGGCACGCACGCGGTAGCGGTAGGTGGTCGATGCGGTCAGCCCGCCATCGACATAGCTGGCGCTGGACGGCGAGCCGACCAGGCTGCCGTTGCGGTACACGTCATAGCCGGCCACGCCGCTGCCGCCGGTGTTGTCGGTGGACGGGCTCCAGCTGAGCGCGATGCTGTTGGCGGTACGGGTGCCGACTGCCAGCCCGCCCGGCACGCTCGGCGCGGTGGTGTCGCCCCCGGCCGCGTTGACGGTGATGGTGATGGTGGGCGTGCTGGTGGTGGCATTGTTGTTGTCGGTGGCCACCGCACGCAGCGTGTGGCTGCCGGCGCTGGCATTGGCCCAGCTGGCCGCATACGGCGCGTTGGTGGCGATGCCCAGCGAGCTGCCGTCGCGGAAGAACTCGACCTTGGCGACGCTGCCGTCCGGATCGCTGGCGTTGGCGGTCACGTTCACCGTGCTGCCGGCGCTGAAGGTGGCACCGTTGGCCGGCGAGGTCAGGCTGACCACCGGCGGCTGGTTGCTGCCACTGCCATCGCAGGCACCCAGGTTGGTGTAGTAGGGCGCACCGGCCGGATGGTCCGGCGGCGCGTTCCAGATGTCCTGGTTCGCCCGATAGAGGACGCCTCCTTTCTGCAGGGTATCGCCGGCCCGGTAGATCTTGGCCTGGTCCCACTGGGCCACCCCGGCACAGCTGGCGGCCTGCGCCAGGCCGGGCAGGGCGACGCTGCCGGCGGCCAGGGCAAGCAGCCAGGCCAGGCGGCGGGGACGACAGCTACGGGTCGAACGTTCGGCACTGCGCACAATCGGGTCGTACATGGGTAAGTCTCCGATCAAAGGGCGCGCGGGCCCCGATGGCGCCGCGCGTGACGCAGGTCCGGGCGTCGCCCGGGAAGGCGACGGAGGGGGCGGACGGAGGTACCTGGGAGGCCGGGGAGAGAGTCCGGCACCAGGTGGGGACAACGTTGTCATCAATCGTGTGGTCAATCCGTGAGCAAGCGCATGGTTCGGGGATTCGGGCTGAAGGCGGCGCTGCGCGCGGTCGGCGGCCATCGGCGGAGCCCCCTCGTGGCTGGGGTGGGTCGCGTAGAGCGGGTTTCTGGGGGTTGGCCGGGTGGGTGGGCTGCGCAGGGGACGCTGCAAGTACGTCCATGTAAGCTCGATCGCCGCATCCATGCGGCTCACGCCCCTGCGCAGCCCACCCACCCGGCCCCTGACAGGTTCCTGCGCGGCCAGCCACGAAAGGCAGAACAAGAAATCAAAGGCAGAAGCCGGTCGCTTCGTTCTTCATTGCCTGATTTCCGATGTTCCCTGGTTGCCGGCCTGCGGCCGGCACTACCGCAGGGCATCCACGCATGGCGTGGATCTACTGCAGATCGCAGAAATCTGTCGAAGGCGGGGTGGGTCCGGTGGCGGGGGTGTCCGCGGCATGGATGCCGCGGCCAAGCCCCCAGGGACGGGTTTACGGCGTCCCCCGCCACCGGATCCACCCCGCCATCCCACGGGAACCCAGCTTTTGCTTTGGCAGTTGCTGTTGCTGTTGCTGTTGCCGTTGCCGTTGCCCTGGCTTCGGCGGGTGCCGGGCGCCGCCCGGCCAGAGCCCTTCCCCCGCTTCCGGTACAATGTCGGGCCCGTTTCCCAACTACGGTTCCCCGGACATGATGGTCCTCGAGGGCGCGCCCGCCCTGTCGCCGTTCCGCCGCGAACGTCTTGAATCCCGCCTGCAGTCCATCGCTCCCTCCCTGCGCATCAGCGGTGCCTGGCACGTCTACTTCGTGCAGCCCGAAGGCAGCGCCGTCCCCGACCTGGCCACCCTGTGCCGCATCCTCGAAGCCGCGCCGCAGGCCGACGCCGTGGCCGAGGGCGCGGTCAGCCGCATTGTGGTGCCGCGCCTGGGCACGCTGTCGCCGTGGTCGAGCAAGGCCACCGAACTGGTCCGCGGTGCGGGCCAGCCGGTCAGCCGGGTCGAGCGTGGCCTGCGCATCGATGTGCAGGGCTGGCCGGCCGATGCTGCCGCCCAGCAGGCGCTGGTCAAGGCGTTGCACGACCCGATGACGCAGTCGGTGCTGGAGACCGTGGCAGAGGGCCAGGCGCTGTTCTCGGCACCGGCCCGCGGTGAACTGGAACGCGTGCCGGTGGACCAGCTGGAGGCCGCCAACCAGCGCCTCGGCCTGGCCATGGCCCAGGACGAGATCGACTACCTGCGCGAACGCTTCACCGCGCTCGGCCGCTCGCCGTCGGACGTCGAACTGATGATGTTCGCGCAGGCCAATTCCGAGCACTGCCGCCACAAGATCTTCAACGCCAGCTGGACCATCGACGGCCAGGAACAGGACCGCTCGCTGTTCCGGATGATCAAGAACACCCACCAGCAGACCCCGCAGCACACGCTCAGCGCGTACAGCGATAATGCTGCGGTGATCGAAGGCCATCCGGCCTCGCGCTACCGCCCGGATCCGGCCAGCGGCGAATACCGACGCGAGCCGCAGGTGCCCAGCGCGTTCCAGATCAAGGTGGAAACGCACAACCATCCGACCGCGATCGCGCCGTTCCCGGGCGCATCGACCGGCAACGGTGGCGAGATCCGCGACGAAGGTGCGACCGGCCGCGGCGGCAAGCCGAAGGCCGGCCTGTCCGGTTTCTCGGTCTCGCACCTGCGCATTCCCGAGCTGCCGCAGCCGTGGGAAGCGCCGCGCGCGCTGAACCCGCGCATGGCACCGGCACTGGAAATCATGACCGACGGCCCGCTTGGTGGCGCCGCGTTCAACAACGAATTCGGCCGCCCGAACCTGCTCGGCTACTTCCGCAGCTTCGAGCTGCCCGAAGGTGCTGATCTGGTGCGCGCCTACGACAAGCCGATCATGCTGGCCGGTGGCCTCGGCGCCATCGACCGCATCCAGGTCGAGAAGATCCCGCTGCAGGCCGGTGATGCGGTCATCGTGCTGGGTGGCCCGGCGATGCTGATCGGCCTGGGCGGCGGCGCCGCCAGTTCGGTGGCCTCCGGCGAAAGCGCCGAGGACCTGGACTTCGCCAGCGTGCAGCGCGACAACCCGGAAATGGAACGTCGCTGCCAGGAGGTCATCGACCGCTGCGTGGCGATGGGTGCCAACAACCCGATCAAGTTCTTCCACGACGTCGGTGCCGGTGGCCTGTCCAATGCCATTCCCGAACTGCTGCACGACTCCAAGGTCGGCGGCGTCATCGACCTGGGCAAGGTACCCACCGATGATCCGTCGCTGTCGCCGATGCAGCTGTGGTGCAACGAGTCGCAGGAGCGCTACGTGCTTGGTGTCGCGCAGGAGCGCCTGGCCGAATTCGCCGCGCTGTGCGCGCGCGAGCGCTGCCCGTTCGCTGCAGTCGGCGTAGCCACCGCCGAGGAACACCTGGTGGTGGCCTACGGTGCGGTGCCGGGCCACACCCCGGCCGATGCGCCGATCGACCTGCCCATGGACGTGCTGTTCGGCAAGCCGCCGAAGATGCACCGCGACACCGCGCACCCGCCGGCGCCGCGCTGGCCGGCGCTGAAGACCGGTGGCCTGGACCTGCACGAGGCCGGCCTGCGCGTGCTGGCGCACCCGACCGTGGCCTCGAAGAACTTCCTGGTCACCATCGGTGACCGCAGCGTCGGCGGCCTGACCGCGCGCGAACAGATGGTCGGCCCGTGGCAGCTGCCGGTGGCCGATGTGGCGATCACCCTGGCCGACTTCGATGGCGTGTCCGGCGAAGCGATGTCGATCGGTGAGCGCACCCCGCTGGCCCTGCTCGATGCGGCCGCTTCGGCGCGCATGGCGGTGGGCGAAGCACTGACCAACCTGTGCGCGGCGCCGGTCGACGCACTGGATGAGATCAAGCTGTCGGCGAACTGGATGGCCGCCGCCGGCCACCCGGGCGAGGACGCGCTGCTGTACGACGCGGTCAAGGCCGTGGGCATGGAGCTGTGCCCGCAGCTGGATATCAGCATCCCGGTGGGCAAGGATTCGCTGTCGATGCAGGCGCAGTGGCACGACCAGGGCGAAGCACACAAGAGCGTGTCGCCGGTGTCGCTGGTGATCTCGGCGTTCGCGCCGGTCGCCGACGTGCGCCAGCAGCTGACCCCGCTGCTCGACCGTGAGGTGGAGAGCGAGCTGTGGCTGATCGGCCTCGGTGCCGGCAAGCAGCGCCTGGGCGGTTCGATCCTGGCCCAGGTACATGCCGACCACGGCGATCTGCCGGCCTTTGCCGGTGCCGCCCCGGACCTGGACGACCCACAGCGCCTGCGTGGCTTCTTCGAACTGATCCGCGATGCGCGCCAGTCCGGCCTGCTGCTGGCCTACCACGACCGCAGCGACGGTGGTGCCTTCGCCGCACTGTGCGAAATGGCCTTCACCTCGCGCCTGGGCCTGGACATCACCCTCGATGCCTGGGGCGATGATCCGTTCCGCAGCCTGTTCAATGAAGAACTGGGCGCAGTGGTGCAGATCGCGCGCGAGGACCGCGCCGCGTTCGCCGATCTGGTCGAGCGCCACGCACTGACCGAGTGCGCGCAGCGCATCGCCAAGCCGACCACCGCGCCGGTGGTGCGCGTGTCGCTGGGTGGCGAGAACCTGGCCGAATGGCGGTGGGATGCGCTGTTCGATGCCTGGTGGTCGGTCACCCACGCGATGCAGAAGCGCCGCGACAACCCGGCCAATGCCGATGCCGAGCGTGAAGTCGCCCGCGCCTTCAACGCACCGGGCCTGAAGCCCAAGCTCAGCTTCGACCTCAACGAAGATGTCGCCGCGCCGTTCATCAGTACCGGTGCGCGTCCGCGCGTGGCGGTGCTGCGCGAACAGGGTGTCAACGGCCAGATCGAAATGGCCAACATCTTCGAACGTGCCGGCTTCCGCGCGTTCGATGTGCATATGAGCGACCTGATCGAAGGCCGCGTGGCGCTGCAGGACTTCACCGGCCTGGTCGCCTGCGGCGGCTTCAGCTATGGCGACGTGCTCGGTGCCGGCCGTGGCTGGGCGACCTCGATCCTGGAGCGCAGCGCGCTGCGTGATGCGTTCGCTGCGTTCTTCGCCCGCGAAGACAGCTTCGCGCTGGGCGTGTGCAACGGCTGCCAGATGATGAGCCAGCTGAAGAACATCATCCCCGGTGCCGAGCACTGGCCGCAGTTCCGCCGCAATGCCAGCGAGCAGTTCGAAGCCCGCACCGCGCTGCTGGAGGTGGTGGAGTCGCCGTCGATCCTGTTGCGCGGCATGGCCGGTTCGCGCCTGCAGGTGGCGGTGGCGCATGGCGAAGGCCAGGCGGTGTTTGACAACGCCGTCGACCAGGCCGCGGCCCGTGTCTCGCTGCGCTACATCGATGGCCACGGCAACGTTGCCAGCCAGTACCCGCTGAACCCGAACGGCTCGCCGGACGGCATCACCGGCCTGACCAGCAGCGATGGCCGCGTCACCATCATGATGCCGCACCCGGAGCGCACCCCGCGCGCGCTCAACCTGAGCTGGGCGCCGGCCGAATGGCAGGGTGATTCGCCGTGGATGCGCATGTTCCGCAACGCGCGGGTGTGGTGCGGCTGACGGCGCAACCGTCGCGCACGCCACAATGCGATGAGGTACGGAAAACCCGGCAGGCGACAGTCGGGTTTTTCTTTGGATGGGCAGAAATACCTGCCGCAACCATCAGTTACATGCGTTTACAGGGCGCCGGTGGTTCGTCACCCAGCCCTAACAAAATCACTTTATAAACAGGTGAAATAGTGAACTGCTTCACGGCAATAGGATTTGCCGTGTCAAAGTCTTGACGATCTGGAAAGTTGCCGTTAACACTTGAAGCCCGTTACAGAATCATTCATTTCGCAGTAACCGGTTGGCGCACGCGCTCGGTTTTCTGTCGCTGCGCGCCGTTCGGCAATACCCCGCAGTAAATCACGCGAATAAACGCCCCCAGGGGACGTTGGGCCGGAAAGCCCAGCGGTGGCGTTGCTTTGCCCAAAACCAGTCCAATCAGGAGCCGTACCGATGAATCGGATTTATCGCAAGGTCTGGAACAAAGCATTGGGTCAGTGGGTGGTGGCTTCGGAACTGGCCTCCTCCGACAGCAGCAGCGGTGGGGTCGTCGACCAGCGCCGCGATGCGACACGAGCCACGCCCGCATTGCTGGCAGTGGCGCTGGGCCTGGTATTGGGATTGGGCATGAGCGGCACCGCCGCGGCACAGTCGGTGCAGATCGGCGGCAGCGCCACCTGCGTCGCTTTCAGCGGCAAGCTGCTGGAAAAGTGCCTGATCGAGGGCTCGGCCACGGCCAAGGGCAGCAACGCCGTTGCGATTGGCAGCAACAGCAATGCCAGTGCCGCCAACAGCGTGGCGCTGGGCGCCGGTTCCAAGGCCACGCGGGCCAACACCGTGTCCGTCGGTGATGCTGGCAAGGAACGGCAGATTACCAACGTCGCGGCGGGCGCCCAGGCGACCGATGCGGTGAACAAGGCGCAGCTCGATGCGCAGGCACGGGCCACGCAGGCCGCGATTGCCGACGTTGCAGCAGACGGCAGCCGCTATTTCAAGGCCGACGGCGCAGGCGATGACAGCGACGCGGCGAGGATCGACGGGCAGGGCGCATTGGCGGCCGGTGCCGGTGCGCAGTCGCTGGCCAATGCCACCACTGCCATCGGTACCCAGGCCATCGCCGCCGGCATCGGCGCCAGCGCGTTCGGCCAGGGCGCATTGGCCATTGGCGATGCCAGCGTCGTGGTCGGGCAGAGTGCTGCGGCCTTCGGCCTGGGCGACACCGCCGTGGGTGCCAGTGCCTATGCGGCCAGCGAGAACGGCGCGGCCACCGCGCTCGGCGCGTTGTCCGAAGCCACCGCTGATGGTGCCACCGCTGTCGGTGGCGGCGCCGTGGCGATGGGCCCGGGCAGCACCGCACTGGGTCGCGGCGCGACCGCCGCCAACGAAGCTTCGATTGCGGTCGGCGCGTTCAGCACCGCCGTGGGTGAATACAGCACCGCGCTGGGCTCCAATTCGGCGGCGGTGGCCACCGGCAGCGTGGCGCTGGGCGCCGGCTCGCTGGCCGACCGTGTCGATACCGTGTCGGTCGGTGCTGCCGCGTATGGCCTGACCCGGCAGATCACCAGCGTGGCTGCCGGTACCGAAGACACCGATGCCGTCAACGTGGGCCAGCTGAAGGACGTGGCCGCCGTGGCCGATGCCACCGCCAAGCGCTTCCAGGCCAACGGCAGCAGCAACAGCGATGCCGGTGCGCTGGCCGAGGGTGATGAGGCGCTGGCTGCAGGCGAAGCGGCCAACGCGATCGGCAAGGGCGCCACCGCCGTGGGTGCCGGTGCCACCGCCGTCGCGCAGAACGCCACCGCCGTCGGCAACAACGCACTGGCCTCGGGCCAGAACAGCGCGGCGTTCGGCAACAATGCGCAGGCCAACGGCCCGGGCAGCGTCGCCGTTGGCGGTGCTGCGGTCGATGCCGATGGCAATCCGCTGATCACCAGTGGCGGTGTGCCGGTGGAAACCGGCGCCACCAGTGCCGGTGTCGGTGGCACCGCCGTGGGCGCCAGTGCCGATGCCGGTGGTTTCGCCGCGTCGGCCTATGGCGTGGGCGCGTATGCCGCCGGTGCGCAGTCGTCCGCGTTCGGCGCGGTCGCCAATGCCATCGGTGACTACTCCACCGCGCTGGGCACGCAGAGCAACGCCACCGGTACCAGCAGCGTGGCCATCGGTGGCCCGGCCGACCTGATTCCCGGCCTGGGCTTCTTCGTGCAGACCCAGGCCAGTGGCGAAGCCGCAACCGCGGTCGGTGCCGGCGCCATCGCCAGCGGCGACCGCGCGGTGGCCAACGGCAGCCTGACCGAAGCCTCCGGCGCCGAAGCGACTGCGGTCGGCTACTTCGCCTACGCACCGGGCGAGAACGCCAGCGCGCTCGGTGCGCAGACCTGGGCCAGCGGCGCGCAGAGCACGGCGGTGGGCTACTACGCCACCGCGCGGGGCGCCAACAGTGTTGCACTCGGCGCGAACTCCGAAGCGGTGCGCGCCAACAGCGTGGCGGTGGGCAGTGCCGGCAACGAACGGCAGATCACCAGCGTTGCCGCCGGCAGCGAAGCCACCGATGCGGTGAACAAGGCACAGCTGGACGCGGTGGCCAGCACCGCCGACAGCACCGCGCGCTTCTTCCAGGCGCAGCCGGAAGCGGGCAGCGATGCCGGCGCACTGGCCGAAGGTGAAGGCGCGGTTGCCGCCGGTTCGTCGAGCAATGCGATCGGTGCCGGCGCGGTTGCACAGGGCGCTGCCGCCTCGGCGATCGGTGATGACAGCGTGGCGGTCGGCCGCAACAGCAACGCCACCGGCAAGGGCGGCGTGGCGATCGGTGGCCTCGGCCAGGCCTACGACGAGTACAACCAGCCGATCATCGGTGCCGACGGCACGGCGCAGCAGGTGGGTACCACCGCCGTTGCCGACGGTACGGCGGTCGGCAGCGGTGCACAGGCCACCGGAGCCGCCAGCAACGCCTTCGGAAGTGCCGCCAGGGCCAGCGGTGACAACAGCTTCGCCGCGGGCGGCAAGTCGCGCGCGACCGGCGCCTATGCGGTGGCGGTGGGTGACAGTGCGTTTGCCAGCAGCGACGACAGCACCGCTGTCGGCGGCTACAGCTGGGCCACGGCCAGCGGCGCCAGCGCCTTCGGTTCCGGCGCGTGGGCCACCGCCACCAACGCCTCGGCCTTCGGCAACGCGGCCTGGGCCAGCGGCAGCGGTGCAACCTCCATCGGTTACAACAGCTGGGCCAACGGCGCCAGTTCCACTGCGGTGGGGCGCGGCGCCTTCGGCTATGGCGACAACAGCGTGGCGCTGGGCTTCCAGGCGCTGGGCAACAGCCTCAACAGCATCGCCATCGGCACCAACACGGTGGCCGGTGGTGAAAGCGCGATCGCGCTCGGCGCCGGCAGCAATGCCAGCGCCAGCAATGCCGTCGCGCTGGGCGCAGGTTCAGTGGCCAACCGTGCCCGCACGGTGTCGGTCGGCAGCGCCGGCAACGAACGCCAGGTCACCAACGTGGCTGCTGGCACGCAGGCCACCGATGCAGTGAACAAGGCGCAGCTGGATGCGGTGGCGAGCACCGCCAGCACCACCAGCCGCTTCTTCCAGGCCAGCGGCAACGGCGACGATGTGGCCGGTGCGTTGGTGGAGGGGGACAACGCGCTGGCGGCGGGCGACGCGGCCAACGCCATCGGCAATGGCGCCACCGCGCTGGGCAGCGGTGCCAATGCGCTGGCCAACAATGCGCAGGCGATTGGCTTCAACGCATTGGCGACCGCGGCCAACGCCAGCGCGGTGGGTGCCAACGCACAGGCCACCGGCGAGTACGCCACCGCGCACGGTGCGGAAAGCGAGGCCAGCGGCGAGCAGAGCGCCGCTTTCGGTGCCGCCAGCATCGCCAGCGGCGCCGGCAGCACGGCCAACGGTGTGCTGTCCGAAGCGTCCGGCGAAGAAGCCGTGGCCGTGGGCTACTTCAGCAATGCCAGTGGCGATGCGGCAACTGCCGTGGGCAGCGAAAGCGTGGCCAGCGGTACCGCATCGGCGGCATTCGGCATCGGCGCCGAGGCCACCGGTGGCTACAGCACCGCCATCGGTGGCTACGCGCAGGCTTCGGCCTTCAATGCCACCGCGTTCGGCAACTTCGCCAATGCCTCCGGCTCCAACAGCGTGGCACTGGGCGGCGATTCGGAAGCGTCCGGTGCCTACAGCACGGCAACCGGCCAGGGCAGCCTGGCCACCGGTACCAACAGCGTCGCCGTCGGTGGCTCGTTGTTCGGTGTGCTGGCCACCGAGGCCTCGGGCAACTACTCCACCGCGGTGGGTGGTGGCGCCTGGTCGGGTGGCATCAACAGCACCGCGTTGGGCAACGCCGCCGAATCGCGCGGCGCCAACAGCGTGGCGCTGGGTGCGGACTCGATTGCAGACCGTGACAACACCGTTTCGGTGGGCGGGGGCGGCAACACCCGCCAGATCACCAACGTAGCCGACGGTACGCAGGGCAACGACGCGGTCAACAAGAACCAGCTCGATGCGGTTGCCGCTGCTGCGGAAAAAACCAGCAGGCAGTTCCAGGCCAGCGGCAATGCCGATGGCGAAACCGGCGCACTGGTCGAGGGCGACAACGCACTGGCGGCCGGTGATGCGGCCAATGCCATCGGCAACGGTGCCACCGCACTCGGCAGCGGTGCCAATGCGCTGGCTGCCAATGCCACGGCCGTCGGTATCGATGCGCTGGCCACCGGCAACAACGCAGCGGCGCTGGGCAGTACCGCACAGGCCACCGGTGAAGACAGCCTGGCCCTGGGCAGTGGCGCCAGCGCCAGCGAGCTGGGTGCCAGCGCCACCGGCGCACGTGCTCAGGCCAGTGGTGCCTACAGCACCGCAACCGGCACCGAGTCCAACGCCAGCGGCACGCAGGCACTGGCCAGTGGCTTCCGCAGCGCCGCGTCCGCTGATGGCACCACCGCTGTCGGCGGCTATGCCGAAGCCAGCGGCCGCCTCGGTACCGCGCTCGGCTATGGATCGGCGGCCAGTGGTGCCAACACCACGGCGGTCGGCTTCGGCGCGGCCGCGGCCGGTACCGGTGCGGTGGCCGTGGGCCAGTCCAGCGAAGCCAGTGGCGAGGAGAGCGTCGCCATTGGCGGCAGCACCTTCTTCGGCCTGATCCCGTCGCGTGCCAGCGGTACTGGCGCCGCGGCATTCGGCGCAGGTGCGTGGGCCACCGAAGACTACGCCACCGCCATCGGCTGGAATTCGTGGGCGGCTGGCAGCAGCGCCACTGCACTCGGTGCCAATGCCACCGCCAACGGCAGCAACAGCGTCGCTCTCGGTGCGGGCTCCAAGGCGGACCGCGACAACACCGTTGCCGTCGGCAAGGCCGGTGGCGAACGCCAGGTGACCCATGTTGCCGCCGGCACCGAAGCCACCGACGCGGTGAACAAGGGCCAGCTGGATGCAGTGGCCACGGTTGCCGACAAGACCAGCCGCCAGTTCCAGGCCAGTGGCAACGCCGATGGCGAGGCCGGTGCACTGGTCGACGGTGACAACGCCCTGGCCGCCGGCAATGCGGCCAACGCCATCGGCAACGGCGCTACCGCGCTGGGCAGTGGTGCCAACGCGATGGCCGCCAATGCCACCGCAGTCGGCTTCGATGCACTGGCCACCGGCAACAACGCCGCGGCGCTGGGCAATGCTGCACAGGCCAGTGGCGTCGACAGCGTGGCGGTGGGCAGCGGTGCCAGCGCCAGCGAACTCGGCGCCAGTGCCAGCGGTGCCGGCGCCCAGGCCAAGGGCGCCTACAGCACCGCCAGCGGCGCGCAGGCCACGGCCAGTGGCACGCAGTCGCAGGCCAGCGGCTTCCGCGCCAATGCGTCGGCCGATGGCGCCTCGGCACTGGGCAGCTATGCCGAAGCCAGCGGTCGTCTCGGTACGGCAGTCGGCTACGGCAGCAAGGCCACTGGCGCGAATGCCACTGCGGTGGGTGTCAGTGCCAACGCCTCGGCCGCCGGCAGCATTGCACTTGGTGCCGGCTCGGTGGCCGATCGTGCCAACACCGTGTCGGTCGGCAGTGCCAGCACCGACCGCCAGATCACCCGGGTCGCTGCGGGTACCGAGCGTACCGATGCGGTCAACCGCGGCCAGCTCGATGCAGTGGCGGCGACCGCCGACGGCACCGCGCGCTACCTCAAGGCCACCGGCAGTGGTACCGCCAGTGCCAGCGGCAGCGATGCCACGGCCATCGGTTCGGCGGCCAGTGCCAGCGGCGCACGCAGCAACGCCGTGGGCGCCAACGCGATGGCGATCGGCAATGGCGCGCTGGCACTGGGTAACAGCGCCGGTGCATCCGGTGCCAACTCGGTGGCGCTGGGCGCAGGGTCACGTGCACTTGATGCCAACGTGGTCTCGGTCGGCGGCGGCAATGGCACCGATGGCCCGGCGACGCGCCGCATCGTCAACGTGGCTGATGGCCGCATCGGTGCAGGCAGCACCGACGCAATCACCGGCTCGCAGCTCAACGTCACCAACCAGCGTGTCGGTGCGGTGGAGACCCGCGTGGGCGATTTCGATTCGCGCATCGCCACGGTCGAAACCACCGCAGCCAGCGCGGTCAGCTACGACGATGCCAGCCGTGACCGCCTGACCCTGTCCGGCTTCCAGGGCACCACGCTCGACAACGTCGGCGCGGGCAGCATCGCCGCTGGCAGCCGCCAGGCCATCAATGGTGGCCAGCTGTTCCAGTCGCTCAGCGACGCCGCCAGCTTCCTCGGTGGCGGTGCCAGCGTGGGCATGCAGGGGGTGTTCGTGGCGCCGAACTACGTGATCCAGGGGGCGACCTACAGCAATGTCGGCGATGCGCTGGGTGCGCTGGATCGCAAGGTCAGCGAAATCGACCGTCGTACCGCCGGTGGCACGCGCGCCGGAACCGCCAGCCTGCGCGCGATGAGTGCGCCGCTGGAGGACGGTGCGCAGGCCAGTGTCGCCGATGCACGGGTGATGGCGGACGCAGCACCGGCCAGCACCGCGCGTGTGCAGGGTACGCCGACCGCGGCTGCGGCGGGTGCCGGCATTCCGGTGGGTACCCCGGCGAGCGGCTTCAATGCAGTTGCCATGGGAGACGGCGCCGTTGCCAGTGGCGCCTCGTCCACCGCCATCGGCCAGGGTGCCAATGCCAGCGCAGCGAACGCGGTGGCGCTGGGCCAGGGCTCGGTCGCCGACCGCGCCAACACGGTGTCGGTCGGTAGCGAAGGCAATGAGCGCCAGGTGACCAACGTGGCGGCCGGTACCACGGCCACCGACGCGGTCAACAAGGGCCAGCTCGATCGTGGCATGGCCACCGCCAACAGCTACACCGACAGCCGTGTCCAGGCCGTCGCCGACAGCTTCGATGTGTTCAAGGGCGAGATCGATGGGCGCCTGCGTCACATGGACCGCCGCATCGACCGTCAGGGCGCGATGAGCGCCGCGATGCTCAACATGGCCACCAGTGCCGCCGGTATCCGCACCCAGAACCGGGTCGGTGTCGGCATCGGCTTCCAGGGTGGCGAATCGGCATTGTCGCTGGGTTACCAGCGTGCGATCAGCGATCGCGCCACGGTCACCTTCGGCGGTGCCTTCAGCAGCGATGACAGCTCGGTCGGCGTCGGTGCCGGCTTCGGCTGGTAAGCCCGTCCATTGCGCCGGCGGCCACCCACGCCGGCGCAGCACCTGCAGTGAGGGCCTGGGGGGAGGTCACGGCAATCCCGGCTGGGCCGGCCGGGAGTCGTCAAGGAATGATGGCCGCAGTGTTGGTTCGATCCATGACCCAGAAGAGGAATTTCGACGTGATCAAGAAGCAGAACCTTCGCATCAATGTGCTTGCCGCCGCCGTGCTGTCGATGACGGCCGTCGGTGCCGTCCACGCCGCCGGGTTGCCGACCCATGAGCCGGTGCGCCAGGCCAGCACCGCCCAACCGGGGGCCGAGCGCATCATCGTCAAGTACCGGGCCGGGGCTGCCGCCGCCAGCGACCGCTCGGCCAAGCTGTCTACAGTGCAGTCGGCGCTGACCCGTGCCAGCCTGTCCGGCGGCACCTCCCGCGCCAGCACGCTCGGCCCGCAGGTGGTGCGCAGGCTCGCCACCGGCGCGGACCTGATCCGCGTGCAGGGCCGCCTGGCCCCGGCCGAACTGCAGCGCGTGCTGAAGGAACTGCAGGCCGACCCGTCGGTGCAGTACGCCGAAGCGGACGTGAAGCTGCGCCGCACCGAGCTGCGTGCCGGCGACGTGCAGCCGGCACTGGTGCCGAACGATCCCTTCTATCAGCAGAACCAGTGGCACCTGCACAACGCGGTCGGCGGCATCAACGCACCGGCGGCGTGGGACGTTTCGCAGGGCGAGGGCATCGTGGTGGCGGTGATCGACACCGGCATCCTGCCGCAGCATCCGGACCTGGTCGGCAACCTGCTGGAAGGCTACGACTTCATCAGCGACGCGGAGACCTCGCGCCGCCCGACCAATGATCGCGTACCCGGTGCGCAGGACTATGGCGACTGGGTCGAAAACGATAACGAGTGTTACAACGGCTCGCTGGCCGAGGACAGTTCCTGGCACGGCACGCACGTCGCCGGCACCGTGGCCGAGCAGACCAACAACGGCGTCGGCATGGCCGGTGTCGCCTTCAAGGCCAAGGTGCTTCCGGTGCGCGTGCTGGGCAAGTGTGGCGGTTACCTGTCCGACATCGCCGACGCCGTGGTGTGGGCATCCGGCGGCACCGTATCGGGCATCCCGGCCAACACCAACCCGGCCGAGATCATCAACATGAGCCTGGGCGGCAGCGGCGCCTGCGGCAGCACCTATCAGGACGCGATCAACGGCGCCATCTCGCGCGGTACCACGGTGGTGGTGGCCGCCGGCAACGAGACCGACAACGCATCCAAGTACCGGCCGGCCAGCTGCGAAGGCGTGGTGACCGTGGGCGCGACCCGCATCACCGGCGGCATCACCTATTACTCGAACTACGGCACCCGCGTGGACCTGTCCGGTCCGGGTGGCGGCGGCAGTGTCGACGGCAACCCGGGGGGCTACATCTGGCAGACCGGTTCCAATGCAGCGACCACGCCGGAGTCGGGCACGCCGGGCTACATGGGGATGGGCGGTACCTCGATGGCCTCGCCGCATGTGGCAGCCGTTGCCGCACTGGTGCAGAGCGCGCTGATCGCCAAAGGCAAGGATCCGCTGACCCCGGCCGCGATGCGCACCCTGCTGAAGGAAACCGCGCGTCCGTTCCCGGTCGCCATTCCGGCAGCGACCCCGATCGGTACCGGCATCCTTGACGCCAAGGCTGCGCTGGCCAAGGCACTGGAAGAACCCTGCACCGAAAATTGCGGGCCGGTGGCGACGCCTTTGACCAACAAGGCGGCGGTGGGTGGCCTGAACGGCGCTGCCGCCAGCAGCAGGCTGTACAGCTTCGAGGCCGTGGCCGGCAAGCAGCTCAGCGTGATCACCTACGGCGGTACCGGCAACGTCTCGGTCTACCTGGCGCAGGGCCGCGAGCCGAGTGCCACCGACAACGATGCGCGTTCGACCCGCCCGGGCACCTCGGAAACGGTGCGGGTGACGGCACCGGCCGCCGGCACCTACTACATCAAGGTGGTAGGCGAGGCGGCGTACAACGGCGTGAGCATCCTTGCCACGCAGTAAACACCTGCCGACGTAGTTGAATGGCCGAGGCCCGTCATCCTGTGTGACGGGCTTCGTCTTTTTACGAAAGGTGGCCGAGGGGCGGCGGAAATCACGGCTTAACTGCTAAAGTCGGAGCGATTGACAGGAGAGTCACGTGAACGCGCTCGCCGCAACCGTTACCGACGACGCCGAAGGCCGCATCCTGGATGCGCTGCTGGCGCGTGGCCGGCTCAAGGAAGGAGACCTGGCGCGCGCGCGGCCGCTGCATGCCGAAGCCGGCGGCAGCCTGCTCGGCCTGCTGGTGCGGTTGGGGCTGGTTTCCGAGCGCGACCAGGCGCAGGCCAGCGCCGAGGTGCTGGGCCTGCCGCTGCTGGAGGGCAAGCAGGTACCCGAAGCCCCGCCGCAGGCGCTGGCCGACGGCCTGCCGCTGTCGCTGCGTTTCCTGAAGCAGTTCCACGTATGCCCGCTGGAATTGAATGAACAGGGCGTCCGGCTGTGGCTGGCCGACGCCCACGACGCCTACCCGCAGCAGGCCGTGCAGCTGGCGCTGGGGGTTCCGGTGACGCCGGTGCTGGGCATGCGCGCGGAGATCGACGATCTGGTCGAACGCTGGTTCGGCCAGGGCCGCAGTGCGATGGGCGCGATCGTGGAAACCGCCGACGGCGAGGGCGGCGCGGTCGACGACATCGAGCACCTGCGCGATCTTGCCTCGGAAGCGCCGGTGATCCGCCTGGTCAACCTGGTGATCCAGCGTGCGGTGGAACTGCGTGCTTCGGACATCCACGTCGAACCCTTCGAAAGCCGGCTCAAGGTGCGTTACCGCGTCGATGGCGTGCTGGTGGAGGGCGAAAGCCCGCCGGCCAACCTGACCGCGGCGGTGATCAGCCGCATCAAGATCATGGCCCGGCTCAACATCGCCGAACGCCGCCTGCCGCAGGACGGCCGGATCATGCTGCGCGTGCAGGGCAAGGAACTGGACCTGCGCGTAAGCACCGTACCGACCGCGCATGGCGAGAGCGTGGTGATGCGCCTGCTCGACCGCGAAACGGTGGTATTCGATTTCCATCGGCTCGGCTTTACCGATGCCTTCCTGCCGCAGTTCCGCAAGGTGCTGGAACAACCGCACGGCATCCTGCTGGTCACCGGCCCGACCGGTTCAGGCAAGACCACCACGCTGTATACCGCGCTCAGCCAGCTCAACACCGCCGACGTCAAGATCATCACCGTCGAAGACCCGGTCGAATACCAGATCGAGGGCATCAACCAGATCCAGGCCAAGCCGCAGATCGGCCTGGATTTCGCCAACGCCCTGCGCAGCATCGTGCGCCAGGACCCGGACATCATCATGATCGGTGAAATGCGCGATCTGGAAACCGCGCGCATCGCCATCCAGTCGGCGCTGACCGGCCACCTGGTGCTGTCCACCCTGCACACCAACAATGCGGCCGGCGGCATCACCCGCCTGCTCGACATGGGCGTGGAAGACTACCTGCTCACCTCCACCATCAACGGCATCCTGGCCCAGCGCCTGGTGCGCCGGCTGGAGCCGACCCACGCCGAGCGCTACGCAGCCTCGCCGGAAGAGATCGAACGCTTCGAGCTGCGCCGCCTGCAGCCCGAAGGCCCGATCCACCTGTTCCGCCCCAGGCCCTCGGCGCTGGCGCCGACCGGTTACCTCGGCCGCACCACCATCATGGAATTCCTGGTGATGAACGATGCGCTGCGGCGGGCGGTGATGCGCCGTGACGGCATGGGCGAGATCGAGCGCATCGCGCGCGAAGCCGGCATGCGCACCATGTACGAAGATGGCCTGTCCAAGGCGCTGAGCGGGCAGACCACCATCGAGGAAGTGCTGCGCGTGACCGAGGAAAGCTGATGCGCGCAGGACGCCGGGGCTGACATGCCGACCTATCGCTACAGGGCACTCAATCCGCACGGCGAGATCTTCGACGGGCAGATGGAAGCGGCCAGCGAGGCCGAACTGGTCGCGCGCCTGCAGGACCAGGGCCACCTGCCGATGGAAACGCAGTTGGCCGATGGTGGCGCGATCGGTGGCAGCAGCTGGCGCAACCTGCTGCGCCAGCGCCCGCTGCAGGGCGCCGCGCTGCTGCAGTTCACCCAGCAGCTGGCGACCCTGCTCGGTGCCGGCCAGCCGTTGGACCGCGCGCTGTCGATCCTGCTCGGGTTGCCCGAGGATGAACGATCGCGTCGCGCCATCACCGACATCCGCGACGTGGTGCGCGGCGGTGCGCCGCTGTCCACCGCGCTGGAACGCCAGCACGGCCTGTTTTCGCGCCTGTACGTGAACATGGTGCGTGCCGGCGAAGCCGGCGGCAGCCTGCATGAAACCCTGCAACGCCTGGCCGATTACCTGGAACGCAGCCGCGCGCTGCAGGGCAAGGTGATCAATGCGCTGGTCTATCCGGCGATCCTGCTGGTGGTGGTAGGTGGCGCGCTGTTGTTCCTGCTCGGCTACGTGGTGCCGCAGTTCGCGCAGATGTACGAAAGCCTGGACGTGGCGCTGCCGTGGTTCACCAACGCGGTGCTGCAACTGGGCTTGTTCGTGCGCGACTGGTGGGTGCTGCTGCTGGTGGTGCCGGCCGTGCTCGCGCTGTTCTTCGAACGCAAGGCCCGGCAACCGGCCTTCCGCCTGGCCTTGGATGGCTGGCTGCTGCAGCGGCGCGGCATCGGCCGCCTGCTGGGTGAACTGGAAACCGCACGGCTTGCGCGCACGCTGGGCACGCTGCTGCGCAATGGCGTGCCGCTGCTGGGTGCGCTGGGCATCGCCCGCAACGTGCTGGGCAACCGTGCGCTGGCCGCCGATGTCGAAGCGGCGGCCGATGAAGTGAAGAATGGTGCCGGCCTGTCGCTGGCGCTGTCACGCGGCAAGCGCTTCCCGCGCCTGGCCCTGCAGATGATCCAGGTCGGCGAGGAATCCGGTGCGCTCGATACCATGCTGCTGAAGGCCGCCGATACGTTTGAACAGGACAGCGCCCGGCGCATCGACCGGCTGCTGGCGGCGATGGTGCCGGCGATCACCCTGGTGCTGGCCTCGGTGGTCGGTGCGGTGATCGTGGCGGTGCTGGTGCCGCTGTATGACCTGACCAATGCCATCGGTTGACGATGGATCCCTACGCAACCCCGACACTCCGCAACCGAAAGGACCGACCATGATTGCTTCCCGTCGACCGATCCGCCTTTCCTTCACCGCCGCGCGCAACCAGTCGGGCATGAGCCTGCTGGAAATCATCATCGTCATCGTGCTGATCGGCGCGGTGCTGACCCTGGTCGCCAGCCGCGTGCTGGGCGGCGCCGATCGCGGCAAGGCCAACATCGCCAAGGCCCAGGTGCAGACCGTCGCGTCCAAGATCGACAATTACCAGATCGACACCGGCAAGCTGCCGGGATCGCTCAACGATCTGGTGACCGCACCGGCCGGCGTCGGCGGCTGGCTGGGGCCGTACGCCAAGCCAGCCGACCTGAACGACCCGTGGGGCCATGCGCTGGAATACCGCGCGCCGGGCGAAGGCCAGCCTTACGAACTGGTCAGCCTGGGCAAGGACGGCAAGGCCGGCGGCAGCAGCGTCGACGCCGACATCCGCTACCAGCCCTGATCCTGCATGACGTATTTCCTGCCGCGCCGGCTGCCACGCCCGCGCCTGCACGGCAGGCGCGCAGCGGGACTGTCGCTGCTGGAAATGCTGCTGGTGATCGCGCTGATCGCGGCCATCGGGCTGATCACCGCCGCCGGGCTGTCGCGGGGGGTCTCCGGCATGCAGCTGCGCAGTGCCGGCAAGGACATCGCCAACCAGCTGCGCATGGTGCGCGCGCAGGCGATCGCCCGCGGCGAGCCGCAGCGCTTCGTCATCGAACCGGCGCGACGCCGCTGGGAAGGCGCCAACCAGCGCGTGGGTGAAGTGCCGCCACAGCTGCAGGTGCAGTTCGAAGGCGCCGCGCAGCTGGCCACGGCGCCGGGGCAGGGCGTGATCGAGTTCCATCCGGATGGCGGTTCCAGCGGTGGCCGCATCCGCCTGCAGCGCGACGCCGCCGAATGGCGCATCGATGTCGGCTGGTTGACCGGCGAAGTCCGTTCCGGCCCCTGGCGCGAACAATGAAGCGCAGCGCACGTGGCTTCACCTTGCTGGAAGTGATCATCGCCTTCGCCCTGCTCGGGTTGGCGCTGACCCTGCTGTTGGGAAGTCTCTCCGGTGGTGCGAAGCAGGTACGCGAGGCCGAGGTGCGTACGCGTGCGGTGCTGCATGCGCAGTCGCTGCTGGCCGAAGCCGGTGTGACCTCGCCGTTGCAGGTCGGCAGCCAGCAGGGTGACTGGGAGCAGGGGCGCTACCACTGGGAACTGCAGGTGCAGCCCTGGGTGGAGCCGCGAGCCGGCAACCAGGCACAAACGCAGGCACCGGGGATGCCGTGGCTGGCCGAACTGCAGCTGCAGGTGCGCTGGGGCGACAGCGAACGCGAGCAGCTTCGCTGGCGCAGCCTGCGCCTGTTGCCGCCGGACCTGGAGAACGCGCGATGAAGCGCGGCGCCGCAGGCTTCACCCTGGTGGAAGTGATGCTGGCTACGGTACTGCTGGCCGGGGGCCTGGCGCTGGCGTTCGCCAGCGTGCGCTCGGCGATGGCGGTCAGCCAGCGCGGCGAGCAGATCGCCGCCGAGAGCGAGCGCATGCGCGCGGTGGAAACGCTGTTGCGGCGGCAGCTGTCCGCGGCGCTGCGTACGCCGCTGGAAGCGCCGGACCCCACCCGCGAGCCGATCTTCTTCCAGGGCGAAGAGCAGCGCATGCTGTTCGCGGCCGATCTGCCGGGCTACCTCGGCCGCGGCGGTGCCTACCTGCACGCGCTGCAGGTGGAAGGCCGCAGCGGCCAGCAGCGCCTGCTGCTGGACCTGGTGCTGCTGCAGGAAGGCGAGCACATCGCTGAAAACCCGCCGCGTCCGCCGGAGGTGCTGGTGGACAACCTGAAGTCGGTGCAGCTGCGCTACCGCGGCATCGATGCCAGCACCGGCCAGGTGACCGACTGGATGCCACGCTGGGACGACACGCGGCGCCTGCCGATGCTGGTGGAGATCCAGATCGTGCCGGCCAAGGGCACGCCCTGGCCGGCGCTGGTGGTGGCGCCGCGCGCCGGTGGCAGCGGAGGTGCGCGATGATCCGGGTGCGGGGCGCGGCGCTGGTGCTGGTGCTGTGGCTGATCGCACTGATGACGGCGCTGGTGGGAGCGTTCGCGCTGAGCGCGCGTGTCGAGCACCTGCAGCAGCAGGTACTCGATGGCGACGCGCGGGGCCAGGAACGCGCACGCGCGGGCATGGAATATGCGCTGATGCGCCTGTCCGCCGACCCGCAGCGGGCACCCTGGCGCGCCGATGGCCGCACCTATCGCTGGCAGTTCGATGACGCCAGCATCGAGATCACGGTGCTCGACGAGAACGGCAAGATCAATCTGAACCTGGCCGACGTGGCACTGCTGGAGGCGTTCCTGAAGGCGCTGGGCGAGGAAGACGGCAGTGCCCGGCAGCTGGCCGGGGCCATCGTCGACTGGCGTGACGAAGACAGCCTGCTGCAGCCCGGCGGCGGCGCCGAGGCGCCCGACTACGCCGCGGCGGGGCTGCCGTACGGCCCGCGCAACAGACGTTTCGAGACCCTGGGCGAGCTGCAGCGGGTGCTGGGCATGCGCGGTCCGCTGTACCGGGCCATGCTTCCGCACCTGACCCTGTACAGCCGCCAGTCGCGGCCGGATCCGCAGTTTGCCAGCGCGCCGGTGCTTACCGCATTGGGCCTGGATGCGGACACGCTGCTGGCCCAGCGCGCCCAGCAGGAGCGTGACGCCGATTCCGCTGCGGGTGCGTCAACGCTTGCCAGCAGCAGTGGCACCTATAGTATCGAGTCCCGTGTCACCGACGGCAGTGGACGCCGGTCAGTGCTGCAGGCAGTGGTACGCAATGGCTCGGGCGGGGTTCCCGGGCGGACCTACACAGTGCTTCGCTGGGAGCAGGGAATGACAGCAAAATGACGGCGTGGCAGGACAGTCTGCGACAGGTGCAGGGCCGGATCGGTCCTGGCGCCGGCCGTTTCCTGCGCTGGTGGCGGCAGTCGTTGCTGGCCTGGGTGCCGGTTCGTTGGCAGTGGGCGCTGGGTTGGGCGCAGGCACGCCTGCTGCTGCAGCGTGAGGGCGACCAGCTGCAGGTCTGGCGCGAGGCCGGTGAGCGCCGTGAGTCCGTGGCGCGGCTGCCGTGGCCACTGTCGCCGGCCGAGCTGGACCGGGTCCTGGAAGCGCGCCTGCGCAGCCTGCCGCGCGTGTGGCTGCTGCCTGCCAGCGATGTGCTGCGTCGCCATCTGCGGTTGCCGGCCGCCGCCGCCGACCGCCTGCGTGCGGTGGTCGGCTTCGAGATCGACCGCCAGACGCCGTTCGAATCCAGCCAGGTCAGCTATGACGTGCGCGAGGTCGGAGCGGCCGGCGAGGGCCAGCTGCAGGTCGAACTGGTGGCGTGGCCGCTGCGCCAGCTGGACGCCTGGCGCGGCAGCGTGGGCCCCTGGGCCGATGCGTTGGCCGGTGTCGATGCCATCGACGCGCAGGGCAACACGCTGCAGGTGAACCTGCTGCCGCCCGCGCAGCGCCAGCTGCAGGCCGATCCGATGCGGCGCTGGAACCTGCTGCTGGGCGTGGCTGCCGTGGTGATGCTGGTGCTTGCCGGCCTGCAACTGCTGGACAACCGACGCGCAGCGGCCGACGAACTGCGTGCCCAGGTGGAACGCAGCGCGCGCAGTGCGCGCAGCGTGGCCAGTGAACGCGCGCAGCTGCAGGCGCTGATCGACGGTGCCGCGTTCCTGGAAAAGCAGCGCAGCCAGCGCGCGGGCACGGTGGACATCTGGACCGAGTTGACCCGGCGCCTGCCGGAGGGCACCTATCTGGAAAAGCTCGCCATCGAGAACAACAACCTGCAGCTGATCGGGCTCAGCCGCGAGGCCTCGCAGCTGGTGCAGCTGCTGCAGGACGCACCGCAGTGGCGCAAGGTCAATCTGACCGGTGTATTGCAGGCCGACGGCGCTGCCAGTGGCCGTGATCGTTTCACCATGACCGCGGAACTGCAGCCGTTGCCGGCGGCTGCCCCGACCCGGGAGGCGGCCGATGCCGATGCCAAGCGCACGCCGTGACCGCTGGCTGGCGCTGGCACTGCTGCTGGCAGTGCTGGGCCTGGCCTACCTGTTGCTGGTGCACCCGTGGTTCACCCAGCCCCTGCGCGAGATCGATGCCGATGTCGCGGCGCTGCGCGAGCGCGACGCGCGCGTGCAGGCGCAGCTGCAGCAGCAGCCGCAGATCGAACAGCGCCTGCGCGCCACCCGCGAAGCGTTGCAGCAGCGCCCCGGTTTCCTGCGCGAAGCCACTGCCGAAGCCGCCGCTGCCGCGCTGGGTGCAAAGCTGCAGGATGCAGTGGCGATGGCCAGCCCGGGCAACCGCAGCTGCACCATCAGCAACCGTACGCCGCTGACCGACAACCGGCGCGATGCCGAGTTCGTGCGTGTCGCCATGCAGGTGCGCCTGCGCTGTGGCGTCGCCGAGCTGGCCACGGTGCTGCACAGCCTGGAGACCGGCAGCCCGCGCCTGTTCGTCGACAACCTCAACCTGATCGCGCAGCGCTTCCAGCAGTCACCGAACGAATCCGGCCTGGGCCTGGATGTGTCATTCGAGCTGGCGGGCTACCTGTTGCCGGGTGCGGCGACCGACGCGGCCACGCCGGCCCCGGCGGCCGAACCGGTCGTGCAGCCGCAGCCGTCGCCAGCGGCCGCGGCGCCCGCCCCGGCGGCGCCGGCCGAGGGGCAGGAGGTGGCCGATGAAACTTGAGCAGATCAGCCTGCGCACCGGCTTCCTGCTGGCGTTGGCGGGTTGGGCGGCGGCGGTCTGGCTGGCCACCGGCTTCGGCCTTGGCAGCCAGTTGCCCGGCGCCGACGGCGATGCGGATGCAGCGCCGTCGTTGCCGGCACTGCCCGCCCTGGCCGCCGAGCGCATGGCCAGCGCAGACAGCTACAGCGCGATCGGCGAACGCCCGCTGTTCGCCGAAGACCGCAGGCCGCGGCCCTACCTGCTCGGTGGCAGCGAGCCAGCCGCCAGCGCGGCCCTGCGCCTGACCGGCGTGCTGATGACCGGCAATTTCAGCATGGCCACCTTCACTACCGAACAGAACCGCTCGGTGCGGCTGCGCCTCAACGGTGACGCCGTGGATGGCTGGCAGCTGGTGGCGCTGGAACCGCGCCGGGCCACGGTGATCGGCCCCGGTGGCAGCCAGGTGCTGGAACTGGCGGTGTTCAACGGCCAGGGCGGTGAACCACCGACCGTACTGCGTGGCGCCGACGGTGCGCCGCCGGCCGGTGCGATCGTGGTACCGCCGCCGGCCGGTGCCCCGCCCGCGCCGCCCCCGGCTGCGGCAAGTGCGCAGCCAGCGGCACAGCCGGCCGTCAACGTTCCGCCAGCGGCCGCTACACCGCCTGCCAACAACAACGGCCCCAGCGAAGCGCAGATGCAGGCCATCCGCGAACGCATCCAGGCCCGTCGCCGCCAGCTGCAGCAACAACAGCAGCAACAACCGTCGCCGCCCCCAGGCGATGGCACCAACCGATAGAGTGAATGCATGAGCCTGCGTTTTCTTCCCTGGTCCTTTGCCCTCGCGCTGCTGGTCGGCTGCAGCACCGTGTCCGCGCCGCACGTGCAGCGCAAGGGCAACCTGACATCCACCACCGAGGCCGGACAGGCCGCGGAGGTCGCCGCCGATGCTGCCCGTGATGCCCAGGGGGCCCCGCAGGCGGTGATCCGTCGCGGCACCGGCACCATGATCAACCGCGAAGCGGCACGCGCACCGGCACCGGCACTGCACGGGGCCAGTACCGGCGAGGCGACCTTCAACTTCGAAGGCGAGTCGGTGCATGCGGTGGTCAAGGCCATCCTGGGTGACATGCTGGGCCAGAACTACGTGATCGCACCGGGGGTGCAGGGCACGGTCACCCTGGCCACGCCCAAGCCGGTGTCACCGGCACAGGCGTTGAACCTGCTGGAAATGGTGCTGGGCTGGAACAACGCGCGCATGGTGTACAGCGGCGGCCGCTACAACATCGTCGCCGCCGACCAGGCGCTGGCCGGAACCGTTGCGCCCAGCACCGCGCCGGCGGCCAGCGCGCGCGGCTTCGAAGTGCGGGTGATCCCGCTGCAGTTCATCTCCGCCAGCGAGATGAAGAAGGTGCTGGAGCCGTATGCGCGGCCCAACGCCATCGTCAACGTCGACAGCGGCCGCAACGTGATCACGCTCGGCGGTACCCGCGCCGAGCTGGAAAACTATATGCGCACGGTCGAGATCTTCGACGTCGACTGGCTGTCGGGCATGTCGGTGGGCGTGTTCCCGATCCAGTCGGGCAAGGCCGAGCAGGTCGCCGCCGACCTGGAAAAGGTGTTCGGCGAGGAGAGCAAGACCCCCAGCGCGGGCATGTTCCGCTTCCTGCCGCTGGAGAATGCCAATGCCGTGCTGGTGATCACCCCGCAGGTGCGCTACCTGGACCAGATCCAGCAGTGGCTGGACCGCATCGACACCGCCGGTGGCAGCGCCCGCCTGTTCTCCTATGAACTGCGCTACATCAAGGCGCGCGACCTGGCCGAACGTCTCGGTGAAGCCTTCGCCAGCAGCGGCAACCGCGACGGCTCCAGCCCGGCATCGTTGGCACCCGGCGCGATTCCGTCCCAGCTGGGCAGCGACGGCGACCGTGGCATGGACAGCAGCAACGGCAGCAGCAACTTCGGCTCGACCTCCGGCAGCAGCACCGGGGGCAGCAACAACGGCAGCATGAACCTGCCGCAGCGCCAGTCCGGCAATGTCAGCGTCAGCCTGGAAGTGGAAGGCGACCGCGTGGGCGTGTCGGCGGTGGAGGAAACCAACACCCTGCTGGTGCGCTCGACCCCGCAGGCCTGGCGCTCGATCCGCGAAGTGATCGAGAAGCTGGACGTGATGCCGCTGCAGGTGCACATCGAAGCGCAGGTGGCCGAGGTCGCGCTGACCGGCGACCTGAAGTACGGCGTCAACTGGTTCTTCGACAATGCGGTGCTCGGGCAGAAGCTGACCGGTGCATTGGGCGGAGTGACCCTGCCGGCCGCCGCAGGCGGTTCCTGGAGCAGTTTCGCGGGCGCGGTGACCGGCGCCGATGGTCTCGGCTGGGCATTCACCGGCCACAACGGCGCGGCGGTGGTGAGCGCGCTGGACAAGGTCACCGATGTGCGCCTGCTGCAGACGCCTTCGGTGTTCGTGCGCAACAACGCCGAGGCCACGCTCAATGTCGGCGACAAGGTGCCGATCAACACCACCACGGTGAACACCGGCGTGGGCACCAGCAGCTATAGCTCGGTGCAGTACATCGATACCGGCGTGATCCTCAAGGTGCGCCCGCGCGTGACCCGTGATGGCACGGTGTTCCTGGACATCGTGCAGGAAGTGAGCAGCGCGTCGGATGTGCCGGAGACCTGCAACCCGACCGAGCGCAACTGCAACCCGCGCATCTCGACCAAGAAGCTGTCCACCGAAGCGGCGGTACAGAGCGGCGACACCATCATGCTGGCCGGCCTGATCACCGATTCGGCCACCGATGGCAGCAGCGGCATCCCGGGCCTGAGCAAGATCCCGGTGGTTGGTGCGTTGTTCGGGCAGAAGACCCGCACCAGCCGTCGTTCGGAGGTGATCGTGCTGCTGACCCCGACCATCGTCCGCAACGCCCAGGAATCGCGCAACCTGACCGACGAGTACAGCCAGCGCTTCCGGGCGATGGAGCCGCTGAACCAGCCGCGCGCGAAGAAGTAAGGGGTTTGCGGCCGGGCGGCGCCCGGCACCCGCAGAGGCCAAGGCAACAGCAACAGCAACAGCAACAGCAACAGCAACAGCGGGGCTACTGAGGGATGGCGGGGCGGTGTCGGATTGCGGGGACGCCGTAAACCCATCCATGGGGGCTTGGCCGCGGCATCCATGCCGCGGACACCCCGCAATCCGACACCGCCCCGCCTCTGACAATTTCCTGCGGCCGTAGGTGTCGACCTTGGTCGACACGCTGGATCCACGCGATGCGTGGATGACTCTCCATCGAAATCGAATATTTTGATATCTGTGAGATCTGAGCCGAGCATGGCTCGGCTCTACAGAAAGCAAGGCCCGACAGCTCGCAGAAATCTGTCGAGGGCGGGGTGGGTCCGGTTGCGGGGGTGTCCGCGGCATGGATGCCGCGGCCAAGCCCCCATGGATGGGTTTACGGCGTCCCCCGCAACCGGACCCACCCCGCCAACCCTCGGAATGCACGCTTTTGCTGTTGAGGTTGCCGGCCAGCGGCCGGCACTACCGCGGGTGCCGGGTGCAACCCGGCCGATACCCTGCCAGTGCTAGGCTGTGGGCACCGACAACCACGGAGGCGGGATGGGGGCGATCGTGTTGTTGCCGCTGTGCGTGGACGACGCTGCGCTCGACCGCTGCCTGGCGGCGCTGGATGCCGGCACCGCACCGGGTACCGCGGTCTGGCTGGCCGACGATGCGCAGACCGGTCCGCGTGCACAGGCGGTGGTGGAGCACTGGTTGGCACATACGCCGCTGCAGGCCGAATACACCCGGCGCGCACGGCCACTGGGCGAAGTCGCCCACCTTGATGAAATGCTGCGGGCCTGCGATGGCCTGGACGTGGCAGTGCTGGCACCGGACAGCGTGCCGGCGCCGGGCTGGCTGCAGCAGCTGCAGGACGCCTTCGCCCGCGATGCCGCCATCGCTACCGCGACGCCATGGTGCAACGCCGGGGAAACGGCGGCCTGGCCACGGCTGGGCGAGATCAATCCCGAACCCCAGGACCCGGCCATGCTGGCGCACACCTGTGCCACGCTGCCGACGCTGCATCCGGAACTGCCTTCGGCGGTCACCCATGCGGTACTGGTGCGCGGCAATGCGCGCCGTCGCGCCGGTGGCCTGGACGTGGACAGCTACGCCGGCTGGAACGCTGCACTGGTTGATCTCAGCCTGCGCATGGCCGGGCTGGGATGGCGCAACGTGCTGTGCGAGACCGCCTTCGTCAGCCGGGCAGGGGAGGCGATCAGCCGCGACGGTGATCTTGAAGCGCTGGCCGCGCGCTGGCCGGGCTGGGTGCCGCGGCTGGCCGACTTCCTGATGCATGATCCGCTGCATGGACTGCGTGCCGATCTGCAACAGCGCATGCAGCAGGCGATAATGCCGCGCGAACAGGGCGACCTGTTCGTCCCGCCCGCGCCGGAGCCACCCGCTTGAATGTTGCCATTGCCGCCATCGTCGTCACCTACCAGAGTGGCAGCACCATCGATGCATGCCTCTCGCGCCTGCGCCAGGCGCAGGATGTGGCCGAGATCCGGGTGATCGACAATGGTTCGCTGGATGGCACGCTGGACATCGTGCAGCGGCATGCCAGCCATGATGCCCGCGTGCGTTTCGTCGGCAATCCG
Source organism: Stenotrophomonas sp. GD03930 (assembly GCF_029839665.1). Classification (NCBI taxonomy): domain Bacteria; kingdom Pseudomonadati; phylum Pseudomonadota; class Gammaproteobacteria; order Lysobacterales; family Lysobacteraceae; genus Stenotrophomonas; species Stenotrophomonas sp. GD03930. The sequence goes on along the minus strand of NZ_JAOCAV010000001.1, from coordinate 2,235,356 downwards.
GACAATCCCGGTTTTGCTGCCGCCAACAACCAGGGCGTGGCCGACTCGGCCAGCCCGTGGCTGGCCTTCATCAACCCGGACCTGATGGTCGAAGCGGATACCCTGGCCGAGCTGCGCCGCCGTGCCGAGGCGCTGGGCGATTGCCTGCTCGGCGTCGAGCAGCTGGACGAGCATGGCCAGGCCGACGCGGCGGTACGCCGTCGCGATCCCGATTTCCTGTTGATGCTGCGATCGCCCGGCCGGGGGTCGAAACTGGCGGTGCCGCGCGATCCGCACCAGGCCCTGCAGCGGGTACCGGCGCTGTCCGGTGCGTTGCTGATGATGCCGCGCGTCCTGTTCGACCGCATCGGCGGTTGGGATGCGGGCTACCGCCTGCATGCCGAAGACCTGGACCTGTGCCGCCGCGCGCGCGAGGCCGGCGCGGTGGTGGCGATCGCCAACGATCTGCAGGTGACCCACGTGCGCGGCGTCTCCAGCCGCTCGCGGCCGTTCTTTGTCGAGTGGCACAAGCACAAGGGCCTGTGGCGCTACTTCCAGAAATTCGAGGCGAGGCAGCGCTCGCTACCGGTGCGCGCTGCGGTATGGGCGGCGATCTGGGCGCATGCGCTGATGCTGGTGCCGCGCCTGCTGCGCAGGTCGTTGTAGAGCCGAGCCCACGCTCGGCTCAGGCAGATCCAGCCGAGCGTGGGCTCGGCTCTACGAAAGGCGGGCGCGCCCCCGGTTCACCCCGGCGGGCGCATAATCCGCCCCATGCCTATCATCCAGTCCCTGCTCGACACCGACCTGTACAAGTTCACCATGATGCAGGCGGTGCTCCATCAGCATCCCGGCGCCCAGGTGCAGTACCGGTTCAAGTGCCGTACCCCCGGCATCGACCTGGCCCGTTACATCGACCAGATCGACGAAGAAATCGACCACCTGTGCAACCTGCGCTTCAGTGACGCAGAGCTGGACTACATGCGGGGCCTGCGTTTCGTAAAGCCGGACTTCGCCGATTTCCTCGGCCTGTTCCATCTCGACCGCAAGTACATCCAGCTGCGCGCGTCGAAGGCGGTGCCTGGCGAGATCGAGCTGGACATCACCGGCCCGTGGCTGCACACCATCCTCTTCGAAGTGCCACTGCTGGCGATCATCAACGAAGTCTGGTTCCGCAACACCACCACGGCCGACTTCGCCGAGGGCGAGCGCCGGTTGCAGGCCAAGGCCGCGCTGCTGCGCGATACCCCCGGCTTCGAGCAATGCCGCATTGCCGACTACGGCAGCCGCCGCCGCTACTCGCGTGACTGGCACGCGCGCCTGCTGCCGTTGCTGCGCGATGCCCTTGGCCCGCAGCTGGTCGGCACCAGCAACGTGCACTTCGCCCGGCTGTACGGCATGACCCCGCACGGCACCATGGCCCATGAGTACCTGCAGGCGTTCCAGGCGCTGGGCCCGCGCCTGCGCGACTCACAGGTGGCGGCACTGGAATCGTGGGCGCGCGAGTACCGCGGCGACCTCGGCATCGCGCTGTCCGACGTGGTCGGCCTGGACGCGTTCCTGCGCGACTTCGACATGTACTTCTGCAAGCTGTTCGACGGCGTCCGCCATGATTCGGGCGATCCGTTCGACTGGGGCGACCGCATGCTGGCGCACTTCCAGCAGCGCCGCGTCGATCCGCGCAGCAAGGTGCTGGTGTTCAGCGATGGGCTCGACATTCCCAAGGTGATGCGCCTGTACGACTACTTCCGTGGTCGCTGCCAGGTCGCATTCGGCGTCGGCACCCACCTGACCAATGATCTGGGCCCGACGCCGCTCAACATCGTCATCAAGATGGTCCGCTGCAATGGCCAGCCGGTGGCCAAGCTCAGCGATTCGCCGGGCAAGAGCATGTGCGACGACCCGGGTTACCTGGCTTACCTGCGCCAGGTCTTCGAGCTGCCGCAGCCGGAATGACCGCGCCGGCGGGGGCGGGCGCTTACAGGTAGTCGACGACCACCAGGTAGGCGCCCTGCAGCGGCTGCTGCTGCGAGGCCTGGACGCGGTAGCGTTCGGAGAAGGCGATATCGCCGGCGCGCATCGCGCTGGCCGACACCGACAGCTTCTGGCCCTGGCGCTTGCCGTCGCGCAGCGTCGCAGCCTGGCCATCGGCCAACGCCGTCACTTCCACCGTCGAGCCCTTGGCCGACGGCGGGCAGGCCGCCAGGCTCAGTTCGCCCTGGGACAGGTTCGTCGTGCAGCCCGGCTCGGCAATGCGGCCGCTGAAACGGATGTTGCCGCTGCTGGCCTGGGCCAGCGCACTGACGGACATCAGGGCCACGCACAGCAGAATGGAGTTCCTCATGACACGTTCTCTGGTTCGGTGTGTCCTAGTTAGCGACAGCTTCGATCAGCCTTTAATAGGACGAGTTCGAATCTGCTAGGGCCATCACCAAGAAAGAGTGATGCGCATCAAAGAAGCTGATTTCCGCCTGAAAAAGGCCGGATTCCGTGCATGCCGGGTGCGTCACTCAATGCGTCATCGAACGTCGTTTGCGGCCCGCCAGGGCCCGCGTCAAATCTCCCACGCCCTGCTGGGCGCCATTTCGCTTAGCACGTCACATTTGTGTCGTCAATAAATTGGCGTTCATAAAAATAATGAGACTTTCATCACACTTGTGCCTATACTTGCGTCACGGATTCAGGGGAAGGTATGTCCGAGTCCGGCCACAGGTGAGACGCAAGGATGGGTCTTGTTAGCCCGGCAGTGCTCCTTGCTTCCTCCTCTACTTCTCATCTCTTCAGTAGGGTTAGGTAAAAGCGAATGCACAAGAACACTCTCATCGCCGCTCTGATGCTGGCCGCCGCTCCGCTGGCCGCCAATGCCGCCGACGGCACCATCACCTTCAATGGCAAGGTCACCGACAAGACCTGCACCATCTCGACCCCGGGCGGCAAGGACTTCGCCGTCAACCTGCCGACCGTGTCCAAGAACACCCTGGCCACCGCCGGTGCCGTTGCGGGCCGTACCCCGTTCGCCATCAACCTGACCAAGTGCAGCGCCGGCAACGTCGCCACCTACTTCGAGCCGGGTTCGACCGTCGACTTCAACAGCGGCCGCCTGGTCAACCAGGCCTCGGCCAACGCTGCCACCAACGTGCAGCTGCAGCTGCTGGGCTCCAACAACCAGTTCCTGCCGATCAAGGCTGCCGGCGCTGGCCTGGCCCAGACCAACTCGCAGTGGGTCACCGTCGGCACCGACGGCTCGGCCGACCTGAACTACTACGCTGAGTACTACGCCACTGCCGCCGCCACCCCGGGCGACGTCACCAGCAGCGTCAAGTACACGATCATCTACAACTGATCGTCGCCGTACCCGCATTGGCCGGCGTACGCGCCGGCCAGTGCTCCGCGGCCCCTGGCCACACCTCTCGAGCGTAGTACTTCCGATGAAAGCATTCTTTCCCCGGGCGCTGCTGCTGGCAGCGTTCACGCTGCCCTTCTGCCAGGACGCACTGGCCGGCGTGGTGGTCAATGGCACGCGGGTGATCTACCCGGCGCAGGCGCGCGAAGTCACCGTGCAGGTCGACAACGTGGGCGACTCACCGGCCCTGGTCCAGGCCTGGATCGACAGTGGCGATGCCAACCAGACCGCCGATACCAGCGATGCCCCGTTCGTGCTGACGCCGCCGATCGCGCGCGTCGAGCCGGGCCGCAGCCAGGCGCTGCGCGTGATCTTCTCCGGTGCGCAACTGCCGGCCGACCGTGAGTCGGTGTTCTGGTTGAACGTGCTGGATGTGCCGCCGTCGCCGGACAACGCCGACAACACGGGCGAACAGAATTACCTGCAGGTCGCGTTCCGTTCGCGCCTGAAGCTCTTTTACCGGCCGCAGGGCCTGAAGGGCGTTGCCAACGACGCACCGGCAGCGCTGCGCTGGACCCGCACCGGCGACCGCCTGCGCGTGGAAAACCCCAGTCCGTTCCACGTCACGCTGGCCGAAGTGCATGCCATGACCGGCAGCAGCGAAAAGGCCGTCGAGGACAAGGGCGCAATGGTCGCGCCGAAGCAGAGCCTGGAGTTCGCCGCACCGGCGGGCACCGACCAGGTGCGCTTCATCACCATCAACGATTACGGCGGCCGGGTGGAACACACGATCCGCCTCGGCAGCACCGGGGGCTGAACGCGCCGCGCTGGCCCAGGGCCTGCGCATCCCGCCACCGCCGCCGCGCGGCGAATTGAAGGAATGTCAGTGTGATCGGAAACAGATTGACATTGTCGATCCACCAGGCGATCTGCCTGTTGGCAGCTGGCGTGGCCTGCCCAGGATGGGCACTGGCAGCGCCGGCCAATCTGGGCGAGCAGGCGCTGATGGCGCAGAGCGGCGCAGCCAATGCGCGTGCCCCGGAATCGGCCCAGTTCAATTCCAGCTTCCTGTCCGGCCAGGCCAAGCAGGTTGACCTGGCAGCCTTCAGCAATGGCAACCCGATGGTGGCCGGCACCTACCGCGTCGACGTCTACGTCAACGGCGGCTGGCAGGGCCGTCGCGACCTGCAGTTCAAGGCCGACGCGCAGGGCCACGTCGATGCGTGCCTGCCGCTGCCGATGCTGGAAGAGATGGGCGTGGACAGCGAGGCCGTGCTGCTGCAGCAGGACCCGACGCTGCCGACCGACAAGACCAGCTGCGTGCCGGTGCAGCAGCGCATGGCCAATGCCTACGGCATCTATGACAGCGGCAACCTGCGCTACGACCTCAGCATCCCGCAGGTGTTCCTGCGCCGCGAAGCACGCGGCTACGTCAATCCGGCGCTGTGGGACCGTGGCATCAACGCCGGCTTTGTCGGCTACAGCTTCAATGCCATCGACAGCGACAGCCGCGTTGAAGGTGGCCAGCGCAACCGCAGCGCCTACCTCGGCCTCAATGCCGGCCTGAACCTGGGCGGCTGGCAGTTCCGCCACGACTCGAACCTGACCTGGTCCGAGGGCGATGGCCGTCACTGGCAGAGCATTGCCACCTACGCACAGCGCGGCATCCCGCAGGTGCGCGGCATGCTCACCATCGGTGAGGCCTACACCACCGGCGAGCTGTTCGATTCGATCGGTTACCGCGGCGCCAGCCTGGCCAGCGACGACCGCATGCTGCCCGACTCGCTGCGCGGCTACGCGCCGGTCGTGCGCGGCATCGCCGAAACCAACGCACGCGTTGAAGTGCGCCAGAACCAGCAGCTGATCTATTCCTCCACCGTGTCGCCGGGCAGCTTCGTCATCGACGACCTGTACCCGACCGGCTACGGCGGCGACCTCGAAGTGAGCGTGATCGAGGCCGATGGCCGCCGCCGCGAATTCAAGGTGCCGTTCGGTTCGGTGCCGCAGATGCTGCGCGAAGGCGTGTCGCGCTACGCGCTGACCGCCGGCCAGGTCCGCAACAAGCTGCTGGCCGATGAGCCGTGGCTGGTGCAGGGTACCTACCAGCGCGGCATCGGCAACCAGCTGACCCTGTACGGCGGCAGTGCGCTGAGCGATGGCTACCTGTCGCTGCTGTACGGCGTTGGCCTGTCCACGCCGGTCGGTGCGTTCGCGGCCGACGTCACCCATGCGCGTACCTCGTTCGATCACTACGGCAACCACACCGGTGCCAGCGTGCGCTTGAGCTACAGCAACATGATCGGCGAGACCGGGACCAACCTGACCCTGGCCGCGTACCGCTATTCGACCGAAGGCTTCTACAGCCTGCAGGACGCGCTGTATGGCCGCGATTCGGACAAGCGCGGCATCGATCCGACCACCCGTGGCCGCCAGCGCAGCCAGTTCCAGCTGACCCTGAACCAGCCGCTGGGCCGTCGCGGCGGCGCGCTGTACGTGACCGGCTCGGTGCGTGACTTCTACGATCGTGCCGGCACCTCCAAGCAGTACCAGGTCGGCTACAACAACGCCTGGCGTTCGGTGAACTTCGGTTTCTCCGCACTGCGTACCGAAGAAGGCGTGCTCGGTCGTTCCGACACCCAGTACCTGCTGTCGATGAGCGTGCCGCTGGGCCGTGGCACCCACCCGGTGTCGTTCAGTGCCGACCTCGGCATGCGTGACCGCGGCGGCTACGACAACAGCCGCGTCGGCATCACCGGTTCTGCCGGTGTCGACAACAACTTCAGCTATGGCGCGGCGCTGTCCGATTCGCGCGAGGGTGGCACCACCGCGGTCGGCAATGTCGAGTACCGCAGCCGCTACTCGGCACTGAACGCGACCTACAGCCATTCGCGTGACTTCCGCCAGGCCTCGGTCGGTGCCAACGGCAGCGTGGTCGTGCATCCGGGCGGCTTCACCTTCACCCCGCAGCGCGGCGACACCATGGTGCTGGTCGAAGCGCCGGGCGCGCGCGATGCCATCGTCAGCAACGCCCCGGGCCTGCGCGTGGACGGCCGCGGCTACGCGGTGGTGCCGTACGTGTCGCCGTACCGCCTCAACACCGTCACCCTCGACCCGCAGGGCATGGCCCACGACGTCGAACTGGAAAGCACCAGCCAGTCGGTCGCGCCGTTCGCCGGTGCCATCAGCTACCTGCGCTTCGACACCCGCAAGGGCAATGCACTGCTGATCCAGGTGCGCAACGCCGATGGCCGCAGCATGCCGTTCGGTGCGCAGGTCAAGGATGAGCAGGGCCAGCCGGTGGGCATGGTCAGCCAGGGCGGCCGCCTGTACGTGCGCAGCGAACAGAACCAGGGCCGCCTGCTGGTGGAGTGGGGCGCCGGTGCCGATCAGCGCTGCACGATTGATTACCAGGTTCCGGCGGGCGCCGATGCGTCCAAGACCGGCTTCATTCCGCTGGAGGCAGCATGCCGATGATTCCTTTCCGTGGCCGCAGGCTGCTGGCCACGCTGGCCCTGCTCGGTGGCGCGCTGCTGGCGCAGCAGGCCAGCGCCGCCTGCCGCATCCAGATCAACGGTTTCGTCGCCCAGGATGTGCAGATGGACATGGGCCAGATCGTGATCCTGCCCAGCACGCCGGTGGGCGGTGTGATCAAGGAACTCAGCGTGCCGATCAACCAGCAGAACAGCGTCGCCCGTTGTGACTACTGGTATGGCGGCAGCTCGACCGGTGAGTACGTCAATGCCCCGCAGAAGCGACCGGTGGCCGGCTTCGCCAACGTCTACGAGACCGGCGTTGCCGGTGTGGGCATCCGCCTGTTCCGCGACTCCGGCGCGATCCAGACCTATTACCCGCATTCCATCAACTTCGGCGCCAACTCCACCATCTCGCTGATCGGTGGGCAGTTCCGCATCCAGCTGATCAAGACCGCCGCGCAGACCGGTTCGGGCGTGATTGCGCCGAATGGCCGCTTCACCACCTACTACTTCGATGGCGACGGCCCCAGCCGCCCAGTGCTGACCTCGACCTTCCGCGGTTCGGGCACCACCGTGGTCAGCCCGACCTGCGAAGTGCAGGCCGGTAGCCGCAACATCGCCGTTGATTTCGGCAGCGTGCCCAATACCAGCTTCACCGGCGTCGGTTCGCGCGCGGTCGATCGTGACTTCGAGATCCGCCTGAACTGCCAGGGCAGCAACGTTGCGTCTTACCAGAGCAAGATCGGCATCCGCCTCGACGCCGACCAGGACAGTTCGAACATGCCCGGCGTGCTGAAGCTGAGCGCGGCCACCAACAGTGCGACCCGCATCGGCATCCAGATGGTGCAGCGTGATGGCAGCACCGAACGCGAAGTCCGCTTCGGCCAGGCCATCAATGTCGGCACCACCGCGCCGGGTACCAGTGTCATGAGCCTGCCGCTGCGGGCCCGCTATGTGCAGACCCAGGCCGGGACCGTCGGTGCCGGTGTCGCCAACGGGCAGGCAACGTTCACGATCCAGTACGAGTAACACCGCTTTTTCCATCGCTGAGTACTGCCCTGCACGTCGCCTGTTCCGCAGGCGGCGTTGACTGCGTCTTGATGCCGCAAACGTGAAGATCGGAGCTATCATGACCGTACAGAAACATGAATGTGATGTGCGTCATGGAAATGACCTTCCCTTCACCGCAGCGTCTCCGCCATCGGGCCTTCCGCCCGGTTGAGGGGCGTTGAAAGGACCCGGCGTGACAGCAGCCCACCTTGCCATAGCCGGATTGCCTTCGGAGTTCGTTGAGATGCGCGGGGGCGGCCTGTACTGGGTCGTCGCGGCCGGCAGTGCGCCGACCGACCTGCTCGGCGCCGGCGTGCTGTCCACCGCCGCCGCACTGCAGGACGCCGTTCTGGTGACGCTGGGCCGTGGCGCCGAGCCGATGCTGTCGCTGCTGGCGGACGACCACGGGCCGGCACGCCTGCGCCTGTTCCAGCGTTCCCACCACGGCATGCAGCAGGCGCTGCGCGGCTTGCCAGAGGACCTGCCACGCGTGGCGTCCGCCGCCACCGGGCTCAGCCTGGTGCAGTTTCCGGTTGCCGCGCTGGATGGCTGGGATGACACGCGCCTGGCGCGCTGGTGCGAACGGCTGCAACGCTGGGCCGGGCAGACCGGCCAGATCGTGCTGCTGCTCTGCCATGGTGAAGTCGCCACCCTGGCACCACGCCTGCTGCCCTTGAACCGCGCCTGTGCCGGCGTGGCCCAGCTGCACCCGCATCGCGGCGCCCTGCAGCTGCTGCTGCATTACTGGTCGAACAGCCATGGCGTGGTCGCGCAGCGTTCCTTTGGCGTGGTGCAGGAGGGCTCGGGTCTGCGCCACGTGGCCGAGGCCGATACCGCTGACGAGGCTGCCAGCCTTGCCAGCGGAAGTGATCGCGACGTCTTCCTCGCCCAGGCCGACGTGCTGGAGGGCGCGCCGCCGCTGTCCGCCGCATGGCGCCTCTATGATGGCTGGGCCGGCCTGCTGCCGGCCGCATTGCAGGCGCGCGAGGCCACCGTGGTGCTGGCCATCAACGAGAACGCCCAGGTGGACGCGCTGGCCCGGCTGCTGCACCGCCTGCGCCGCGAGCGCGGCACCGCGCTGAAGCTGGTCGTGCGCGAGCTTCAGCCCTGCCTGCGTTACGCCGACGAACGCCTGCTGATGCAGTGCGGGTGCAGCCTGGTGGTGCCGGCCGACACGCCGCTGCCACGCCTGCTGACGCTGCTGGAAACCGTGCAGCGGCAACGCTGGCAGGGCCAGCTGGCCGATGACCCGGAGCCGCTGATCCGCGCCCATCGGCCGCCATCGCTGAGCGGCCTGGTCAATGCCGCACGTTTCCGCCAGATCGCCGCAGAACGCATCGACCAGGACGGCAGCGCGGTGGAAAGCGCGGTGCTGGCCCTGCAGCCGGTTGCCGGCCTGCGCGCCGAACAGACCCTGCAACAGCTGCGCATCCGCCGCCAGGGTGATCTTGCCTGTATCTATCGCGGGCAGGTCCGCCTGTTCCTGTTCGGTTGCCGTCGCGATGCGGTCGAGCAGGCGCTGGGCAATCTGTTCCGCCTGCCATGGCGCGAACTGTTTGATGGCTATCAGCGTCTTGCCGAATACGACATCGCTGCCATGAACCCGAGCGGCAGCGATCCGGACGCCGAGCTGCTGCCCGAGGCGCCGGTTGCCTTGCCCGCAGTGGCTCCGGTGCGGGAAGCGCCGGCCGTCGTTGCCCCGAAGCCGCTGCGGCTGGGAGATACCGCATGACCACCGACCAGCAACTCTGGACCCTGATCGTCGCCTGCGCGGTCGTGATGATCCCCTTCGGGGCCATGCTGGGCACCCTGTGGCGCGGGCTGCGCCGCCGTGCCACGCGCTGGTTGCCGCCCCGCCATCTGCGCCGCGCCGGCGTGCGCCAGCGTGCGCCGCGGAGCGCTGCATGAGTCCGCAGAACGTTCCTGCATCTCCGTTCGCATGGGCCGACCTGCGTGGCTGGAACCTGTATTTCCTGTCCAAGGTGGTGCTGTCCTGGATGGGCGCGCTGGACCTGAAGATCCTGCCCAACCTGTTGTTCCTGGGGGCGCTGCTGGTTCCGCTGCGCTGGCGCTGGGCACGCATCGCACGCACCGTCGTGGCCGTGCCGGTGGGCGTGGCGCTCTATTACCAGGACACCTGGTGGCCACCGTTCCAGCGCCTGCTGGTGCAACCGGGCGTGCTGGATTTCTCGGCCGACTACTGGCTCGAACTGGCCCAGCGCTTCATCAACTGGCAGATGGTGGCGGTGCTCGCGCTGCTGCTGGTGGCCTACTTCCTGTTCAAGCCGTGGCTGCGCATCACCACCCTGAGCGTGCTGGGCATGCTCGGCCTGGCCGTCATGGCGATACCGATGCCGGCCGGCTGGAACTGGGGGCAGGGCACCGCCACGGCCGCCAGCACAGGGACCGCCGGGGCGACGACAGGGGGACTGCCGCCCGCCAACAACGACACGCTCAATGCGTGGCTGAGCAGTTTCTACCAGCAGCAGGCCAGCCTGAAGACCAGCTTCCCGGCGCCGGCCAGCGGTGCTCCGTTCGACGTCATCATCCTCAACATCTGCTCGCTGGCGTGGAGCGACCTGGATGAAGTCGGTCTGCGCCAGAACAACCTGCTCGACCACATGGACGTGGTGTTCGACGATTTCAATTCGGCCACCGCCTACAGTGGCCCGGCGGCGATCCGTCTGCTGCGCGCCAGCTGTGGCCAGACCTCGCATACCAAGCTGTTCGACCCGGTGCCTGCCGAGTGCCAGCTGTTCTCGAACCTGCAGCGGCTGGGGTTCCAGAGCGAGCTGGCGATGAACCACGATGGCCACTTCGACGACTTCATCGGCGAGCTGCACCAGTACGGTGGGCTGCAGGCACAGCCGATGGATATCAGCGCCTTCCCGAAGGCGCTGGTGGCGTTCGACAAGTCGCCACTGCGTCGTGATGGCGACGTGCTGATGGCCTGGTGGAAACAACGGCTGGCCGAAGCCCCGCAGCAGGTGGCGCTGTTCTACAACACGATCTCGCTGCATGACGGCAACCGCATCGTCGGTGCCGATGGCCGTTCCAACGCCGCCGACTACAAGGCGCGCGCGGAAATGGTGCTGGGTGACATGGCCGGTTTTGTCGATGCGGTGGAAAAGAGCGGCCGGCGCGCGATGATCGTGGTGGTCCCCGAACATGGCGCCGCGCTGCACGGTGACCGCATGCAGATTCCGGGCATGCGCGAGATTCCCAGCCCGTCGATCACCCACGTGCCGGTGGGCGTCAAGCTGGTCGGGATGGGAGCACCGGCGGCCGGTGGCCCGCGCCACATTCCCGAGCCGAGCAGCTACCTGGCCGTGTCCGAGCTGGTCTCGCGCGTCTACGCACTCAACGCGCAGTCGCCGCCGAGCGAACGCAACTGGGACAGCCTGCTCAAGGGCCTGCCGCAGACGCCCTCGGTGTCGGAGAACGAAGGCGCCAAGGTCATCGACTACGGCGGCAAACCTTGGCTGCAGTTGCAGGGCAGCCAGACCTGGAGCCCCTACCCGGAGGACGCGCGCTGATGCCTGCCGACATTCTTGCCGTGCCCGCCACCCTGTCCGTGGAAGAGGACGACATCGATCTGCTGCGCCGCAGCCTGGACATGCCGGAGCTGCCCTACGTGGATTTCTCGGCCCAGCATGAACGTGCCCAGGCGCTGGCGCGCTGGCCGCTGCTGGCGGAACTGGAGCGGCGCGGATGAGCAACGTGTTGTCCCTGCAGGGCGTCCATGGCGGCACCGGCGTGACCACGGTGCTGGCCGCGCTGGGGCAGGGCCTGCATGCCCAGGGCCAGCGCGTGCTGCTGGTGGAATGCAGTCCCGACCAGATGCTCGGCCTGCATCTGGGCCTGCCCGCCGATGTCGAACGTGGCTGGGCGCATGCACAGCTGGACGGCAGCGACTGGCGCGATGCCGCCTTTGCCATCGCGCCCGGCTTGGCCGTGCTGCCCTATGGCCGGGTGGATGCCGAGGGCGCGATGCAGGTCGAGCAGCAGCTGCGCCAGGCGCCTTCGACCTGGGCCGATCGCCTGCCGCTGCTGCAGGCCCAGTTCGACTGGGTGCTGTTCGATCTGCCGCAGCGCCTGCCGGCACATGCGGCAGCCATCAACCAGCACGCGCGCTGCACCCTGCCGCTGCGCCTGGCCTGCGTCGATCCGGTCAGTCATGTGGTCCTGCAACGGCAGCCGGACGACGAGCGCCTGGTGCTGGCCAACCGCTACGACCCGGCCGTTCCGGTGCAGCGCGATCTGATGCAGTTGTGGCTGCACACCCATGCCAGGCGGCTGGTGCCGCAGCCGTTGCATGAGGATGCGCGGGTGCCGGCCGCACTCGCCAGCAAGCAACCGCTGGGGCGTTACGCGGCGAACTCGCTGGCCGCGGCCGACGTCGATGGCCTGGTGCTGTGGTGCCTGGCTGAAGCGGCGCGGCGGCAGCACCGCGAAGGCGGCCCCTGATGGGCGCCCGGGTCTACTACCTGGGCTGGGGGCGCCTGCGCGAGCGGGTGCATGCGTCCTGGCCGACGCGGGCGCTGCTGTGGTTGCTGCAATGGACCGGGTGGGCCTTCCTGCGCCTGGAGGGACCGGCCTGGCAGTCGATCGCGCCGCGCCTGCGCAACGCCTTCCCGCAGATCCAGGGTGACCGTCGCTGGCGTCCGGGTGATCCGCTGCGCCTGCTGATCCAGGCCGCCTGGCTGTCACTGGTGCGGCTGGTGCCGAAGGCGTCGAAGCGGCGGCAGCGCCTGGCCGAAGCCAACCGCCAGCGGATTGCCGAGCTTCGCGGCGCCGCAGGCCGAGGCCGCCTGCGCTATCTGCGGGCGATGAGCGATGCGCCCAGCGAGTTCTGGAACAGCCGTTTCGCAGGCTGGTTCGGGCAGCGCGTCCGCGCCCTGTCGCCGCGCTCGCGGCATCTGCTGACGCTGCTGATCGGCTTGATCACGCTCGGGCTGGCGGCGCTGTGCATCACCCAGCCGTTCACCTACTTCGCGCAGTTCGTGTTCGTGCTGCTGCTGTGGGTCATCGCCCTGCTGGTTCGGCGCATGCAGGGCCGCTACGCCACGCTGGTGCTGGTGGTGCTGTCGATCACCGTCTCCTGCCGCTACCTGTGGTGGCGCTACACCGCCACGCTGAACTGGAACAGCACCTTCGACCTGGTCTGCGGCGTGATCCTGCTGGCTGCGGAAACCTACTCCTGGCTGGTGCTGATGCTGGGCTACGTGCAGGTCGCCTGGCCGTTGCGCCGGCGACCTGCGCCGCTGCCGGCCGACGTGCGGCAATGGCCGACGGTGGACGTGCTGATTCCCACCTACAACGAAGATCTGGCGCTGGTACGGCATACCGTGTACGCCGCGATGGGCCTGGACTGGCCTGCGGACAAACTGCGCATCCACATCCTCGATGACGGCAAGCGCGAGGAGTTCCGTGCCTTCGCCGAGCGCGCCGGGGTGAACTACATCACCCGCACCGACAACCGCCATGCCAAGGCCGGCAATCTCAACCATGCGCTCACCCTGATCGATGGCGAGCTGGTGGCGATCTTCGACAGCGACCATCTGCCGGTGCGCTCGTTCCTGCAGATCACCTGTGGCTGGTTCCTGCGTGACCCGAAGCTGGCGCTGGTGCAGACCCCGCATCACTTCTTCTCCGCCGACCCGTTCGAGCGCAACCTGCAGGTGTTCCGCAGCGATCCCAACGAAGGCGAGCTGTTCTACGGGCTGGTGCAGGACGGCAACGACCTGTGGAACGCGGCGTTCTTCTGTGGCTCCTGCGCGGTGCTGCGGCGCGAGGCGATCGATGCGATCGGCGGCTTCGCCACCGAGACCGTCACCGAAGATGCGCATACCGCCCTGCGCCTGCACCGCAAGGGCTGGAATTCGGCTTACCTGCGCATCCCGCAGGCGGCCGGGCTGGCCACCGACAGCCTTGGCGCGCACGTCAACCAGCGCATCCGCTGGGCGCGCGGCATGGTGCAGATCTTCCGCATCGACAACCCATTGCTGGGCAAGGGGCTGAGCCTGTTCCAGCGCTTCTGCTATGCCAACGCCATGCTGCATTTCCTTGCCGGCATCCCGCGGCTGGTGTTCCTGACCGCGCCGCTGGCGTTCCTGCTGCTGCACGTCTACATCATCTACGCCCCGGCGCTGGCCATCCTGCTGTTCGTGGTGCCGCACATGGCCCATGCCAGCCTCACCAATGCCCGCATCCAGGGCAAGTACCGCCGCCCGTTCTGGGGCGAGGTGTATGAGACCGTGCTGGCCTGGTACATCGCGCGTCCCACCACGGTGGCACTGTTCAGCCCGGGGCGCGGCAAGTTCAACGTCACCGACAAGGGCGGCACCCAGGCCGGTGACCGCTTCGACTGGCGGGTGGCGCGGCCCTATCTGGTGCTGGCACTGCTGAACGTGCTGGGCCTGTGTTTTGCCGTGTGGCGGTTCATGCACGGGCCGGCCGATGAACGTGGCACGGTGGTCGTCAGCTCGCTGTGGGTGCTGTACAACCTGCTGATCATCGGCGGAGCGCTGGCCGTGGCCGCCGAAGTGCAGCAGGTGCGGCGCACCCATCGCGTCACCACCCGCCTGCCGATGGCGCTGGAGATTCCCGATGGCCGGCGCCTGCGCGGCGTGCTGCAGGATTACTCCAACGATGGCGTTGGCGTTGAGCTGGGCGAAGATGCCCAGCTCGCCGAAGGCCAGCAGGTACAGGTGCTGCTGGGTCGCGGCCGGCGTGAATTCGCTTTCCCGGCACGCGTGCAGCGCACCGTCGGTCACCGCCTGGGCCTGCTGCTGCTGTTCGAGGACGAGCGCCAGCGCGTGGAGTTCGCCCAGTGCACGTTCGCGCGCGCGGACGCGTGGCTCGACTGGCATGCCGGCTATCAACCCAAGAGCCTGCCGCGCAGCCTATGGAGCGTGCTGGTCCTGGGCTGGCGCGGTTACCGCCGGATGGGCGATTTCACTCCGTTCGACCTCGACCGCCCCGCACACTGGAATCGTCGCCTGCTGCGATGGCTCGCCAGTTTTGCCCCGCAACGTCCGCTTCCTTCCCACCCGGCTGACCCAGCCGCTGATCCAGGGCTTCGTCCATGAGCATTCCGTCTTCTCTGCGCTGGCTGCTGTTGCCCCTGCTGGCCCTGCCGGTGGCATCCGGCAACAGCGCACCTGCTCCGGTTCCGCTGCCGCCGCCCGCACCGGCAAATGCCGCACCGGTGGCAGCACCGCCTGCGCTGCCCGCGACCTCGGCCACCCCCGCGGTTCCGGCCGAAGCTGCGGCGCTGACCCAGACCTGGGCCGGCAGCGCCTGGCCCTGGCAGCGGCAGAGCACGTTCGCCCAGCTGGGGCGCCGCCAGGACACCCTGCTGTCCGGCGTGCGCAACGCCACCACGTTCGAGTTCCAGGTCCGCCGCGACCGCCTGGTGCGCGATGCGGAACTGGACCTGAGCTTCACGCCTTCGCCGTCGTTGCTGCCGACCCTGTCGCATCTGCGTGTCTACCTCAACGACGCGATGATGGGCGTGGTGCCGATCAGCAACGATCAGCTGGGTCGCCCGGTGCAGGCCAAGCTGCCACTGGATGCGCGGCTGATCGCCGACTTCAACCAGGTGCGGCTGGAGTTCGTCGGCCACTACACCGACATCTGCGAAGAACCCACGCACAGTTCGCTGTGGGTCAACCTGTCCAGCAACAGCACCCTGCGCCTGGGTGGGCAGCCGCTGGCGATGCAGGACGACCTGGCGAACTTCCCGCTGCCGTTCTTCGATCCGCGCGACACCGCGCGGCTCGAACTGCCGGTGGTGTTCGCCGGCACCCCGAGCCTGGCACAGCAGCGCGCGGCGGCGGTGATGTCGTCGTACTTCGGCAGCCTTGCCGGCTGGTGGCGGCAGGCGCGGTTCCCGGTGAGCTTCGGTGCGCTGCCCGAGAAGGGCCACGCGGTGGTGCTGGCCGTGAACGGTAAGTTCCCGGCGGTGATCGGCAACCACGCGCCGGTGAAAGGCCCGGTGATCGAGTTGATGGCACTGCCGGACGACCCGCAGCGCAAGCTGCTGCTGGTGCTGGGCCGCAACGATGACGACCTGCAGAAGGCAGTGGCCGCGATGGCGGCCGGCAACGTGCTGTTCCGTGGACACCAGGTCAGCATTGACGAGATCAAGCCGCTGGCCCCGCGCAAACCGTACGACGCCCCGAACTGGGTGCGCACCGACCGCGCCGTGCGCCTGGCCGAACTGCTGGACTATCCGCAGCAGCTGCATGCCAACGGCGTGTCGCCGCAGCCGATCACGGTCAACCTCAACCTGCCGCCGGATCTGTTCATCTGGCGCAACCAGGGCATTCCGCTGAACCTGCGCTACCGCTACACGCCGCCCTTCGGCAGCGACGAGTCGCGGCTGGGCGTTGCGATCAACGATCAGTTCATTTCCAGCTTCCCGCTGGTGCGGCGCACCGGCAAGCAGGGCCTGGAAGAGATCCGTCTGCCGGTGCTGGCCGGTGATGCCGGTGCCGACGATGGACGCCTGTTGATTCCTGCACTCAAGCTGGGTGACCGCAATCAGCTGCGCTTCGACTTCAACTTCGCCAGCGTGATGGGCAGCGCGCAGCGCGATCATTGCCAGACCGTGCTGCCACCGAACCTGCAGGCGGCGATCGAGGAAGATTCAACCATCGACTTCTCCGGCTTCCATCACTACATGGGCCTGCCGGACCTGTCTGCATTCGCCCTGAGCGGTTTCCCGTTCACGCGCATGGCCGACCTGTCCGAGACCGTCGTGCTGGTTCCGCCCGCTGCCAGCGAGGCGCAGGTCAGCCTGCTGCTGAACCTGGTGGGTGGCCTGGGCGTGCAGACCGGCTACCCCGCCTACGGCCTGCGCCTGTCCGATGACTGGAAGCAGGCCAGCGCACTGGATGCGGACCTGCTGATGCTGGGCGCCTTGCCGGCCGAGCTGCGCGGCAGCCAGCAGCTTTCGCTGCTGATCGATGACCAGCGCACTCGGCTGCTGAACGGCCAGTCGCCTTCGCCGCAGCAGGCGATGGAGCAGGCACGGCGTGGCAGCCGTGATGGCGACCCGGCGGTGACCGAGGTTGCGGTGACCGCGCAGGCACCGTTTGCCGCGATCATCGGCATGCAGTCGCCGCATCATGCCCAGCGCAGCATCGTTTCGCTGGCCGCCAGCAATGCCGCGGACTATGGCCTGCTCGACGACGCGCTCAGCGATACCGGCAAGCGCGAGGCGATTGCCGGCTCGGTGGCGATCCTGCGCACGTCCGGCATCCACAGCCAGTTCGTGGGTGAGCACTACTACGTTGGCGCGCTGCCGTGGTGGCTGCTGCTGTGGTACCACCTGGCCGACCATCCCGCATTGCTGGCGGTGCTGGCCACACTGGTGGTGCTGATGTTCGCCTTCCTGCTGTGGCGCACGCTGCGCTGGGTGGCCGCCAAGCGCCTGGATCCGGGGCACTGATGGCGCGCACGCGGCACCCGCTGGTGACGGCGTCGGGGCTGGTCCTGCTGGGACTGGCCGGTGCCGGCCCGTGCGCGGCGCAGGCGTTGCCGGCCACACCGGGAGGCACGGTGGCCGAGCAACGCCAATGGCTGCTGCAGCAGGTGCGCATCGGCGAGGCCACCGGCCGCCAGAGCCTGATCGAAGACGCGTTGGCGCGGCTGCGGATGCTGGCACCGGATGATCGCGGCACGCTGGTGGCGATCCTGGAAGTGCAGTTGTCGCAGCAGAAGCTGGACGATGCCGAAGCCACGCTGGCACGGCTGCGCCAGATCGGCGCAGGCAGCCGCGAGCTGGCGGCCGGCGAACGCCTGTGGCAGGCCTATCGCGGCGACCTTCAGCAGGAACTGCAGCAGGCCCGCCTGTTCGCCGCCGGTGGTCGCAGCGAGGAAGCACTGGCGATCTACCGGCGCCTGTTCAACGACGACCCGCCGGGCCTGCAGCTGGGCCTGGAATACTGGCGGCTTCGCGGTACCCAGGCCGAAGGCCGTGCACCGGCGATCCGTGCGCTCACCGAGCTCGATCGCAGCTACCCGGGCAATGTCACCCTGCTGCAGGCACTGTCGCAGCTGCTGTTCGCTGCGGGCCGCGACAGCGAGGCACTGGCGGCGCTGCAACGCATGGGGCGCAACCCGGAAGCGCGCGGCATGGCCGCCGACGCCGAATGGGCCTATCTGAAGGATCAGGCTGCCGACGAACGCAGCGTGCGCCGCCTGCAGGACTTCATCACCCGCAATCCCACGTTTACCGACATCGCACTGGTGCGCGAGCGCTACGCGGACCAGCACAAGCGGGTCAGTGACCCGGCGTGGCGTGCCGGGCTGCGCGGCCAGCAGCTGCTGGACGCGGGCCGCAATGAAGACGCCGAGCGCGCCTTCCTGCAGGCGCTGCGAGGCTATCCACGCGAGCCAGGCCTGCTTGGCGGGTTGGGCATGGCGTTGATGCGCCAGGGCCGCCGCGAGCAGGCCATCGCCTACTTCCAGCGCGCGGTGCAGGCGACACCGGCCGGCGACAGCAATGACAAATGGCGCGACCTGATCGCCAGCACCCGCTACTGGCTGCAGCTGGACCAGGCCGATGCCGCGCTGACGGCGGGCCGCCTGGACGAGGCCGAGCGCCTGTACGCGCAGGCACGGCGGCAACAGCCGCGCGACGTCAATGCCGCGCTGGGACTGGTCGACGTCGCCGTCGCGCGCGGTGACGATGCGGCTGCCGAACGCCAGCTGCAGAGCGCGCGGCGGATCGCGCCCAACGATGCCAACGTGGTGCGCAAGCTGGTGCAGCTGTATGGCCGCACCGATCCGCAGCGGCTGGAGGCCTTCATCAACGCGCTGCCTGCCGCACAGCGCAAGCTGTATGCCGAAGACCTGCGCCAGTTGCAGATCACGCGGCTGCGCGAACGCCGCGAGCAGGCGCTGGCCGCCGGTGACGCCGCCACCGCCATCGAACTGGGAACGCAGCTGCGCGCGGAACTGCCCGGAGATGCCTGGCTGGCCTATGCCCTCGGCAACGAGCTGCGTGCGGCGGGGCGGGAGCAGGATGCCGATGCCGTGGTGGCCGACATGGCCCGGCGCAACGGCAGTGCAGAGGCGCGTTATGCGCAGGCGCTGTACCTGTCCGGGTCCGATCGCCTGCCGCAGGCACTGGCCGTGCTCGATGCACTTCCCCAGGCGCAATGGGACGATGACATCCGCGCGCTGTCGGCGCGCCTGCACCGGCAGCAGCTGACCGACCATCTGTGGGAGCTGCGCGCGCAGGGCCGGGAGGCCGAGGCCATCGCCCTGCTGCTGCAGCAACCGCCCAGCACCGACAACGACATGCTGCTGGCCGAGTGGGCCCGCCTGCGCGGTGACCACGCGCAGGCACTGCACTATTACCAGCGCGTGCTGGCCGCACAGCCGGACAACGTTGATGCGCAGCTGGGCCGGATCCAGGCCTGGATCGGCAGCGGCGACCTGGCCAGCGCACGCCGCCAGATGCAGGATGCACCGCCCCAGGTTGCCGATGAGGCGACGGGGCAGCAGCGCCAGCTCGCCACCATCTGGACCGACCTGCGCGAGGACGCGAAGGCGCTCGCGATCCTGCGTGCGCTGCTGGCACGCAGGACCGCGCCCGATGCACAGTCCTGGCGCGACGCGGCACGGCTGGTTCGCCGTGATGATCCGCAGCAGGCGCTGGACATGTATGCGCAGGCGATGGCTGACAACGGGCTGCTGGCACCGGCACAGGCAGCACCGCGCGACAACCGCGCGCTGACCCTGGCCAGCCGCGAGACCGCAGGCGACGACTGGCTGCGTCGCAGCCTGCGCAGTGATGTCGAAACCCTGTACCAGCAGGAGAATCCCACCCTGACCGTGATGCAGGATACGGGTCGCCGCAGCGATGGCACGCCGGGCATCTCGCGGCTGTCGCGTGATACCCGCATCGCGCACCTCGACGCGCCGTTCGCCGGTGGGCTGGGCTGGGCGCGCATCGAGCAGGTGCAGTTCGATGCCGGGCGCTTCCAGACCGATGCCAACGGCGCCTACGACGAGGACTTCGGCAGCTGCGATCTGGACCTGGTCCAGGCCGACGGCACGCGCCTGCGTGCACCGGGCTGCACCCGGTTCGTGCATCAGCAACGCACGTCCGGTGCCGGCTTCGCCGTCGGCTGGCGCACGCTGGACGATCGCTGGAATTTCGATATCGGCCACACCCCGTCCAACTATGCGGTCGGCAACTGGCTCGGCGGCCTCACCTTCAATGGAGACCTGGGCCGATTCGGCTGGGGAGCCACCGTATCGCGGCGGCCGATGACCAATTCGCTGCTGTCGCAGGCCGGTGCATACGATCCGCGCAGCGGCATCCGCTGGGGCGGTGTCACCGCCAATGGCCTGACCTTCAGCCTGGGCTACGACCAGGGCGGCCGCAATGGCGTCTGGTCGAACTGGAGCTGGCATCGCCTGACCGGCGAGAACGTGGTGGACAACACGCGTGCCCGTGCGATGGTTGGCTGGTACCACAAGCTGATCCAGCGCACCGACATGCGCCTGGATGTCGGTACCACCGCGATGTACTGGCGTTACCAGAAGGATCTGGGCGGTTACTCGCTGGGCCAGGGCGGCTATTACAGCCCGCAGCGCTACGCATCGCTGAGCCTGCCGGTGAGCTTCGCCTGGCGCAACGACAACTGGTCGGTACGCCTGGACGGATCGGTAAGCGTGTCCAGCGCGCGGACGTCCTCGATCAGCCGTTACCCGGACCAGGCACTGATCGAACGCGTGATCGCGCAGCTGGAACCGCAGTACGGCCCGCTGACACTGGATCAGGCGGGCCTGTACACCGGCGACAGCAAGAGCACCGGCACCGGCTACCGCCTGTACGGTGCGGTGGAGCGCCGGCTGGGTGACCACTTCGTGCTGGGCGCCGCCGGTACCCTGCAGCGCAGCCGCGACTTCTCGCCGAACTCGTTCCAGCTCTACCTGCGCTATACCTTCAAACCCTGGCAGGGCAACCTGCCGTTGCCGGTCTCTCCGTTGGTGCCCTATGGCGAATTCCGCTGACCTGCACCGCCGGCGCCTGCTGCAGGCGGCCGTGGCCGTGCCGTTGCTCGGCTGGGGTGCCGCGCAGGCGCAACCGGCGCCATCGGCATCGCGCTGGCCCGCGTGGCAGGTGCTGCTCGACAGCAGCCTGAGCCGCGACGGGCGCATGATCGATCGCAGCCAGGACGATCAGCGCAGCACCTCCGAAGGGCAGTCCTATGCACTGTTCTTTGCGCTGGTGGCCAATGACCAGGCCCTGTTCGATCGCATCCTGGCCTGGACGCAGGACAACCTGGCCGGCGGTGACATGCGCCAGCGCCTGCCGGCCTGGTTGTGGGGGCGGGATGCCAAGGGGGGCTGGCAGGTACTGGACAGCAACCCCGCCTCTGACTCGGATCTGTGGCTGGCCTATGCGCTGCTGGAAGGTGCGCGCCTGTGGCGGCGTCCGGCATTGCAGGCCATCGCCGAAGGCATGCTGCAGCAGGTGCGCGCGCGAGAGATCGTGCAGCTGCCGGAACTGGGGCCGATGCTGCTGCCCGGCCCGCAGGGCTTCGTCGAAGGCGATGCGACCCGGATCAACCCCAGCTATCTGCCGTTGCCGCTGCTGCGACGGTTTGCATCGGTTGACCGCAAGGGACCGTGGCCGGCATTGGCGGCAAACACGGTGCGGATGCTGCAGCAGAGCAGCCCGCACGGATTCGCGCCGGACTGGACGGCCTGGCAGGCCGGCGGTTTCGTGGCCGACCCGGTGAAGGGTGCGGTCGGCAGCTACGACGCGATCCGCTGTTACACCTGGGCCGGCATGACGGCGCCGCGCGATCCGCTGTTCCGGCCGCAGCTGGCTGCGTTGTCCGGCCCGCTGCAGCGCCTGCGCAGCGGCGCCGCCATGTGGGAAAAGATCGACACCCGCAGCGGGCAGGGGCAGGGCGAAGGCAATTACGGCTTCCGCGCGGCGTTGCTGCCGTATCTGCTGGCCCAGGGAGAAAACGAGCGCGCCCGTGCACTGCAGGCCAGCCTGCCCAGCGCCGAGCAGCAGCGCGCCGATGCCCCGGCGTACTACTCGCAGATGCTCAGCCTGTTCGGGCTGGGCTGGGCCGAAGGGCGCTGGCGCTTCAACGCCGACGGCAGGCTGCAGCCGCGCTGGTGAGCCGCGCGCGCTGCAGGGCCGGGTGCATGCCGGCGCCGCTTACTCCAGCGCGTAGCGCAGGGTGAACAGCACCGCCACCAGCCACACCGCCGGGTGCACTTCGCGCCAGCGGCCGGTGCCCGCCTTCAGCGCGGCGTAGGCGATGAAACCGAACGCCAGGCCGTTGGCAATCGAGTAGGTAAACGGCATCGCCAGCGCACACAGCGCGGCCGGTACCGATTCGGTCAGGTCGCTCCAGTCCACTTCCACCAGTTCGCGCAGCATCAATCCGGCCACGAACAGCAGCGCCGGCGCAGTGGCATAGCTGGGCACCATCGCCGCCAGCGGCGAGAAGAGTAGGGCGGCCAGGAACAACGCCGACACCACCAGCGCTGTCAGGCCGGTACGGCCGCCCACCTGCACGCCCGAGGCGCTTTCGGCGAAGGCGGTGGTGCTGCTGGTGCCGAGCATCGAACCGGCCACGATCGCCGTGCTGTCGGCCAGCAACGCGCGGCCGAAACGCTTCTGCGCACCCGGCAGCTTCAGCAGGCCGGCGCGGCCGACCACGCCATACAACGTGCCGGTGGCATCGAACACTTCCACCAGCACGAACACCAGCACCACCTGCAGCAGCACCGCGATCGGCGCGCCGCCGTCGTGGTGCAGCAGGCCCGGCAGGTCCAGCTGCAGGAAGGTCGGAGCCAGGCTCGGCGGCAGCGACACCAGGCCCTGGTACTGCACATCACCCAGGGCCCAGCCTGCGGCCGTCACTGCCAGGATGCCGATCAGGATCGCACCACGGATGCGGCGTGCTTCCAGTACCGCGATCAGCAGGAAGCCGGCCAGTGCCAGCAGCGGCGGCGCGGTGTTCAACGGGCCCAGCGCCACCAGCGTGTCTTCATTGCCGACAATCACGCCGGATTTCTGCAGTGCGATGATCGCCAGGAACAGGCCGATGCCGGCCACGATGGCCGAACGCAGCGACGCCGGAATGCCCGATACCAGCCATGCCCGCACGCCGGTCAGCGACAGCACCAGGAACACCAGGCCGGAGATGAACACCGCACCCAGCGCCTGCTGCCACGGCAGGCCAGCGGCGCCGACCACGGTGAAGGCAAAGAACGCGTTCAGGCCCATGCCCGGCGCCATGCCGACCGGGAAGTTGGCGGCCAGTGCCATCACCGCCGAACCCAGCGCGGCGGCCAGGCAGGTCGCCACGAACACCGCACCGGCATCCATACCGGTGGTGCCGAGGATCTCGGGGTTCACGAAGACGATGTAGGACATCGTCAGGAAGGTGGTGACACCGGCCAGCAGCTCGGTGCGCACGGTGGTGCCGTGCTGCTGCAGCTGGAACAGGCGTTCGAACAGGGACATGGGGATTCTCGCGAAGGTGTCGCCAGCAAGCGGGCGGCCCACAGAAGAAGAAAGGCCGCGCGAGCGCGGCCTTTCCTGCTGCCTTACTTCAGTGCCTTGAAGCGCAGGCGCTTCGGTGCAGCGTCGTCGCCCATGCGGCGGCGCTTGTCTTCTTCGTACTCGCGGTAGTTGCCCTGGAAGAACTCCACGTGCGAGTCGCCTTCGAACGCCAGGATGTGGGTCGCGATGCGATCCAGGAACCAGCGGTCATGCGAGATGACGAAGGTGTTGCCCGGGAACTCCAGCAGCGCATCTTCCAGCGCACGCAGGGTTTCGATGTCCAGGTCGTTGGACGGTTCGTCGAGCAGCAGCACGTTGCCACCCTGCAGCAGGGTCTTGGCCATGTGCAGGCGGCCACGCTCACCACCGGACAGCGAACCGACCATCTTCTGCTGGTCCTGGCCCTTGAAGTTGAAGCGGCCGATGTAGGCGCGCGACTGGATCTCGATGCCGTTGATGTTGAGGATGTCCAGGCCGCCCGCGATTTCCTGGAAGACGTTGTGGTTGCCTTCCAGCGCGTCGCGGCTCTGGTCCACGTAGGACAGCTTCACGGTCGGGCCGACAACGATCTCGCCG
Organism: Stenotrophomonas sp. GD03930; assembly: GCF_029839665.1. NCBI lineage: Bacteria > Pseudomonadati > Pseudomonadota > Gammaproteobacteria > Lysobacterales > Lysobacteraceae > Stenotrophomonas > Stenotrophomonas sp. GD03930. The sequence goes on along the minus strand of NZ_JAOCAV010000001.1, from coordinate 2,211,379 downwards.
GTGTCCGGCTTTTCCTGGCCGGTGATCATCTTGAACAGGGTCGACTTACCGGCACCGTTCGGGCCGATGATGCCGACGATGGCGCCGGCCGGCACCAGGAAGCTCAGGTTGTCGAACAGCAGGCGGTCGCCGAACTTCTTGGAGACGTTCTTGAACTCCATCACCGCATTGCCCAGGCGCTCGCCCGGCGGGATGAAGATTTCATTGGTCTCGTTGCGCTTCTGGTAATCGACCGACTGCAGCTCTTCCAGGCGGGCCAGGCGGGCCTTGCCCTTGGTGCGGCCGCCCTTGGCGTTCTGGCGCGACCATTCCAGTTCCTTCTGGATCGCCTTCTGGCGGGCCTTTTCCTGGTTGTCTTCCTGCTTCAGGCGCTCATCCTTCTGGGTCAGCCAGTCGGTGTAGTTGCCCTTCCACGGAATGCCGCGGCCGCGGTCCAGTTCCAGGATCCACTCGGCGGCGTTGTCCAGGAAGTAGCGATCATGGGTGACCGCCACGACGGTGCCGGTGTAGCGCGCCAGGAACTGTTCCAGCCACTCCACCGACTCGGCGTCGAGGTGGTTGGTCGGTTCGTCGAGCAGCAGCATGTCCGGCTTCTGCAGCAGCAGGCGGCACAGCGCCACGCGGCGCTTCTCACCACCGGACAGCTTTCCGACCACGGCATCCCACGGCGGCAGGCGCAGTGCATCGGCGGCCACGTCCAGCTGGTTTTCCAGGGTGTGCGCGTCGCCGGCGGCCAGGATCGCCTCCAGGCGCTCCTGTTCCTTGGCCAGCGCGTCGAAGTCGGCGCCTTCCTCGGCATAGGCCAGGTACACCGCGTCCAGCGCGGCCTGGGCCTGCAGCACTTCGCCCACGCCTTCCTCGACCGCTTCACGCACGGTCTTGGTCGGGTCCAGTTCCGGTTCCTGCGCCAGGTAGCCAACCTTGATGCCCGGCTGCGGGCGCGCTTCGCCCTCGAAATCGGTGTCCACGCCGGCCATGATCTTCAGCACGGTGGACTTGCCGGCGCCGTTCAGGCCCAGCAGGCCGATCTTCGCGCCCGGGAAGAAGGACAGCGAGATGTCCTTGATGATCTGCCGCTTGGGCGGGACCACCTTGGACACGCGGTTCATGGTGTAGATGTATTGCGAGGACATGAGGTCTCCGTAGGCGCGGCCCTGCGCCCGGTCCGTCACGGGAACATCCCGGTGCGGCAGCGGGCACAGACTGAAAAAGGTGTACCCCCGATTATAGCCGGAACCGGTTCCGGGCCGCGCCGGGCAGGGGGCGCCGGGCTGGCTATCGCCTGAATACCCGGTCACAGTCCTGAAACGGGAAGCGTTTCCAGCCGGAAACGGTTCAGATCAAGTGGGCAATATGGGCTCACCTACCACCCGAACAGAGGTCTGACATGCGCATCAATCGAGTAATGGCCGGCGCCGTGGCCTCTGTGCTGGCGTTGGGTGCCGTCACCCCGGCCTTCGCCGACAACGACCACCGCGACCGCCGTGAGTGGCGCGAAGACCGCCGCGAGTGGCGCCAGGACCGCCGTGACTGGGAGCGCGACCGCCGCGAGGCCCGGCGCGACTGGGAGCGTGACCGCCGCGACTGGCACCGCGACCACGATCGTTACTACCGCCCGGCACCGCCGCGGGTGGTCTACCGTCCGGCCCCGCCGCCGCCGCGCTATGGCAGCTACGGCTGGCGGGTCGGTTCGCCCTACCGCAACTACTACTCCGGCCCGGTCTACGTGGTGAACGACTACCCGCGCTACCACCTGCGCCGCCCGCCCTATGGCCACCACTGGATCCGCGATGACCGCGGCAACATGCTGCTGGTGGCCATCGCCACCGGCGTGATCGCCCAGTACGTGCTCAGCGGGCGCTGAGCCGACGGTCTGGTCCACGCATGGCGTGGCGTGGCTGATACGGCAGGCGAAACCATACGGGGCCGGATTCCTTCGGGGATGCCGGCCCCGTCCGTTTCGGCCCCAGCAGGCCGGTGCGGGGCTACAATCGAGGGCTGAGTCGTACCCCCCCCTTTCCCTGCCTGCTGGAGTACCCGATGTTCCCGCGTGACGTCCGCATCGAATCCTACGATCCCGAACTGGCCAAGGCCATTGCCGCTGAGACCCAGCGCCAGGAAGACCACGTCGAGCTGATCGCCAGCGAGAACTACACCAGCCCGGCGGTGATGGAAGCCCAGGGCAGCCAGCTGACCAACAAGTACGCCGAAGGCTACCCGGGCAAGCGCTACTACGGCGGCTGCGAATACGTGGACATCGCCGAGCAGCTGGCCATTGACCGCCTCAAGCAGCTGTTCGGTGCGGACTACGCCAACGTGCAGCCGCACAGCGGCTCGCAGGCCAACCAGGCCGTGTACTTCGCCCTGCTGCAGCCGGGCGACACCATCCTCGGCATGAGCCTGGCCCACGGCGGCCACCTCACCCACGGTGCCAAGGTGAATGCTTCCGGCAAGCTGTTCAACGCCGTGCAGTACGGAGTGAACGACCAGGGCCTGATCGATTACGACGAAGTCGAGCGCCTGGCGCTGGAGCACAAGCCGAAGATGGTCGTGGCCGGCTTCTCGGCCTACTCGCAGGTGATCGACTGGGCGCGCTTCCGCGCCATCGCCGACAAGGTCGGTGCCTACCTGTTCGTCGACATGGCCCACGTGGCCGGCCTGGTCGCCGCTGGCGTCTACCCGAGCCCGCTGGAACATGCCCACGTGGTCACCTCGACCACCCACAAGACCCTGCGCGGCCCGCGCGGCGGCATCATCGTGGCCAAGGGCGCCGACGAAGACCTGGTCAAGAAGCTGCAGTCGATCGTGTTCCCGGGCATCCAGGGCGGTCCGCTGATGCACGTCATCGCAGGCAAGGCCGTGGCCTTCAAGGAAGCGCTGGAGCCGGGCTTCAAGGCCTACCAGCAGCAGGTGGTGAAGAACGCCCAGGCGATGGCCAACACGCTCATCGCACGTGGCTACAAGATCGTTTCCGGCGGCACCCAGAACCACCTGATGCTGGTCGACATGATCGGCAAGGACGTGTCCGGCAAGGACGCGGAAGCCGCGCTGGGCAAGGCCCACATCACCGTCAACAAGAACTCGGTGCCGAACGATCCGCGTTCGCCGTTCGTGACCTCGGGCCTGCGCCTGGGTACCCCGGCGGTGACCACCCGCGGTTACGTCGAACAGGATTGCGTGGACCTGGCCAACTGGATCGCCGACGTGCTCGATGCACCGGCCGATGAAGCGGTCATCGCCCGCGTGCGCGATGCGGTCAGCGCGCAGTGCCGCAAGTACCCGGTCTACGGCTGACCGGTTTTGCGGGGTCGGAACCCTTCCCGCGGGAAGGGCTCTGACCCCGGCATCGGAGCACCCGCGCATGGACGAGCGCCGCCTCAAGTACCTGTATGCCGCTCTTGCGGTGGTGTTCGGCCTGCCCAGCCTGGTGATGGGGGGCACCGTCTCGGTGCTGTTCCTGGCCGAGGGGCTGCAATCCTTCGGCGGTAACCGCGCGCCGGACATTGTGCCGCTGCTGTGGGGCCTGGCGGGCATTGCCGGCTGCCTGGCCTGGCTGTGGCTCAGCGCGGGCTATCTGCTGCAGGGGCGGGCCGGACTGCAGGTGCGCGCGGTGTGGTGGTGGCTGCTGCTGGCCGGTGGCCTGGCCGCACTACCGGTCATCTGGCTGGCCGCGTGGATCGGATGGCAGGAGGTCGGCTCGGCGTTGGAAGTGCTGATGCTGGGCCCGTCGCTGCTGGTGCCGGCCGCGATGCTGGTGTGGCTCAAACGCCGCGCATGACGCGGCCCATGGAAGGAAGCCGGATGCATGGATGAGGGCCTGCACAAACGGATGGTTGCGGTGGGCGGTCTCGTGCTTGGCCTGCCTGCACTTGCTGCCGGCGGAACCGTCGCGGTGCTGGGGCTGATGGTCGCGATGGACGGCAAGTACCTGTCTGGCAACGAACCCACGTTGCTGCTGCTGTGGTCGCTGGGCGGGATCATCGGCCTGCTGTCATGGCTGTGGCTGAGCGGTGTATTCCTGCGGCGCGGCCGTGATGGACTGCGGCAATCGTCGCCGGCGGCGTGGGTGGGCTTGCTGCTGGGCGTCCTGGCCGCGCTGGCTGTGGTCGCCGTCACGCTGCATCTGGTGTTCAAGGACGGCGAGTTCGCGCTGTTGAGCTACCTGGGCCTGGGGCCGCCGTTCCTGCTGCCTGCCGCACACCTGGCGTGGTTGCGCTGGGGGACGTGAGCCGGTTATCCGTGCGCTGATTTTTAAGACAAGTTGCATGGTAGTAGGCGCGCGCCCTGCCTAAGCTCCCAGCGGTCTTCACGGTTGGGATACCCCATGAATCCGCTGGGTCGCTTTACCCACGTCAGGTTGCGGTGGCATCTGTTGCTGTTTTCCATTCCGTGCGCGTTGGTTGGCGTGCTGGCCACATGCGCGCTCTTCATGGTGTGGCTCGCCAGGCCGCAGCCATCCGAAGCGTTCCTGATGGCTGCCGCCAACTGGGTGGTGATGTCGGTCTGGAGCGCCTATGCCGCTGTAGTGCTGGGCGACAGCTGGCGGACTACGGGTATGGAAGGGCTACATTCGCATGAAGGCTTGTTGGAGGCGCTGCCCATCGTTTCTGCCTTCCAGGCCGCTGCGGCGGTGGCGATGCTGTTCACGGCCATTGGGTGGGAGCCAGCAGCTCTGCTGTATACCCCCTTCCTGATGACCATCTGCGCTCCGTGGGCCAGTTTGAGCTGGCATATGCGGTGGCTTTCAAGGCAGGAAGAGTAAAGCCTTCGGGGCACATGTCGTCATTGCCGCTGGGACGGCACGACCAGCGGTTTCAAAGAAATTGCATGGTTTGCTGGGGAAAGCCGGCCTAGGTTTCCTGCATGGACACCCCAATGCGCACCGTGCGCCGTCGACACGGCCTCTATCTGCTTCTTCATAGCTTGTTTTTCTCCATTCCCTGCGCATTGGCTGGCCTGGCGGGCCTGCTAGTGCTGCTGTGGGGATGGGCACATGGCAGCGGTAAGGGAGCGTTTCTCGCATGGGGTGCGGCTTGGGGTGTGCTGTCCGTGGCAGCGTGCATTCTTGTTGTCTGGCTGGCAAATACATGGCAGACGCGTGGACCGGACGGATTGAAAGCGGCCGCGCCAATGCTGGTGGCGCTGTTTCTGCTGTCTGCCGCTCAGCTTGTGTGCGCGCTGGTCCTGACGGTTCCAGGCCTTGGAGGCGACCCGATTCTGCTGGCGCTGGCAATGGGTTGGGGGGCCCCCTGGCTCAGCCTCGCCTGCCACTTGCGATGGCTGGCAAAGGGCGGCGGGCCTGAGTGAAGAAGCGCGGAGATTGCTGCTGCGCCCCTTCTCAGGTACCTTTGCGACGCTGCCACGACCGTGGCCGCAGGTCTTCTCGCGAGCCAGGCGTTCCATGTATTGCCCCTTCTGCCAGCATGCCGATACCCGGGTCATCGACTCGCGCGTCTCCGAAGACGGCGCGACGATCCGTCGTCGGCGTGAGTGCGAAGCCTGCAACGAACGCTTCAGCACCTTGGAAACGGTCGAGCTGAAGCTGCCGGCCATCGTCAAGAATGATGGCACCCGCGAGGCCTTCGACCAGCGCAAGGTGCGCGCCGGCTTCGACCGCGCGCTGCAGAAGCGCGCCGTGCCCGAAGAGAAAATCGAAGCAGCAGTGCGCGCGGTGGTTCACCAGCTGCGCATCAGCGGCGAGCGCGAAGTGCCCTCGATCAAGGTCGGCGAGTTCGTGATGAACGAACTGCGCAAGCTCGACCATGTGGGTTACGTGCGTTTCGCCTCGGTGTACCGCAGCTTCGAGGATGTGGCCGATTTCCGTGAGGAGATCGAGAAGCTGGAGCGTGAGCTGCCTTCCAGCACCGAACAGCTGCAGCTGCTGGGCGATGTGATTGCCCTGACCAAGAAGAAGAAGGGCTGACGCCCTGGTGGGTGCCAGCCTTGGTTGGTACAGATATCTGCCTCGGTGGGTGCCAACCTTGGTTGGCACAGAGACGGCATGGCATGCATCCACGCTGGCGGCGTTACCATGGCGGCATGACCACCCCGTTCTCCGTCCTTGACCACCTGCACATGGCCAACGCGTTGCGTCTGGCCGAGCGCGGTGCCTACACCACCCGTCCCAACCCGATGGTTGGCTGCGTCATCGCCCATGGCGAACGCGTGGTCGGGCAGGGTTGGCACCAGCGTGCCGGTGGGCCGCATGCCGAAGTATTCGCGCTGCGCGAGGCCGGCAGCGAAGCGCGCGGTGCCACCGCCTACGTCACGCTGGAACCCTGCGCGCACTACGGGCGCACGCCGCCCTGCGCGCTGGCATTGATCGAAGCCGGCGTATCGCGCGTGGTTGCGGCAATGCGCGATCCGTTCCCGAAGGTCGATGGCGGTGGCTTCGATCTGCTGCGCGAGGCCGGCATCGACGTGGCCGAGGGTTTGATGGCCGCGCAGGCCCGCGAGCTCAACAAGGGCTTCCTGTCGCGCGTGGAGCGCAACCGTCCGTGGTTGCGGGTGAAGCTGGCCGCCAGCCTGGATGGCCGCACCGCGATGGCCGACGGCACATCGAAGTGGATCACCGGCGCGGCGGCGCGCGAAGACGTGCAGCACTGGCGCGCACGTGCGGGCGCCATCCTCACTGGCGCCGACACCGTACTGGCCGACGACCCGATGCTGACCGTGCGCCTGGCCGATACCGAAGTGATGCCACCACTGCGCGTCGTACTCGATTCGCGTCTGCGTTCGCTGGAATGCAGCCGCGTGCGCGAGGGCGGGGCACCCACGCTGTACCTGCACAACGCGGTCGTCAGTCCCCCTGATGCGGCCGACGCCTTATTCGCCAGCGTGGCGCTGCGCCATGGGCATCTCGATCTGGGCGCGGTACTGGCGCTGCTGGCCGAGCGCGGCATCAACGAAGTGCACACCGAAGCGGGCGCAACGTTGGCCGGTGCGTTGCTGCGCGGCGGCTGGGTAGACGAACTACTGTTGTACCTGGCGCCCACGTTGCTGGGTGACAGCGGCCGCCCGCTGCTGGCCGGCCTCGGCATCGATGCGATGGACCAGCAGCGCCGCCTGCGCGTGGTCGATCAGCGCCAGGTGGGCGAGGACCTGCGGTTGCTGCTGCGCGCGTAATGCTCTGGTAGGTGCCGACCTTGGTCGGCACTGAGGCCTTTACTCCGCATCCCGCTCCATCTCCGCAAAGGGATCCACCCGTTCTGCTGGTAGTGCCGAGTACAGCACTGATGTCAGGGATCTCAGGTTGTAGGCGTCGGGGAAATAACCGGTATCAGGATCTCCAGTCAGCATCGCCTCACCCGTCATCGTGCGCTTCTCGCCGCTTTTGAGCATTGCCGCCCATGTGCGGAAGGCATATTTCGTGCTTTTGCGCATCTTTCTCAGAATGGCCGCATCCGTCACCTCACCGCTCTCAGTGTTGAAAGCCGGCACCTGGCAGCTGAACTGCACCATGATCTCCGTGACTTTCTCTTCTTCCCGCAAATACTGCGAAGCCGCTCGTGTCCCCGTTGCCCTGCATTGGGTGCCTGCATACGCGTCGGTCATCAACGTGCCGTACTCATGGGCGGACTTGGCAGAGAAGAGTTTGAACTGGACCAGCCCGTCTACCATTGACTGGACAAGTGCCGGAGCATACTGATGCAGGTCCGCTACCGATTCCGCCTCGTAGTGATTGATGTCCATCATTGAGCGATGCAGCTTTGCACTCGCATCGGCGTCACTTTCCAGTACCGCCTTGGTAAAAAGCTCGAACGCCTGTTCGGGGCTCATCGCAGGCTTGGCCGCAGCATGCCCGGCAACTGCGATGCACAGAGCGAGGGGAACGCGCAGTGTTCGCATGAATGCCCTGGCAACAGGCAGGGCGACGTGCGTGTTGGGTGCGCTGGCCTGATCCTGTTGGCTGACATCAGCGGTCCGGGCGGCTGTCATGGCTGACCCTGCGATCGGCTGTGACCGGCCAGCAACAGCATTGGCATCGTGGATTGGATCAGCGGAGTAAGCAGCGCTTGCCCATCGACGAAAAAGTAGTTGCCGTTTGCATCAGCCGTGAGAGTGACGGTATCGGTAATCGAGCGTCGGGGCAGCGTTGGCACCGTGGTTGTAATCAGCCCATAGGCGAATGATGCGTCGGCCCTCATTCTGCTGATGACTTCGTCGGTCAACGGAGGCGCCGCCGCGTCCCAGTCCGGAACCTGGCAGCGGAATGACAACGTCACCTGCTGGAGGCCCTGCGCGCCTTCAGTGACAGGCACCGCCGACGTCGCGCGGCAGTGGCTGCGCAGGTACGTCGACCTGATCACTTCGCCGAGCGGCGCGGCGAACTCGGGCGGGATGTCGTCGTCAATCTCGCCCTTCGCAAGCGCCTCAACCATTTCTGGCACGAGGCGCGCAGCCTTGACTGCGAGCGGTGCGTCGCCATGCTGGGCAGCGTGCATGGCACGGTGGAGGGTCTCGCCCGCCTCGGCATCACTTTCAAGCAGTGCCCGGGCAAACAGGTCGAACGCCTGCTCAGGGCTGAGCTTTCCGGTCGGCGTTGCATGTGAAGCAAAGGAGATGAAGAGCAGGAGCAGGAGGCACGGAATCCGCATTGGAACGTCCCGTTGGAAGGACTGCCAGCCTCACCTCGGCATCGGGCAGAATCCATGCAATAAGTACGAAAGGCATGGCCTGTGGCCGCTGGCCAGGCGCGGCATCAACGAGGTGGAGACCGAGGCGCAGACGCCTCTGCCTGTGGCGCTTTGCCGCTCTGCGGCCAGGTCGCGACGTTGAAGTGGAACCACGCCTCCACCTCGCCGCCCGTGTCGCGGCCGTTGCGGTGTGCGGGCAGATAACACCAGTCCCTGGCAGCGGTCATCGCCGCCTCGGCAAGCTGGGGATGGCCGCTGGACTCCAGTACACGGATTCCGGCCATTCGGCCAGTGGCCTCCACCCGCATCTGCAGGTGTACCTTGCCGCTGCTGCGCACCCTGTCGGGAAAACGCGCCGGGTGGGCAGCCTGGGTCGTAGGTTCGATCGCCACCGAGTCACCTCGCTGGGTGAACACACTGCAGTCAGCTCGTGCTGTGAATACCTTGCGGGGGGGAGAGGCGTACCTTCGCAGGCAGGCCACGATGTCGTCATCTTCCGTGCAGGGCGGGGCATCGGTCTGCAGCCTGCTGGGTGCAGTCTTGCGCGCGACGTCGCTGTCCGCTTGCGGCAGGCAGGCGGTTAACGCAAACAGCGCTGGTAGAAGTCCAGTCCATCGCGCGTTAGGTGGCATGACCATTTCTGGTATGAGCCTTCTACGCGTGGGTGTGTTCATGGGCATCCTGGCAGAGCGTGACGGCGACCGCTGTGGCGAATAGAGGCATGTACAAGGCAAGGCAGTGCTGTGAATCGATCAGGCAGCATGCAGCGGCGAATTCCACTTGACCATGCAACACGTCTGAAAATGACCAGGCGACGTCACGCCGATCTTGATGCCGCTATTTGCAACAATCTTCATATTAAACCGTGCACTACGCACGCACAGTCACCGGCTGTCTTCCGTCGGTAACTGTCATGCTGCACCCAAACCGCAATCTGCTGCTTTCGGCGCTGCTTCTGCTGGGCGTGTCAGCTTCGCCTGTCGTCTCCGCAGATGAGGAAGCGCCGGCTCCCGCGCGTGCCTTCACACAGGCACAGGCCCTGCAGGACCTGACCGCCATCATCGAATGCCGTGCGCCTGCTTCGGTGCAGAAGCAGTTGTCGCCCCACCTGTGGGCGGTCGCGTTGGGCAACGAGGTCGCGCGCCCATTCGATACATGGACTGTTGTCGAGCAGCCCAACGCGTCACTGCACGAGGTGGCCCTGCCCGAACCGATCACGGTGTTCGGTCACTCAACCACGCGCATTGCTGTTCTTTCCGAGGCAGTGATGGCAATCATCGAGGGCGTCACGCTGGAGGAGATGTCGCGTCAGCTGGAGATGCGGCCACTGAGTGCAACGGTGGCGCCGCACATCCACGTGCGGGAGCTGTCACTTCGCAACAGGGGCGACATCGGATTCCAGGTGCGCTCGCTGACCGCATCGCGCATTTCCAGCCACCCCAATGCGGTGCTGCTCGGTTGTGAGGACCGCTACGACACACGCATGGAGCAGTTGCGCAGGCGCGGCAAGGAACCTGACGTGGTGTTTGCTTCGGGGGTCGATGTTGCCACCGAGCTCGATGACGTGCTGACCTGCAGGGCCGATGCGCTGCGCAATTACACGGCGGGCTGGGCGGTAGGCATGTCAGCGCACACCACTGACGCGCGCTTCAAGGGTTGGAAGGATGGGGAGGACAAAGAGGGCTATCGCTGGTGGACGCCGCCGGCGCCGGTGATGATCGCCGGCAGGCCCGTCTCACGCTTCGTGAAGGTGGGCTTGACCCTGTACGCGGAACTCGACGGAGACATCGCCCCGGCGCTGGCAGAAGAATGGGCTCTTCCCTCTTACGATGGCTGGGACGAAACCGCCTTTGTCGGCTTCCACGATACCGACACCGCTGCCGACGGGTGGCTGGAAGACCGCGCGCGCATCGTACGTGCGTGGGGACAGGGCAAAACCCTGCACGGCTGCGAGTACCAGCAGAATCGTCCGGAGTTCGGCGAACATCCGGACGACGATGACGAAGCATGACGGCAGCTGAGAATCGCCGGGCAGTGCCCGGCGTTACCGGCTCACGCGCAGGCGTCGGTCCACATCATCTCAGCGATCGGGCGCAGTGCCTTGCATTCCTGGGTCATTTCCTCGGCCGACTGCACCTGCGCCTTGGCCTTCAGTTCTTCGGCCATCGCATCCACGCCACTGAGCTGCTCCGGTGCGATCTTCGCCACGCAGGCACGATGCTGCTGCAGCAGCAGGTCGCAGCCCGGCACGCCGGTCACCTTCGGTGCACTGGCCGCCTGCGCGTCCTGCATCCAGTCCTCGAACGGCGCCAGCGCGCCGGCCACGGTGCCGACCAGATCATCGAAATTGCCGCTGTACCAGTAACCGTTGTCCTTGGCCGGATACAGGGTGAAGGTGCCACTGACCGGCACGCGCACGCCCGTCTGCAGTGCCTGGGTATAGGCATCGGTGAACTGCTTGCGCACGGCCGGGCTGGCATCGGCGGCCAGGCTGGCGGCGAACAGCGGGCGCACCTTGTCCAGATTGGGCACCTGGCAGCTGAAACTGATCCGCGCCAGCTTCTGGTCTTCCACGTATTCGTTGTCTTCAATCACGCTCTGGGTGGCGCGGCACTTCGAATCACGCAGGGCCTTGGCGTACAGCGCTTCGGTGGCGGCGGCGTCTACCTTGGCGCCGGTGCTGGCGAACACGGTCTGCCAGGGTTCGGCCAGTGCCTTGGCCAACGCCCCCGGGGTCGGGGTCACGGCATCCTGGCCCTCGAACGCGGGCTTCAGCGCATCGTTGAGCGTGCCGGTGGCGGCGGCATCGTCTTCCAGCAGCACGCGTGCATACAGGTCGAAGGCCTGCTCGGGCGACAGCGTGGCCGGTGCGGCGGTGGCGAACGCAGGGGCGCACAGCAGGGCGCTGGCGAGCAGGGTGCGGATTGGGGTCTTCATGACGGTGTTTCCTGTTCCAGAGGCGCGCAAGCCTAGCGCATCTTCGCGCAGGTTCGATGGCGCCAGAGGGTCACGCGCGGGTGCGCGTGGGCCAAAAAAACGGGCCCCTTGCGGGGCCCGTTCGATCGCACGACGAGGAGCGATCGTTGGATCAGAAGCTGGCGCGCACGCCGGCCGAGTACTGGGTGACGTCACGGTAGCCGGAGATCTCGCCCACCAGGCCCCAGGTCCTGGTGAAGTTGATCTGGCCACCCAGGGTGCCCAACCAGGTGCCCTTGAAGTTGTTGCCGCCGTCCATGTAGCCGGTCTTGACCCAGGCTTCGGTCATGGGCGAGGGCTTGCCGCGCAGGCCCACGGTGACGCGGCCCAGGTTGGTGTGGTCCTTGAAGCGCTCGGAGTAGCCGTAGTAGCGATCGGTCAGCTCAACGTTCTGGCGCACCCAGGCGGCGTCGGCGGTGAAGTCGACGCGGTCGGTCCACGGCATGTGGTAGCCGATGCCCAGCTCCGGCTGGTCCAGTTCCAGCTTCAGCGAACCGTCGTTGTAGTGGTAGGTCTTGCGGGTACGCGACCAGCCGCCGAACACGTGCACCTGCTCGGAGAGTGCGAACGAACCGCGCAGATAGGCGCCGTCGACCTTGGGGTCGTCCAGTGCGTTGTCGTCAACCTTGACCTGCGTCCAGCCGCCTTCCACGTAGGTGTAGCTCAGGGCGTCAGCCGAAGCCGAGAAGGGGGCGGCGGCCAGCAGAGCGGCCACGATCAGGATCTTGCGCATGGGAATTCCTGTGAATTTCAGTCCATTGGCGAGCCGGCCCTGCGGGCGGCCCGTGGCGACCTCGTGTCGTCCGGCGACGGATTTTAATGAAAATTTTACAGAATGCGAGCCGCAGGGCGAAGGCATGGCCAGCAACGCGACGCCGGTCACAGCTGAACGTGGGATGGCCCGGCCCTGCGCGACCCCGGCAAGGCGGCTGGTACACTACCCGGGCCGGTTCGCCGGTACACAAACGTCTTCAGGGCGGGGTGCAATTCCCCACCGGCGGTAGGTGCGCAAGCACGAGCCCGCGAGCGCCCCGGCCTACGCCGGGGGTCAGCAGATCCGGTCCAATGCCGGAGCCGACGGTCATAGTCCGGATGAAAGAAGACGGTGCCACAGGGCTCATGCCCTGCGTGCGCCTGTTTGCCTTGCGGCGTTTTTCGCTCACATTCTGCGGAGAACGTTACTTGTTTACTGGAATCATCGAAGGCGTCGGCCGTCTGGCCGCACGCGAATCCATCGGCGGCGATGTCCGCTTCACCTTCAATGTCGGGAATCTGCCGTTCGACCACGTGCAGATGGGCGAGAGCATCGCCATCAACGGCGTCTGCCTCACCGTCATCGCATTCGACGCCAGCAGCTTCCAGGCCGATGCCTCCACCGAGACCCTGGGCCTGACCACGCTGGGCCAGCTGGGCGAGGGCGCGGTCATCAATCTGGAGCGCGCCATGCGCCCGACCGACCGCCTCGGCGGCCATCTGGTCAGCGGCCACGTCGATGGCCTCGGCCAGGTGCTGTCCATCCACGAAGACGCGCGCGCCCAGCGCTGGCGCTTTGCCGCACCGGCCTCGCTGCGCCGCTACATCGCCAAGAAGGGTTCGATCTGCGTGGACGGCGTCAGCCTCACCGTCAACGAAGTGGATGACGAAGGCTTTGAAGTCGCCCTGATCCCGCACACCGTGGCCAACACCGCCTTCTCCGCCTCGGGCGTGGGCAGCGCGGTCAATCTTGAAATCGATCTGGTCGCCCGTTACGTGGAAAGGCTTGTCAGCCTGCCGGCCAGCGGCCGGCAGCTACCGTCTGAAGAGGGAGATGCCGCATGAATTTCGCCCCGATTCCGGAAATCCTGGAAGAGATCCGCCTGGGCCGCATGGTCGTCATCGTCGATGACGAAGACCGCGAGAACGAAGGCGACCTGATCATGGCCGCCGAGCTGGTCAAGCCGTCGGACATCAACTTCATGGTCACCCACGGCCGCGGCCTGGTGTGCCTGCCGCTTACCCGTACCCGTGCCGCCGACCTTGGCCTGGCGCCGATGGTGCAGGCCAATACCGCACAGTTCCAGACCAACTTCACGGTCAGCATCGAGGCCGCCGAGGGTGTCACCACCGGCATCTCGGCGCACGACCGCGCCCACACCATCCGTACTGCGGTGAAGCCGAATGCCAAGCCGGCCGACCTGCACCAGCCGGGCCACATCTTCCCGCTGATCGCCCAGCCCGGTGGCGTGCTGACCCGTGCCGGCCACACCGAAGCCGGTGTCGACCTGGCCATGCTGGCCGGGCTGGAGCCGGCCGGCGTGCTGGTGGAGATCCTGAACCCGGATGGCAGCATGGCGCGCCGCCCGGAGCTGGAAGTGTTCGCCCGCGAGCACGGCCTGAAGATGGGTTCCATCGCCGATCTGATCGCCTACCGGCTGGCCACCGAAAAGACCGTCGAGCGCGTCGACGAGCGCGACATCGACACCGAATTCGGCCCATTCAAGCTGGTCACCTACCGCGACCGCATCGCCCACGACCTGCATTTCGCCCTGGTCCGTGGCACCCCGGACGCGGAAAGCCCCACGCTGGTGCGCGTGCAGGTGGAAAATCCGCTGGCTGACCTGCTGCACTGGCGCCGCGACGATTTCGGCGTGGCCGCCACCGATGCCCTGCGTGCGATCGATGCCGAAGGGGCGGGGGTGATGGTGGTGCTGTCGGCGCCGCGCGATGGCGAGGCCCTGCTGGCCCGCCTGCGCCAGCAGCCGGCGCCGGTGGTGCCGGGCAAGGACAAGGACGTGGGCCAGTGGCGCCGCAACGGTGCCGGCGCGCAGATCCTGTCCGACCTGGGGCTGGGCAAGCTGCGCGTGCTGGGCACCCCGCGCCGCCAGGTCGGCCTGGCCGGGTACGGCCTGGAAGTGGTGGAGACGGTCACCCTGTAATGGGTAGTGCCGGCCGCTGGCCGGCAACCGCATCCCCGGGATTGCCGGCCAGCGGCCGGCACTACCGGTGGGTGCCGACCGTTGGTCGGCACACCCTGTGGGCCCCCGCCAGCCACGGCCGGGGCCCATCCACGGTAGAATCACCCCCTTATCGAGTCCCCCAAGCCGCATATGAGCCACTACGAAGGCGATCTTCGCACTCCCGAGTCGGCGCGCTTCGCCATCCTGGCCAGCCGCTGGAATGCCCGCATCACCGACGCGCTGGTCGCGGGCGCCCGCCTGAGCCTGGCCGGCAACGGCGTCAGCGAAGCCAACATCGACGTGATCCGCGTGCCGGGTGCCTGGGAACTGCCGCTGGTGGCCGCGCGCCTGGCCGCTGCCCATGAACACGCCGCCATCCTCACCCTGGGCTGCGTCATCCGTGGCGATACCCGCCACTACGAACACGTGGCCGACCGCTGCGCCGAGGGCCTGATGCGCGTGCAGCTGGATTTCGGCGTGCCGGTGCTGAACGGCGTGCTGGCGGTCGAACGTGCTGAGGATGCCGAGGCACGTGCCGGCGGCAGCCACGGCAACAAGGGCGAGGAAGTCGCACTCGCCGCATTGGAAATGGTCAACCTGCTGGAGCAACTGCCATGAACAAGAACACCCAGGGCAAGCCCTCCGGTAAACCCGTCCGCCGTGATGGCATCGACCCGGTGCTGCGTTCGCGCGCGCGCCGTCGTGCCGTGCAGGCGCTGTATGCCTGGCAGATCTCCGGCGGCAACGCACAATCGCTGATTGCCCAGTTCGCTCACGAGCAGGCCCGCGAAATCGCCGATCTGGCCTATTTCGAAGCGCTGGTGCATGGCGTGCTGGACAACCGCCGCGACATCGACGAAGCGCTCGGCCCGTACCTGGACCGTGGCATCGAAGAAGTGGACGCCATCGAGCGCGCCGTGCTGCGCCTGGCCGGCTACGAGCTGCGCTACCGCCTGGACGTGCCGTACCGCGTGGTCATCAACGAAGCCATCGAATCGGCCAAGCGCTTCGGTTCCGAGCATGGCCACACCTACGTCAACGGCGTGCTGGATCGTGCCGCCGTCGAATGGCGCAAGGTCGAATCGGGTCACTGACCCACCTGTGGTAGTGCCGGCCGCTGGCCGGCAGCTGCAGGGATCCTGAGGTTGCCGGCCAGCGGCCGGCACTACCGCCCACCGCGCACTGCGCGGCACGTATAACAGCGGGAATGCCCCATGTCCCTGGCCGAATTCGCCCTCATCGACCGCATCCGCGCCCGCACCTTGGAGCGCGACGACATCCTGCTCGGCATCGGTGACGACGCCGCGCTGCTGCAGCCGCGTGCCAATGAACAGCTGGTGGTCACTGCCGATACGCTCAACAGCGGCGTGCACTTCCCGGTGGAGACCCCCGCGTTCGACATCGGCTGGAAGACGCTGGCGGTCAATCTGTCCGACCTGGCCTCGATGGGCGCGCGCCCGGCCTGGTGCACGCTGGCACTGTCGCTGCCGGAAACGTCCGAAGACTGGATCGAAGCCTTTGCCGATGGTTTCTTCGCACTGGCCGACCAGCACGACATCGCGCTGATCGGGGGAGACACCACGCGCGGCCCGCTGTCGCTGTCGGTCACAGCGATGGGGCAGGTGGGCCGAGGCCAGGCGCTGCGTCGCGATCGTGCGCAGGTGGGCGACGACCTCTGGGTGAGTGGCACCCTGGGCGATGCCGCCGGCGCATTGAAGCTCTGGCAGCAGGGCGCCTTGAACGTGGCTGCCGCCACGCTGCTGGCCGACTACGAACACCTGCGCCTGCACCTGCTGCGGCCTACGCCGCGGGTGACACTGGGCCTGCGACTGCGGGCCTTCGCACACGCGGCCGTGGATGTATCAGACGGACTGCTGGCCGATGCCGGCCATATCGCCTCACGCAGTGGCGTGGCCGTGCATGTGGATGCCGACATGCTGCCGATCTCGCCGGAGCTGCGCGAACTGCTGGGCCGCGAGGAAGCGCGTGAGTGCGCACTGCGCGGCGGCGACGACTACGAACTGTGCTTCACTGCCGCCGCAGATCAACGCGACGCGCTGATGTACCTGTCGCAGACGCTCGACCTGCCGCTCACCCGCATCGGCCGCATTGCCGAAGGGCAGGGCGTACACGTGGATGGTGAAGCCGCCAGCGGCGGTTACCAGCACTTCGCGTAGAAGCAGCAATACCTGCTCTGGTGGGTGCCAACCTTGGTTGGCACGAATGTGTCATGCCAAGGCCATGGGCTGCCTGGGTGCTGCTCTGGTAGGTGCCAACCTTGGTTGGCACGAATATGTCAGGCGTCACTTGCTCTGGTGGGTGCCAACCTTGGTTGGCACGAATGTGTCAGGCGTCCGTGCCAATCCCGTGTCGACCAAGGTCGACACCTACCAAAGCCATGGACTTGGTTGGCACGAATGTGTCAGGCGTCCATGCCAACACCGTGTCGACCAAGGTCGACACCTACCAAAGCGCGGGAATTACACGTGCGGTACCGGCGCGCCGAAACGGTTGCCGCCCGGGGTGCTCGGCAGCAGCAGGAACACCAGCACCACCAGGCTCACCACTGGCACGAGCATCAGCAGGTACCACCACCCGGAGCGATCGGTGTCATGCAGCCTGCGCACGGTCACTGCCATCAGCGGCACGATCACCGCCAGCCACAGCACCACGCTCAACCCGCTGACCACCAGCGCAAGCGTGCTTGAACCGGTGTAGCCCGCATAGAAACTCAGCACGTACAGCGGGATCGAAACGATCACGATGAACAACTGGAACCACCAGAACTCACTGCGGCTGGCACGCCCACTGAACTGTGCATAGCGTGTCAGTGGAGTCATCATCTTGTGCATCGGCACTCTCTCAAAAAAGGAAGCGCGCACTATCGCTGCTGGCGCAACGGCACTCCATGCAAATTGTTGCAATCGCAACGCGCATCTCCTGTAGAGCCGAGCCCATGCTCGGTTGCCTGGCGCAAAAAAGAAAGCCGAGCATAGGCTCGGCTCTACATGTTCAATGGGCAATCTTTGCTTCGGCATCGCGTGCCGTACCGTAGTCATCCAGCCACTGGAACTTCAGCGTGCCCGGCACCGTTGCACCAGCCGGCACGGCCAAGCTGATGCGCTCACCCGGCGGCACCATGTCTACCTCGATGGTCTTGCCATTGGGCAGCACCAGGTTGGCCAGTGTCACGTGGTACGCGCTTGGATTGTGCAGCTGTAACGCTCCACCTTCAGCACGCCATTCCAGCGCCGCCGCCGCATCGCGCGCATGGCCCGACAGACCAGCGGGCCGGTAGAACAGCTTCACTCGCGTGCGCACGGCAAACTGCAGCAGGTTCCTGCCTTCCACGTTTTCCGGCTTGGGCGGAATATCCAGCAGGTTGAAGTACAGCAGCGATTCGCGGTCCTCTGGCAGCGCCGCACCGGCCATCGGTGCATAGGTCAGCCGGAACGCCTGCGCATGCCCGGCATCGATGCGGCGCGTGGTCGGCGTCAGCACGAACGGCAGTTTCTGGCTGCCGGCCTTGGCGCTGGCATCGCCATCGTCCAGCCACACCTGGGCAAGCGCAACGTTGTCGCCACGGTTGTTGGCGTTCACCGTCACCGCGCCCTTGCTGCCGTCGTAGATCACTCGCGTGCCCTGCAGCGTCACTGCAGCAGAGGCCGGAAGTACTGCGGAAGCGCCGGCCAGGGCCAGCACTGCTGCGCATGCGCGAAGGTTCATGGAAATCTCCTCAGGAAGATCCGCCCGGCAGCACGCCGCCGGGCGGCGTCTGATTACTTGTAGACGATGTCCATCTGCGCATTGGCGACGGCAGTGCCTGCCTCGGTGTCATCGGCAGCGCCGGTCTTGGCGTACCAGACGCTGTGCTTGATGGTCTGCGAGGTGGTGCCGTCAACGGTGACATAGCGTGCGGGCGCGCTGTTGATCAGCAGCTGATCGCCGGCGACGTCGTAGATTTTGTAGCTGACACCCCTGGCCGTGCTGGTCGCAGTGAGGCTCAGTCCACCGTCGCTGGTGCTGACGCCGCCAAACTTCACGGCAACATCCTGCGAACCACTGGCGCCCGGACAGGCAACGGTGACGTCCAGATCACGACCACCGATGCGATCGTTCTTCTTCAACTCCTCCAGGTCCATCGAGCCCATGTCGATGGCCACGCCGCCGGTGATGGCCGCGGTACAAGTAGTGTCCTTGATATCACCGGTAATGGTCAGGTCAGCAGCATTCACAGCCGGGGCTGCGGCCAGCAGGATGGCCAGCGCCATCGGGGTCTTCAGGTTCTTCATAAGGTGTGCTCTTCAACAAGGGATGGAATCGGGGATGTCTCCGGCAAGTCGAGCGTGGCCGGAGGCATTACTGCGGAATCTGGTGTGTCGCTCGCTGGCGATACCCATAACCTGCAGATGAAAGTACTGGGCAGGTCGGTTCCGCAGGGCCGCATCTTCTTTCCATGGCGCGGAGCATTCCATGCAAAATGTTGTAAATGCCGCATTTTCAGAATTGTTGCGTAATGGAATGAACGCAACAAATTGCATTCCAACCACGTGGATTGCGCCCTAGTCTGCACGCCTCCCATTACTACCGGGGCCGCACTGCGGCCGCGCCGACGCCATGCGCCTGTCCTCTTGTTCCTGCCAACGCGCCGCGCAGAACTACCTGCGCCATACCGCGCTGGCTGCGGCCATCACCACTGCGTTGGTTTTTGCTGCCGCATTACCCGCATACGCCCGAACCGGTGGCGAAGTGGAATTCAGCGAAGGCTTCGCCAGTGGTTTCGTCGGCGAAGACCTGGCGCGATTCAGCATGGGCAACCCGGTGGAGCCGGGCCGCTACAACGTCGATATCCATCTCAATGGCGAGTTCGTCCGCCGCGATGACATCGAACTGGTGCCGTCCAGCACGCCGCATGTGGCGCAGCCCTGCGTGCCAGCACCGCTGCTGTTGGAACTGGGCCTGAGCGACGCCGCGCGCCAGGCGGTGGAAAGTGCCGATACCCCACAGTGCATCGATCTGGAAGCGCTGATTGACGGCGCGCGCGTGCGCTACGACGACAGCCAGCTGCGCCTGGACATCTCATTGCCGCAGGTGGCACTGCAGCGCCAGGCGCGTGGCTTCGTCGCCCCGGAGCTGCGCGACCAGGGCATCACTGCTGCGTTCTTCGGCTACAACGTCAACCACTACCGTAACCAGGGCCAGCAGAACAGCTACGCGGGCATCACCACTGGGGTGAACCTGGGCGCATGGCGGCTGCGCCACCGCAGTTCGCTCAGCCACAGCCCGCAGGGCACGCACTTCACCACGCTCAACAGTACCCTGCAGCGCGACCTGCCGCGCTGGAACAGCCAGCTCACGTTGGGCCAGGCCAATACCGGTGGAGAGCTGTTCGACAGTGTCGGCTTCACCGGCGTGCGCATCACTACCGATGAACGCATGCTGCCCGATTCGCTGCGCGGCTATGCGCCGGTCGTGCGCGGCGTGGCACAAAGCAATGCGCGCGTCACCATCCGCCAGAACGGCGCGGTGCTGTACCAGACCACGGTGGCGCCGGGTCCGTTCGCCATCGACGATCTGTACCCCAACGCCGGCAGCGGCGATCTGGAAGTAGCGGTCACCGAAGCCGACGGACGCGAAGAACGTTTCACCGTGGCGTTCTCGGCGGTGCCGCAGGCGCTGCGCGAAGGCAGCCAGCGGTTCAGCATTACCGCAGGCGAGCTGCGCGACACCGGCATGGCGCAGAACGCACTGCGCTTTACCGAAGGCACGTACGCACGCGGCGTCAGCAACCGCATGACCCTGCTGGGTGGTGTGCAGGTGGCCGAGCACTACCAGGCCGGCCTGGCCGGTGCGGCGTTCAATACACCCTTCGGTGCTATAGGTGCGGATATCACCCACGCCCGCGCCAACGTCCCGGGCCTGCCTGCGCAGAGTGGGCGCAGCTACCGCCTGAATTACCAGCGCAGCGTGGCGCGTACCGGCACCAACCTGGGCCTGGCCGCCTATCGCTACAGCACTGAGGGCTTCCTTACCCTTACCGATGTCTCGCAGCTGTCGTTCGACCGCCCACAGGCCGCCGATGCGTTCGTCATGCGCACCCGCCAGCGCTTCCAGGTGAACTTCTCGCAGCGTGTGGGCCAGCGCAGCCAGATCTATCTCAGCGGCGGCCACGTGGCCTACTGGAACCGTGCTGGCAAGCAGAACGATCTGCAGCTGGGTTTCCACAGCAGCTACCGCAGCGCCAACTACACCCTGTCCGCCACGCGCTACCGCATGGCCAATGGCGCGCCCGATACGCGCCTGTCATTCATGCTGAGCGTACCGCTGGGCCGCAGTACCAACGCGCCGCGCGCCACCGCCACCTACAACGACAGCCGCCTGGGCAGCCAGCAGCAGCTGGGCATCAACGGGAACCTGGGCGAAGAGCGCGCGCTGTCCTACAGCCTGTCTGGCAATCGCGGCCAAGGCAGCAGTGGCTACAACGCCTACGCCAGCTACCAGGGCAGCCGCGCCGATCTCAGCGCCGGCTACAGCCATGCCAACGGCCGCAGCAGCTTCAATGCCGGTGTCACCGGCAGCGTGGTGCTGCACCGGGGCGGCATCAACTTCGGCCCTTCGCTGGGCGAGAGCTTCGCACTGGTGGAAGCGCTGGGCGCACAGGGCGCGAAGGTGGGCAGCGGCCGCAGCGTTACGGTGGCCGGTAACGGCTATGCCGTGCTGCCTTACACCAGCCCGTACCGCTGGAACCAGGTGCAGCTGGACACCGCCGATCTGCCGCTGGACGTGGAAGTGCAGGCCAGCTCGCAGCGCGTGGCACCCAGCGCCGGCAGCATCGTCAAGGTCAGCTTCCAGACCCGCAACGATCGCCTGTGGCTGATCGACGCCAGTGATGCCCAGGGCCAGCCGCTGCCCTATGGTGCGCAGATTGCCCACCCCGATGGCCGCGTGCTGGGCCAGGTGGGGCAGGGCGGCGTGATGGCCCTGCGTGGCCTTGAAAACACCGGTCTGGTGCACGTGCAGACCGAAGACGGCATTGCCTGCCGGTTGCACTACGCCATGCCGGAAACCCCCGACGCACAGGGCCAGTACTGGGCGCAGGCGCGCTGTGTGGCGCCGGGGCCGGAATTACTGGCCGACGATGTTCCCTCTTCAACGACTGGAGCCAACCAATGAAAACTTCGCATCTGCTGCTTGCCGCGCTGCTGCTCGGCACCGCGCCACTGGCCAACGCCGATACGGCCACCATCACCGTTACCGGCAAGGTGCTGCCCGGGACCTGCAAGGCAGGCGATCTGACAATCAATCTGGATGCCATCGATGCGGTCGACATCAAGGACGGGCACGAGAACAACCCCACGCCGGGCCAGCTGGACTTCACCGGTTGCGTGGGGGTAGCCAGCATCGACCTGACCTTCAACGGTACCGGCGACCCCACCCAGGACAACCACTGGAAGAACCAGGCCACTACCGGCGGTGCCAACGGCATGGCCGTTGCGCTGCTGGAGGGCGGCACGGGCGGCACTTACCTGCAGGATGGTGCGCGGCGCACCATTGCCGTCAATGGTGCAGCCAGTGGCAAGTACGATCTGCGCGCGGCGTATTTCCACAAGGCAGGTACGGCGATGACAGCCGGCACCGTCACCACGCAGATCACCGTGACGGCAGCCTACAAGTGAACGCGCTGCCACTACTGCGCGTGCTGCTGGGCACCTGCGCGCCGTTGCTGATGACAGGCACGGTGCAGGCGTGTAATGCGCTTTCGTTCGGTGGCGGGCATGTAGATCTGTCAATCGATACCTGGGATGACGGTCTCGGGGACGTGCTGGTCAGTACCTGGAGAATTGCGGGGGATGCCAACTTTCTGGAAGATTGCGACCGTTGGAGCAATGTCGCAGTCGACGTCATTCCGACAGTTCGCAATCTGCAGTACGAGCGCGATGTGACCATAGACGGTGAGCGCTATCCTGCGTTCGGTATCGTGGGCTGGCCGCGATCGCCCCTGTTGATCTTCCGGTACGGCTACGGCAGCGGCGGCGGGGATGGCACCGGTGCACCTTTCGACGTGCGATCTACGTTGAACTCTTCCGGGGCCGGGGTAACCGGCTACTTCCGCTGGTCAGTGGTGTCTGTGGCAGCGGTGTCCCGGGGAGGAGCGATGGAGGAGGTTCCAACGACAGATCTGGGCAGCATCCGCCACATCTACCCGCCCAATCCTTCGCTTACCAAGCTGGAAAGCTTCAGTGTATCGGCAACGCTGCGTACCAAGACCTGCACGCTGGCCAATGCCACCGTGGTGCTGGACGACGCATATGTGTTGGATCTTCCCGCTGCCGGCAGCAGCAGCGGGCAGCGTGACTTCAATGTGGTGATGAGATGCAACGGGAGATACCCCGTAAGCCTGGTACTGACGGACGCCAACGGGCCGGGAAACACTGGCAGCCGGCTGACCCCGACCAGCAACGCCACCGCCACCGGCGTGCGCGTGGAGCTGCTGCAGGAGGGCACGCCCGTGGTGCTTGGGCAGCGCTGGATGCTGGCAGAAAGCCAGAACGGTTCGCAGAACATTCCCTTGGCCGCCCGCTACTATCGGGAGGCCGGGGCGTTCGGTGCAGGCGTAGTGGAAGGGCAGGCAATCATCACGGCCACGTACCGATAGCGCTCACGTTGTACAAAGAGACAGAACAATGACAACTCTTCCCGTCTGCCCACGCAGCCAGCGAAGCTCCCTGCGTGATGGCAGCATCTGTGTAGCACTGGGCCTGCTGCTTTCGGCCAGTGCCGCCGCCTGTACCAGCCAGCACAACAGTGGCACGGCTATCCACCTGAAGATTGATGCCTGGGACGACGTCGAGCAGGACAAGCTCATCGCCAACTGGACCTGGGCTGGGAATGCGCGGTTCCTCCTGGAATGTGCCACAGGGGCTGTGGTGCCACTGGACGTCACGGCCACTATGCCGGGTCTGAATTTCGTGAGGAACGTGACCGTGGATGGGCGGACCTATGCCGCCTTTGGGCTGTCAGGACGGCCCCGATCGCCGCTGCTTATCTTTCGCCACGAGACCTGGACATCCAATAGTGGGGAGGCACAGGTGTCAACACCGTTGGACGTGCGCGTGCCAACCCATATTGCATCCAAGCCATTCAATAACCCGGACCGTGGTTCAATAGTGCTCGTCGCTGCGGTGTCCCGAGGCGGGGTGATGGAGCCGTTTCCGGCAACGCTGTTGGGGCCCATCAGCCGCGTTTCGCCGCTGTACCCGCACCTGGCGAAGACCGATACGTTTACCGTTACCGCCAACCTCAAAGTGCCCACCTGCACTTTGTCCGATACGCCGGTCAGTCTGGTGGATGTGGCTGTGGCCGATCTGCCGGCCAGCGGCCGCTTCGCGGGCGAACGCACCTTCGATGTGGCGATGAACTGCAACCGGGCTATCCCGATTGAGTTGGTGCTGACCGACGCAAACTTGCCGGGCAATACCGGCAGCCTTCTTACGCCCACCGCGAACAGCACTGCCGGCGCCGTGCGCGTGGAGCTGCTGCGCGAAGGAAAACCGGTAGAGCTGGGCAAGACCTGGACGATTCCGCTCACCCAGGACGGTTCGCAGAACATTCCTTTGGCCGCGCGCTACTACCGCGAGCCTGGCACGTTCCATGGTGGCGTAGTGGAAGGGCAGGCAATCATCACGGCCACTTACCGATAGCGTCTGAGGGGAATGGGGCTTGGTGATGGCAGTTGAGGCAAAAAGCACCCCTGATCTGGGCGGCGGCTCGCGCGATTGCTGTGAGCGCATCGCCCTTGGGCGCTCAGCGTCAGCGTCTGCGCTCGCCTCTACCGAGCAGCACCGCGCCGGGACAACGATCTGCGCTGTGATCAAGACATGGCCTGAGGTCGGTCCGGAGTTCAAGTTCACCGGGTGCGCCAGCAGTGGCAGTCACGATCTGACCATCCGGTTGGAGGGCCAGGGCCTGAAGCCGGTATCCACCGTTGTCTATGACGGTCTCACCTACGTGACCTACGAGACCAGCAGTACCTCACCGCTCTACTTCTTCCATGTGCGATCGGTGAACGCTGGCGGTGTTTCGTTTTCCCTGAAGGACGGTGAGTTACAGGAATTTCGGAACGTAGGTACCGCCAATGGCGGTCAGCTGATGGCTCAGCCCCATGTTGGAGTGGTTGCGCGGCCCGGCATGACCAACGTGGCTGCCACGCCATTGGGGAAGTACGTGCTTGAGCACCCGCGGCTGGGCTTGCGGGCTGAATCGACCTTGTCAGCGTCGGTGGCGATGCGCGTTGAGTCCTGCTCGCTGAATGATGTGCCTGTGCAGCTGCCGGAGGTGCAGACCGCCGACCTGAGCGCTGCTGGCAGCCATGCGCGTGACACCGACTTCAATGTGAGGATGACCTGCAGCGCGGCCGGGATTCCCGTGAGCTTTACCCTTACCGATGCAAACCAGGCCAGCAACGTGGTCTCGCAGCTGGTGCCTGGGGCAGGCAGCACCGCGAAGGGCGTCAGCATTGAACTGCTGCGCGGCGGTAGGCCTGTGCAGCTGCGCACGGCATGGAGCCACGGTGCGTCGTCTGCGGGTGCGCAGGACGTGCCGCTACAGGCGCGGTACGCCCGCAGCGGCGGCATCCTGCAGCCGGGCAGCATCAGCGGGCAGGCGATTCTGACGCTGGATTACCGATGAGGCGGGAAAGCCCCGCCTTGTAGAGTCAAGCTTGCTCGACTGCTCTTGGCAACTGCAGTCGAGCCAGCTCGACTCTACCAAAGCGATTGCCCGGCGGCAGTGGTCAGGCCGCGTAGACCTGGGTATCCACGTACTCCGACAACCCACGGCAGGCCAGCAGCAGGCCCTCGCGTACATCGTTACCCACCTGCTGCGCTTCTTCGCCATCCACGCGCACGCGCTCGCTGGCGTGCAGCAGTTCCAGCAGCACCGTCAACCCGGCGTTGGCGCGGTTGATGCGTGCCAGCGCCATGCACTGGCCGGATGAACGCCCTTTCCGCTGCAGGGGCTGGCCAACGGCCGCCTCCACCTCGCGGATGCGCTGCAGGCAGTCCAGCAGGGTGATGCCGTTGGCGGCAGGGTTGGCGGCGAGGGTGGTTTCCAGCGGCTCGGCAATCTCGGCGGGCAGCTGGTTGGCAAGATCGCCCAGGGTGGCGAACAGGAACGGGTAGCGATTGGCGCTCATGATGGCTTCCTTATGCGTTACGCGAAGGAGCCGCCCTGCTTAACAGCAAGGGCGGCGGACGATGCGTGGTTGCAATACCGGTGGAATATCTGCAAAACGCCGGCGGGCACGAAGCCCCCACGCACCGCCCGCCATAAGTGCGCGGACAGAATGCCTGCCGACGCCACCCACAGGGAATGAGCGACGCCGGCAGGCAAGCGTAACCAACAGATACTCCAAACGGGATTGCAAGCCCGTGCCACCCGTTGTCGGTGGCCGCACATCATTTGCATGCAGCGCCCGTGCTGCCAATGAGAAAAGTTGGAAAGTAGAAAAAGTACGAATGTTTGCAGCCACGTGGCGAAAGCCGTCAATGCGTGCAGATCGCGACATGTCTTGTAGAGCCGAGCCCACGCTCGGCTTATTACGTGCAGCCGAGCGTGGGCT
This sequence comes from Stenotrophomonas sp. GD03930, assembly GCF_029839665.1. Lineage (NCBI taxonomy): Bacteria > Pseudomonadati > Pseudomonadota > Gammaproteobacteria > Lysobacterales > Lysobacteraceae > Stenotrophomonas > Stenotrophomonas sp. GD03930. The sequence goes on along the minus strand of NZ_JAOCAV010000001.1, from coordinate 2,185,211 downwards.
TGGATCTACAGACAGCAATGCAGCCGAGTGTGTCTGCACTGGGTATCGTCTGGAGCCTGTACCCTCCTACCCCCCCGACCGATCGATGGAGATGGAAATGACTACGGCTCGAACCTGGCGCGGACGGGTGTTCATCGGCACAAGTGTCGACGGCAAGATCGCCCGCGACGACGGTACGCTTGATTGGCTGACCGATCCCCCAGCACGTCGCCACAACGTCAACGCGGCGATCGAACATCCTGCGCTGGTCTGGAACACGTTCATCGGGAAGATCGACGCCATCGTCATGGGGCGGGCCACCTACGAGACAGTCGCCGGGTTTGATGAGTGGCCGTTTGAGGGCATGCAGGTGGTCGTGCTGACGACGCGTGGCCAGGTCGATGACCCGCGTGTGCGAGTGGCAGGATCGGTCGAGGAGGCGACTCGGCTTCTTGATGCCCTGGGCGTCCAAGAGGTTTACATCGATGGCGGCCGCACAATTCAAGCGTTTCTACGCGCGGATCTGGTTGACGAGCTCACGATCTCGGTCGCACCCATCGTGCTCGGGGCAGGGCGCTCCTTGTTCGGTGGATTGGAAACCGAGCTGCAGGTGGTGGTGCGGGGGAGTCATGCGACAGACGATGGACTGGTTCGCACGACATACGAGGTCGTTCGCTGAAGCAGACCTGTTACGCGTGATCGTTGTCGAATGCGCGTGGTAGCCGCACCCATGCCGACGTCGATGGTCCCTTGTAGAGTCGAGCTTGCTCGACTGCTTTGTGTAGAGTCGAGCAATGCTGGACTGCGGCCGACAACAGTCGAGCAAGCTCGACTCTACAGAAAGCAGAACGACGCCGGATTTCTCCGGCGCCGTTGTTTCATCTAGCTCACCACTTATACGCCACGCTCAGGTTGGCAGTGGCTTCGCGGTAACCCTGGTCACCACGCATCACACCGAAGCCACCCCACGCACTCAGCCCGCTGCGGAACTGCACGCGTGCACCGGCATTGAGCTCGTAGCGGTTACGCGGAACGCCGGCCTTCAGCACTTCATCATCAAAGGCGATGCCATTGTTGGCGCCATCGCGGTACCAGTTGGCCACCACATACGGGCTGACCGAAGCACCGGCGGTGCTGTGGCCTTCGCCCTGCAGACGCAGGCCCAGGCGGCCGGACAGGCCGTTGTTGTCCAGCGCACGCACCACGGTGCCGTTGGTTTCTTCGTGGCGGTCGGTACTGGTGTTGGTGTAGATCAACTGCAGCTCCGGCTGCAGGCTCACGGCGGTGCTGCCGATCTGGCCGATGCCGATGCGGTAACCGGCTTCCAGCGCGCTCTGCCAGATATCCGAATCGTAGCGCTCCTCGGCCAGGCCTTCGCCCTGCACGCGGTTGCGGAACTGGCCGCGCTGCACGCTGGCATCCACGTACAGGGCATCGTTGTTCCAGCTGCCGTACACGCCCAGCGCGCCGCCTTCCACCTTGCCCTTGGCGCTGTAGCCGGTCAGCTCGGAACGCGAGGTGGCGCTGGACTGCGCCAGCGTACCCATCACGCCCAGGCGGCCACGGCCGTTGTCGAACACGCCCATGTCGGCGCCCAGCTGCACGCGCGAGCGGTCCACGCGCAGGTCAAGCTGGTCATTCACCGCACCCAACTTGCTCTGGTTGGCATCGACGCGGGCCCAGCCACGCACGCCTTCCTCGGCGGTGGTGCTGCCGCCCTGGCGGTCACGCCAGCCGTGGCGCAGCAGCTGGTCCACCGCGAACTGGTTGGCCAGGTAGGCGCCGGTTTCCGGGCGCAGCACCGGGGTCGGTTCCACCGGATCGACCGGGTCCACAATCGGCCCGCACTCCGGCAGGGTCGGGTCCACCACGCACGGGTCCGGCACGGTGGCCAGTTCCGAGCGCAGGTACCAGCCGCCGTTGGTGGCATCCTTGAACAGGAAGTACTCGTACTGCCCACCCACCGCACGGCCCTGCAGGTCGAACTGGGCGTTGGACGCACCGCCCACGCGGATCAGCTCGATGCCCTTGTCGGTCTTGGCACCGGCACCGCCGGCATTGACCACGCGCACATTGGCCTGGCCGCTGGTATCGCCGGTCACGATCAGCTTGTCGGTGGCCGAGGTGTCATCGCCCAGCTGGGTGTTGAACAGCAGGGTGCCCCCGTTGCCGGTGAAGGTATCGACGTTGAGGGTGTTGAAGGTGCTGCCGTTGCCGAGTGCGACGGTGCCGGTGTTGCCCAGGGTGAGGGCGCCGACGGTGCTGTCGCCGGTCATCAGCCAGGTGCTGTCGCTGCCGATGTCGGCCGTGGTGACGTTGGTGAAGCGGCCATCGATCTGCGCCTTGTTGCGCAGGATCACATCGAGCGTACCGTTGGTAACGGTGGTGGGATCAAAGGTCACGTTGCCGGCAAGACGCGAATCGTCCACGGTGAAGTGGACGTCGGTGCGGGAGTTGACTGGGATTCTATAGCCAACCAGCAGAAGATTTCCGTCACCACCCACCAACGTGGAATTGTTGCGCACCGCAATGTCGTAATCAGTATCAGTCAGCGGCATGACCTGGATGGCAGCCCCACGGCCAGACCGCAGGGTGGAGTTATCCACGGTCAGGCCAACCCTGCCGCCGGCGCTGTTGAAGCCCCACAGCATGGCGCCGACATTGGCGCCGTATACGTCAGAGCCGTTGACGATATCAATCTTGCCCGACTGTGCCCGCACACCCAGGCCGCTGTTGATGTCACTGGGGGCGCTGGGCGCGTCCTCGACATGGATACGCATTGAATCCAGCCTTGCGTACGGGTTTCCACCACTGGCATTGAGATCCACGCCAAATGACCCGCCTGCAGTGGGCAACATGTCTGCCGCAGTGACGATGATCTGCCCACCGGTCAGGTATGCCTGAGCGCTTCCGCTCAGAAGGTTGACTGCCCCGCCGCGGAACGTCGTGCCAGTGGATCGCAGGACCGCATCACCAGACAGACTCACTGAGCTCTGCTGTGAACTGCCGGTGCCCGTTCGGGTTACGCTGCCGCCATCCAGCGTTACGAGCGAGGTGTCCGCGGCCGTGATCTGATTCATCTGCGCGTTCTGCCCGATCAGGTTCGATCCATTGCGCAGCGACCATGCCTCTACCGGATCGCCGGCGACGACGGTGGCGTTCTGATTGTCCAGGTCGCCGGCTACGGCAGAGCCGGCCGCAAAGGTGGTGATGGCCAGCAGCACCGCCTGGGCCAGGGGAAGGCGCGCGTTCGCACGAGTGGACGTAAGGTTTCGCATGTTCGTTTCCTTATCGGATGAGAAGTGCTGATTCGCCTGCGCTTTCGACCCGCTGGAACTACGCCGTGATGTATAGGTTGTCATCACGTGAAAAAGATGTGAAGTCCAGAGGCTTTTGCGAATGCAGGTGTCTTGTATGGCTTGAATTCTGGGCCTGCCCTCGCTCCGGTCCCATGCAATTAGTTGCAAAGGCGGCTTGCCAGACCTCGCGGGTTCAGGCCATGGACAGCACTGCGTCATCCGGTCGCAGGCCTGTTGCAAGTCTTTCGATGGGTGCATGGTCGGCCCACCACCAGCATGTCTGCTTTCACACAGAGACATGCGATGCACCCCATGCTTCCCCCTCGTACAACGTTGGCTGCAGCGCTCGCGGTGGCCTTGGTTACTGCGCTTCCGGCACATGCCCAGCAGGTTGTCGCCGACGGCGATCAGCAGACGCCCGCTGCGGGCGATTACACGACGACTGAGCCGGTAGAGCCGGGCAACCCTGCCGGCTACGCATTCCTCGCCATAAATGGTGGTCAGATCCAGCCTTCGGGGGCAGTGAATCTTCGTACCGAAGGTCTTCGCGCTGCCGCCGCACGCGCTGACGGCATCGGCAGCTTCGTTCTGCTGAAGGACGCTACGGTCGCCACGTTGGGCGATGGCGCGGCAGGGCTTTCCTCGGCCAATGGTGGTTATGTGCAGGCCGGCGACATCAGTATTGAGACATCCGGCGCAGCGGCAAACGGCGCCGAAGCGCTGGACGGACGACTCGCCTTGGAGCGTGCTCACATCGTGACCCGTGGCGCACTGTCCCACGGCCTGTCTGTCGCTGGCGGCGACGCGCAGATCTTTGACAGCGTCATTGAAATTGCCGGCAGCCAAGCCAATGGATTGGATATCAATGGGGGCACGCTGCTTGCTGAAAGGGTGCGCATCGATATTGCTGGAAGCGGCACCGGACTGTGGGCAGCAGGCAGCAGCACGGCGACGCTGCGCTCGGTACAGATCAACGGCACGGGCTCGGGCGCATCTGGTGCGCTGGTGGCGTTGGGCAGCAAGGCGGTGCTTGAGGATGTGGATATCGCGCTGACGCACGACAGGTCCGGCACCGGCCTGCTGGTGGGGGGCGAGCTGGAAATGCGTGGCGGCAGCGTGCATGCCGGAGGTGCCAATGCCAGTGCGCTGAGTTTTGCCACCAGTGGCGGTGGCAAGGCGACGCTGGATGGGGTAGACCTGTCCGGTCACTTCGGCGTCAACCTGACCGAAGGCTCTGAGCTGACGCTTCGCAACAGCCATCTGCAGAGTCAGTCCATCGGCATCGACATCAATCAACGCGACGGCACTGCAACCGTAAGCGATTCATCGATCACTACGCGTGGTGGCGTTGGCATTCGAATGCTGGATAACGGCGAGCTGGAGTTGACCGGGTCGCAGGTCACCTCTGACGGGCTGCACGGGCAGGCGGTTTCAGTATTGGGGGGCAAGGCCCACATCGCCTCCAGTGCGCTACATACGCTGGGCGAGAGCGGCCACGGCATCTTCGCCGAGGCCAGCATCGGGCGCACGCCTGTTGTTGCAGTCGAGAACACCCGCGTGCTTACTGAAGGCGAGATGGCCCTGGGCGTGATCGCACGTTCGGGCGCGGTGGTGAGTTTGGCCGACAGTGAGATACGCACCACGGGTCGTGAGTCGCATGGCGTTCTGACCGGCGGCGACGGCGAGATGAGCCTGACCAACACCCACGTGCGCAGCGAAGGCGAGGGTGCGTGGGCGGCGGTGGTGAATGACAACGGCAGGCTCTCCATCGATGGCGGCTCGCTGGTCAGCGCCCAGCACGGTGGCATCTGGATGCGCAGCAGCCGCGACCCCGGCCTGAACCTGGCCAATGGCGCAGTGGTATCCGGCGGCAATGGCATTGCACTGGCGCTGGATGCGGCCGTGGCCGGGCGCTTTGATGTGAAGCTGGACAGCGGCGCGTTGATGATCGGCGACATCGTGATCACCCCCGAGGACGAAGATGCCGGCCTGGTGCCGCAGTCAGAAGTGCACGTGCAGTTGACCAACAACGCGGGCTGGTTTGGTGCGTCCCATCTTGTGCAGGGCATGGCGCTGGACGGCGGCAGCCAGTGGGTACTCAATGGCAATGCCACCGTGCAGGATCTGGCAGTGCGCAACAGCCAGGTCGCGTTGTCTGATGGCAGCGGTCGATTCAACGTGTTGACGGTGGACGGCGACCTGCACAGCGAAGGCGCCACCTTCCTGTTCAATGGTGCGCTGGCCGGTGATACCTCGGACATCGATCGCCTGCACGTGCGCGGCGATGCCAGTGGTGATGCATCCATCGTGGTGAACAACATCGGCGGCGTGGGTGCGCCAACCTTCGACGGCATTCCGCTGATCCGTATCGACGGTGCGTCGCTGGCGGACTATTCGCTCGCCGGCCGCGCCGTGGGCGGTGCCTACGAATACTTCCTGTTCAAGGGTGGCCTGCTGGACCCGAACGATGGCAACTGGTACCTGCGTTCGCAGTGGTTTGATGTCTGCGAAGAGGATCCGAACGCGCCGGGCTGCGTGGTGGACCCCGGCCCGGACCCGGACCCGGACCCGGTGGATCCCATCGACCCGATCGATCCGGTAGACCCGATCACCCCGCCGCCGGTGCTGCGCCCGGAAGCGGGCGCCTATCTGGCCAACCAGTCGGCGGCAGTGAACATGTTCGCGCACCGCTTGAGTGATCGCGTGGGTGCGATTGAGATGGATGATGCACGTGCCGCCTGGGCGCGCGTGGGTCGCAGCAATGCCGATTTCACCGCCGTGGGTGGGCAGTTGTCGGTGGATGGAAATACCTCAGTGATGCAGATCGGCACGGATGTGTGGCGGCGCGGCAATGCCGCACTGGGTGTGATGCTGGGCAGTGGCCGTGCGGACAACACGGTGGTCTCTGACCTGACCGGATACAGCGCCAAGGGCCGCGTGCGCGGCACAGCGGTGGGCGTGTATGGCACTTGGCTGCAACAGGCCGATGGCAGCGAAGGCGCGTATGTGGATGCGCAGCTGCAGTACGGGCGTTTCAGCAACCGTGTGCAGGGCGTTGCGTTGGACCGCGAAAGCTACGATTCGCGCACGCGCAGTGCATCGCTGGAAGGCGGCTACACCTTCAACGTGTGGCAGGGTGCATCTAGCAACCTGTATCTGCAGCCGCAGATGCAGCTGACCTATACCGGCTACAGCGCCGATCGACACGTGGAACGCAACGGCACGGTGGTGGATGGCGCAGAGGCAGGCGGGTTGGCCGGACGCGTGGGTGTGCGCGCGTTCGGCCAGCGCGCAGGCATGGGTTCGGTGGTGCTGCCCTACGTGGGCGTGAACTGGCTGCGCAGCAGTGGCCGCAATGCCATCGACTTCCTCGGTGAAATGCTGCAGGCCGATCTGCCGCGCAACCGCTATGAGGTGCAGGCCGGTGCCGAGTTGAAGATCAGCCAGCGCCTGGGGGCGTGGGGTGGCGTGAGCATGCAGCGTGGTGACCACGGCTACCGCGATGTGGGCGGGCAGGTGGGTGTGCGCCTGGCCTGGTAAGTGAGCGGGTTGGGGTCAGATCCCGTTGCGGACGCAATGGGCTCTGACCCCGCCACGCGCGCTCGGCTGCGCTTCGTAGAGTCGAGCTTGCTCGACTGCGGCCGACAACAGTCTAGCAAGCTCGACTCTACGCCTGGCGCAAAGGCAGTCGAGCATGGCTCGACTCTACAAAAGCGTTGCACGTCCTCAGGCCGGCGGCAGCACCTTGCCGGGGTTGAGGATGCCCTCCGGGTCCAGCGCGGCCTTGATCGCGCGCATCGTTGCCAGCGTTTCCGCGCTGAACGCCCTGGCCATGAAATCGCGCTTTGCCAGGCCGATGCCATGCTCGCCGGAGAGCGTGCCACCCAGTGCCAGTGTCAGTTCGAAGATCTTCGGCAGTGCGGCGTGTGCGCGGGCGTTCTCGGCGGCGTCGTCCGGGTGGTACAGGATGTTGACGTGCAGGTTGCCGTTGCCGGCATGGCCGAAGGTGACGATGGTGAGCATGTAGTCGCGTGCCAGTGCCTGCACGCCCGCTACCAGATCGGGAATGCGCGACACCGGCACCACCACGTCTTCGTTGATCTTGCCCGGGGCGACGCTGCGCAGTGCCGGCGACAGGGCTTTGCGAGCGGCCCACAGCTGGTCACGCGCGCGGCCTTCCATCGCCACGTCCAGCGCGATCATGCCGTCGCCTTCAGCGGCGCTGGCCAGTGCCTGCAGCAGGTAGGGCAGGGTGTCGTGGTCGCCATCGGCTTCGACCAGCAGCATCGCGCCGGCCTCGGGCACGTCGGCGCCGTTGAGGCGCAGCAGTTCAAGGCTGCGTGCGTCCATGAACTCCAGGCGCGTGGGCACGACCGGCTGCGACATCAGACGCGATACTGCGGCGGCGGCAGCGTCTGCATCGCGGTACAGCACGCGCAGGCCGGCCTGGCTGACCGGCAGCGGCGTCAGCTTCAAGGTGGCTTCCACGATCAGTGCCAACGTGCCTTCGCTGCCGACCAGAAGATGGGTCAGGTCGTAACCGGTGGAATCCTTGGTGTAGGCGCCGCCGCAGCGGATCACCTCGCCGGTGCCGGTGACCGCTACCAGGCCCAGCACGTTGTCGCGGCTGGTGCCGTACTTCACCGCGCGCGGGCCGCCGGCATTGCAGGCCAGGTTGCCGCCCACGCTGCAGATGTCCGCGCTGGACGGGTCCGGCGCCCAGAACAGGCCGTGCGGTGCCAGCGCCTGCTGCAGTGTGCCGTTCAACACACCCGGCTGCACCACCGCGCAGCGGTCACCGGCGCGGATTTCAAGAATGCGGTCCATGCGGGTGAACGACAGCACGATGCTGCCCGGCAGTGGCACCGCCGCACCCGTGGTGCCGGTGCCTGCGCCGCGTGCGACCAATGCGATGCCATGCGCGCGGCACGCACGCACCAGCGCCTGCACCTGCTCCACATCGGCGGGCAGCGCCACGGCCGCGGGGCGCTGGTGGCGCCATGAGTTGTCCTGCGCGTTCGCTTCCAGCGCGCTGTCGTCCATGCGCCAGCCCTCCGCGCCCAGCAGGGCGGACAGTTCGGCAACCAGTGCGGCGGGCAGTGCGGTACTCATGACGGATCTCGCGGGGAAGCAGGGGTATCAACGGGGATGCGCGCTTGGGTAGGTGCCAACCTTGGTTGGCACGGAAGCGCCGACCAAGGTCGGCCACTACCAGAGCGGGTGGGCGCCGACCAAGGTCGGATGCTACCGGGCTGCGCGCTCTTGGTAGGTGCCAACCTTGGTTGGCACAGAAGCGCCGACCAAGGTCGGCCACTACCAGAACGAAGGGTTGCCATCAGCAGTCATCCAGCCGGAACGCATCACGCAGCCAGTGCAGCTGCGGCGGTTCGCCACTGGCTTCGACCACATCGAAGCGGCAAGGCGCATTGGCCAGCGCCGGGTTGTCCTGCAGGAACAGCTGCGCGGCATGCGCCAGTCGCCGGCACTTGCGCGCATCCACCGACGCGGCGCCGCCACCGAAGTCCGAACGCGCGCGGTACCGCACTTCCACGAACACCACGGTGCCGGCGTCGTCCATCACCAGGTCCAGTTCGCCGCCGCGATAGCGCACGTTGCGTGCACGTGGCTGCAGCCCGGCCTGTTGCAGATGCTGCTCGGCGGCGGCTTCCACCGCCGAGCCACGTTGGCTGCGCTCAGCGACCACCGACGATCGGCATCGGCCGGCCGCCATTGAAGGTGGACCACGCCGGCTGGCGCAGGATGTTGCCGTTGCTGTCCAAGAACAGCGTGCCGGTGGCGCCGTCCAGGCCGCCTTCGTTGGACAGCTTGTCCAGGTAGGCGGTGATCTTCCAGGCATCGGCGCCGAAGGCGAACAGGCGGCCGGCCGCGCCGCGTGCGCTGGGCAGGGTGCTGGCGACCTGGCTGGCCGACGGCAGGCCGGACACGCTGCGCACGTTCCAGGCTTCGTTCGGGTAGACGATGCCGTCCAGCGCCACGTCTTCTTCCACCTTGCCGCTGCCGACGGTCAGCTGCGAAGTGCCGACGCGGGTGGCGCCACCGGCACCGGCCAGTGCCAGCTGCGGCGCCAGCAGGCGCGCCTGCGGGGCACGCACGGCGAGGAACACGGCATCGACCTGGCCGGCATTGCGCACCTGTGCGCCCACATCACCGACCGCATCGGTCACGCCGATCGTGGCCACCACCTGGCCGCCACGCTGGGCGAAGCGCTGCGCGAAGGCGGCGGCGGCACGGCGGCCGGTGTCGTCGGCGCTGTTGATCACCAGTGCCTTGCCACGCTCGCGGCCACGCAGGTATTCGGCGGCCACGATGCCGTCGTCTTCCGGGGCCAGCGAGAAACCGGCGCTGCCGGCCGGCGGTGCATCCTTGCCGCGGTTCAGCGCCAGCACCGGCACCTGCAGCTGCTGGCGGCCGTACACCGCGTCCACTTCGTCGCGGCCCAGCGGGCCGACCACGAAGTCGGCACCGGAGGCGACGGCCTTGTCATACGCGGCCAGTGCACCGGCCGGGGTGCCGGCGGTGTCGATGAAGTTGATGTCCGGGCGACGGCGGGTCTCGCCGTAGTAGGCGGCCAGCAGGCCATCACGCACCGGCTGCGCGGCGGTGGCCAGACGGCCGCTGAGCGGCAGCAGCACGGCCAGCTTGACCGGCGGGCGGTAGCCATCGCTCAGCGCCGGCGGGCGCTTGCTGGTATCGAACTGGGCCGCGCCATCGCGATCGAACGGGCGCGGCAGCGGCAGGCCGCGCGCGATCAGCGCACGGCCGGCGAAGTTGTACAGCGGGTCGTTGGCCGGCAACGCGGCGGCACGGCTGCGCAGGGTGGCGTCGTCGAGGGTGCCGAGCAGGCCGGCGATGGCCGCCTGGTTGTCGCTGCGGGCGCTGCCGGTCAGGCTGGCATGGGCGCGGGCACGTTCGGCGGCGGCACCGAAGGCATCACCGGTGCCCTGCAGTGCCTGGGCGCGTGCCAGCAGCCAGCGGGTGCGCAGGCCGACCGCAACGCTGTCGGCATGATCCTTCAGCAGTGCCAGCGCCTGCGCCGGTTGCTTGTCGGCCAGCGCCAGCTCGGCGCTGGTCAGCTGGTAGCGCTGCAGGCTGGCGCCGGACAGCTGGCGGGCGGTCAGCTGGCCCAGCAGGCTGCGCGCGCGGGTGCTGTCACCGGCCAGGTGCCAGGCCCAGGCCGCGTCGGCCAACGCGTTGCTGCGGGCACCCCCGCGCAGGGTGGCGGCCAGGCCTTCCAGCTGCAATGCGGCGTCGCGCGGCTTGCCCTGTTCGATCAGCGCCAGCGCCTGGCTCTGGGCCGGCGAATCGGGCGTGCTGGTCAGGCTGGTGGTGGCACAGCCGGCCAGCAGCATCAGCGACAACGACAGGGCGGAGATCCGTGCGGCGGGCTTGTTCATGATCGGGTCCATGCGATGAGGGCAGCGGCCTTGGCCGGGTACACGCTACGATTCTACCCTTGCCCCGTGAGTACCGCTGAAATGAGTGTCCCAACCCTGTACGTCGTCGCCACCCCGATCGGCAACCTGGCCGATCTGAGCCCGCGCGCGCAGGAGGTTCTGCGTTCGGTGGCCGCCATCTGTGCCGAGGACACCCGCCGCAGCGGCCAGCTGCTGTCCCATTTCGGCATCCAGCAGCCGCTGGTGGCCCTGCACGAACACAACGAGGAAGCGCTGTCGCAGCGCCTGGTGTCGCGCCTGCAGGCCGGCGAATCGCTGGCGCTGGTCAGCGATGCCGGTACGCCGCTGGTCAGCGACCCCGGTTTCCGCCTGGTGCGTGCCGCGCGCGCGGCCGGCATCAAGGTCAGCCCGATTCCGGGCGCCTGCGCCGCCATCGCCGCGCTGAGCGTGGCCGGGCTGCCCAGCGACCGCTTCAGCTTCGAGGGCTTCCTGCCGGCCAAGGCCAGCGGCCGCCGCGACCGCCTGCAGCTGCTGGCCGGCGAAGTGCGCACGATGGTGTTCTACGAATCCTCGCACCGCATCGCCGAGTCGCTGGCCGACATGGCCGCGATCTTCGGCGGCGAGCGCCCGGCGGTGCTGGCGCGCGAGCTGACCAAGCTGTTCGAGACCGTGCTGGATGGCGACCTGGCGGGTCTGCTGGCGAAGGTGGAAGGCGACGAGAACCAGCGCAAGGGCGAGTTCGTGGTGATGGTGCAGGGCGCTGGCGATGATGAGGAGGCACAGCTGGCGCATGGCCGCCGCGTGTACGCCAAGCTGAGCGAGCACCTGCCGCCGTCGACCGCCGCCAAGCTGGCCGCCGAATTGACCGGCGCACCGCGCAAGGCGTTGTACGGCAGTTGAGGGATCGTGCGGACCAAGGTCCGCACCCACCGGAGCAGAATCCGCACCCACCGGAGCAGCGGCATCGGTAGATCCACGCCATGCGTGGATGGACGGGCCGCGCCCAGGTCTGCACCCACCCGGGCGGAACCGATAGCGCCGGGCCTTGCGGCGTCAGGGCTTTACGGCTGTGTCGAGGGTGTCCAGATAGTCGGCAATCTCGGTCAGCACCGTGGAAAGGTCTGGTGCGGGCAGGCGGTTCCTGCGCAGGAACGCGCGCCACTGAGCCTGCTTCTGGGTATCTGCGGCGAATGCCTGGGTCAGCCCATAGGGCAGAGGTGGCGGCGCAGGGGTGCCGCGTCGATCAAACGTCGCCTCTATGGCGGCTGCGAGGCTGGTGCGATCCATGGCGTCCTCACGTACCAGTGCCAGCAGGTCGAAGAAGTCTTTCATCCTGCTGTTGGCAATACCCAGCGCGGCAATGGCCTCCAGCTTCTCGGCGAACACCGTTTCGCGCGGATAGACGCGCAGGCAGGGCGCGGGAAGTTCGTCCAGCATGACTGGATAGATGATCTCCGGCGGTGGGGTGATCACCGCGTCGCCGAACCCTACGTCCCATTGCACATGGCAGCGTGCACGGCCCAGATAGGCCACCAGACGCATGCGCAGGCCCTCGTATGCCGCCTCTTCGCGGGTGGCGTCGAGGGTGATGGTCTCTGGATCGAAGCGGAGCCCGTCATTACCCGGCATTGCGCAGAGCGAGTGCGTGATGTGCAGCAGGTGGCGTGGCTCAGCGCTTCCGAATCCCAGGAAATCGGCATCCCGTGTAGGCCGGTGCGGCGCATCGAACCATGCCGCGAACAGCATGGCGCCTTTCAGCAGGAACTGGTCGCGGAACGTGGAGGTGGAAAGCCGGTAGAGCAGGCGTTCAACGGCGAACCTGTCCAGCACGAACTGGAAGTCGTCGCCGCGAGTGCGCGCGTGATCGAGCAGTCGCTGCCGGATCGATGCCACGCGGTGGGGAAGAGGAAGCAGGGAAGAGGGGGTCACGCCAGGGCATCGATATACGGTCTCATCAGTCTGGCAACGCGGGAGAGCCGTGCATATTTCATCAACGCATCCGGGGTGGTGGCGCGGTTGCCAAGCGCGTCACGCAGGGCCTCGATAGCGACATCGAGACCCACCAGATTGCGGAATTTGAAGCAGTCGGCGACGGTTTTCGCAACGTTGCTGACGTATATGCGGCGTGTGCCTACACGGCGCTCTTCCAGCCCCGCCTGGAGGGTCGTTGCCGACATGCGCACCACGCGTAGCGGCGGCCAGTCGATCCGGGGCGGGCGGTCGCTGTTGCCGATGGCCACCCACAGTTCAAACGGTGCCTGGGTGGTCAGGCCATGCACACGCAGGGCGCTCAACAGGCAGAGGCGGACCTTCGGCATGCGCTCTGCAGTGATCCGCAGCCCTTCATCGGCCTCGCCGTTGTTGCTGCCCGGCAGCGCGTAGACGCCGCGCGACAACCGGATCAGCGCGCCGGCCTCGACCAGACGGGACAGCTGGACGCGGGCGATGCCTGCGGCCACCAGTTCGCGGGCGCGCAGGCTGCCTGCACGCCGCAGCAGTTTTCGGGCCTTGGCCTCGGCAGCGGTCATGTTGGCATTGTTCCATAATGTCGGTAGTTTTGAATATCGACCGACAAAAAGGAACATCAAGGCCTGTTGCCGGTGGATCGTGCGGACCGAAGTGCGCAGGCAGCTGAATCGGAAGGGTGGCGCGCGGTGGTGTTGGCATTTGCGCTAGAATGCGCGCTGGCGGAGCCGGCCAGACAGTCGCGTCATCCCTTCGGGGGTGCCGAGGAAAGTCCGGGCTCCATAGGGCAAGGTGCCAGGTAACGCCTGGGCGGCGAAAGCCGACGGAAAGTGCAACAGAAAGATACCGCCTACGTCTTCTTCGGAAGGCCGGTAAGGGTGAAATGGTGCGGTAAGAGCGCACCGCGAGTCTGGCAACAGACCGGCACGGCAAACCCCACCTGGAGCAAGACCAAATAGGGATCCTTTGGCGCGGCCCGCGTTGGATCCGGGTAGGTTGCTTGAGCGTTGCGGTGACGTAACGCCTAGAGGAATGACTGTCCACGACAGAACCCGGCTTATCGGCCGGCTCCGCCTCCTTCTTCTATATGCATGAACCGCGCATCGGTAGTGCCGGCCGCTGGCCGGCAACCTCCTCACCAGCAGACGCATCGTGCTGTTGCCGGCCAGCGGCCGGCACTACCGGGATGATGTCCGGCCTCAGCCCGGCGTGCGGTACTGCCCGGCTGAAATGAACTGCGAGAAGCGCTCGCACCACACCACGACCGTGGTGTAGTCGTCCACGTTGACGTCATCAGGTACATCGACCAGGAAACGGTTGAAGGTCTTCACCTCGCCGATGCGCCGGGACTGCGCCTTGACCTTCAGGAAGTCGGCCTTGTTGTCGACGAAGCCGTGCACCAGGTAGACCTTGTAGTCCGGCCCCGGCCCCATCTTGCCGTCGAAGGCCACCTGGGTGGGGCTGACGCTGACCTTGCCTTCGGCCCAGTGCACCGCATCGCTGCCCTTGAGGTCGCGCCGGAAGGTGGTGTGGTAGGCGGCCTTGCCCATGGCGTCCCGCACCTGCGTGGCAGGCGGATCGTCGGGGGCGATCAGGATCGGCAGCAGGTAGACGCCCAGGCCAAAGCCGAGGCCGAGGGTGAGCAGGTGGGTGGCGACAAGCAAGAGAACACGACGCATCGAAGACTCCCTGTGGATCGGTCGGGTGTGCGGCAGGACCGCGCCCAGTCATCGTGTGGCGTGCAGGCAGACATTTATAGACACAGAAAACAGGTACAGGGTCAGAAGTCGACGCGACTCTGGCCGAGTGCGACGCCCTGCGGGCCGAAACGGCGCTCGTGGATCTCGCCGTGGCCGTCGGCATCGATCAACAGCACGGTGCTGGCGCGGGTGCCGTAGTCGTCGCCACGGATGAAGGCCGGGCTCAGCCAGCGTTCGCGTTCCAGGCCGATGCCGGTATCGGGCAGCTCGCCGTCGGCGGGGCGGTGTTCGTCGGCCAGCGCGGTCCACAGCGGGGCCAGCTCGCCATCGCCGGCCTGCAGCCAGGCCGACAGGGCCGCCATCAGCCGCCGGGTCTTCGGCCAGGGCGCGTCCAGAGCGCCGTTGGACATGCCGTGCACGCCGGGGCCGAGGGTCTGGCGCTCGGCCGGGTGGTTGCCCAGGTACTCCAGGCTGTTGCCGTCGGCCAGCAACAGATTGAACGGGGCATAGGCGCCGGCCACGGCCGCCAGGCGGTCGATGTGCACGGCGGCCGGGTCGCGGCCGCGCAGGAAGTCGGCCACCAGCGCGCCGCGCGACGGACCGGTCTGGGCGGCCAGCGGATCGCGGACATTGGTGACCACCGCCATCCGGCCCGAGGCACCCACCCCGGCCCAGCCGCCACCGGAGCGCAGGTCGCGTCCGCCGATGACGGAGGTCTCATCTTGCCAGGGGGCCAGCGCCGCCGTCGGGCGGGCGTGGAACTCATCACGGTTGCCGGTCATCACCAGCCGCCAGCGCGGGTGGTGCATCCAGCCAAGAGCGAGCAGGCACATGGCGTCATTGTGCACGGTTTGCGCAGTCCGGCGCCGTTTTTGGCCCGCTCTGGATGAATGCGCGGCCGATGTTTCACGCCCTGTCCACACCCCTGAACTTCCGTTCAATCTCAAAAATTGAGACGGATCAGCAACTTGTGGATAAGCCTTGAACAATTCTCTAAAGGTTGTTGCAAGCCATTGATGCGGCTGGCGATTTCCCTGCTGAAAAGTTGTTGACAACCCTCGGACCGCTGCTAAGGTGGGCATCAGAGGGAAATCCGGGTGTTTTGTGGGTTTTCGTGGTTCAATGTTTCACCGGGCGAAGGATAGGTGCACGCGTCGTGTTCCAGGGCGAGACGGCCATCACAGTTGACGATAAAGGGCGCATGGCGGTTCCCACCGCTTATCGCGACCTCGTCGCGCGCGCCAGCAACAACCGTCTCGTACTGACCTACAACCCGTTCGAAGCCGGCTGCCTGTGGCTGTACGCAGAGTCGGAATGGGAGCGGGTCCGCGACGATGTGATGTCCAAGCCCAACACCCAGCGCGTCGTGCGCCTGTTGCAGCAGAAGCTGGTCGGCTCGGCCGCCCATCTGGAGCTGGACGGCAACGGTCGCATCAGCATCCCCGCCAGCCACCGCGGTGCGGTGGGCATTGAGAAGAAGGCGGTATTGCTCGGTATGGGCGACAAGTTCGAATTGTGGAGCGAGCAGGCGCATCGGGCCCTGATCCAGCAGACGTTGTCTGACGAGGATCTGGGTGATGGGTTGCTCGACCTGAAGTTGTGAGCCGGGGTGCCCGGATGCGCCCAGAAGCGCAGACCGGTCACCTTCCGGTGTCGCAGTCGCCGGCGGTGCACCTGCCGGTCCTGTACACCCAGGTCCTTGAAGGCCTGAGGGTGATCGAAAACGGACGTTATCTGGATGGCACGTTCGGTCGTGGCGGTCATGCACGTGGCGTGCTTACCCAGTTGGGTCCCGAGGGGCGCCTGCTGGTCATGGACAAGGATCCGGAAGCCATCGCCGTTGCCGAGCGCGATTTCGCGCCGGACCCGCGCGTGTCCATCTTCCGTGGCAGCTTCGCTCAGCTGCTGCAGTGGGATGCGACGGCCGACGGCCTGGACGGCGTGCTGTTCGACCTGGGCGTGTCGTCGCCGCAGCTGGACGTGGCCGAGCGTGGCTTCAGCTTCGGCAAGGACGGCCCGCTGGACATGCGCATGGACCCGGACAGCGGCGAAAGTGCCGCGCAGTGGATCAACCGCGTCGAAGACCGCGAGATCGCCGATGTGCTGTGGACCTACGGCGAAGAGCGCCAGAGCCGCCGCATCGCGCGTGCCATCGTGGCCCGCCGCGAGAAGCAGCCGTTCACCCGCACCGCCGAACTGGCCGAGCTGATCGCCTCGGTGATGCCGCGTGGCAAGGACAAGATCCACCCGGCCACGCGCAGCTTCCAGGCCATCCGCATCCACATCAACCGCGAGCTGGCCGATCTGGAAGCCGGCCTCGATGCGGCGGTGGAACGGCTCAAGCCCGGTGGCCGCCTGGCGATCATCAGCTTCCATTCGCTGGAAGACCGCATCGTCAAGCAGTACATGAACCGCCTGGCCAAGGCGCCGCCGGCCAACCGCCGCCTGCCCGAGGCGGAGGTGTTCGTGCCGACCCTGGATCTGATCGGCGGCGCCATCAAGGCCACCGACGAAGAGCTGGCGGCCAACCCGCGTGCCCGCAGCGCCGTGCTGCGCGTGGCCCAGAAGCGGGAGGCCGATGCATGAGCCGGCTGCTGCTGATCATCCTGTTGGCCTCGACCGTGGCCTCGGCGATCGGCGTCGTGTTCGTGCGTCACCGTCACCGGCAGACGTTCATCGAGCTGTCGCGCGCCGAGCGCAAGCGCGATGACATCAACCTGGAGTTCGGCCGCCTGCAGCTGGAACAGGCCACCCTGGCCGAAGCCAACCGTGTCGATCGCATCGCCCGCGAAAAGCTCGGCATGAAGTTCCCCGAGGCCGCCGACATCGTGGTGGTGCGGCCATGAGCAAGACCGGCCGCAACCGCCCGCGCAACGCCTTCAACCTGCGCCAGCGCCTGCGCTGGGTCGCGCTGGCCCTGGGCCTGTGCTCGGTGTCGCTGGTCGGCCGTGCTGCCTATGTGCAGATCATCAACAGCGACTTCTACCAGCGCCAGGGTGAGGCCCGTTACCTGCGCGAGCTGCCGATCAAGACCTCGCGCGGCATGATCACCGACCGCAACGGCGAACCGCTGGCGGTGTCCACGCCGGTCGCCTCGATCTGGGTCAACCCGCAGGACCTGCTGCGTTCGCCCGAGCGCATCCCCGAGCTGGCCCAGGCGGTCGGCATGTCGGTGGATGAGCTGAGCAGCCGCCTGTCGCAGAAGTCGGACAAGGAATTCATGTACCTGCGCCGCCGGATCAATCCGGACGAGGCAGAGAAGGTGGTCGCGCTGAAGATTCCGGGCGTGGCCGCGCAGCGCGAGTTCCGCCGCTTCTACCCGCAGGGTGAGGCGATGGCGCACGTGCTGGGCTTCACCAACATCGACGACCGCGGCCAGGAAGGCCTGGAGCTGGCGTTCGACGAATGGCTGCGCGGCAAGGCCGGCGCCAAGCGGGTGATCCGCAACCGCAAGGGCGAGACCGTCGAGAGCGATCTGCTGCGCGCCGCCGAACCGGGCAAGGACCTGACCCTCAGCATCGACCGCCGCATCCAGTACCTGGCCTTCAAGGAGCTGCGCAACGCGCTGGTGGCCAACAAGGCGGCCGGCGGTTCGATGGTGATCATGGACGTGACCACCGGCGAGATCCTGGCCATGGTCAACCTGCCGACCTACAACCCGAATTCGCTGACCGGTGCGCTGCCCGATGCGCGCCGCAACCGTGCGGTGACCGACCTGGTCGAGCCGGGTTCGACGATGAAGCCGCTGACCATCGCCACCGCGCTGCAGGCCGGTGCGGTGACCAAGGACACCATCATCGACACCAACCCGGGTTACATGACCCTGGGCCGCTTCACCATCCGCGACGTGCCGCGCAACAACGGCGTGCTGAACGTGACCGGCGTGATCACCCGCAGTTCGAACGTGGGTGCGGCCAAGGTCGCGGCGAAGATGCCGGACCAGGTGTTCTACGACGGCGTGCGCCGCTTCGGTTATGGCTCGGTGCCGCACAGCGGTTTCCCGGGTGAATCCGGTGGCGTGGTGCTGCGCCCGGCGCGCTGGTCGGGCACCACCAAGACCACCATGTCCTACGGCTACGGCCTGAACGTCACCCCGCTGCAGATCGCCACCGCCTACTCGGCGCTGGCCAACGGCGGTCGCCTGATCGCGCCGACCTTCGTCAAGGGCCAGCGCAACGAAGGCCAGCAGATCATCGATGAGAACGTCGCCAAGCAGGTGGTGGCGATGATGGAAACGGTGGTGACCCAGGGTGGCGCCAAGCAGGCGGCGGTGCTGGGCTACCGCGTGGCCGGCAAGACCGGTACCGCGCGCAAGGCTGGCCCCGGTGGTTACGAGCGTGGCCACTACAACGCGCTGTTCGCCGGCGTGGTGCCGGCCACCAACCCGCGTTTCGCCACCGTCATCGTCATCAACGACCCGCAGGCCGGCAAGTTCTACGGCGGCCTGGTGTCGGCGCCGGTCTATCACAACGTGATGGAAGGCACGCTGCGCCTGATGGACGTGCCGCTGGATGACCTGCAGTCGTGGCTGGCGGCCCAGCAGTCCGGCAAGGTCGGCCATTCGGCTTCGATCCTGCCTGCGCCGCCGGCCGAAGCCGCACTGCCGGTGGATGCCGCCGCTGAATTCGATGCTGCGCTGCCGAGCGCGCATGCCCAGACGCCGCCCGCTACGGGAGGCACGCAATGAGTCCTTCGATGTTGCTTTCGCAGTTGCTTCCGGACGTGGCCCTGGTGGGCCATGACCCCGTTCTGACCGGCCTGGTGCTGGACAGCCGCGCCGTGCGCCCCGGTAATGCCTTCGTTGCCATCGCCGGGTTCGGCGCGCATGGCCTGGGCTTTGTCGAGCAGGCCCGCGCGGCCGGTGCCAGCGCCATCCTGTTTGAACCGCCGGCGCCTGCCGAGCTGCCGGCACCGGCCGATGCGATCGCGGTGCCGGGCCTGCGCGCGCGCATGGGTGCGATGGCCGACCAGTTCCATGGCGCGCCGTCGCGGGCGATGGCGATGGTCGGCGTGACCGGCACCAACGGCAAGACCTCCACCGTGCAGCTGCTGGCCCAGGCCTGGCACCTGCTCGGTACGCCCAGTGGCAGTATCGGCACGCTGGGCGCCGGACTTTATGGTGCGGTCGAGCCGACCGGCTTCACCACGCCGCTGGTGCTGCAGATGCATGCGCTGCTGGCGCAGCTGCGCGATGCCGGTGCACGTGCGGTGGCGATGGAAGTCAGCTCGCATGCGCTGGACCAGGGCCGCGTGGATGCCGTGCACTATGACGTGGCGGTGTTCACCAACCTCACCCGCGACCATCTGGACTACCACGGCGACATGGCCAGCTATGGCGCGGCCAAGGCGCGGCTGTTCCATCGCCCGGGCCTGAAGGCCGCAGTGGTCAACCTGGATGATGCGTTCGGTCGCCAGCTGTTTGCCGGCCTGCCGGCGGGCGTGCAGCCGATCGGCCTGAGCTCGCGCGGTGCCACCGATGCCGGCGTGCGCGCCGAAGCGCTGCAGCTGGACGGCCGTGGCATCGCCTTCGAACTGGTCATCGAGGGCCAGCGTGCCGCGGTGCAGTCGCCGCTGCTGGGCCGCTTCAACGTGGACAACCTGCTGGCCGTGGCCGGCACCCTGCATGCGCAGGGCCAGCCGCTGCCGCGCATCGCCGAAGTGCTGTCGGCGCTGCAGCCGATCCGTGGCCGCATGAACCGCCTGGGCGGCGAAGACGGCCTGCCGACCGTGGTGGTCGATTACGCGCATACCCCGGACGCGCTGGAACAGGCGCTGGACAGCCTGCACGGCCACCTGCACGGCGCGCTGTTCTGCGTGTTCGGCTGCGGTGGCGAGCGCGATACCGGCAAGCGCCCGCAGATGGCCGCCATTGCCGAGCGCCTGGCCAACCAGGTCATCGTCACCGACGACAACCCGCGTGGCGAGGACGGCGACGTGATCGTGGCCGACATCCTGGCCGGTTTCCAGAATGCCGATGCCGTGACCGTGCAGCGCAGCCGCGCGCGTGCGATCGGCCTGGCGGTGAAGCGTGCCGGTGCCGGCGACATCATCCTGATCGCCGGCAAGGGCCACGAGCCGTACCAGGAGGTCAATGGCGTTCGCCATGACTTCGACGACACCGAAGTGGCTGCCGCTGCGTTGGCTGCCAAGGCTGGCGTGTTGGCCGCGCAGGCCGGGGAGGGCATCGCATGAAGCGCACCCTGCTTTCGCTGATCGCACACTGGGCCGGCGGCGAGATCCATGGCGACGACGTGGCCATCGATGCGGTCAGCAATGACACCCGCAGCCTCGGCCCGGGCAGCCTGTACGTGGCGCTGCGCGGCGAGCGTTTCGACGGTCATGACTTCGCCACCGACGCGCTGGCGCGCGGCGCCAGTGCCCTGCTGGTCGAGCGGCTGCTGCCGACCGAGCTGCCGCAGGTGCTGGTGGCCGACAGCGAGCTGGCGCTGGCGAAGATCGCCACCGGCATGCAGCGCGACCGCGAGACCGAGGTGTTCGCGATTACCGGCAGCAATGGCAAGACCAGCGTGAAGAGCCTGCTGCTGTCGATCCTGCAGCAGGTGGCGCAGCACGCGCATAAAGTGGTCTACGCCAACCCGGGCAACCGCAACAACGAGATCGGCCTGCCGCTGGCGGTGATCGACGCGCCGGAAGATGCCGACTACGCCGTCTACGAGATGGGCGCCGGCAAGCCGGGCGACATCGCCTACCTGACCGATATCGCCCGCCCGCGCTACGCGCTGGTCAACAACATCGCACCGGCCCATCTGGAACGGATGGGCAGCCTGCTTGGCGTGGCGGTCACCAAGGGCGCGATCTACGCGGCGCTGCCGGCCGATGGCGTGGCAGTGATCAACGTCGATGATGCCTACGGCCGCTGGTTCGAACAGCATTTCGTCGGCACGCCGGCACGCTGCCGCGTGCTGCGCTACGGCCTGGAGCACACCGCGGACATCACCGCGCGCGACATCCGCGCCGGTGCCCAGGGCAGCCAGTTCACCCTGGTTTCGCCGATGGGCGAAGCCCGCGTGGTGCTGGGCCTGCCGGGCCGCCACAACGTCAGCAATGCGCTGGCCGCGGCCAGCCTGGCGCTGGCTGCCGGTGTCGATCTGGCGCTGATCGCGGCTGGCCTGGCCGAGGCGCAGCCGGTGCCGGGCCGCCAGATCGCCCATCAGCTGCGCAATGGCGCGGTGCTGGTGGATGACAGCTACAACGCCAACCCCGGTTCACTGGCCGCCGCCATCGATGCCCTGGCCGCGGCCCCGGAAGAGGGCTGGCTGGTGCTGGGCGACATGCGCGAGCTGGGCCCGGATGCCGAGGCGCTGCATGCGCAGGCCGGCCTGCGCGCACGTGCCTCCGGCCTCAAGCGCCTGTACGCGCTGGGTCCGCTCAGTGCCGCTGCCGCCGCCGCCTTCGGCGACGGTGGCCGTCATTTCACTACCCATGACGCGCTGTCGCAGGCGCTGAAGGACGAGCTGCACCCTGGCGTGCGCTGCCTGGTCAAGGGTTCCCGTGGCAGCGCCATGGACACGATTGTCAAAGCGCTGCTGGCGCAAGGAGAGGAATCCCCGCATGTTGTATGAACTGGCTCGATGGTTGCAGCAGTTGGAGAGCCTGTTCGGGCTGTTCAACTACCAGACGTTCCGCGCCATCCTTGCCGCGCTGACGGCCCTGTTCCTGTCGCTGTGGCTCGGCCCGGCGATGATCCGCAAGCTTGCCCAGTTCAAGGGCGGCCAGCCGATCCGCAAGGACGGTCCGCAGACCCATTTCTCCAAGGCCGGTACGCCGACCATGGGCGGTTCGCTGATCCTGCTCACCATCACCCTGTCGGTGCTGATGTGGGCCGACCTGCGCAACCGCTACGTGTGGCTGGTGCTGGCGGTGATGCTGTGCTTCGGCGCCATCGGCTGGTATGACGACTGGATCAAGATCGTCCGTCGCGACCCGAACGGCCTGAAGTCGCGCTGGAAGTACCTGCTGCAGTCGATCTTCGGCCTGGCTGCGGGCCTGTTCCTGTTCTATACGGCCGACGTGCCGGCCGCGCTGACCTTCTACATCCCGATGTTCAAGTCGGTGGCGCTGCCGCTGGCCGGCATCGGCTTCGTGGCCATCGCCTACTTCTGGATTGTCGGCTTCTCCAATGCGGTGAACCTGACCGACGGCCTGGACGGCCTGGCGATCATGCCGACCGTGCTGGTGGCCTGCGCACTGGGTGTGTTCGCCTATGCCTCGGGCAACGTGGTGTTCGCCAACTACCTGCAGATCCCGCAGATTCCGGGTGCCGGCGAGCTGGTCATCATCTGCGCGGCCATCGCTGGCGCGGGCCTGGGCTTCCTGTGGTTCAACACCTATCCGGCCATGGTGTTCATGGGCGACATCGGCGCGCTGGCGCTGGGTGCGGTGCTGGGCACGATCGCAGTGATCACCCGCCAGGAACTGGTGCTGGTGATCATGGGCGGTGTGTTCGTGATCGAAACGCTGTCGGTGATGATCCAGGTCGCCTCGTTCAAGCTGACCGGCAAGCGCGTGTTCCGCATGGCGCCGATCCACCACCATTTCGAACTGAAGGGCTGGCCCGAGCCGCGCGTGATCGTGCGCTTCTGGATCATCTCCGTCGTGCTCGTGCTGATCGGCCTGGCCACGTTGAAGGTGCGCTGAGATGAACGACCTGTCCCGCCAGGCAACACGCCTTGAAGCCATCGAAGGCAGCTACGACAAGTGGCTGCTGGGCGCGATCATCGCGCTCACCGGTGTGGGCGTGGTGATGGTGGCGTCCAGCTCGATCGCCTTGATGAGCAGCCCGTTCTACTACCTCAACCGCCACCTGATCTTCCTGGCGGTCGGCATCGTGCTGGCGGTGATTGCCGCGCGCACCGAGCTGAAGTCGATCGAGCAGTACAACCAGATGCTGCTGCTGGGCTGCTTCGTGCTGCTGCTGGCAGTGTTCACGCCGGGCCTGGGCAGCACGGTCAACGGCGCGCGCCGCTGGATCAACCTGGGCATCTCCAAGTTCCAGACGGTCGAGGCGGTGAAGGTGCTGTACATCGTCTGGCTGTCCAGCTACCTGGTGCGCTTCCGCGACGAGGTCAACGCGACCTGGCCGGCGATGCTCAAGCCGCTGGGCGTGGCCGGTGCGCTGGTGGTGCTGCTGCTGCTGCAGCCGGACTTCGGTTCCTCGACCCTGCTGCTGGCGATCACCGCCGGCATGCTGGTGCTGGGTGGGGTCAACATGCCGCGCATGTCGATGCCGGTGATCATCGGCCTGGTCGGCATGAGCGCGCTGGCGATCATCGAGCCGTACCGCATGCGCCGCATCACCTCCTTCCTTGACCCGTGGGCCGACCAGCAGGGTGACGGCTACCAGCTGTCCAACGCGCTGATGGCGGTGGGTCGTGGCGAGTGGACCGGCGTCGGCCTGGGCAACTCGGTGCAGAAGCTGTACTACCTGCCCGAAGCGCACACCGACTTCATCTTCTCGGTCACCGCCGAGGAATTCGGCTTCCTGGGCACCTGCGTGATCGTGGCCCTGTACGCGCTGCTGGTCGGCCGCACCTTCTGGCTGGGCATGCGCTGCGTGGAAATGAAGCGCCACTTCTCCGGCTACATCGCCTTCGGCATCGGCCTGTGGATCAGCATGCAGACCTTCGTCTCGATCGGCGTGAACCTGGGCATCCTGCCGACCAAGGGCCTGACCCTGCCGCTGATCTCCTCCGGCGGTTCGTCGGTGCTGATGACCTGCGTGGCGATGGGCCTGCTGCTGCGCGTGTCCTATGAACTCAAGCGCGCCGAGCGCCGCCAGGCCGTGCGTATCGGTGGCGGCGAAGACGCGGTTGCCGAGCCGCAGGATGAGCCGGTCGCGCCGGCAGCAGCCCATGTGCCGATGAGCGCAGAGCCGGTGGCCGCAGCGACGGCGAACGCCGCGCGCGGCACCAGCCGCCTGCAGTCGCGCGTCGAACCGACCTTCGGGAGGCTGTCATGAGCGCAGCCCACGACACTGCACGCCCGGTGATGATCCTGGCCGGTGGTACCGGTGGCCACATCTTCCCCGGCCTGGCCGTGGCCCGCGTGCTGCGCGAGCGTGGCGTGCCGGTCACCTGGATGGGCGCCGACGGTGCGATGGAAACCCGCCTGGTGCCGCAGCACGACATCGCCATCGACACGCTGGCGATCACCGGCCTGCGTGGCAAGGGCAAGCTGGCCCTGCTGGCGGCGCCATGGCGGCTGATGCGCGCGCTGCGCGCGGCCGGCATGATCATCCGCAAGCGCCAGCCGCGTGCGGTGGTGGCCTTCGGTGGCTTCGCCTCCGGCCCGGGTGGCATGGCCACGCGCCTGCACGGCCTGCCGCTGATCGTGCATGAGCAGAACCGCGCACCGGGCCTGACCAACCGCATCCTGTCGCGCTATGCGCGCCGCCTGCTGACCGGCTTCCCCGGCACCTTCGCCAAGCGCGAGGAATTCGTCGGCAATCCGGTGCGTGCGGAAATCGCCGCCATCGCGCCGCCGGAACAGCGCTTCGCCGACCGCCACGGCCCGCTGCGCGTGCTGGTGGTCGGTGGCAGCCAGGGGGCACGAGCACTCAACACCGGTGTGCCGCAGGCGATTGCCGCGCTGGGTGACGGCGTGCCGGTGCAGGTCCGCCACCAGAGTGGAGAGAAGATGCATGCCGAGGCGGTCGAGGCGTATGCCAAGGCCGGCGTGCAGGCTGAAATCACTCCGTTCATCGCCGACATGGCCGACGCGTTCGCTTGGGCCGATCTGGTCGTGTGCCGTGCCGGCGCGTCCACCCTGGCCGAGCTGTGCGCGGTCGGTGTCGGCAGCGTGCTGGTGCCATTCCCCGCCGCCGTCGACGATCACCAGACCCGCAATGCGGAGTACCTGGTTGAGCGCGGCGCGGCGGTTTTGCTGAAGCAGGACGGAACGCTGGCCGACGGCATTGCCGCACTACTGCGTGATCTGTCCGAAAATCCCGCCCGCCGCATGCAGATGGCGCAAGCCGCGCGTGCCCTGGCCAAGGTCGATGCCGCCGAGCGCATCGCCGATATCATTCTTGAGGAAGCTGTATGAAGAAGGCATGCCACCGCGCCTGCCCTGCGCGAGGCCGCGCATGATCCGTCGCCTGCACGACACCAACGACCTGGTGCGCGCCTTCCCGCGCGTGCATTTCGTCGGCATCGGCGGCACCGGCATGAGCGGTATCGCCGAAGTGATGCTGACGCTGGGCTACGAAGTCTCCGGCTCGGACAATGCCGACAACGGCGCGACCCGCCGCCTGGCCGGCCTGGGGGCGCGCATCATGCGCGGCCACTCGGCGGCCAATGTGCTGGGCACCGACTGCGTGGTGGTGTCCAGCGCGATCCGCGAGGACAACCCGGAACTGATGGAAGCGCGCAGCCAGCGCATTCCGATCATGCCGCGCGCGGCGATGCTGGCCGAGCTGATGCGCTTCCGCCGCGGCATCGCCGTGGCCGGTACCCACGGCAAGACCACCACCACCAGCTTGACCGCTGCGGTGCTGAGCGAAGGCGGCCTGGACCCGACCTTCGTGATCGGTGGCCAGCTGCTGGCCGCCGGTGCCAACGCCAAGCTGGGTGGTGGCCAGTGGCTGGTGGCCGAGGCCGACGAAAGCGATGGCAGCTTCCTGCGCCTGAATCCGCTGATGTCGATCATCACCAACATTGATGCCGATCATCTGGAGAACTACGGCAACGATTTCGCCCGCGTGCAGGCGGCCTTCGCCGAGTTCCTGCAGCGCCTGCCGTTCTATGGCCTGGCGGTGCTGTGCATCGATGATCCGGAAGTGGCCGCGCTGGCCGCCAAGACCCCGCGCCACGTGATGAGCTACGGCATGAGCCCGCAGGCCGACGTGCGCGCCGAGAACGTGGTGCAGGAAGGGTCGCGCATGCGCTTCACCCTGCGCCTGCCGCAGGGCACCAGCCAGGAAGTGGTGCTGGCGCTGCCGGGCAGGCACAACGTGCTGAACGCACTGGCCGCGGCAGCAGTGGGCTGGCAGCTGGGCGTGGCGCCGGATGCGATCGCGCGCGCACTGGAAGGCTTCGCCGGTGTCGGCCGTCGCTTCAACGATCTGGGCGAAGTGACCACCGCCAGCGGTGCGAAGGTGCGCATCATCGACGACTACGGCCATCACCCGAGCGAGCTGGAAGCGGTGTTCGCCGCCGCCCGCGGTGGCTGGGCCGACAAGCGCCTGGTGGTGGCTTTCCAGCCGCACCGTTACAGCCGTACCCGCGACCAGTTCGACAAGTTCGCCGCAGTGCTGTCCAGCGTCGACGCGCTGGTGCTGAGCGAGGTCTACCCGGCCGGCGAAGAGCCGATTGCCGGCGCCGATTCGCATGCGCTGGCGCGCGCCATCCGTGCGCGCGGCCGCAGCGAGCCGGTGGTGGTGGGCAAGGCGGCCGAACTGGCCAGCGTGCTGCCGGACGTACTGCAGGACGGTGACCTGCTGCTGATGATGGGAGCCGGCGACATCGGCGCCGTGGCCAGCCACATCGCCGTGGAAGGGTTCAAGGCGGAGGGCGAGGCGTGAGCACGCTGACCTTCCCGCCGCTGCGCGTGACCGACCCGGCCGTGTTCGGCCGCGTCGCCGTGCTGCTGGGTGGCAGTTCCAGCGAACGCGAGGTGTCGCTGGACTCCGGCCGCAACGTGCTGGAAGCACTGCAGGCACGCGGCATCGATGCGTTCGCCGTGGACGGCATCCCGGCGCTGGCCAAGGAGCTGGCCGCCGGCGGTGTCGACCGCGTGTTCAACATCCTGCACGGCCACAATGGTGGCGGTGAGGATGGCATCGTGCAGGGCCTGATGGACGCCTTCGGCGTGCCGTACACCGGCTCGAACGTGCTGGGCTCGGCGCTGAGCATGGACAAGATCCGCACCAAGCAGGTGTGGCTGTCGCTGGGCCTGCCGACCCCGCAGTACCGCAAGGTCACGGCCGAGGACGTGCACGCCAATGCCGCCGAACTGGGCCTGCCGGTGGTGGTGAAGCCGGCCAATGAAGGCTCCAGCGTGGGCATCAGCCGGGTCACCGACGAGGCCGGCCTGGACGAGGCGGTGGCCCTGGCCGCGCGCTACGACGGCCAGCTGCTGATGGAACAGATGGTGGTCGGCGACGAGCTGACCGTGGCCATCCTCGGCGACGTGGCGCTGCCGTCGATCCGCATCGTGCCCAAGGGCCAGTGGTACGACTACAACGCCAAGTACATCGCCGAGGACACCCAGTACCTGTGCCCGGGCTTGGACGGTGCTGACGAAGACGAGATCCGCCGCATCGCGCTGGCCGCGTTCCGTGCCGCCGGCTGCCGCGGCTGGGGCCGCGTGGACGTGATGCGCGACCGCGCCAGCGGCCGCTTCTTCCTGCTGGAAGTGAACACCGCACCGGGCATGACCAGCCACTCGCTGGTGCCGAAGGCGGCCGCACAGGCCGGCATCGGTTTCGAGGAACTGGTGTGGCGCGTGCTGGAACAGACCCTGGAGGCCCCACACGCATGAACGCGGTGCTGCGCATCTTCGTCTGGCTGTTGGCGCTGTCGGTGGTTGCACTGCCGGTGGTGGCCGTGGTCAATGGCTGGGTCGGCGCCGAGCGCTGGCCGCTGGCGAAGCTGCGCGTGCACGGTGAGTTCAAGCGGGTGCCGGCCGAACAGCTGCAGCAGGTGCTGCTGCCGTATGCCCATGCCGGTTTCTTCGCGGTCAAGCTGCAGGACGCGCAGGACGCCCTGGAAAAACTGCCGTGGGTGGAAAGCGCGCAGGTGCGCAAGCAGTGGCCGGACGTGCTGGAAGTGACCCTGGTCGAGCACAAGCCGTTCGCGCGCTGGGGCAACGACCGCCTGGTCTCCGAGCAGGGCAAGTTGTTCCCCACGCCGAAGAAGCTGGCCGACCTGGCGCTGCCCGAACTGGACGGCCCGGACAGCCAGACCGAAGAAGTGATGAAGCTGTACAGCGACTCGCGTGCATTGTTCGCACCGGCCGGCGTCGATGTGCGCCGGGTGACGATGGATGCGCGTGGCAGCTGGTCGCTGGTGCTGAGCAACGGCACCGAAGTGGTGGTCGGCCGTGACGACGCGCGCTCGCGCATGCAGCGCTTCGTCAAGGTGCTGCCGCAGCTCAACCGCCAGGACGCGCCGATCGAGCGCGCCGACCTCCGTTACACCAATGGTTTCACGCTGAGCTGGGGTACCCCGGCCACGCCGGCGAAAACGCCGGCGACCCCGGCCAGCAGGACGCAGGAAAGGACATGAATCGCAAGGGTGACAAATCGCTGATCGTTGGCCTGGACATCGGCACCTCCAAGGTGGTGGCGCTGGTGGGCGAGTATTCGCCGGGCAACCCGATCGAAGTGATCGGCATCGGCTCGCACGAGTCGCGCGGGCTCAAGCGCGGCGTGGTGGTGGATATCGAATCGACCGTGCAGTCGATCCAGCGCGCGGTGGAAGAAGCCGAGCTGATGGCCGGCTGCGAGATCCGCTCGGTGTACGCCTCGATCTCCGGCAACCACGTGCAGTGCAAGAATTCGCCGGGCATCGTGCCGATCCGCGACGGTGAAGTGACCTGGGGCGACCTGGATCGCGTGCTGGACGCGGCCAAGGCGGTGGCGATCCCGGCCGACCAGAAGATCCTGCATGCGATTCCGCGCGAGTACGTGCTGGACGATTCGCAGGAAGGCATCCGCAACCCGGTCGGCATGACCGGCGTACGCCTGGAAGTGCACGCCCACCTGGTGGTGTGCGCGCAGTCGGCCGCGGCCAACATCAGCAAGTGCGTGCAGCGCTGCGGCCTGCAGGTGGATGACCTGGTGCTGTCCTCGCTGGCCTCCAGCGTGGCGGTGCTGACCGCCGATGAGCGCGAGCTGGGCGTGGTGCTGGTCGACATGGGCGCCGGCACCACCGACATCGCGGTGTTCGTGCAAGGCGCGATCTGCCACACCGCCTCGCTGCCGATCGCCGGCGACCACGTGACCAACGACATCGCGCACATGCTGCGCACGCCGACCCCGGAAGCCGAGCAGATCAAGGTGCGCTACGCCTGCGCGCTGGCCCAGCTGGCCACTGCCGAGGAAAGCATCCAGGTGCCGTCGGTGGGCGACCGCCCGCCGCGCCGCATGCCGCGCCATTCGCTGGCGCAGGCGGTGCAGGGCCGCTACGAGGAAATCTTCGAGATGGTGCAGGCCGAACTGCGCCGCTCCGGCTTCGAGGAACTGGTGCGCGCCGGCATGGTGCTGACCGGTGGCGCTTCGAAGATGGAAGGCGTGGTCGAGCTGGCCGAGGAAATGCTGCAGATGCCGGTGCGCGTGGGCATTCCGCAGCACGTCACCGGGCTGGGCGAAGTGGTCGGCAACCCGGTGCATGCCACCGGCGTGGGCCTGCTGCTGATGGGCAGCCAGATCGAGCATCCGCGGCGTCCGTCGCTGCCGACCGGCCGCGCCGGAAGCATGTTCAAGAAACTCAAGACCTGGTTCCGCGGCGAGTTCTGACGCGGAATCCGCAAGACCGGGCCTCGCCCGGGCGCAACACCCGCAGTACCCGCATCACAACGCAACACCGGCAACACACAACCCACACAGCCGCAACGCCGGCATGCAGCAGGAGGGCAGGACGCCCGAATGCCCATGCCAGCCGAAGCGGATACAACGAGGACACGGACATGGCGCATTTTGAACTGATCGAAAAGATGGCACCCAATGCGGTGATCAAGGTGGTTGGCGTGGGCGGCGGCGGCGGCAATGCCGTGGCGCACATGGTCAACTCGGCAGTGGATGGCGTGGAATTCATCACCGCCAACACCGACTCGCAGGCCATCAAGAATTGCGGTGCCAAGCTGCAGCTGCAGCTGGGTACCAACGTGACCAAGGGCCTGGGCGCAGGCGCGAACCCGGAAGTCGGCCGCCAGGCCGCGCTGGAAGACCGTGAGCGCATCATGGACGCGCTGCAGGGTGCGGACATGGTGTTCATCACCGCCGGCATGGGCGGCGGCACCGGCACCGGCGCTGCGCCGGTGGTGGCCCAGCTGGCCAAGGAAATGGGCATCCTGACCGTGGCCGTGGTCACCAAGCCGTTCCCGTTCGAAGGCCGTCGCCGCATGCAGGTGGCGCTGAAGGGCATCGAGGAACTGAGCCAGCACTGCGACTCGCTGATCACCATCCCCAACGAAAAGCTGATCACCGTGCTGGGCCGCAACGCGACCATGATCCAGGCCTTCCGTGCCGCCAACGACGTGCTGCAGGGCGCCGTGCAGGGCATCGCCGACCTGATCGTGCGTCCGGGCCTGATCAACGTCGACTTCGCCGACGTGCGCACCGTCATGTCCGAAATGGGCCTGGCGATGATGGGCACCGGTACCGCCCGCGGCGATGACCGCGCGCAGGCCGCCGCCGAATCGGCGATCCAGAACCCGCTGCTGGACGACGTGAACCTGGCCGGTGCCAACGGCATCCTGGTCAACATCACCGCCGGCGCCGACTTCACCATGGCCGAGTTCGACGAGATCGGCCGCACCATCGATGGCTTCGCTTCCGAAGACGCCACCGTGGTGGTCGGCACCGTGCTCGATCCGGACATGCAGGACGAAGTGCGCGTGACCGTGGTGGCCACCGGCCTGAACCGCGTCTCGGCCAGCAAGACCCAGCGCCCGGGCGAGCGTGCACCGATCAAGCTGGTGCGCAATGCGACCACCGGCCAGCCGGAGTTCGGCGACTTCGACAACGGCGGCGACGCCGTGTCAAAGGCCGTCGGCGGCATGGGCCTGGGCCTGCGTCGTGCCAGCAGCGATACCGCAGCGGCCTCCACCCCGTCGGCGCCGGCCGCTTCGGCCCCGGCAGCGGCGGAACTGCCGAACGACTACCTGGACATCCCGGCCTTCCTGCGCCGCCAGGCGGACTGAGCGGGGTAGCCCGGGGCTTGTCCTCCCCGGGTTGCGCCACCATGTCCTGAAAACGCGGGCGCCGGGCCAGGATGGGCCCGGCCGCCCTGCTTCACGCCCGTCCTACTGGCGTGCCGGTGTGTCCTGCCGGCCTTTCAGCCAGGGTAGGGGAGCGTGCGTGTTAATCTAATGTGTCACTTCCGGTCCATCCCCCATGATCCAGCAACGCACCCTCAAGAACACGATCCGCGCCACCGGCGTTGGCCTGCACAGCGGTGACAAGGTCTACATGACCCTGCGCCCGGCACCGGTCAACCATGGCATCGTGTTCCGCCGCGTGGACCTGGACCCGGTGGTGGAAGTGCCGGCCAAGGCCGAACTTGTCACCGAAGTGACCCTGTGCACCGGCCTGACCTGCAACGACGCCAAGATCCAGACCGTCGAACACCTGATGTCGGCATTGGCCGGCCTGGGTGTGGACAACATCATCGTCGAACTGTCCTCGGCCGAGCTGCCGATCATGGACGGTTCGGCCGGCCCGTTTGTGTTCCTGCTGCAGTCGGCGGGCATCGTGGAACAGGATGCGCCCAAGCGCTTCATCCGCGTGCTGAAGACCGTGGAAGTGACCGAGGGCGACAAGGTGGCCCGCTTCACCCCGTACGAGGGGTACAAGCTGGGCTTCACCATCCAGTTCGACCACCCGATGATCCCGGCCAAGCAGTCGCGCCAGGAAATCGAGTTCTCGACGCTGGCCTACACCAAGGAAATCTCCCGCGCGCGCACCTTCGGCTTCATGCGGGACCTGGAATACATGCGCGAGCGCAATCTGGGCCTGGGCGGTTCGATGGACAACGCCATCGTGCTGGACGAGTTCCGCGTGCTCAACGAAGACGGCCTGCGTTACGCCGATGAGTTCGTGCGCCACAAGATTCTCGACGCGATCGGCGACCTCTATCTGGCCGGTGGCCAGGTGCTGGGGGCCTACGAGGGCTTCAAGTCCGGCCACGCGCTCAACAACAAGCTGGTGCGCGCGCTGATGGCCGATGCCACGGCCTGGGAATGGGTCAGCTTCGACTCGCCGGCGACCCCGGATCCGGTGGAATACGCCACTCCGGCCTACGCCTGATTGCCGCAGGTTGTTGAATTGGAAGACAAAAACGCCGCCCGAGAGGGCGGCGTTGTCGTTCGTGGCGGCTGCGGCGTATTCAGCGTGCTTGAGGTCCGTCAAGCGCGGCTCGAGGTCACGGTTTTGTGAACCTGTTGGATCGAAAGCCTGAATTTAACGTAATGTTAACACCAATCTAACGACAGGCCCCCGGATGGCAGCTAGGATGCGACCCGGCCCCCGAAATGTTTCACGCCGTGGTGACACGAGCGACGGGGAGCGGAGCCGGATGCTCCGTTGTCGTCAGGACCGCTTCTTCGGCTTCGAAGGAACGTCCTGCAGGCAAGCCAAGGCGTCGCGTAGCCCTTTGTGCGTGGCGGCTGAAACTGCGTGGGGTCCATTCCGGTTGTCGAGCGCTGGGGAGCGCGTGGGAGTGGGAGACGCAGTCTTGATGGTCACCCTGGTGGCCTTCAGCCCGATGGAACGGGCCGCGTCGAGCAACTGGGCTTCGGCAAGCCGCACCTTGGCATGCCAGACCGGGGACTCGACGAGAAAAACGAGGTGTTCCCCGTCCACATTGGCCAGCCGGCAACGGCTGCGCAGAGGTGGCGGCAACTGGGGGCGCAACTGACGGTCCAGCGCGTCGAGCCACAAGGCACGCCGCAGCGGGTTCCCGCTTTTGTCCGCCATCACCGCATCCAGCGCCGGTTTCGGCACTGACGCGGGGCGAACGCTGGATTTCGGCTCAGACATGAAAACTCACTGATGGCATTCAAAAAGATCGTAATCAAAACGCGTGAAGGACAGGCCAAGGCGTCGCCGATCACGCGTTTGCGGTTCTATTTCGAGGACCGCCCCCGCGCCCTGCTGGGCAGCGTGCTCGGGGTAGGCTGCATTATCGGCCTTGCCGGCGGCATTGGCGCCAGCGCGCTGAATGATTCCCGGCTGCAGGCCAAGGTCGAGCGCCAGGATGCAGAGCTGGCCAAGGTCAAGCGCGATGCGCAGACCCAGGTCAACGCGCTGGCGGCCCGCCTGGGCGAGCTGCAGGCCCAAGCCACCCGCCTCAACGCGCTTGGCGAACGGCTGACCCAGATGGGCAAGCTGGAAGACGGCGAGTTCGACTTCAACGAGACCCCGGGTCTCGGTGACGGCGACGCCGGCGGCCCGACCAGCGACATCCCGGTCAAGGACGTCAACGCCGACTTACAGGTGCTGGAGCAGCGCTTCGCTGCTTCAGGCCGCCAGTTGTCGGTGATGGAATCGCTGATGTTCGACCACCAGCTGCAGCAGAACGCCGTGCCTTCGCGCATGCCGATCCGCAACAGCTACGTGACCTCCGGCTTCGGCACCCGCGCCGACCCGTTCGGCCGCGGTGCCGCCACCCACAAGGGCATGGATTTCCACGCCAGGGTCGGTGATCCGGTGATGGCCGTGGCCGAAGGCGTGGTCAGCTTTGCCGGCGTGAAGGGCGGCTACGGCAACGTGGTCGACGTCGATCACGGCAATGGCTATGTCACCCGCTACGCGCACAATTCGCGCCTGGTGGTGAAGGCCGGTGACCTGGTCCGTGCCGGCCAGGAAGTGGCCAAGGCCGGTTCCACCGGCCGTTCGACCGGTGCCCACGTGCACTTCGAAGTGTGGGAGAACGGCAACGTGGTCAACCCGCGCAAGTTCCTCGGCGACGGCGGCAACACGCCGGTCGGCCGCATCAGCCGCGGCTGATCCCCGGTCGGATCCCTTCCGCGCCGCGGAAGGGCTCTGACCCGATGCGGTTGATCTGGTAGTGCCGGCCGCTGGCCGGCAATTCCTTGAGGGGCCCGAACGAGGTACCCGGCCAGCGGCCGGCGCTACCCACGGGGTTGAAACCCCTTGCGGCCGTCCCAAGCTACAATGGGTGTTGCCATCGACAGGGCGCCAGGCGCCCTGTTTCGTTTGCGGCGGACGGATCCCAAGGGGGAGGCCGGGCGTCGTGTCCATCCAACCCGGTTCCTTCAATGATCAACAGCCTGCTTACCCGCGTATTTGGCAGTCGTAACGAACGACAGCTGCGCCAGCTCAACCGCATCGTCGCCAAGATCAATGCGCTGGAGCCGGAGATCGAGAAGCTTTCCGACGAGCAGCTTCAGGCCAAGACGCCGGAGTTCAAGCAGCGCATCGCCGGCGGCGAAGCCCTGGACAAGGTGCTGCCGGAAGCGTTCGCGGTCTGCCGCGAAGCGGGCCGCCGCGTGCTGGGCATGCGCCACTACGACGTGCAGCTGATCGGCGGCATGGTGCTTCACCTGGGCAAGATCGCAGAAATGCGCACCGGTGAAGGCAAGACCCTGGTAGCGACCCTGCCGGTGTACCTCAACGCGCTGGAAGGCAAGGGCGTGCACGTGGTCACCGTGAACGACTACCTGGCCCGCCGCGATGCCGCGCAGATGGGCAAGCTGTACAACTGGCTGGGCCTGAGCGTGGGCGTGGTGTACCCGGGCATGCCGCACAGCGACAAGCGCGAAGCCTATGCCTCGGACATCACCTACGGCACCAACAACGAATTCGGTTTCGACTACCTGCGCGACAACATGGCGCTGTCCAAGGCCGACCGCTACCAGCGCGGCCTGCACTACGCCATCGTCGACGAAGTCGACTCGATCCTGATCGACGAAGCACGTACCCCGCTGATCATCTCCGGCCCGGCCGACGATTCCCCGGAGCTGTACATCCGCGTCAACCGCGTCGTGCCGAACCTGGTCAAGCAGGAAGTGGAAGACGGCGAAGGCGACTTCTGGGTCGACGAGAAGGGCAAGCAGGTGCACCTGTCCGAAGCGGGCATGGAGCACGCCGAGCAGCTGCTGGTCGACGCCGGCATCCTCAATGCCGAGACCGAAGGCCTGTACGCCCCGCAGAACCTGACCGTGGTCCACCACCTCAACGCCGCGCTGCGCGCGCACGCGATCTACCAGCGTGACGTGGACTACATCGTGCGCGATGGCGAAGTGGTCATCGTCGACGAATTCACCGGCCGTACCCTGTCCGGCCGTCGCTGGTCCGATGGCCTGCACCAGGCCGTGGAAGCGAAGGAAGGCGTGCCGGTCCAGCGCGAGAACCAGACGCTGGCCAGCATCACCTTCCAGAACCTGTTCCGCATGTACAAGAAGCTGTCCGGCATGACCGGTACGGCCGATACCGAAGCGTTCGAGTTCCAGAGCATCTATGGCCTGGAAGTGGTGGTGATCCCGACCAACCGCCCGACCATCCGCAAGGACAGCCCGGACCAGGTGTTCCTCAACCGCAAGGGCAAGTTCAACGCGGTGCTGGCCGACATCGAAGAGTGCGCCAAGCGCGGCCAGCCGGTGCTGGTGGGTACCACCTCGATCGAAACCTCGGAAATGCTGTCCGAGCACCTGCGCAAGGCCGGCGTGCAGCACGAAGTGCTCAATGCCAAGCAGCATGACCGCGAAGCGACCATCGTCGCCAACGCCGGTCGTCCGGCGGCGGTGACCATCGCCACCAACATGGCCGGCCGTGGTACCGACATCGTGCTGGGCGGTTCGCTGGAAGCGGAAATCCACGAGCTGGGCGAGGACGCGACCGACGCGCAGAAGGCCGCGGTCAAGGCCGAATGGCAGAAGCGCCACGAGGCGGTCAAGGCGGCCGGCGGCCTGCACATCGTCGGTACCGAGCGCCATGAGTCGCGCCGTATCGACAACCAGCTGCGTGGCCGTTCGGGCCGACAGGGTGACCCGGGTTCGTCCCGCTTCTACCTGTCGCTGGAAGACAACCTGATGCGCATCTTCGCCTCCGACTGGGTGCAGAAGGCCATGCGCATGATGGGCATGAAGGAAGACGACGTCATCGAGGACCGCCTGGTCAGCCGCCAGATCGAGAAGGCGCAGCGCAAGGTGGAGGCCCACAACTTCGACATCCGCAAGAACCTGCTGGACTTCGACGACGTCAACAACGACCAGCGCAAGGTGATCTACGCGCAGCGCGACGAACTGCTGGACGCCGAGTCGGTGAAGGCCAACGTCGACGGCATCCGCGACGACGTGATCTTCGACGTGGTGGCCCGCTTCGTGCCGCCGAACTCGATCGACGAGCAGTGGGACCTGCGTGGCCTGGAAGCGACCCTGGAGTCGGACTTCGGCCTGCAGATGTCGCTGACCGACCTGGTCAAGGACCACGAGGAACTGGACGCTGAGGCCATCGCCGCCAAGGTGCAGGAGCGCGTCAACCAGCACTTCGCCGAGAAGGAAGCCGGCGTGGGCGAAGAGACCATGCGCGCGCTGGAGAAGCACGTGATGCTGACCGTGCTGGACCAGAGCTGGAAGGAGCACCTGGCACGCATGGATTACCTGCGCCAGGGCATCTACCTGCGTGGTTACGCGCAGAAGCAGCCGAAGCAGGAGTACAAGAAGGAAGCCTTCGAACTGTTCTCCGACATGCTGGAGAACGTGAAGCGCGAAGTGGTGACCCTGCTGTCGCGCGTGCGCATCCGCAGCGACGAAGAGGTGCAGGCGCTGGAAGCGGCAGAGCGCCAGCAGGCCCAGGCACGCCTGAGCCAGTCGCAGTTCCAGCACCAGGACGCGGGCGGCTACAGCGCCGACGAGGAAGCGGCGCAGGTGGAGGCCGAACGCCAGGCCGTAGCGCAGCTGCAGCGCGATGAGCCGAAGATCGGCCGCAACGACCCGTGCCCCTGCGGCAGTGGCAAGAAGTACAAGCACTGCCACGGCCAGCTGAGCTGACCTCCGGAGAGCCCCGCGAAAGCGGGGCTTTTCATTTCCGGCGGGTGATCCAGGGTGGATCCGCGATTGCGCCGGTCCCCCTGTTCTGGGCATGCTCTGCGCATGGCTCCTCCCACCCGATCGATCCACGTCGTGGCCGCCGTCATCACCGACGCCCGTGGCCGCGTGCTGCTCAACCGCCGTACCGAGAACCGCGACATGGCCGGCCTGTGGGAATTCCCCGGCGGCAAGCGCGAATCCGGCGAGACCTCCGAACAGGCGCTGGTACGCGAGCTGCGCGAGGAACTGGGCATCGAGGCCGATGTCGGTGAGTGGCTGATGGATGTTCCGCAGCGCTATCCGGACAAGCACCTGACCCTGGAAGTGCGCCATGTGCGCAGCTGGAAGGGCACGCCGCGCGGGCGCGAAGGCCAGGCGATCACCTGGGTGGCGCCGGACAAGCTGGGCCGCTATTCGATGCCGCCGGCCGACCTGCCGGTGGTGGCGGCCCTGCGCCAGCCCGACAGCTACCTGATCACCCCGGCGCCGGCCGACGATGCCGGCAGCGTGCAGCAGTGGCATGACCAGCTGCAGCGCGCGGTGGCGGCGGGCCAGCAGCGCATCCAGCTGCGCCTGCCACCGGCGCACCCGCAGCGGCAGGCAATGGTCGAGCAAGTGGTGCGTGCACATCGTCGCAGCGGTGTGCAGTGGCTGCTCAACCGCGATATCGAGCTGGCACGCGCGTTGAGCGTGGGCGTGCACCTGGGCAGCGAACAGCTGCAGCAGCTGTCGCAGCGCCCGTTGCCCGAGGGGCAGCTGGTGGCGGCGTCCTGCCACGACCTGCAGCAGTTGCAGGCGGCACAACAGCTGGGCTGCGACTTCGCGGTGCTGGGCCCGGTGCAGGCCACTGCCAGCCACCCCGACGCCGCACCGCTGGGTTGGGATGCTTTCGCCGAGCTGCGTGCGCAGGTGTCACTGCCGATCTATGCGCTGGGGGGCATGGGCAGCGGCCACATCACCGAAGCGCGCCGCCATGGCGGGCAGGGCATCGCCGCCATCCGCGGGCTGTGGCCGGCGTGATGCCAACAGGGTCGGTTTCCCGCAACGTGCGGCGCTGACCCCTCACCGGATGCAGTAGATCCGCGCCATGCGTGGATGAGCCCCTGCGATCACAACGTGATCCAGAAACACCCGTACTGCCGCCGCAATCCCAGCACGGTGGAGGCACGTGCAACGCTGCCCGGCAACGTCTGCTCCAGGCGCAGGCCGACCGGATGCCGCGCGGCAGCCGGTTCGGGCTCGGAGCCTGGCACCGGATCACCCTGCTCCAGCGCCTGCGAGGTGTCCTGTTCCTGCCGCGGATACACCGGCACAACGTCCACCAGCGGCCGCCGCGCCAATGATTCCAGCTGGCCGAGGATGCGCTGCGCGCCGGCGTCGGAGACCGCGCCCCACAGGTACAGCGAGGACAGCCGGTTCACGTCGTTGCTGAGGATGCCGGTACGCAGCGCTTCCACCAGCTCGCTCAGCCGCCGTGGGCAGCGTGCACCCAGGGTGTCGCGCTGCAGGGTGCTGCCGGTGGGCGCAGGCGGCGGCAGCCGTGACTGTGCACCCAGGCTGTCGCAGGGGCGGTCGGTATAGACGCTCCGGCCCTGTGCATCGGTGCAGCGGTTCAGGCGCGTGGATTGCGCGTGGGCGACGCTGGTGGCAGACCACAGCGGCAGCAGCAACAGCAGGAAGGAGAGCCGGATCATCCGCGCAGGGTAACGCCGTTCCGCTTCGCGCGGCGTGCTTTCACAGCTGCAGCAGTTTCAGCACTGACGTGGTCGGCTTGGCCAGGTTCAACGTGTAGAAGTGCAGGCCGGGTGCGCCGCCCTCGATCAGGCGCTGGCACAGCCTGGCCACAACCTCGGTGCCGAATGCACGCACCGAATCCACGTCATCGCCATAGGCCTGCATCCTGCGGCTGATCCAGCGCGGGATCTCCGCGCCGCACTGCTCGGAAAAGCGGCGCAGCTGGCTGAAGTTGGCGATCGGCATGATGCCGGGCGTGATCGGTACCTGCACGCCGAGCCGCTGCACCGCGTCGACGAAATGGAAATACGCATCCGGGTTGTAGAAATACTGGGTGATCGCCGCATCGGCACCGGCATCGATCTTGGCCTTGAAGTGCTTCAGGTCGGCCAACGCATCGGACGCCTGCGGATGGGTTTCCGGGTAGGCACCGACCTCGATGCGGAAGGCGTCGCCGTGCTCGGCGCGGATGAAGGCGATCAGTTCGGCGGCATAGCGCATGTCGCCGGGGAAACCCATGCCGGAGGGCAGGTCGCCGCGCAACGCGACCAGGCGGTCGCAGCCGATGGCGCGGTACAGCTTGAGCAGTTCACGGATTTCCTGGCGGGTGCCGCCAACGCAGGACAGGTGGGGGGCCGCTTCGAAGCCATGGTGCTGGTTGAGGTGGCGCACGGTTTCGGAGGTGTAGCTCAGGGTCGATCCACCGGCGCCGAAGGTGCATGACACGTACTCGGGCCCGTAGTCCTTCAGCTTGTCCGCGGCGCGGTCGAGCTGGCTGCGCTGTTCGTCGGTCTTGGGAGGATAGAACTCGAAGCTGATGGCGGTCATGGCGCGGGCGGCGGCGGCAGGTGCGGGTAAGTATATCGCTTCATCAAGATGGATGTGTACTCGCGATGTGGCGGGCACCGTCCCCCGCCGGCGACCGTTCGCCCGGGTGTCCGGCCGTTGCTCCGGATTCGCAACAGGGGCGCCGTGGCTGGCGGCACGCTGAGCCCAACCCGGCAACACCCACTCGATGAAGGAGCAGACGATGAAGATCTTCCTGGCACTCTGGTATGCAATGAAGGCGCTGGCACGGCTGGCGATGATCGGCATGGCGATGGCCGTGCTGGGTTCCGGATCGGCGCATGCGGCCCCGGCCCCCGGCAAGGTGCAGGTCGAGGTGGTCGGCAAGGGCCGCCCGCTGTTGATGATCCCCGGCCTCAACAGCAGCGCCGAGGTCTGGCGTGAGACCTGCCTGGCCCTGAAGGACGTGCAGTGCCACTTGGTGCAGCTGCCGGGTTTTGCAGGCACCGCGCCGGCCGATCCGCGCCCGGCCGGGTTCCTGCCGGCGATGCGCGCGCAGCTGCTGGCCTACCTGCATGACCAGCATCTGGGGCCGGTAGTGGTGGTTGGCCACAGCCTGGGTGGCCTGCTGGGGTTGCAGATGGCGCAGGCAGAGCCGAAGGCGGTCAGCGCGCTGGTGGTGGTGGACGCGCTGCCGTTCCTGCCGGCGGCACGCGACCCGAATGCCACCGCGGACAGCGTGCGGCCGATGGCCGAGCAGCTGCGCAAGGGCATGCTCGCCGCCGACGCCGCGCAATGGCAGGCGCAGCTGAAGGCCGGTCTGCCGGGCATGACCCGTGACCCGCAGCGGCAGGCCGAACTGGGCCGCTGGGGCGAAAGCAGTGACCGCCAGACCACGGCTGATGCGATGCACGCGGTGATGACCACCGACGTGCGTGACAGCATCGCCTCGATCAACGCGCCGACACTGGTGCTGGGCAGCTGGGCCGGCTACCAGCCGATGGGCGGCACCGAGGCGAGCACCCGGGCGGTGTTCCAGGCCCAGTACGTGAAGCTGCACGATGTGCAGATCGCGATGAGCGCGCAGGGTTTCCACTTCCTGATGTGGGATTATCCGAGCTGGCTGCGCGGGCAGGTGCAGGCCTTCCTCGACCGTCACCCCTGAGTTTCAACACGCCTCGGAATGGACATGCCGGACTCCTCTTCGTCGGTACGCTTCTGGCTGCTCAATGCGCTGGTGTGGGCACTCTACGCGGTCGCCGGCCTCGGGCTGCGGCATGCCTATCTGGCCGACGCCGGAAGCGCGGGCGTGCTGATCACGGTCGGCCTGGCGGTCAGCCTGTTCGGCTGCAGCGGTGGCATTCGTGCGCTGGCCCTGCGCGCCGGCTGGTGGTCGCGCGGTACCGCCGGGCTGTTGTTGCGGCTGGCCGTGTCGGTGGCGCTCGGCGCGGCGCTGGCGCAGGCGCTGGTGATCATCGCCCTGCACACGGCGCTGGCACTGGGATGGGTGGATGCCGGTCGCCAGGTGGCCGACTTCAGCCCCAAGGCGCTGCTGCTCTACTGGTACACCACGGCGGTGATGCTGGCGCTGTGGACCGCGCTCTGGGCGGGCCTGCACAGCCTGCGCCGGATACGTGGCGCGGAGCTGGCCCGCCTGCGCGCGGAAGCCGAACGCAGCGCGCTGGAGCGCGATGCACTGCGCGCGCGGCTCAATCCGCATTTCATGTTCAATGCGCTGAACAACCTGCGTGCGTTGATCCTGGAAGATCCCGAGCGCGCACGCGACATGGTCACCCGCCTGTCGCGCACCCTGCGCCAGGCGCTGGCGCACAA
Source organism: Stenotrophomonas sp. GD03930 (assembly GCF_029839665.1). Lineage (NCBI taxonomy): Bacteria > Pseudomonadati > Pseudomonadota > Gammaproteobacteria > Lysobacterales > Lysobacteraceae > Stenotrophomonas > Stenotrophomonas sp. GD03930. The sequence continues at coordinate 2,143,766 of NZ_JAOCAV010000001.1, read as the reverse complement.
CCGCAACGAGCAGGTCACGCTGGCCGAGGAACTGGCGGTGGTGGATGACTATCTGGCGATCGAGGCGATCCACTTCGAACAGCGCCTGCAGGTGCGGCAGCAGATTGATGCCGATGCCACGCAGGCACAGTTGCCGGCGATGGCGCTGCAGCTGCTGGTGGAAAACGCGATCAAGCACGGCATCGCCAGCCGCCCCGGCGGTGGCGAAGTGCAGATCCGTGCCACGTTGGACAACGATGTGCTGCGCCTGCAGGTGGACAATCCATTGGGCAGCGCGATCGAACCCACTCACGGGCATGGTGTCGGCCTGGCCTATCTGCGTGCGCAGCTCGGTACGCAAGGTCGTTTCACCCTGCAGCCGGTCGGCGAGCGCATGCAGGCCCTGCTGGAGATTCCGCAATGAGTGGCGTGCTGCGTGTGTTGATCGTTGATGATGCACGGCTGGCGCGGCAGGAGCTGCGCACGCTGTTGTCGGCGTTGCCGTGGGTGCAGTGCGTGGGCGAGGCCGACGACGTGCCGGCTGCGCGCGAGGCGATTGCAACGCTGGCACCAGACCTGGTGCTGTTGGATGTGCAGATGCCCTCCGGCAGTGGCTTCGACGTGCTGGAGGGGCTGGAATCCGTGCCGGCGGTGGTGTTCGTCACGGCCTTCGACGGCTATGCGGTACGCGCCTTCCAGGCCAACGCGCTGGACTATCTGGTCAAGCCGGTGGAGGCGCCGCGGCTGCTGGAAGCGCTGCAGCGGGCGCGCCAGCGCGAGGTGGAGACGACTGAAGCGCCCGCGCTGCGTGGCACGTTGGGCGCGCAGGACCAGGTGTTCGTGCGCGAGGGCGAGCGCTGCTGGTTCGTGGCGGTCTCCGAGATCCGGCGGCTGGTGGTGGACGGCAACTACACGCGGCTGTGGTTCCGCGACCAGAACGCGCTGCTGACCCGCAGCCTGAGCGCATTGGAAGCACGCCTGCCGCAGGAGCTGTTCTTCCGGGCCAACCGCAACACGCTGGTCAATCTGCGCCGTATCCGCGCGGTGACGCCGAGCATCGGCGATGGCTACGACTTGGCGCTGGATGACGGCAGCGAAGTGGAAGTATCGCGGCGGCAGGCACGCGAGCTGCGCGAGCGGATGGCGTTGTAGCTGCCGCTACAGTTCGGCACTGACCGGGCTGGTGGCGAAGCCCCACAGCAGGCGTGCCATCACCGCGGGCGATCGTGCCTGCGCAAGGGCGTAGGCCTGCAGGGCATCCAGTCGCGGGCGGTCGTAGAGGTGCCCGGCCAGCAGCACGGCGTGCACGCGGCGGGTGTTGGCGGTGTCGTGCAGCGGGTTGCCATCGAGCAGGACCAGGTCGGCGGCCTTGCCGACCTCGATGCTGCCGTGCGATGCCTGCAGCTCCAGATGACGCGCGGCCTGCAGCGTGGCGGCACGCAGTACGTCGGCCTGGCTCAGTCCCGCCCGTCGCAGCCACTGCAGTTCATCGTGGTAGCGGAAACCGCCCAGCCCGGTATCGGTGCCGACCAGCACGGTGACGCCCGCACGATGCGCGGCACCGGTCAGCGCCAGTCCATGCGCGAAGTAGGCTTTCAGCACGTCTTCGCCGCGCAGGCCTGGGTAGTGCTCCACCGTGGCCTGCAGATCGTCGCGCCACGCCCAGCGGGAGAGTGGATCCAGATAGGCCAGGCGCGGATCGTTGATGAAGGCCGGATCGCGTGCGCGCGCGTCTTCCTCGCGGGTGACGTGGGTCGGCACGAACGCTGCAGCGCTGGCCTGCATCAATCCGAACGCTTCGCTGCAGAGGGCTGGCTGGTAGCCGCTGACCATCCGTTCGGCCAGCGCGGTCGGGTCTTCGCCATCGAGCGTGCCACCGCGCCACGCCGCCGCGTTGTCGAAGCAGTGGCGTACGAACAGATGGGCGTGCTCGAAGCTGCGCTGGCCGGCCTGCAACGCGGTTTCCAGTGGCACGGCCCTGGGCAGGTGGCCGACCAGCGGGCGACGCAGCTGCTGTGCCTCGGTGGCCAGCCGCTGGTAGGTATCGGCACGCAGCCGGTTGTAGACCTTCAATGCGTCAACGCCACGCGCGCTGTACGTGTGTGCACGCTCAGCGGCGGCTTCCGGCGCGAGCGCAGGATCTTCGAAGTAGAAGCTGGCGACCTGCACGAAGCGTGGCGCAACCTGCTGCCCGGCAATGGCCTGTGCGGTCCAGCGGCGCTTGTCGGCCACGCAGGCGATCAGCGGATCGGTGGCCTGCGGGCAGTCCATCATGTCGCGGGTACCGGTGATGCCGTTGGCCAGCATCAGCGGGAACTGTAGTTGCGGCGACAACTGTAGTGCATGGGTGTGCATGTCCCAGAAGCCGGGCAGCAGCCAGCGGCCACCGGCGTCGAAGACCGGCAACGCTGCATCGGCAACGCTTCCGCCGATGGCGGTGATCGTGCCGTTGCGCAGCGTCACCGTGGTCGGTTCGCTGACCTGGCCGCGCACGACGTCTACCACCCGGGCGTTGACGATCAGGCGGCTGTTGCCGGGCTCGGGCAGCGGCGGTGCCGGTAGCGGCCAGAACAGGGCGGCGGCGAACAGCAACGGCGGCGCCAGCGGGAGTACGGCCAGCACCTTCAGCCAGCGACGAAGGTGGGCGGGACGGGGCAATACGCGCGCTGCTTCCATGAGCCGGCGATCCTTGCGGTGGGTCCTGCGCAGGGTGCGGCAATCCTGGATCGGATGCCAGTGAGCATCGGCATCCGCCCCTGCCGCCTGCGGGGCGGTTACCCTGTACGGCAGAACTCCTGATCACATCGCGCCATGTCCATCGTCCTCACCGATTTCGCCCGTCCCCGCCTGTTCCCGCGCGTGCCGCGCGGCAACACCATCCAGGATTGCACCGCCGAGCAGTTCGAGGCGCACCTCAATGCGCACGCACCGCTGAAGGTGCTCGACGGCTATGCGCCGTTCTGCAAGCTGTTTGTCTACGAGAACTGGACCAGCACACGCTGCCTGACGGTTCCGGTGACCGAGGCCAACCGCCACCAGCTGCGTAGCGGTTATGAAGCGCGCAACCGCGATGAGCTGCCGGTGCTGGTGCGCTGGTTCGAAGGCGTGGAATCGCCGCGCGCGAACTACCTGGTGGTGATCCTGTACAGCGCCGAGCAGCTGGCCAAGGAAGGTTCGCCGATCGAGGCCGACTGGGGCATCGTCGGCTGCATCTACACCGCCGAACCGGAAGAAGTGCCGATGGCGCCGATCACCATGATGCGCAATGCGCTGGGCGTGGAGGAGGGGGGCTCCGGCGTGGCGCTGGACCGTGAGGCCTACCAGCGCTCGGTGGCGTTCTGGGAGAACAATGCCAACTGGCGCCCGTAGCCGTCGCGGGTCAGATCCTCGCACCGCGGGGCTCTGACCCGATCACCCGCTGCCATGCGCCAGGTATGATCGGGCCAGATAAACCCACGGAGGGCGGGGCATGCGGAGCTGGGCAGGGATGATTCCAATGGTGCTGGCGGGCCTGCTGCCCGCCACAGCAGCTCTGGCGGAAGGACCGGCGGCGGAGACGGCGTGCTCGCCGTTGGCGGCCGTTCCCGCGCTGCGCGATGCGGGGGTGACCGCGTTGTCGATGCAGCCCAAGGATGCGCGTTGCGTGGTGGAGGTGACTGCCGCCAACGGCAAGGCGCTGCGTCGGCAACAGCAGATGCTGGAGATGCTCGCGCGGCATGCCTGCGCGACGCCTGCGGAAGTGAGCGTGGATGACGCACGTCTATCCCTGCAGTTGCGTCTGCCCAAGCATTGCGCGGCGCGCAGCAGCCGGGACCTGTTCGCGGGCGAGGGGATTGCGTGGAAGCCGGCGCGTGGTGTGTCGCCGCGTTATCCGCCGGAGGCCATGCAGCAGGGGCTGTCCGGGCGCAGCCTGCTGAAGGCCTTGATTGATGCGCACGGGGCGGTTGTCGCCGTGATCGTGGAGACATCCAGTGGCCATGCGCTGCTGGATGAAGCAGCGGTGGATGACCTGCGTGGCTGGCCTTTCGTCCGTGCCGAAGCGGAGAGCACCGTGCCGGAGTTGACCATTGTGCGGGTGCCGATGCGGTATGAGCTGGTGGAGTGACCGCCATCCACGCATGGCGTGGATCTACTGGACCGCGGTAGAGCCACGCCATGCGTGGCTGCGTCCCTGTCAGATGGCTTTCCACTCCCACCAGGGGTAATGGTATTCGCGGTCGATCGCCTGCCAGTGCTGGCCGCACTGCGTGCAGGCAACGGTGTGGCAGTCGCCCCATCCATCCTCGGCGTCCTGCACCGAGAGCAGCTGCATCTGCCCCTGTTCAAGCAGGCGACGCGGATCGAAGAACGGGTAGCCGGGATTGAGCGCGCACAGGCAGCCCTGGCGTGCCTGCCAGTAGCGCAGCCGCTGCAGGGCCGCCTTCAGGTGCGCCTGGTTGCTGATCAGCATGCCGCCCAGTGCGATGCCCTGGCAGCATTTTTCAATCAGGTCCGTGTGCACCGCCAGCGCCTCGAGCGACGACGCGCTGAACAGCCGTGCGACCGTGCGTGCCGCGTCGGTGATGCGTGCACCGTCGCGTGACAGCAGGTCCTGCAGCAGTACATCGGCCTGTGGATCTTCAAGCCGGGGTGACGGTGCGGCGAACCACGGCCAGCGCATCAGCGTGCCTTGCCGATTGCCGCGTAGTGGCCGGCGGTCAGGCGCAGCAGTTCGCCGGGCGCCAGTTCCACTTCCAGGCCGCGGCGGCCGGCGCTGACATGCAGCGTGGGCAGCACTTCGGCGCTGGCATCCAGGAAGGTGCGCAGGCGCTTCTTCTGGCCGAGCGGGCTGATGCCGCCGACCAGGTAGCCGGTCGCGCGCTGTGCGGAATCGGCGGCGGCCATCTCGCACTTCTTGCAGCCGGCCGCTTCGGCCAGCGCCTTCAAGTCCAGCTGGCCGGCCACGGGCACGATTGCTACCAGCAGTTCGTGGGTTTCAGTGCTGGCCAGCAGGGTCTTGAACACCTGGGCCGGGTCGAGGCCGAGCTTGTCGACGGCTTCGCCGCCATACGATTCGGCGTGGGCGTCGTGCACATAGCTGCGCACGGTGTGGGCGATCTTCTCGCGCTTGAGCAGGTTGATGGCCGGGGTCATGGAGGCATCGTAGCGCGGGGCGGAGGCGTTGCCTTGACCGAGGCTATTGCGGGTGGAGCATCCATGCATGGCGTGGCAGACTCGGGTCAACAGAACGCAGCACAGGGGAGTGGAGTGGCCTATCAGCGGATGATTGCGGCGGGTCTGCTTGCCGGAATGATGGTGGTCGCTGGTCCGGCCCTGGCCAGTGAGGACCGCTGTACACGCGGGCAGGCCGTGCGGGACTTGATCGATGCGGGCATGGTGTCGATGGCATCGCATCGAAAGGGCGACCAATGCCGTTTCACCGGGGTCGGGTCGGATATCCGCGCAACGTGGCGGCAGGCGCTGTTCCTCGCCGCGCTGGCGGGCAACTGTCGCGGCATTGCCATGGAAGTGGATCCGAAGCAGGACACCCGCATGGGCATCCGCATACCCGAGCGCTGCCTGGTCGATACCGACCCGCCGGATGCGCCGCCGGTGGGATGGTGGCCGCTGTCATCGCCTGCCCCAAGGTATCCGCAGGAGGCGTACAAGCAGGGTCTGAAAGGCACGACCGTGGTGCTGGTGGTGATCAACCGCGAAGGCCGGGTCACCGGCAGGATCATCGCCGAGTCCAGTGGCCATCCCACGCTGGATGCGGCAGCCGTCGACGCGGCATCGGCCTGGACGTTTACCAGCAAGCGAGACGACCCGCCCGACATCAGCCTGGCCAGGATTCCGGTCAACTTCGACTTCTGAGGGGCAGACGCAGAACGGGCGCCCGAAGGCGCCCGTTGCGTGTGTTGCATGCACGGGGTGCGCCGGCCGTGGGCCGGCACGCCACAGGCATCAGTAGCGGTAGTGGTCCGGCTTGAACGGGCCTTCCACCGGCACGCCGATGTAGTCGGCCTGTTCCTGGCTCAGGGTGGTCAGCTTCACGCCGATCTTTTCCAGGTGCAGGCGGGCCACTTCCTCGTCCAGCTTCTTCGGCAGCAGGTAGACCTTCTTCTCGTAGCTGTCCTTGTTCGCCCACAGGTCGATCTGTGCCAGGGTCTGGTTGGCGAAGCTGTTGGACATCACGAAGCTCGGGTGGCCGGTGGCGCAGCCCAGGTTCACCAGGCGGCCTTCGGCCAGCAGGAAGATCGCGTTGCCGTTCGGGAAGATGTACTTGTCCACCTGCGGCTTGATGTTGACGTGCTTGATGCCGGCGAACGAGACCAGCGCATCGACCTGGATCTCGTTGTCGAAGTGGCCGATGTTGCAGACGATGGCCTGGTCCTTCATCGCGCTCAGGTGCTCGATGCGGATGATGTCCTTGTTGCCGGTGGTGGTGACGTACAGGTCGGCACGGCCCAGGGTCGATTCGATGGTGTTGACTTCATAGCCTTCCATCGCCGCCTGCAGGGCGCAGATCGGGTCGATCTCGGTGACGATCACGCGCGCGCCATAGGCACGCAGCGACGCGGCGCAGCCCTTGCCGACGTCGCCGTAGCCGCAGACCACGGCGACCTTGCCGGCCAGCATCACGTCCATCGCGCGCTTCAGGCCATCGGCCAGCGACTCGCGGCAGCCGTACAGGTTGTCGAACTTGCTCTTGGTGACCGAGTCGTTGACGTTGATCGCCGGGATCAGCAGGGTGCCGGCCTGGGCCAGCTGGTACAGGCGGTGCACGCCGGTGGTGGTCTCTTCGGAGACGCCCTTCCAGTCCTTCACCACGCGGCCCCAGTAACCCGGGCGCTCCTTGGCGACGCGCTTGAGCAGGTTCTTGATGACCTGTTCTTCGTGCGAGGAGGACGCGGTGTTGACCCAGTCGCTGCCGTTTTCCAGCTCGTAGCCCTTGTGGATCAGCAGGGTCACGTCACCGCCGTCGTCGACCACCAGCTCCGGGCCGGTCAGGGTGCCGTCGGCCAGGGTGAAGGTCAGCGCGTCCAGGGTGCAGTCCCAGTACTCTTCCAGGGTTTCGCCCTTCCAGGCGAACACCGGGGTGCCGGTGGCGGCGATGGCGGCAGCGGCGTGGTCCTGGGTCGAGAAGATGTTGCACGAGGCCCAGCGCACGTCGGCGCCGATGTCCTTCAGGGTCTCGATCAGCACCGCGGTCTGGATGGTCATGTGCAGCGAGCCGGTCACGCGCACGCCCTTCAGCGGCAGCTCGGCCTGGTACTTGCGGCGGATCGACATCAGGCCCGGCATCTCGTGCTCGGCGATGTCCAGTTCCTTGCGGCCCCAGTCGGCCAGCGTGATGTCGCGGATCTTGTAATCACCTTCGGTGGAGAAGGTCTTGGCAACAGCGTTCATTCGTGTGCTCCGGTTGTGGGCGAGCGGGTGCTCGCATCTGGCCGGGCGCCGTTGTTGCATAGCCACCTTACCGAGCCTGGCCGGGCCTCGTGGGATCCGGTCGCAGCGCCCCTCGGCAGGGGAGGACCCCCATTATATCGCGGCCCCGTCATGACACAGGGATGACCCAACCATCGGCAGATGGGCAGGCATGCACGGCCTGTTAAGGTCGGTGTTTTCACGCATCACACAGGTGGAACGATGAGCATGCACACGCGCCGCGCACGGCGCTGGACCGGCCTGGTCCTGTCGATGGGGCTGCTGGCAGTGGCCCCGCTGGCCTTCTCGGCCACCCCGCAGCCGGCGGCGACGCAGGCGCAGGGCGTCACGGCGTACGAACTGCCCTCGGCCGCGCTGCAGGCGGTGGTCGACGCGCCGCGCGCGCCGTCGCTGTTCCTGTCGCCGCGCCGCGACGTGGCCGCACTGATGCAGATGCCTTCGCTGCCCTCGATCCAGGTGGTGGCGCAGCCGGAACTGAAGCTGGCCGGCCAGCGCATCAACCCGCGCACGTTCTCCGACAGCCGCTTCAGCTTTGGCCAGAAGCTGTGGCTGATGAACGTGGCCGACGGCAAGGAACGGCCGATCAGCGGCCTGCCGGGCACGCTGTCGATCGCCAGCCTGATGTGGTCGCCGGACCAGAAGTGGCTGGCTTTCAACCAGGTGGACGCCGCCAGCGGCGCCAATGAACTGTGGCTGGTGGATGTGGCCGGCGGCAGCGCCCGCCGCCTGGTCGCCGGCCTGAACACGGTGATGGGCAGTGGCTACCAGTGGCTGCCGGACAGCCGTGGGCTGGTGGTGTTCACCCGCCCGGCCAACCTGGGCGCCGCCCCCGCCGCCGACGGCATCCCGACCGGCCCGGCCGTGCAGCAGACCAGCCAGGGCGGCGGCGTCGTCTCGATCCGTACCTACCAGGACCTGCTGAAGAACGAAGCCGACGCGCGCCAGTTCGACTACTACGCCACCACCCAGCCGGTGGAAGTCAGCCTCGACGGCAACACCCGCCCGATCGGCGCGGCCGGCATCTTCATGGGCTTCTCGGTTTCGCCGGATGGCCGCTACGTGCTGCGCCAGCCGGTGCAGCGGCCGTACTCGTACGTGGTGCCGGTGGACAGCTTCCCGCGCCGCATCGAAGTGATCGACCGTGCCAGCGGCAAGCTGGTGCACACCGTGGCGGTACGCCCGCTGGTGGAAGGCCTGCCGACCGGCAACGATGCCGAAGTGACCGGCGTGCGTGACATCCGCTGGCGCGGTGATGCCGATGCCACCCTGGTGTGGGCCGAGGCGCAGGACGGCGGCGACCCGAACAGGGAGGCCAAGGTGCGCGATGCGGTGCTGATGCAGGCCGCACCGTTCGACAAACCGCCGGTGACCCTGGCCCAGCTCGGCAGCCGCCTGGCCGGCATCAGCTGGGGCCGTGGCGACCTGGCCCTGCTGACCGAATCGTGGTGGAAGACCCGCAAGACCAAGACCTGGCTGATCGCCCCGGACAACGCCGGTGCCGAGCCGCGCCTGCTGTGGGATCGCGACGCGCAGGACCGCTACGCCGATCCGGGCCGGCCGCTGATGTCCAGCGACGACCGCGGCCGCTCGCTGCTGCAGACCAGCACCGATGGCAGCAGCCTGTACCTGGCCGGTGCCGGTGCCTCGCCGGAAGGCGACCGCCCGTTCGTTGATCGCTTCGACATCGCCACGGGCAAGGCGACGCGCCTGTTCCACTCGCAGGCACCGAGCTATTCGTTGCCGGTTGCGCTGCTGGACGAACAGGGCAGTTCGCTGCTGCTGAGCCGTGAAAGCCCGGACGAGCCGGCCAACTTCTACGTGCAGTCGCTGGCCGACGCCGGCGCCGCGCCGCGCGCGCTGACCCACTTTGCCCACCCGCTGCCGCAGCTGAAGGGCGTGCAGAAGGAGCAGATCCGCTACAAGCGCAAGGACGGCGTCGATCTGACCGCGACCCTGCTGCTGCCGCCGGGCTACGACCCGAAGCGCGACGGCCCGCGCCCGCTGCTGATGTGGGCCTACCCGGGCGAGTTCAAGAGCGCGGCCGCGGCCAGCCAGGTGACCGATTCGCCGTACCGTTTCAACGCGATCAGCTACTGGGGCCCGCAGGCGTTCCTGGCCAAGGGCTACGTGGTGCTGGCCAGCCCGTCGATGCCGATCATCGGCGAGGGCGACAAGGAACCCAACGACACCTACATCGAACAGCTGGTGGCCAATGCGCAGGCTGCGGTGGATGAAGTGGTGCGGCGTGGCGTGACCGACCGCGATCACATCGCCATTGGTGGCCATTCCTACGGTGCGTTCATGACCGCCAACCTGCTGGCGCACACCCGCCTGTTCAAGGCCGGCATCGCGCGCAGCGGTGCCTACAACCGCACGCTGACGCCGTTCGGCTTCCAGGCCGAGGAGCGCAACTACTGGCAGGCGCAGGACGTGTACCAGAAGATGGCGCCGTTCAACTACGCCGACAGGATCAAGGATCCGATCCTCTTCATCCACGGCGTCGACGACAACAACTCCGGCACGTTCCCGATCCAGAGCGAGCGCATGTTCGCCGCGGTGAAGGGCCTGGGTGGCACCGCGCGGCTGGTGATGCTGCCGAACGAATCGCATGCCTACCGCGCGCGCGAATCGATCATGACCATGCTGGCCGAGAGCGAGCGCTGGCTGGAGCAGACCATCGGCCCGGCCGAGCAGGGCAAGGCGAAGAAGAAGCGCTGACCGGACCCGGTAGTGCCGGCCGCTGGCCGGCAACCTCATGGACCCACGCAACCTGAGGTTGCCGGCCAGCGGCCGGCACTACCAGATGAAACCATTTTTGCATCGCAGCACGACGCCCGATCTGGGATAGGCTTGGGGTCTGGATCCGTTGACCGAGGCCTGTGCGTCGCCGATGAACGAGTACCGCAGCAGCATCGAGTTCGCTTCTCCCGATCTTCCCCTTCGCGATGACGTGCGCCGGCTCGGCGCGCTGGTCGGCGACCTGCTGGTGGAACAGGTCTCCGCCGCCTTCCTCGACGATGTGGAAGACGTGCGCACCCGCGCCATCGCCCGCCGCGAGAACCAGGCGCCACTGTCGGAGCTGGCCGATGGCCTGGCCGGGCGCTCGCCGCAGCAGGCCGAGACCATGGTGCGGGCCTTCAGCACCTACTTCCAGGTGGTCAACATCGCCGAGCGCGTGCATCGCATCCGCCGTCGCCGTGACTACCAGCGCGCCGGTACTGCAGGTGCGCAGCCCGATGGCCTGCAGGATGCACTGCAGCACCTGAAGGCGCAGGGCGTGAGCCTGGACGAGCTGGCGCAGTGGCTGCCGCGCATCGACATCGAGCCGGTGTTCACCGCGCATCCCACCGAAGCCGTGCGCCGCGCGCTGCTGGAGAAAGAGCAGTTGATGGTGGCCAGCCTGGTCGACAACCTCGACGGCCAGCGCACGCCGGGCGAAGCGGCGGCCGATGCCGCGCGCTTCCGCATGGCGCTGACCGCGTCGTGGCAGACCACCGATTCCTCGCCGGTGCGGCCCACTGTCGATGACGAGCGCGAGCACGTCGGCTTCTACCTGGTGCAGGTGCTGTACCGGGTGATACCGGTGCTTTACGAATCGCTGCAACAGGCGCTGCGCGATACCTACGGCGAAGAGCTGCCGCTGCCGCGACTGCTGCGCTTCGGTACCTGGGTGGGCGGCGACATGGACGGCAACCCGAACGTGGATGCCAGCACCATCCGCAATACGCTGGATGCACAGCGGCAGGCCGTGCTGGGGCGCTACCAGAAGGAACTGCTGCAGCTGGCCAGCCTGCTCAGCCAGTCCACCGAACGGGTGGGCGTGAGCGACGCACTGCAGGCGCGCGTGGCGCACTACCAGCAGCTGCTGCCACAGGTGCAGTCGCGCCCGCGCCACGCCGACATGCCGTACCGCCTGCTCAACGACCGCATGCGCGCGCGCCTGCAGGCTACGCTGGACGATGGCGAAGGGGCTTATGCCGGCCCGGATGAACTGATCGACGACCTGCAGCTGATCCTCGACAGCCTGCGCGCCCACCGCGGCGAGCATGCCGGTGGCTTTGCCGTGCAGCGCCTGCTGTGGCGGGTCAAGACCTTCGGCTTCCATCTGGCACGGCTGGATGTGCGCCAGGAGTCGAGCGTGCATGCGCGCGCGCTGGCCACCGTGCTGGGCGGTGACGCGGCGTGGGACGGTCTGGATTCCGTGGCGCGCGCGCACCTGCTGGCGCCGCATGCCAGTGGTGAAGCCGCGCTGCCGAAGAGTGACGACGAGGGCAACCAGCGCCTGGATGCGGTGTTCGCCGCACTGGCAGATGCACGCGCGCGCCATGGCGGCGATGCGCTGGGCAGCTACATCATCTCGATGGCGCATGACCGCAGTGACGTGCTGGCGGTGCTGGCGCTGGCACGTCGCGGCGGTCTGGTGGAAGAGGGCGGCACGGTGCCGCTGGATATCGCCCCCCTGTTCGAGACCGTGGATGACCTCAAGCGCGGCACCGCGACCCTGCGTGATCTGCTGGCCGACCCGATCTATCGCGCACACCTGCATGCACGCGATGACGTGCAGATGGTGATGCTGGGCTATTCGGACAGCAGCAAGGATGGTGGCATCGCCGCCTCGCGCTGGGGCCTGCAGCGCGCGCAGGTGGAACTGCTGGAGGTGGCGGCCGAGGCCGGCATCCGCCTGACCTTCTTCCATGGCCGTGGTGGCTCGATCAGCCGCGGTGGCGGCAAGACCACGCACGCGGTGGATGCCTCGCCGCGTGGCAGCATCGATGGTCGCCTGCGGGTGACCGAGCAGGGCGAGGTGATCCACCGCAAGTACGGCATCCGTGCGCTGGCCCTGCGTTCGCTGGAGCAGGCCACCGGGGCGGTATTGCGTGCCAGCCTGCGGCCACGCGCACCTGAGTCGCGCGAGGACGACTGGCGGCCGGTGATGGACGCGGTGGCCTCGGCCAGCAGCGAGGTGTATCGCGGCTTCGTTGGCCAGTCCGGCTTCATGGACTATTTCCGCACTGCCACGCCGATCGATGTGATCGAGCGCATGACGCTGGGCTCGCGGCCATCGCGCCGGCTCGGCCAGGACGCCGCGCTGGGCAACCTGCGTGCGATTCCGTGGGTATTTGCCTGGAGCCAGGCGCGTGCGGTCATTCCCGGCTGGTACGGCGTGGGTAGCGGCCTGCAGGCCGCGGTCGATGCCGGCCACGAGCAGACCCTGCGCGAGATGGCACGTGACTGGCCGTTCTTCCGCACCTTCCTGGATGACATCGCGATGGTGCTGTCCAAGGGCGATATCACCATTGCCGAGCAGTTCTCGAAGCTGTCCGGTGAGCTGCACGGGCGCTTCTTCCCGCAGGTGCAGCGCGAACTGGAACTGACCCGGCATTGGCTGCTGGCGCTGATGGACCAGCGGACGCTGCTCGACCACGACGCGCGGCTGGCGCTGTCGATCCGCCTGCGCAACCCCTACGTCGATCCGATCAGCGTGCTGCAGGTGGACCTGCTGCAGCGCTGGCGGGCCAGCGGGCGCGAGGATGACGATCTGCTGCGCGCACTGGTGGCCTGCGTGAACGGTGTTTCGCAGGGCGTGCAGAACACGGGGTGATCCACCTGGCAGGGTAGTGCCGGCCGCTGGCCGGCAATGAGGAGGTTGCCGGCCAGCGGCCGGCACTACCTCACTCCTCCGGCGAAGGCGGGTTCGACGCCAGCAGTTCCAGATGGCGCTGTTCCATTTCCTGTCGCAGCTGGCGGCGGATCTGCGCGGCGGCCTGGCGGCGCTTCTCGTCGGAGGTGGATGGCTGCAAGGTCGGCACCGGCGTCGGCCGGCCCTCTTCATCCACCGCCACCATGGTGAAGAAGCAGCTGTTGGCGTGGCGCACGCTGCGCTTGAGGATGTCCTCGGCCACCACCTTGATGCCGATCTCCATCGATGAGGTGCCGGTGTAATTCACCGAGGCCAGGAAGGTGACCAGCTCACCCACCGCGATCGGCTGGCGGAACATCACCTGGTCCACCGACAGGGTGACCACGTAACTGCCGGCATAGCGGCTGGCGCAGGCATACGCCACCTGGTCGAGCAGGCGCAGGATGGCGCCACCGTGGACCTTGCCGGAGAAATTGGCCATCTCCGGCGACATCAGCACGGTCATGGACAGCTGGTGGGTTTTCAGTTCGGTCGACATGCGCCGGATTGTATCGGTTACCGGGTCGTGCCGGCCGCTGGCCGGCAACCGCGCGATGGTTTCCGGACGCCATGAAAAAGCCGGCCAGCGGCCGGCTCTACCGAAAGCAGAAGGGCCGCGTGAGCGGCCCTTCGTGTTTCTTACTTCAGCTTCGCATCGGCGCGCAGGGCGGCGGCGCGGTCGGTCTTCTCCCAGGAGAAGGCCGTGGCGTTGACGGTCTCGCCTTCGCCGTTGAGGTAGCTGAACTCCTTCGGCTTGCGGCCGAAGTGGCCGTAGGCGGCGGTCTGCTGGTACATCGGGTGCACCAGGTCCAGCATCTTGATGATGCCGTACGGGCGCAGGTCGAAGTGCTTGCGGATCAGCTTCTCGATCTTGTCGTCGCTGATCTTGCCGGTGCCGAAGGTGGTGACCGAGATCGAGGTCGGCTCAGCCACGCCGATGGCGTAGGAAACCTGCACTTCGCAACGGTCGGCCAGGCCGGCGGCAACCACGTTCTTGGCGACGTAGCGGGCCGCGTAGGCTGCCGAACGGTCGACCTTGGACGGGTCCTTGCCGGAGAACGCGCCACCACCGTGACGGGCCCAGCCGCCGTAGGTGTCGACGATGATCTTGCGGCCGGTCAGGCCGCAGTCGCCCACCGGGCCGCCGATCTCGAACTTGCCGGTCGGGTTGATGTGGAACTTGGTGCCCTTGTGCAGCCACTTGGCCGGCAGCACCGGCTTGATGATCTCTTCGCGGACGGCCTCGATGAGGTCCTTCTGCTTGATGCCCGGGGCGTGCTGGGTCGACAGCACCACGGCGTCGATGGCCGAAACCACGCCGTTTTCATAGCGCAGGGTGACCTGGCTCTTGGCGTCCGGGCGCAGCCAGGACAGCGGCGAGTTGCGCTTCTTGCGGATCTTGGCCTGCTGTTCGACCAGGCGGTGCGACAGGTGGATCGCGGCCGGCATGAAGCTGTCGGTCTCGTTGGTGGCATAGCCGAACATCAGGCCCTGGTCGCCAGCGCCCATTTCTTCCGGCTTCTTGCGGTCCACGCCCTGGGCGATGTGCGGCGACTGCTTGCCGATCAGGTTCAGCACGCCGCAGGTGGCGCCGTCGAAGCCGACCTCGGAGCTGTCATAGCCGATGTCCGTGATGACCTTGCGGGTCAGCGCTTCCAGGTCGATCCAGGCGCTGGTGGTGATCTCACCGGCGACAATGGCAACACCGGTCTTGACCATGGTCTCGCAGGCCACGCGGGCGCGCTGGTCCTGGGTCAGGATCGCGTCCAGCACCGCATCGGAGATCTGGTCGGCAACCTTGTCCGGATGGCCTTCAGAGACCGACTCGGAGGTGAAGAGATAGCTGGACATCAGGCGGTATATCCCTTGATTCGGATGGAAAGATGGGCGCGCATGATACACGGGGTGCGCCGCCTGTGCATTGTGAACCTGTACCGGTTGGCGGTGGTTAAGGCCGTGTAGGCCCGCCAGGGGCCGTCCCCGCAGGATTGGGCCCCAGCCTCGGTGCCCAGTGTTCCACCAGCGTGACAACGGGCCGGGGGCCTGACGGCCCCGACCGCGCCGCCTGCGACACCCGGTCTGCGGTCATCGTTCTGCCCCGAAACCGCCACATGGCTGCCGCCTGCCGGGCGCAGGCTGTCGGCCAAACCGGCCGCCGGGCATGAATGGAACCGCCATGCAGGAACTCGAACAGCGCCTTCAGCAACGCTTCCCCGATTGGTTCCATGGCCGCCGTGGCCAGCTGGCGCGGCCGTTGCTGCGCAGCGTCGGCCGCTGGTCGCGGCTGGACCAGATCGAAGCCTTCCTGCAGCGCAGCGCAGGCCTGCGCGGATTCGGCTTCGTCGCCGCCGGCCTGGAATTCATCGACGGCCAGTACCAGGTGGACCCGGCCGCACTGGCGAAGATCCCGGCCACCGGCCGCCTGCTGATCGTCGCCAACCATCCCTCCGGTGCCCTGGACGCGCTGGCCCTGCTGGACGCGGTCGGCCGCATCCGCCGCGACGTGCGGATCGTGGCCAACGACCTGCTGGGCGCGATCGCGCCGCTGCAGGATCTGCTGCTGCCGGTGCGCATCCTCGGTGGCAAGGCGCAGCGTGGCAGCCTGCATGCGGTTGAAGAGGCGCTGGCCGCCGAGCAGTGCGTGATCGTGTTCCCGGCCGGCGAGGTCTCGCGGCTGTCGCTGCGCGGCATCCGCGATGGCCGCTGGCAGCGCGGTTTCGTCCGTTTCGCCCGCGCTGCGGGCGCGCCGGTACTGCCGGTGCGGGTGGAGGCGCGCAACTCGGCGCTGTTCTACGGCGCTTCGACCCTGTTCAAGCCGGCCGGCACCGCGCTGCTGGCACGCGAGATGTTCACCCGTCGTGGCCGCCCGCTGCGACTGAGCATCGGCGAGCCGATGCAGCTGGCCAAGGCGGGCGATCCCGGGGCGCAGCTGTTGGCGGTGCGCCGCGCGCTGTACGCGCTGGGCCGCAATGGCGCGACCGGCGGGGCGGTTGCCTGCGCCGGCCCCGAGCCGCTGGCCGCGCCGGTGCCGCCCTCGCAGGTGGCCGCCGGCATCGCCGCGGCGACCCAGCTGGGCCAGACCGCCGATGGCAAGCAGATCCTGCTGGCGACCTGCACCGCCGATTCGCCGTTGCTGCTGGAGCTGGGCCGCCTGCGTGAACTGACCTTCCGCCAGGTGGGCGAGGGCACCGGGCGCAGCCGCGACCTGGACGACTACGATCCGCAGTACGAGCACATCGTGATCTGGGACGCCGCCGCGCAGCGCATTGCCGGCGCCTACCGGATCATGCGCGGTGCGCAGGCACTGGCCCGGCACGGCCTGTCCGGGCTCTACAGCGCGTCGCTGTTCCGCTACTCCGACGACGCCATCACCCACATCGCCGAGGGCCTGGAACTGGGGCGCAGCTTCGTGGTGCCCGACTACTGGGGCAGCCGCAGCCTGGACTACCTGTGGCAGGGCATCGGTGCCTACCTGCAGTGCCGGCCGGGCATCCGCTACCTGTTCGGCGCCGTGTCGATCAGCGCCGCGCTGCCGCGTGATGCGCGCGAGCAGCTGGTGGCGTACTACCAGCGCTATTACAGCGGTACCGCCGGCCTGGCCGAGTCCAACCGGCCGTTCCAGTACTTCGCCGCGCCGCCGAGCTTCGGTGAACTGGATGCAGGCGCTGCATTCGATGTGCTGAAGGCCAACCTGGCCGCACTCGGCACCGGCGTGCCGACGCTGTACCGGCAGTACACCGATCTGTGCGAACCCGGCGGTGCGCGCTTCCTTGCCTTCGGTGTCGACCCGGATTTCAGTGACTCGATCGACGGCCTGATCGAAGTGGACCTGTGCGCGATCCGGCCCAACAAGCGCAAACGCTACCTGCGCGACGCGGGGGCGGCGGCATGAGCGCGCCGGCGAACCTGTCGCCGCACCGGCGCGCAGTGTTCGTCTCCGACGTGCACCTGGGTTCACGTCACTGCCACGCCAGCGAGCTGGCGCGGTTCCTCTCGCAGCTGCGCTGCGAACGCCTGTACCTGGTCGGCGACATCATCGATCTGTGGTGGATGGCCCATCGCCGCGCCAACTGGCGGCAGTCGCACAGCGAAGTCATCCAGGCCCTGCATGCGCTGCGCCGCGCCGGCACCGAGATCATCTACATCCCGGGTAACCACGATGCATCGCTGCGCCAGGTGTGCGGGCTGATGCTGCCGGCGATGCAGGTGCGCCGACGCGCCATCCACGTGACCGCCGACGGCCGCCGGCTGCTGGTGGCGCATGGCGACGACTACGACGGCGTGACCCACTTCGGCGGGCTGCAGGAAAAGTTCGGTGACTGGCTGTACTACCGCATCCTGACCGGCAACCAGGCGCTGAACGCCGTGCGCCGCCGGCTGGGCATGCGCTACTGGTCGCTGTCGGAGTTCCTGAAGAAGCGCAGTGGTGCGGCCGAGCGCTACATCGAGCGCTTCGTGCAGGCCGGGCTGGATGACGTGCGGCGGCGTGGCCTGGATGGCATCGTCTGCGGGCATATCCATCGTGCCGCGCTGATTGAACGCGATGGCCTGGTCTACGCCAACGATGGCGACTGGGTCGAAAGCCTGACCGCGCTGGCCGAAGACCATGACGGCGCCTTGCGCCTGCTCGACCACAACGGCCAGACCCTGGTGGAACTGCCGGGCGCGCGCCTGTCGCAGGCGGCCTGAACCTGCTCTTGTAGAGTCGAGCTTGCTCGACTGCTCTATCCGCAGTCGAGCAAGCTCGACTCTACAGGGGCGGAACAGTCGAGCAAGCTCGACTCTACAAACGCGCGGCCATCGCGTTAGCATCGGTCCATGGATTCATTGACCCAGATCGTGCTCGGTGGCGCCGTCGCCGCTGCCATCGCACCGCCCGGCCATCGCCGCGCGGCCCTGCTGGCCGGTGCCGCGCTCGGCACCCTGCCCGACCTCGACGCCCTGTGGCTGGGCTTCACTGCGGCCGACCCGGTCGTCAACATGGTCGACCACCGTAGCTTCAGCCATTCGCTGCTGGTGCTGCCGTGGGTGGCCGCGCTGATCTGGTGGCTGTTCAGGCGCTTCGGCAACGGCCGCGTCGCGCAGTCACCGGTACGCTGGTTCTGGGCGATCCAGCTGGCCCTGGTCACCCATCCGCTGCTGGATGCGTTCACCGTCTACGGCACCCAGCTGTGGTGGCCGTTGCGGCCGCACCCGACGATGGGCTCCAGCGTCTTCATCATCGACCCGGCCTATACCGTGTGGCTGCTGCTGGGCTGTGTGCTGGCCTGGTTCGGCTGCGCGCGGCCGTGGGCGGGCAAGGCGCTGGGCGTGGCCCTGCTGGTCAGCAGCGGCTACCTGGGCTGGGGCCTGATGGCCAAGGCGCAGGTTGATCGTGCCGCCCAACAGAGCCTGGCTGCGATGGGCCTGGGCGATGCGCCGCGCTTCTCGGTGCCGATGCCGTTCAACACCCTGCTGTGGCGGGTGGTGGCAATGACGCCGAATGGCTACGTGGTCGGGGACCGCTCGCTGGTGGCCGACCAGGGCCCGATGCGGTTCGAGGGCCATCCGTCCAACGTGCAGGCCTTGCGCGAAGCATCTGCGATTCCCGCCGTGCAGCGGCTGCAGTGGTTCAACCGCGGTTTCATGCGCGCGCAGGTGGTGGAGGGCCGGTTGGTGCTGAGCGATCTGCGCATGGGCCTGGAGCCGGATTACACCTTCAACTTCGCGGTGGCCGAGCAGGCCGACGGGCAGTGGCAGGCGATCACGCCCGAGCAGGTGCGGGTGGATTACAGCAGTCCTGCCGCGCGCGCCGACGCCGGTCGCCGGTTGGCTGCGATGTGGCAGCGGATCTGGCAGGAGCCGGCGACATCGCCGGGTGCGGTCGATCACACCGCCGTGCATTGATCCGTAGATCCACGCCATGCGTGGATGGCGGGACATCGGCGGCAGCCACGCATGGCGTGGCTCTACTGCCTCAATCGGCAGTGGAACGTCGGCTCAATACACTGTGGCGCGGCCCTGCACGAACGAATAGAAGAACACCGCGTTCGGGTCGTTCTGCACCAGCCGGAACTCGCGGCGCATGCCTTCCACGGTCTCCTCGTCCACCAGGCCGGCCTGCAGCAGCTGGTCGGCGGCCGACAGCAGCAGCTGCTCCCAGAACGCGATCATCGTCTTGCGTCGGGCCGGCTCACGGTTGTCCAGGTGGATGGTCTTGATCTCGGTATGCACGTCGCGGAAACCGCCGGCCAGCAGCAGGTTGCCCAGCTTGGCACCGACGAACGGGTCGCCGCCGTGGTCGTACTGGAAGTCGTTGAAGGCCATCCAGTAGCGCCAGATGTGGGGCGAATACGGATCGAGCAGGAACGAGGCATTCATCACCTCGGTGATGTACACCGGGGACCCCGGCGCCAGCACGCGGCGCACCTCGCTCAGCACGCGCGCCGGTGAAGGCACGTGCTCAAGCACCCAGCACAGGAACGCCGCGTCGAAGCTGCGTGCCTCGAACGGCAGTTCGCCGGCATCGGCCTGCTGCAGGGTGTAGCGGTCACTGCACCATGGCGTGCGCGCCAGATTCTCGCGCGCGGTGGCCAGCTGCGTTTCGCTCAGGTCCACGCCGGTCACGTGCAGCTCGGGGAAGCGGCGCAGCAGGATCTCGGTCTGCGCACCGACGCCGCTGCCCACTTCCAGCAGGCGACGCGCACCGCCGTAGTCGATCTGGCCGAAGATGCTCGATTCCAGCAGGCGCGCCTGGGTCATCAGGCGCTGCTGTTCGGTGCCGGAGAATCCGTGCAGGTAGGTCGGGGAGGAGATCGGCGGGGTCATGGTGTGCTCTTGTAGAGTCGAGCTTGCTCGACTGTTCGGGAAAGCCAGTCGAGCAAGCTCGACTCTACGGATCAAGGCAGTCGGGCAGGTTGCGAGGCAGCTGGCGCAGTCAGGCAGCAGACGACAACGCCGGTTCCCCCGCGATCAGGCGATCGAAGTACTCGGTGGTCAGCGCGATCTGGCTCTGCGGGTCTTCGGCGCGGTTGACCACCGCGCGGAAGGCGGCATTCTCCGGCCGGTCCTTGGCATACCAGCCCAAGTGCTTGCGCGCGATGCGCACGCCCTGCGGTTCGCCATAGAACGCATGCAGCGCATGCAGGTGGCCGAGCAGGATGTCGCGCACCTCGGCCAGCGACGGCGGTGGCAGTTCTTCGCCGGTGGCCAGGTAATGCGCCACCTCGCGGAAGATCCACGGCCGGCCCTGCGCGGAGCGGCCGATCATCACCGCATCCACGCCGGTCTGCTTCAGCACCAAGGCGGCCTTCTGCGGCGAATCGATATCGCCGTTGGCGATCACCGGAATGCGCAGCGCGGCCTTGATCTCGCCGATCGTGGCGTACTCGGCGTGGCCGGTGTAATGCTGGTCGCGGGTGCGGCCATGCACGGCCAGCGCGGCGATGCCGCTGTCCTCGGCAATGCGCGCGATCAGCGGGCCATTGCGGTGGTCGCAGTCCCAGCCGGTGCGGATCTTCAGCGTGACCGGCACGTCCACCGCGTTGACCACCGCTTCGAGGATGCGCGCCACCAGCTGCTCGTCGCGCATCAGCGCCGAGCCCGCCCAGGCGTTGCACACCTTCTTGGCCGGGCAGCCCATGTTGATGTCGATGATCTGCGCACCGTGATCGACGTTGTAGCGCGCCGCCTCGGCCAGCTGCTGCGGCTCGGTGCCGGCGATCTGCACGCTGATCGGTGCCGGTTCGCCGTCATGGTCCATGCGGTGGATCGACTTGCGCGTGTTCCAGAAGCGCGGGTCGCTGATGGTCATTTCCGAGGCGGCCAGGCCCGCGCCCAGCCGTTTGCACAGCAGGCGGAAGGGCTTGTCGGTGACGCCGGCCATGGGCGCCAGCACGACGTTGGGGGCAATGGTGTACGGGCCGATCTGCATGCGCCCATTGTAGGGCGCGGGCGGCGGTACGGCCGTGTCGGGCGCGGTCCGGTTCAGGCCGATCGGCACCGACCTCATGCCGTACCGGCATCAGCAGATGCTTGACGGTTGCTTCCGCCGCCCCCAGGGGCGGGTGATCGTGGCCGGCTAACCCAGGCTCTGCCAGGCCTGCCGGGTACCCACGGCGAAGGCCAGCCCCAGACCCAGGCAGACCAGCGAGCTGATCGCCCAGAAGCGCGCGCCGTTGTAGCCGGGGCGGAACAGCGCCAGGCCGAAGCCCATCGCCGCGCGCAGCAGCAACACTGCAGCGATGGCGGGCAGCACCCAGCGGCTGGCCGGCAACGGTGAATGCCAGCCGGCGGCGGCCAGGGCATACAGGGTCCAGGCCACCAGCACGGCGGTGATGCCGGCGGTCATCAGCGGCGGCCACCAGTGCCCGGCCTGCGCCAGCCGGACCATGCGCGGGCCAGCACCGAAGCATCTGTACCAGGGAGCGCCGAAGGCGATGCAGCCGATATGCAACAGGGCCGCAATGGCACTACCGGCGGCGGCAGCCAGCAACCAGGGGAATCCGTCCATGTCCTGCCCGAGCAAGGAAGCTGCGCGGATGGTGGGCGAGGGGCGCTGCATGGGCAATGCGACAGGTGGCCGCAGGGGGCCGCGGATCGGCCGGCGACCACGCCGCGCCGCGATGGGTGGCCAACAAAAAAGCCCGGGCATCTGCATGCCCGGGCTCGTTCATCCACGCAGGGCGTGGATCTACTTCACTTCTGCGTCGGCCGGGGTGAAGCGTGGCATCGCCGCAGCGGCGCCTTCCTTCTCGGTCGAACGGCCAGCGAACTGGTTGGCAAAGCGCACGTGGCGCGCGAACGGGGCATCGGCCACCTGCGCCAGCGACGCAGCCAGTGCACCGTTGAAGGCATCGCCGGCACCGGTGGTGTCGATCGCCTGCACCTGTTCGGCACCCACGCGGTAGTACGGCTGGGTATCGCCGCGCAGGTTCTCTTCGGCATGCGAGACGAACACGCCCACCGAGCCCAGGGTCACCACCACCGTACCGTTGCCGACCAGCTTGCGGCACAGCGCGTGCAGGCTGGCACCGTCCAGCGCGGCAACATCGTTGGCGTCCACGCGCTCACCGACGTGGCGGCCGAGCAGGGCGGCGAACTCGGTCTCGTTCGGGGTGATCACATCGGCCAGCTTGAGCAGGCCGATGGTCGAGGGGGCATCGGCCGGCGCGGTGTTGAGCACGGTGGTGACACCGGCCTCGCGCGCGGTGGCCAGCGCAGCTTCGATGGTCGGCACCGGCGACTCCAGCTGCACCAGCACCACCTTGGCGCCGGTCAGCAGCGCCTGCTGGTGGTGCAGGAAGTCGGTGCTGAGCGCGGCATTGGCGCCCGGGCCGATCACGATGGTGTTGCGGCCGCGGGCGTCGACGTAGATGCCCGCGGTGCCGGTCGGCTCGCTGCTGGCTTCGGCGATCAGCCCGAAACCATCGTGCGCGGCCAGTTCGCGTGCCGTGGCGCCACCGGCGTCATCGCCCAGCGCGCACACGAAGTGCGTGTCGGCGCCGGCGCGGCAGGCCGCCACGGCCTGGTTGAAGCCCTTGCCACCGGGGCCGGTGCTGTAGCGGCCGGCAATGGTCGCACCCGGTGCCGGCAGCGACTCGCACCGCCACACGTGATCGACATTGAAGGAACCGACGACAACGACACTGCTGCTCATAGGGAATCTTTTCTCAACCAAGGGTTCAACTGAAGTGCGTCAGCACGCCGGCGATGGTCGCCGTCATGAAGGTGGCAATGGTACCGCCCAGCACCGCGCGCAGGCCGAACTTGGCCAGGTCGTGGCGACGTTCCGGGGCCAGGCCACCGATGCCGCCGATCTGGATCGCGATCGAGCTGAAGTTGGCGAAGCCGCACAGCGCGTAGGTGGCGATCAGGCGGCCCTCGTCGGACAGGCTCACGCCGGCCACCTGGCCGTTCACGATCTGCGACAGCTCGGTATAGGCGACGAATTCGTTGATCACGACCTTCTGGCCGATCAGCGAACCGACGGTGGTGGCATCGGCCCACGGCGTGCCGATCACCCAGGCGATCGGGGCCAGCACGTAACCGAAGATGGTCGACAGGTTGGTCGGCTTGCCGATCGCGGCGGCCAGGCCGGTCACGTCGCCGAGCCAGGTCAGCGGGGCGTTCAGCAGCGCGATCAGGGCGATGAAGGCCAGCAGCATCGCGCCGATGTTCAGCGCCAGCTTCAGGCCGTCACCGGCGCCGGCCGCGGCCGCATCGATGATGTTGCTGGAGGTCTTCTCCACTTCCATCTTCACCGTGCCGCGGGTCAGCGGGGTGCCGGTTTCCGGAATCAGCAGCTTGGCCACGACCAGGGTGGCCGGTGCGGCCATGATGCTGGCTGCCAGCAGGTGCTTGGCGTAGAACGCCTGCTGCACCGGGTCGCCGCCGCCGAGCATGCCCACGTAGGCCGCCAGCACGCCGCCGGCGATGTGGGCCATGCCGCCGATCATCATGGTCAGCAGTTCGGACTGGGTCATCTTGGCGATGTACGGGCGCACGGTCAGCGGCGCCTCGGTCTGGCCGATGAAGACGCTGGCGCAGACGCTGGTGGTTTCCGCGCCGGACACGCGCATCACCTTGGTGATCGCCCACGCCATCACGCGCACGATCGCCTGCATGATGTTCAGGTGGTACATCACGCCCATCAGCGCCGAGAAGAAGATGATGGTCGGCAGCACCTGGAAGGCGAAGATGAAGCCGTAGTTCTTGGTGTCCATCAACGAGCCGAAGATGAAACCCGAGCCTTCGTTGACGAAGCTCAGCACCTTGACGAAGCCATGGCCCAGCGCATCGAACACGTCGCGCCCGCCCGGCACCAGGATCACCAGCGCCGCGAAGGCGATCTGCAGGGTGATACCGGTGGCAACCAGCTTCCAGTCAACCGCGCGCTTGTTGTTGGAAAACAACCAGGTGATGCCGATCAGCACCGCCAACCCGAACAGGCCGAAGCCGATCCTGCCCAAACCTTCGACCATGTGAGTGACTCCCCTGGGGCGTCGCGAAAAACGGGAAGCCTAGTGCAGGGCCGGGGCCGGGGCAAGGAAAAGCAACGTGCAGGCGTCCATCGGTACCGATCAGGCCAGCAACGGCAAGGGGTTGCGGCCGGCAGCGGCAGGTAGAATGAGGCTCGATCCCGGCCCGGATGCGGGCCCGCAGCAGGAGATTTGCATGCAATACCGTCGCCTGGGCTCCACCGGCCTGCCGATTTCCGCCCTGTCCTTCGGTGCCTGGGTGACCTTCGGTGACCAGATTCCGCGCGACGAGGCGCGCAACCTGGTGGCGGCCGCCTGGGACCAGGGTGTCAACTTCTTCGACAACGCCGAGGGCTACGCCAACGGCCGCGCCGAACAGGTGATGGGTGACGTGATCAGCGACCTGCGCCTGCCGCGCGACGGTTTCTGCGTGTCCAGCAAGGTGTTCTTCGGCAGTGCCAAGGACCCGCGGCCGACCCAGCGCGGCCTGTCGCGCAAGCATGTGACCGATGCCTGCCATGCCGCGCTCAAGCGCCTGCGAGTGGAGTACCTGGACCTTTATTACTGCCACCGCCCGGATCCGGACGCCCCGATCGCCGAGACCGTGCACGCCATGGACACCCTGGTGCGGCAGGGCAAGATCCTCTACTGGGGCACCTCGGAGTGGTCGGCCGCGCAGATCCAGCAGGCGCTGGACATCGCCGAGGCGCACAACCTGCAGGGACCGTCGATGGAGCAGCCGCAGTACAACCTGCTGCACCGCGAGCGGGTAGAGGTGGAATACGCACCGCTGTATGCGCGTGCCGGCCTGGGCACCACCATCTTCTCGCCGCTGGCCTCGGGCCTGTTGACCGGCAAGTACGACCAGGGCATCCCGGCCGATGCGCGGCTGGGCCGCCCGGGCATGGAGTGGTTGCAGGACATGGTGCTGGGCGGGGACGCCGAGGCCCGGCTGGGCCAGGTGCGCCGCTTCAGCGAGGTGGCGCGTGCGCTGGGCCAGTCCCCGGCCACCCTGGCCATTGCCTGGTGCCTGCGCAACCCGAACGTCTCCAGCGTGATCCTCGGCGCCAGCCGGGTCAGCCAGCTGCTGCAGAACCTGCAGGCGCTGGAGGTGCTGGAGCAGGTCGATGCCGCTGGCTGGGCCCAGGTCGAAGCCGTCTTCGCCTGATTGCCCTTTGTAGAGTCGAGCCAAGCTCGACTCCGGCCCTGGGAGAGCAGTCGAGCAGAGCTCGACTCTCCAACGACGCTACACCATTTTGATTGATGGCAGCTATCGAATTTCCGGATTCGATCATTAATCTCATCAATCAAATTGAGAATGGTTGTTGATTGTCAACTGAGAATCATTATCATTTAACTCGTCCCTCGCACGAGTCCAGATGCTCATGAATGCTCAACCTGTACTGCTGCGCCCCGAAACGCTGACCCTCCGCGATCGTCCGGTCCGCGTCGTTCCGCCGGAAGAGGTCATCGACAGCGAAGCCCTGCTCAAGGGCCGTCGTGAAATCCTGATCCAGCACGGCGACCGCTTCTATCGCCTGCGGCACACCAGCAACGACAAGCTGATCCTGACCAAGTAACCGCGGCCTGGTCGCCCGCCTCCCTCCCTCCTGCCGGCAGCGCCGACAGGGTGGGCGACCCGTCCGCGCCCGCTCTCTCCCCCTCGGTCTATCGCGCGCACCCTCCGGGTGTGCCGGTAACCGGGGGTTCCCTTGCCTGACCGAACGAAACCGATGACCCGCCATACCGCCCTTTGCCTTGCTGTCTGGATGGCCCTGCCGCTGTCCGCCCACGCTGCCGCCGCTGCCACCGCCGCGCCCGACGCGCGCGAATTTGATCGCGTGCAGGTCACCGCCACCCGCACCGAGCGTGCGGTGAGTGATGTGGCCGCCACGGTCGATGTGATCGACCGCGAGCAGATGGACCGGCACCTGGTGCAGGACATCAAGGACCTGCTGCGTTACGAGCCGGGCCTGTCGGTCAACCGCAGCGCGGCCCGCTTCGGCCTCGGCAGCATCCGCATCCGTGGCCTGGACGGCAACCGCGTGCGCGTGCAGACCGATGGCATCGCGATGCCGACCAGCTTCAACATTGGTTCGTTCTCCAATGCCAACCGCAACTTCACCGACCTGGACACGCTCAAGCGCGTGGAGATCGTGCGCGGTCCGGCCAGCTCGTTGTATGGCTCGGACGCGCTCGGCGGCGTGGTCGCGTTCGTCACCAAGGACCCGGCGGACTACCTGAAGGACGGCAAGGACAGCTACGTCGGCCTGAAGTTCGGCTATGACGGCGAGTGGAAGGGGCTGCTTGGCGGCGTCACCACCGCCTTCGGTGGCGAGCACTGGAGCGGCATGGTCAACATCAACCATCGCCAGGGCCAGGAAACCGACAACAAGGGTGACGTGCGCAGCCTCGACAACACCCGTACCGCGCCCAACCCGCAGGACCGCGATGGCCGCAGCGGCCTGGCCAAGCTGGTCTACGCGCCGAGCGAGGACCAGCGTTTCCGCCTGACCGTGGAAGGCAACGAAGACAAGACCGAGACCAACGTGCTGTCGTCGATCGACCGCACCACCACCACCGGCATGAAGGCGCGCGACAAGCAGAACCGCACCCGCGTGTCGTTCGCCCATGAAATGGATGCGCTGGACAAGGGCTTCGCCGACAGCCTGCACTGGCAGGTGTACAGCCAGAACAGCGAGACCACCCAGGTCACCGACGAGGACCGCGCCAACCGCAGCCGTCGCCACCGCGAGTTCACCTTCGACCAG
The DNA here is from genome assembly GCF_029839665.1 of Stenotrophomonas sp. GD03930. NCBI lineage: Bacteria > Pseudomonadati > Pseudomonadota > Gammaproteobacteria > Lysobacterales > Lysobacteraceae > Stenotrophomonas > Stenotrophomonas sp. GD03930. The sequence continues at coordinate 2,116,950 of NZ_JAOCAV010000001.1, read as the reverse complement.
CGCGTGTACGGCCTGCAGGCGCAGTTCAACAAGGCCTTCAGCACCGGCAGCGTCGAACACGCGCTGACCTACGGCTTCGAGGGCGCACGCACCGAGATCCGCCAGAAGCGCGATGGTTTCCAGGTGCTGGCCAACGGCCAGACCAGCACCACCATCCTGCCCGATGCATTCCCGGTGCGCGATTTCCCGATCAGCAAGACCACCGAGCTGGGCCTCTACGCGCAGGATGAGATGCGCATGGCCGGCGGCAAGCTGTCGCTGGTGCCGGGCGTGCGCGTTGACCGCTACGAGCTGAAGCCGGAGGTGGACAACATCTTTGCCGAAGACAATCCCGGCGTGCCGGTGGCCAAGCTGACCAAGACCAGCGTCTCGCCGAAGCTGGGCATGGTCTATCGCTTCACCGACGAATGGTCGCTGTTCGCCGGCTACTCGCATGGCTTCCGCTCGCCGCCGTACAACGACGTCAATCTTGGCTTCACCAACTTCGCCTTCGGCTACACCGCCATTCCCAATCCGGACCTGAAGCCGGAAACCAGTGATGGCATGGAGCTGGGCCTGCGCTTCCTGTCGCCGGCCGCCTACGTCAGCGTCAGTGGCTACTACAACGAATACAAGGACTTCATCGAGTCGCAGTCGCTGGTCGGCACCAACGCACAGGGCCTGATGGTGTTCCAGTCGCGCAACATCGCCGACGCGCGCATCTACGGCGCCGAACTGAAGGCCGGTGTCGACTTCGGGCAGATCAGCCCGACCCTGCAGGGCTGGGCGCTGCGCAGTGCGGTGGCCTGGTCGCGTGGCGACAACAAGACCGAAGACACGCCGCTGGATTCGGTCGACCCGCTGCGCGGCACCGTCGGCCTGATGTACGACACCGAGACCTGGGGTGTCGAGCTGGCTGGCACGTTCGTCAAGCGCAAGGACCGGCTGGCCAGCACCACGGCCTATCGCCCGGCGGGCTACGGCGTGACCGACCTGATGGCGCACTGGAACTTCGCGCCGGGCGCGACCTTCAACGTCGGCGTGTTCAACCTGGCCGACAAGCGCTACATCGATTGGTCCAACGTCGGTTCGACGCTGCTGCCGACCAGCCGTGTGCTGGACCGCTATACCAGCCCGGGCCGCACCTTCTCCGCCAGCCTTGCCGTTTCCTGGTGACCTCATGAGCCGAGCATTGTCCGCACGCAGGAACGACTCCATCGCCGCACCGAACGGTGCGGCCTGGCCGACCCCGGCACAGCTGGCCACGCTCGGCACCGTGTTGTGCCTGTATCACGCCGACGGCAACGAACTGGGCGGCTGGCGCCAGGCGGTGCGGGTGCATGCCTGCCAGGGCGTGGACAGCGAGGGCCTGCGCGAAAGCCTGTGCTTCCTCGATGGCCGCGGCCGCTGCGTGTGGCGGTTGTACCTGCTGCCGGACAGCGATTTCCTGGCCTGGGACCGGCTGGTGGCCGCGCTGCCGCCGGGCCCGCAGCACGACAGCGATGGCAGCGTCGGCGAGCGCCTGTGGCGACGCCTGGCCGGCCACCTCGGTGGCCAGCGCTGGCGGTTGTGCGCGTTGCGCCTGCATGCGGCCGACGATGGCCGCACCCTGGCCGCCAGCCTGTCGACCCTGTCCTCGCTGGGTGCCGCCACCGCGCGCCGCATCGCTCGCCTGGAAGGCGCCGAAGGCGAGCTGGCAATCGACGACTGCTGCTGCGCCGACGCCGCACGGCGACCGGCACCGCGGATACCCGGCGACCTGCCGCTGATCCGTCTTTGAACCTGATGGAACGCCTGTCGGCCACGGATGGCCTCTCAACAAACCTGCAACCCTGAAGGAAGACCCCGATGAAGTTCCAGACAGCCAGCGCCCTGCTGTTGCTCGCCGCCAGCGGCGTGGCCAGCGCGCAGCCCTCCGACATCGCCCGCGACCATGACAGCATCCTCGCCATGCAGGGCGAGTACACCGTGGATTTCGCCTTCGACGAGACCGTGCTGCTGAAGCCCGGTTACGAACGCGCGCCGGCGATGCGCAGCGGCGGCAACGAAGTGGTCATCGTGGTGGAAGACACGCCGAAGCGCATCGTGCTGCAGCACCTGCTGCTGGACGAAAAGAGCGGCCACATCACCAAGCACTGGCGCCAGGACTGGGTGTACGAAGCGCCGAACCGCTTCGAGTTCAGTGCCGACCAGACCTGGCAGGTGCGCACCATCCCGGCGGCGACCAACCAGGGGGCGTGGACCCAGTGCGTGTATGAAGTAAGCGATGCGCCGCGCTACTGCGGCACCGGCAAGTGGACCTACAGCAACAACGTGCCGAGCTGGACCAGCGACCTGAGCTGGCGTCCGCTGCCCCGTCGTGAGTACACCAAGCGCAGCGACTACAACGCGCTGGCCGTGATCAACCGCCACACGCTGACCCCGAACGGCTGGACCCACGAGCAGTTCAACACCAAGGTGCAGCGCAATGCCGATGGCAGCCAGGTGGAGATCGCGCGCGAATTCGGCTTCAACGATTACGTGAAGACCACCGAGATCGACTTCACCCCGGCCCGCAACTACTGGAAGGCCACCGCTGGTTACTGGGCCAAGGTGCGCCAGCGCTGGGACGGCTTCCTCGGCCAGGCCCCGGGCGTGCACCTGAAGACCAAGATCGACGGCATGGCGATGATCATCCCGCTGTTCACCCAGGCCGAAGAGATCCAGGCCGGCAAGAAGGTGAAGGACAAGCAGATCGACGAAGTCTTCGCCAAGTACGTGGAAAAGGCGCCGAAGGAAGGTTGATCGCCGCCGCGGTTCCGGTGAGGTGCCGGGCGCGCCCGGCACCGCATCCACGCATGGCGTGGATCTACCAATTCCCCGCTTTGGTGGGTGCCGAGCTTGCTCGGCACGCTCCTCCGTGCATCCACGCACGGCGTGGATCTACCGGTCCTTCGTATTGGTAGGTGCCGAGCTTGCTCGGCACGCTCTCCGGTCCGACGCCGCTTCAGGCTTCGCGCAAGGCAAGGGCCGGCGGCGCATGCAGGATGCGCCGCGTGCCCCACCAGCCGGCCAGCAGGCTCAGCCCGATGCCAACCAGCCCGCCCAGCAGCAGCCCCGGCCACGGCGGCAGCAACGGCAGCTCGAACACCTTCTGCGAGACCGCCACGCCGATGGCCGCCGCCGCGCCAACGGCCAGCAGCGCCGCCAATGTGCCCAGTGCGCCGAACTCCACCAGCACCGCGCCGCGCAGCTGACGCCGGGTCGCGCCCAGCGTGCGCAGCACCGCGCTGTCATAGCGGCGCTCGCCGGCCGTGGCCTGCAGTGCAGCCAGCAGCACCAGCACGCCGGCCAGCAGGCTGAACACCATCACCAGCTGCACCGCCTGCGCCACCCGCTCCATCACATCGCGCACCTGCGAGATCACCGCATCCACGTCCAGCAGTGACAGGTTCGGCTGCGCGCGCACCAGTTCACCCAGCCCGGCGGCCTTGCCGGCCGGCAGATGGAACGCCGACAGCAGGTTGTGCGGGGTGTCGCCCACCGCGTTGGGGTTCAGCAGCACGAAGAAGTTCGGTCGGAACGTGTTCCAGTCCGCCTTGCGCACGCTGGTGACGGTGAATTCGCGCTCCTGTTCACCGACGGCAATGCTGATGCGGTCGCCGCTGGCCACCCCGTAACGCTTGGCCCAGCCGATCTCCACCGACGCTTCCGGCGCCGTGCTGTCGGCCGTCCAGAACGTGCCGTCGACCAGCGTGTTGGCCGGCGGGAAGCTGCTGCGCCAGCTGAAGTTCAACGGCCGGTTCTCGTCATCGTCGTCGCGCTGGGCTTCGCCGGATGCCGGCTGCCCGTTCTGTTCCGGCGTGCGGTCCACGCGCAGCGGCGGCTTGCCGTTGATCGCGATCAGGCGGCCGGTGGCCATCGGTTCGATGCTGGCATCGTTGGCGCCCAATCCGCGCAGCGCGGCCAGCACGCTGTCACGCTGTTCGGGCTGGATGTTGATCAGGAAGTAGTTTGGCGTATCCGCAGGCAGCCGCTCGCGCCACTGCTGCAGCAGGCCAGGACCGGTCACCGCCAGCAGCAACAGCGCGCACAGCGACAGCGACAGCCCGACCAGCTGCATCACCGCCAGCATGCGGCGCCGGGTCAGCGCGGCCAGGCCCAGTCGCCAGTTGCCATGCAGGCGGTGCTGCAGGCCGCGCAGCAGCTGCAGCAGCACGAAGCCGACCACACCGGCGGCCACTGCCAGTGCGGCCAGTCCACCCAACACCCACAGGGCCAGCTTCAGGTCGCCGGTGACCTGCACCGCCAGCAGCAGGCTGGCCGCCAGCGCCGCGACATAGGCCAGCAGCGATGCCGGTGGCAGCGCGGCGAAGGAGCGGTTGAGCACGCGCATCGGCGGCACCCCGCGCAGGCGCAGCAGCGGGGGCAGGCCGAAGCCGAACAGCAGCAACAGGCCGATGCCGGCACCGGTCAGCGCCGGCATCGCTTCCGGCAGCGGCAGGCGCTGCGGCACTAGGCTGCCCAGCACCTGCACCAGGCCTTCCTGCGCGGCCATGCCTAGGCCGATGCCGAGCGCACAGGCCGGCACCGCCAGCATCAGCAGCTGCAGTGCCAGGCCGAACAGGATGTCGCGCTGGCGTGCGCCCAGGCAGCGCAGGATCGCTACCTGGTCGATGCGGCGCAGGGCGAAGCGGTTGGCCGCCAGCGCGGTTGCCACGCCGGCCAGCAGCACCGCCAGCAGCGCGCTCAGGCCGAGGAAGCGCCCGGCCAGGTCGAACGCCTGGCGCACGCCACGCTGGGTGTCGTCCACGCTCAGCAGGCGCAGGCCCTTGACCTGCGGCAGCAGCCATTGGCGCAGCCCGGCCACCTGATCGGCCGCTCCGGCGAACATCAGCCGGTAGTTGATGCGGCTGCCCGGGCCGAGCAGGCCAGTGCCCTCCACATCGGCGCGGTTGACCAGCAGGGTGGGCGAGAGGGTGAGCAGGTCACCGCCGGCATCCGGCTCGGCCTCGATGATGCCGGCAATGCGCAGCGTGCCGGCGCCGAACTCGAGGTCATCACCGGCCTTCAGCCCCAGCCCCTGCAGCAGGCGCGGATCGGCATAGGCCTGGCCCTTGGCTGGCATGCCGGCGTCGGCGATCAGCGCACCGCCGGGCGTGGCCCGCACCCGCAGCGCGCCACGCAGCGGGTAACCTGCCTGCACCGCCTTGATGCTGGCCATCTGGCTGGCCTCGCCGTGGAACAGCACGCTGCCGAAGCTGGCGATGCGGGTGTAGGCCAGTCCGCGCCGCTGCGCTTCTTCGGCGAAGGCCTGCGGCGGGTCGTCGCGCCCGGCGATGCCGAGGTCACCGCCGAGCATTTCCGCCGCACTGCCGGTCAGGGCCAGGTTGACCCGGTTCACCAGGGTGCCGACCGCGGTCATCACCGCCACGCCCAGCACCAAGGCCGCGAACACGGTCAGCAGGTCGCCGGCCAGCGCCTCGCGGCGCAGCGCGCGCCACGCATGGCGCAGCAGGTTCATGCTGCCGCTCCGCGCTCGACCGGCAGCAGGCGGCCGTCATCGATGCGGTGGATGTACTGGCAGCGCTGGGCCAGCCGCAGGTCGTGGGTGACCAGCACCAGCGTGGTGCCGCTGCCGGCGTTGAGTTCGAACAGCAGGTCGCTGATGTGCTGGCCGGTGGCGTGGTCCAGCGAGCCGGTCGGTTCGTCGGCGAACAGGATGCGCGGGCGGGTGACGAAGGCACGTGCCAGGGCCACGCGCTGCTGCTCGCCGCCCGACAACTGGCGCGGGTAGTGACGGGCGCGATGGCCCAGGCCGACCTGCGCCAGCACTTCGTCCACCCGCACCCGGTCTTCGCGGCCGGCCAGCTCCAGCGGCAGCGCGACGTTCTCGGCGGCGGTCAGCGCCGGCAGCAGGTGGAAGCTCTGGAACACGAAGCCGACCTCGCGTGCGCGCAGCTGGGCGCGGGCTTCCTCGTCGAGACGGCCCAGATCCTGGCCGGCCAGCGCAATGCTGCCGCGGCTGGGCAGGTCCAGCCCGGCCAGCAGGCCGAGCAGGGTGGTCTTGCCGGAACCGGAGGCGCCGACGATGGCCACGCTGGTGCCTTCATGGACGGTCAGGGTGATGTTGTCCAGTATGTGGACTTCACCCTCCGGGCCCTGCACGGACTTGCCGACCTGGTCGACGGCGATGGCGACGGGCGCGCTGCGGGGGGACAGGCTGTCGATGAGGAGACTCCAATGCGCAAGACGGGATGGAGCCGGCGAGCCGGCGCGATGATGGTGCTGCTGCTAGGGTTCCTGCTGCTGCCCGGGCTGGCCTGTGCCAAAGGTCCGGCGGGCACCGTGCTGGTACTCGGCGACAGCCTCAGTGCCGCCCACAATATCCCCGCCGACGCCGGCTGGGTCAGCCTGCTGCAGCAGCGGGTCAGGCAGCAGTCGAAAACACCGGCACGCATCGTCAACGCCAGCATGAGCGGGGAGACCACCGCCGGCGCGCTGACCCGCCTGCCGGGCCTGCTGGCGAAGGAGAAGCCGACCGTGGTGGTGATTGCGCTGGGCGGCAATGACGCGCTGCGTGGGCTGACCCCGGCACAGGTACAGGGCAACCTGGAGAAAATGGTGCAGGCCAGCCAGAAGGCGGGCGCCAGGGTGCTGCTGCTGGGCATCGACGTGCCGCCCAACTACGGGCCGGCCTATCGCCAGCGCCTGGCGGCCGCCTACAAGGCGCTGGCCACGCAATACAAGCTGCCGCTGTTGCCGTTCCTGCTGGAGGGCGTGGCCCTGCAGCCGGGCATGATGCAGGCCGATGGCCTGCACCCCACGGCACAGGCGCAACCGAAGGTGCTGGACAACGTCTGGCCACTGCTCAGGCCGCTGCTCTGAACCGATTGATGACCTCTTGACGGAACTTCACATCGCGTCCACCGTCGATCCGGCATGTTTCACAAAGCTGAAGTTAGAGGGAATCACATGCGTCAGACGAAGGAGACCTCCGGCTTGGTGCTGGTGGTCGAAGACAACCGCAACATCTCCGAGATGATCGGGGAATACCTGGAAGGTCGCGGCTTCGAGGTCGACTATGCACAGGACGGCCTGGATGGCTACCGCCTCGCGGCGGAAAACAGCTATGACGTCGTGGTGCTCGACTTGATGTTGCCGCGCCTGGATGGCATCGAAGTGTGCCGTCGCCTGCGCAACGATGCGCGCAAGTCCACCCCGGTGCTGATGCTCACGGCACGCGACACGCTGGACGACAAGCTCACCGGCCTCGGGTTCGGCGCCGATGACTACCTGACCAAGCCGTTCGCGATCCAGGAACTGGAGGCCCGCCTGCGCGCGCTGATCCGCCGCGAGCGTCGCCAGGTCGGTTCGGAAGTGCTCAAGGTCGCCGACCTGGTGCTCGATCCGGTCAGCATGCGTGCCACCCGTGCCGGTACCGAGCTGCAGCTTTCGCCGATCGGCCTGCGCCTGTTGACCATCCTGATGCGCGAATCGCCGCGCGTGGTCACCCGCCAGGAGATCGAACGCGAGATCTGGGGCAATGGCCTGCCGGATTCGGACACCCTGCGCAGCCACCTGTACAACCTGCGCAAGATCATCGACAAGCCGTTCGACCGTCCGCTGCTGCACACCGTGCAGAGTGCCGGCTACCGCATTGCCGATATCGCCCAGCCGATGGCCTGATCGGGGCCCGCGCCGGTGCAGCAGCAGGCCCGGCCGGGGCATGGCCATGAACGAGGGCAGGGGATGACCGGCTGGCGTTGCCGCCGGTTATCGCCCGTGCACCCGCACGGCGCGGCGCGCTGCCTATAATCGCAGCGCTCTGACCGGGACCCCGCAATGCCGCACGGCCTGCCGCGCAAGATCCGTATCGCCTTCATCCTGCAGGCAGTGCTGGCCAGCCTGGGCATCCTGCTCGGTGCCTGGCTGGTCTCGCTGGTGATCAAGCACAGCCTGGTCGGCGCCGCCCTGCGCGAGGAAGCGGCCTACTACTGGACGCTGCACGAGGCCTCGCCCGTGCAGCCGCCGCCCAACACCCAGAACATCCGTGGCTACCTGCTGGAAAGCGGGCAGTCGGCGTTGTCGCTGCCGGCCAACCTGCGCAACCTGGAACCCGGCTTCCACGAACTGCCCAAGGATGACCAGCTGGTGCTGGTCGACGTGCGCCCGGCCGGCCGCCTGTACCTGGTGTTCCTGCGCTCGCGAGCGGAAATGCTGGCGTTCTGGTTCGGCATCGTGCCCGTGCTGTTGACCCTGCTGGCGGTGTATGGCGCCACCTGGGTGACCTACCGCGCCTCCAAGCGCCTGGTGTCGCCGGTGAACTGGCTGGCGCGGCGCGTGTCGCGCTGGGACCCTGGCCACCCCGAGGCGGCCGATCTGGAGCCGAACAAACTGCCGGCCGACATGCAGGGTGAGACCCGGCAGCTGGCGGCCGCCCTGCATTCGCTGGCCAACCGGGTCAGCGCGCATGTGGCGCGCGAGCGCAACTTCACCCGCGATGCCAGCCACGAACTGCGCACGCCGCTGACCGTGATCCGCGTGGCCAGTGACATGGCACTGGGCGATGAAACGCTGCAGCCGCGCCTGCGTCGCAGCCTGCAGCGCATCCAGCGCGCCGGCCGTGACATGGAAGCGGTGATCGATGCGTTCCTGATCCTGGCCCGCGAGGCCGATGTCGAGCCGCAGATCGAGCTGTTCGATGTCAACGACATCGTCCGCTATGAAGTGGACAACGCCAACGAGCTGTTGGTAACGCGCCCGGTGGCGGTGCACCTGCACAGCGATGGCCCGGTGCAGCTGCACGCGCCGCCACGGGTGCTGCAGGTGGTGGTCAGCAACCTGGTGCGCAACGCCTGCAGCTACACCGACGAAGGGCGCATCGACGTGCATGTGCTCAACGACCGGGTGGTGGTGCGCGACACCGGCATCGGCATGTCCGCCGAGGCGCTGTCGCGGGCGTTCGAGCCGTTCTACCGCGCCGAGCCCAGCCGCCCGCAGGGCACCGGCCTGGGCCTGTCGATCGTGCGTCGCCTGTGCGACCGCTTCGGCTGGAAGGTCAGCCTGGCCAGCGAGCCGGGGCAGGGCACCGAGGCGACGGTCATTTTCCGGTAGAGGGCTTTGGCCGGGCTGCGCCCGGCACCCGCCGAGGCAACATCAACATCAAAAGCGGGCATTCCGAGGAGGGGCGGGGCGGTGTGGGTGTGCAGGACACGCCGTAAACCCTTCCATGGGGGCTCGATGGCGCCATCCATGGCGCCAACGGTCCTGCACACCTACACCGCCCCGCCTTCGACAGTTTCCCGCGACCGGCAGTAGATCCACGCCATGCGTGGATGAAGTTGCGGTAGCGCCGGGCCATGCCCGACGCACGCCTGCCTCAATCGCACTTCACCTTCGGCGCCACCGCCTTGGTCCAGATCGCGTAGCCGGCCGGGGTCATGTGCAGCATGTCTTTGCGGAACAGCTTCGCATCCGGCTGGCCATCGGCGCCGAGCATCGGCGTGTAGATATCGGTGAAGCCGGTATTGGGCAGCTTTGCCAGGGCAGCCTTGATCAGCGCGTTGGCCTCGTTGATCGCCGGCAGCAGGTGCGCGCGCGACGGGCTCGGCTTGATCGACAGGTATTCCACCTTCGTTTTCGGCAGGTCGCGATGCACGCGCTGCACGAAGGCGACCACATCGTCCCGCACCTGCACGGCGGTGCGGCCGCTGTTGAGGTCGTTGTCGCCGGCGTAGAAGAACAGCTTGCATGGCGCATACGGCACCACTATGCGGTCGGCGTACCAGGTGCTGTCGCGCACTTCCGAGCCGCCGAAGCCGCGGTTGAACACCGGCTGGCCGGGGAAGTCGGTGGCCAGGCTCTCCCAGAAGCGGATCGAGGAGCTGCCGATGAACTCGATGCCGCCGCGCGGCGGCGGGTTGGCCTGGTCGGCGCTGGCGAAGCGGGCCATGTCACCCGCCCAGGCCACGTTCGAGACCTGTTCGGGCACCTGGGGCGGCTTGGCCGGGCTAAGGGCCTGGGCCAGCGGTGCGGCGGTCAGCAGGCCCAGCATCAGCAGGCAGGTACGGCGACGGGACATCAGGCGCTCCAGCGGGGAAGGAAGCCTCCATCATAGGAGCAGGGGATGGCCGGGTGCTTGCCGTTGGCAGGCCATTCGGCCGGGCCGCCGGGGGTATGGCTGGCGGCCTTGTGGCAAAATGGCCGCCATCTGCCTATTCCTGTGCACCCATGATTCCCTGCCGTGCGTCTGAGCGGTCGCTGCGCCGCGCTCCTGTTGCTGGATCTTCCTCCCGTGGCTGATCAGTTCGGCCACCTGCCCCGCGGCCCGCGCCGCATCTTCCAGGCCGCCCGCTGGTCCTGGCAGGGTCTTCGCGCCGCCTGGCTGCACGAGTCCTCGTTCCGGCTGGAGGTCTACCTGCTGATCGTGCTGACCCCGGTCGCGATCTGGCTGGGCCAGACCCCGGTCGAACGCGCGCTGATGATCGGCTCGATGCTGCTGGTGCTGGCGATGGAGTTGGCCAACTCGGCCATCGAGGCGGTGATCGAACGCTACGGCAGCGAAATCCACGAACTGGCCGGCCGCGCCAAGGACATGGGCTCGGCGGCGGTGTTCGTGCTGATGATGAACGTACTGCTGTGCTGGGCGCTGGTCGTGGTTCCGCACGTGCTGGCCGGCAGCTACGGCTGAAACCCCATTCCCCCACTGCCTTGAAGAGTTTCCATGTCCTTTGAGTTCCTCGCCGACCCCAATGCCTGGGTGACCCTGTTCACCCTGAGTGCGCTGGAAATCGTGCTCGGCATCGACAACCTGGTGTTCATTTCCATCGCGGTCAGCAAGCTGCCGGAAGAACGTCGCCCGTTCGCACGCAAGCTCGGGATCGCCGTGGCGTGCATCACGCGTATCGCGCTGCTGGTGTCGCTGGCCTATCTGGCGCACATGGCCGCCAACCTTTTCACCGTGGCCGGCATGGGCATCTCCATCCGCGACCTGGTGCTGATCGTCGGTGGCCTGTTCCTGATCATCAAGGGCTTCATGGAGATCAAGGAACTGATCAGCGGCGGCGAGGATGAAGATCCCAGCACGACCAAGGCCTCGGCCGTGTTCGGCTACGTCATCGCGCAGATCGCGGTGATCGACATCGTGTTCTCGCTGGACTCGGTGATCACCGCCGTCGGCATCGCCGACCACATCCCGGTGATGGTCGCCGCCATCCTGCTGTCGGTGATGGTGATGCTGCTGGCCGCCAACCCGCTGGGCCGCTTCATCGATGCCAACCCGACGGTGAAGATGCTGGCGCTGGCCTTCATCCTGCTGATCGGTGCGGTACTGATCCTGGACGGCCTGGACGTGCACGTGCCCAAGCCCTACATCTACGCCGCGATGGGCTTCTCGGTGCTGGTGGAGTGGCTGAACCTGCTGATGCGCCGCCGCGCACGCGAACACAACGTGCCGGGCGCCGGCAACTGGTAAGCGCGTGATCCAGAACCCCCGGCACTGCCGGGGGTTCTGCGTTGCAGGGCTTGTCGGGGCATACCCGGCGGAGCGCCACGCGCCATCTGTGAAGTGGAGGCAACAGTGTTTCCCCGCTGCGGGGCTTAATCCTGCAGGGCGATGCGCGCAGGCTACGCGCTCTCTTCCCAAGGCCTGCCCCACGCAGGAACCCGCCATGAATTCCCGAGCCGCTCTGCTGGCCCTTGCCGTCGGCGCCTTCGCCATCGGTACCACCGAGTTCGCCCCGATGGGCCTGCTCCCGGTCATTGCCGACGGCGTCGGCGTGAACATCCCCACCGCCGGCATGCTGATCACGGCCTATGCCGTGGGCGTGATGCTGGGCGCGCCGGTGATGACCCTGCTGATGGGCCGGTTCGGCAGGCGCACCGCGCTGATGCTGCTGATGTCGATCTTCGTGGTCGGCAACCTGCTGTCGGCGCTGGCCCCGAACTACGGCCTGCTGCTGCTGTCGCGGCTGGTCACCAGCCTCAACCACGGCGCCTTCTTCGGCATCGGCGCGGTGGTTGCCGCCAGCCTGGTGCCGAAGGAAAAGCAGGCTGCCGCCGTGGCCACGATGTTCATGGGCCTGACCATCGCCAACATCGGCGGCGTGCCGCTGGCGACCTGGGTCGGCCAGCAGCTGGGCTGGCGCCTGTCCTTCGCTGGCACCGCGGTGCTGGGCCTGGTCGCGATCACCGCGCTGGGCTTCGCGCTGCCGGCATCGGCACCCGGGCCCCGTCCGGATGTGCGCCGGGAACTGAAGGCGATCCTGCAGCCGCAGGTGCTGCTGGCGATGGGCACCACGGTGCTCGGTGCCGGTGCGATGTTCACGCTCTATACCTACGTGGCGCCGGTGTTGACCGAGTTGACCAGTGCCTCCAACGCCTTCATTGCGATGTCGCTGGCGCTGATCGGCATTGGCTTCACCTTCGGCAACGGCATCGGCGGGCGCATGGCCGACTGGTCGCTGGATGGCGCCACCCGGATCCTGCTGGCGGTCCTTGCCGTGCTGATGTTCGTGCTGCCACTGGCCTTCATGAGCCACGCCACGGCGGCACTGGGTGTGCTGCTGTTCGGCGCGGCGACCTTCGCGATCGTGCCGCCGCTGCAGATCCGGGTGATGGAGGCTGCCAGCGAGGCGCCGGGGCTGGCGTCGTCGATCAATGTCGGTGCGTTCAATCTGGGCAATGCGGTGGGTGCCGCGCTGGGCGGTGCGGTGATCAGCTCGGGGCTGGGCTATGCAGCGGTGCCGGTGGCCGGTGGGTTGCTGGCGGCATCGGGGTTGCTGCTGGCGTGGCTGGGGCGTCCGCGCGCTGCGGTGGCCGAGGCTTGCTGAGGGGTATGGGGTTCCGGCAGGGCTTGCAGCCCTGCACCCGCTGCAATCAACAGCAACGGCAACAGCAACAGCGGGCATTCCGTGGGATGGCGGGGTGGGTCCGGTTGAGGGGGACGCCGTAAACCCATCCATGGGGGCTTGGTCGCGGCATCCATGCCGCTCACACCCCCTCAACCGGACCCACCCCGCCTTCGACAGTTTCCTGTGATCTGTTGGAACCTGCTGCTGATGGTGGGTGCCGACCGTTGGTCGGCACGAATGCCTGGAGCATGGGCTTTTGATTTTGATTTTTTCTTTTGATCTTCCCGCGGTGCGCAGGAAACCGTATGAGGCCGGGCGGGTGGGCGTGGCGGGGGTATCCGCGCCATGGATGGCGCGGCTAAGCCTCCAGGGACGGATTCACGGCGTCCCCCGCCATGCCCACCCGCCCGGACTACTCAGGCGATCCATGAGCACAACCACCGCGGAGGGGGCGGCGCCCGATGGCCGACCTTCACCCGAACCATGGCATGCTCGGCGCCACGTCCACCCGGAACCTCCGCCATGCGCCTGTTCACTCGTATCCTGCCCCTGATGCTGCTGGCCTCCCTGCTCTCCGGCTGCGGCTACAACGCCATCCAGCAGAAGGATGAAGCGGTCAAGGCCAGCTGGTCGGAAGTCATCAACCAGTACAAGCGCCGCGCCGACCTGGTGCCCAACCTGGTGCAGACCGTGAAGGGCTTCGCCAGCCAGGAAGAGCGCGTGCTGACCGAAGTCACCAACGCCCGCTCGCGGGTCGGCCAGATCAACGTCAACGCCGACGACGAAGCCTCGCTCAAGCAGTTCCAGCAGGCCCAGGGCGAACTGGGCAGCGCGCTGTCGCGGCTGCTGGTGGTCACCGAAAACTATCCGCAGCTGAAGTCCGACCAGAACTTCCGCGACCTGCAGGCGCAGCTGGAAGGTACCGAGAACCGGGTCACCGTCGCACGTGGCCGTTACATCCAGCAGGTGCAGGACTACAACACCTACATCCGCTCGTTCCCGCAGGTGATCACCGCCAAGATCTTCGGCTACAAGACCAAGCCGAACTTCACCGTGGACAACGAAGCGCAGATCTCCAGCGCGCCGGCGGTCGATTTCGGCAACGCGCCGCAGCAGCAGCCGGCACCGCAGCCGGGCCACTGACCGATGCGCCTGGCCACTGCGCTGCTGGCCCTGCTGCTGTGGCTGCCACTGGCGTCGCAGGCGCAGCAGTTGGCGCCGATTCCGGCGCTGGATTCGCCGGTGGTCGATACCACCGGCACGCTGGATACCGCGCAGCAGCAGGCGCTGGTGCAGCAGGCGACTGACCTGCAGCAGCGCAAGGGCAGCCAGCTGCAGGTGCTGGTCGTGCCCACCACCCAGCCGGAAGACATCGCGCAGTACACCACGCGCGTCTTCGACCAGTGGCAGATCGGCCGCAAGGGCGTGGATGACGGCGTGCTGCTGGTGGTGGCCAAGGATGACCGACGGGTACGCATCGAGCCCGGTTACGGCCTGGAGGGCGCGATTCCCGATGCCATCGCCAACCGGGTCATCCAGGAATACCTGGTGCCGCGCTTCCGCAGTGGTGACTATGCTGGCGGCATCACTGACGCCACCGGCGTGCTGGTCAAGCTGATCGATGGCGAAGACCTGCCGGCGCCCGTCAGTGGCCAGCGGGGCGGCGAGCCCGACGGCGGCGGCGACACCTGGTTTCTGGCCCTGTTCATCGGCGTGTTTGCCGGCAGCATCCTGCGCGGGGTGTTTTCGCGCGTGCCGCGCCCGTTGCGTGGGCTGCTCGGCGGCGGGGGAGCTGCACTGGCGGCGTTCCTGTTCACCTCCACGCTGTTGGCCAGCGGCCTGGCCGGCATCGTTGGCCTGATTGTTGCCATGCTCTCCGGGCACCCGGGCCGCTTTGCCGGCGGCGGTGGCTGGGGCGGTGGCAGCTGGGGCGGCGGAGGCGGCTTCGGTGGAGGCGGTGGCTTCGGCGGCGGCGGTTGGGGCGGCGGCGGTGGCCGTTCCGGCGGCGGCGGCGCATCGGGAGGCTGGTGATGATCCAACGTCTGTGCCGCCATCTGTTCTCGCCGTCGGTACGGCGCGCGTTCCCGCCGGCTACGCTGCAGGCGATCACCGAGGCCATCGCCGCCGGTGAGCAGCGCCACGGCGGGCAGGTGATGTTCGCCGTGGAGGCCGACCTGCCGCTGGACGCGCTGTGGCGCAAGGTCACCCCGCGCCAGGCCGCCGAACATGCCTTCGCCCGCCTGCGTACCTGGGATACCGCCCACAACAACGGCGTGCTGATCTACCTGCTGCTGGCCGACCACGCGATCGAGATCGTCGCTGACCGTGGCCTGCACGGCCGGGTCAGCCCGGCGCAATGGCAGCGGGTCTGCACCCACCTGCGCGAGGGCCTGCGCGGCCCGAACCCGGTCGAGGCGCTGCGCGGCGCCATCGAAGAGGTTTCGACCCTGGTGGAAGGGCACTTTCCGGCCGCGACGCGGTCAGACGATGACGGCCTGCCCAACACCCCGCAGCTCCTTGGTTGAGCCGGGGCGGCACTGGCCCGAGAATAGGCGTTCAACCGCAAGGCACCTTCCATGATCTATTTCCACGACATCGACCCCATCGCCCTCTCGCTGGGGCCGATCAAGGTGCACTGGTACGGCATCATGTACCTGCTCGGCTTCACCGCGGCCTGGCTGCTGGGCCGCAAGCGCATTGCCGACGGGCGCCTGCCGGGCGTCGATGCCAACGGCTTCTCCGACCTGCTGTTCTACGCCATGCTCGGCGTGGTGCTGGGCGGGCGCATCGGCTACATGCTGTTCTACGCGCTGGGCGATTTCCTGCACAACCCGCTGCTGCTGTTCAAGGTCTGGGATGGCGGCATGAGCTTCCACGGCGGCCTGCTGGGCGTGCTCGGCGCCTGCTGGTGGTGGTCGCGCAAGCACGCGCTGCACTTCTTCGACACCATGGATTTCATGGCGCCGCTGGTGCCGCTGGGCCTGGGCTTTGGCCGTATCGGCAACTTCATCGGTGCCGAGCTGTGGGGCAAGTACACCGACGGCAGCTGGGGCGTGGTGTTCCCGTCCGGCCTGCCGGCGCCGCTGAACCAGCTGGACCACGCGACCCTGCAGGCGCAGTTCGCCAGCGGCGCGCTGAACCAGTTCGCCCGCCATCCCTCGCAGCTGTATGAAGCGTTCCTGGAAGGGCTGGTGATGTTCGTAGTGCTGTGGACGGTGTCGGCCAAGCCGCGCCACCGCTATCTGGTCGGTGGCCTGTTCGCACTGATGTACGGCCTGTTCCGCTTCGCCGTCGAGTTCGTGCGCATGCCTGACAACGGCGTCTACGTGGCCTTCGACTGGCTGACCCGTGGCCAGATCCTCAGCCTGCCGCTGATCGCATTCGGCCTGGTGCTGCTGGCGATGTCGCGCCGCGCGCCGGTGCTGCAGCCGCAGCCGATGGTGGCCGCCGAGGGCAAGGCATGAAGGCCTACCTGGACCTGCTTTCTCATGTGCTGGAACACGGCGCCGAAAAGAGCGACCGCACCGGCACCGGCACCCGCAGCGTGTTCGGCTGGCAGATGCGCTTCAACCTCAACGACGGCTTCCCGCTGGTCACCACCAAGAAGCTGCACCTGCGCTCGATCATCCACGAGCTGCTGTGGTTCCTGAAGGGCGATACCAACATCGGCTACCTGAAGGACAACCAGGTGCGCATCTGGGACGAGTGGGCCGACGAGAAAGGCGATCTCGGCCCGGTCTACGGCAAGCAGTGGCGCAGCTGGGCGACCGCCGATGGCGGTGCGATCGACCAGATGCAGTGGCTGCTGGACGAGATCAAGCGCAACCCCGATTCGCGCCGGCTGGTGGTCAGCGCCTGGAACGTGGGCGAGCTTTCGCAGATGGCGCTGATGCCGTGCCACAACCTGTTCCAGTTCTACGTGGTGGACGGCAAGCTCAGCTGCCAGCTGTACCAGCGCAGCGGCGACATCTTCCTCGGCGTGCCGTTCAACATCGCCAGCTACGCGCTGCTGACCCACATGGTGGCGCAGGCCACTGGCCTGGGCGTGGGCGATTTCGTGCATACGCTGGGTGACGCGCACCTGTACTCGAACCATTTCGAACAGGCCCGCGAGCAGCTGTCACGTGAACCGCGCGCGCTGCCCAGGCTGTGGTTGAACCCGGACGTGACCGACCTGTTCGGCTTCCAGTTCGATGACATCCGCATCGACGGCTACGACCCGCATCCGGCGATCAAGGCACCGGTGGCCGTGTGAGCGCGATGAAGCTGTCGATGATCGTCGCGCTGGATCGCAACCGTGGCATCGGCCAGGGCAATGCCATGCCCTGGCACCTGCCGGATGACTTCAAGCACTTCAAGGCGCTGACCCTCGGCAAGCCGATCCTGATGGGGCGCAAGACCGCCGAATCGATCGGCCGCGTGCTGCCGGGGCGGACCAACCTGGTGCTGACCCGCAGCGGCCAGGTGCCATTTGTAGGCATGCGCGCGGTGGCGTCGCTGGACGAGGCCAAGGTGATTGCCGAAGGCGAGGGCGCGAGCGAGCTGTGCATCATCGGGGGGGGCGAGATCTTCCGGCAGCTGCTCGACCAGGCCAGCGACCTGTACCTGACCTGGGTCGATGCCGAAGTGCCGGCCGACACCCATTTCCCCGAGGTGGATGCGCAGGACTGGCAGCAAGTGAGCAGCGAGCAGCACCCGGCTGACGAACGCCACGCCTACGCGTTCCGCTTCGTGCATTACGTGCGCCGCTGATCGCAACGCACCTGTAGAGTCGAGCTTGCTCGACTGCTCTTGGTGGATACACAGGGCATAGTCGAGCAAGCTCGACTCTACGGAGCCGGCATCCGGTAATGCCCGATGATCGCGTGCTGGAACAGCAGGTTCTCTTCGCGCGTGCCGCGCGCGATGTTGTGTAGCACCAGCGGCGTGCCATCGGCCAGCCGCCGGTCGGAGACGATGCCGACGTGCAGCAGTCCGTTGCCGTTGAGCTTCCAGGCGACGATGTCGCCGGCCGCGTAGTCGGTGGCGAGGGCGGTGACCGGTTGCTGCCAGCCCTGGCGCTCGAACCAGCGCATCAGGTTGGGGACGCGACGATGATCGATGTTGCGGTCCGGCCGTGACAGGCCCCAGATCGTCGGATAGGCACTGAAATTCCCGCGCATGTCCTCATGCACGCGTGCCTGCAGATCCAGGCCCCGGCTGCGCAGGGCGCGCACCACCACGTCGGTGCACACGCCGCGATCGCGCGCGACGTCACCACCGGGATAGGCGAGTACCTGATAAGCCGGGTCGTAGCGGACGGTGACGCCGATCTGTGCGCGTGCGGCGGCCACCAGCGGCGGCGAAGGCGCCTGCGATGGTGCCGGCGTGGCTGCGGCGTCCTGCGCGGCCGTGGGAGCAGGAGGCGAACCGGGCTGGCAGCCGCTGGCCAGCGCCAGCGTCAGCGTCAGCAGCAGCACCGTCCCTGGTGCCCGGCCCGGTCGCATCATGCCTGCGGCGGGGCGCCGCTGTTGCCGGGGCCTGCAGAGCCACCACCGCCACCGCCACCGCCACGACGGCGACGACGGCGCGGGCCGCGGGTGCCCGGGTTGGCAGCAGGTGTGCTGCTGCCCTGTTCCTTGCCGTGTGCCGAAGCGGCAGGACGCTCGTGTGCCGGTCGCGCCGGTGGACGGGCGTTGGCAACGGGGGCCGGCACATCACGGCCCGGCACCTGCACCACGCGCAGCTCGTCGGTATCGAGCTGAAGCGCGGTCAACTTCCCGCCCCACACCGCACCGGTGTCGATGGCGTGCACGCCCTGGGTGATGGTCAGGCCCAGCGCGGACCAGTGGCCGCAGACGACCTTCAGGTCGCGCTCGACCCGGCCCGGCACTTCGAACCAGGGATACAACCCCTGTTCCTGGGTGCCCGGCGTGCCCTTGTCCTCGATGCCGATGCGCCCACGCGGGGTGCAGTAGCGCATGCGGGTGAGCACATTGATGATCGCGCGCGAGCGGTCATAGCCGGACAGGTTCGGTGCCCAGCTCGGCTTGTCGCCGTACATGTTGCGGAACAGCTTGCGGTAGCCGGCACCGTGCAACTGCACCTCGACTTCGGCCGCATGTTTCTCGGCCATCTGCGTGGTCCACTTCGGCGCCAGCCCGGCGTGCACCATCATCCAGCCCAGTTCGCGGTCCACGTGCACCAGCTTCTGCAGGCGCAGCCAGTCCAGCAGTTCATCGCGGTCCTCGGCCTGCACGATGCGCAGCAGGTCCGGGTTGACCTTGCGCTGCTCCTCTTCGGTGCGCGCACCGACGGCCAGCAGCGAAAGATCATGGTTGCCCAGCACCACCACGCTGTGCTCGCGCAGCGAGTGCACCAGCCGCAGCGTTTCCAGTGACTGGCCACCGCGGTTGACCAGATCGCCGCAGAACCACAGGGTGTCCTGCGCCGGGTCGAAGCGGATCTTCTCCAGCAGTCGCTGGGTGACGTCATAGCAGCCCTGCAGGTCGCCGATCGCCCACACACTCATCGTTCGGCCTCCTTGTCAGTGCAGGGTACGCGGGACGGCCAGCACGAACGGTGCGACCGGCGCGGCGAATTCGGTGCCATCGTCGGCGACCATGTCGTAGTGTCCCTGCATGGTGCCGTGATCGGTCCCCAGCATGACACCGGAGGTGTAACGGAAGTCTTCACCGGGGCGCAGCCGCGGCTGCTCGCCGATCACCCCATCGCCATCGACATGCTCGACGCGGCCATTGGCATCGGTGATGCGCCAATGGCGTGCGACCAGGCGTGCGGCCACCCGTCCCTGGTTGTGGATGCGGATCGTATAGGCGAACGCAAAGCGACCGTCTTCCGGTGCGGATTGATCGTCGAGGAAGCGCGGCGCGACTTCGACGGAGATGGCATAAACGTCAGCGTCTTCCATACCGGCAGTGTAATCAGGAGGCATTGGCCAGAGCGACGAATTCGGCCACGTCCAGCTGTTCGGCGCGGGCATCGGGACGCACGCCCGCGGCGATGAACTGCTCGGCGGACACCACATTGTTGAGCGCATTGCGCAGGGTCTTGCGGCGCTGCCCGAAGGCGGCCTTGACCACCTCGGCAAAGCGCCTGTGATCGTTGATGCCGATGCTGGCCGGATCGCGCGGCACCAGCCGTACCACGGCCGAATCGACCTTCGGCGGCGGCCGGAAGGCGCCCGGTGGCACCACGAACAGCGAGGTCACCTGGCAGTACGCCTGCAGCATCACGCTGAGGCGGCCATACACCTTGCTGCCGGGGCCGGCGGCCATGCGATCGACCACTTCCTTCTGCAGCATGAAGTGCATGTCGCGGACCACTGCGGCATGTTCCAGCGCATGGAACAGGATCGGCGAGGAGATGTTGTAGGGCAGGTTGCCGACCAGGCGGATCGGCTGGCCGGCGGCCAGCTCGGTGAAGTCCACGCGCAGCACGTCGCGATGGACGATGGTCAGCTCGCCCAGCGGCTCGGCGGCGGCGGTCAGCGGCGCGATCAGGTCGCGGTCGAACTCGATCACCGTCAGCTTCGGATGCACGCGCAGCAGCGGCAGCGTGATCGCGCCCTGGCCAGGACCGATTTCGATCAGGCGGTCGCCGTCTTTCGGATTGACCGCCATCACGATCTTGTCGATGTAGTGGCGATCGGCCAGGAAATGCTGGCCAAGCTGCTTCTTGGCCGGGGCGGTGAACACCGGGCCGGAGGGGGAATGCGGGGAATTCATGCGCTCAGTGTACGTTGCCGCGCCAGCTGCGCACACAGCGTCGTTGCCGCCTGCAGGCTGGAGGGATCGGCGATGCCGCGGCCGGCCAGGTCCAGCGCGGTGCCATGGTCGACCGCCACGCGCGGGTAGGGCAGGCCCAGGGTCAGGTTCACTGCCTGTTCGAAGCCCGAGTACTTCAGCACCGGCAGGCCCTGGTCGTGGTACATCGCCAGCACGGTGTCGAAGCCGGCCAGCTTGGCCGGCAGGAAGGCGGTGTCGGCCGGCAGCGGCCCGACCAGGTCCATGCCTTCAGCGCGCAGGCGCTGCAGCAGCGGGATGATCAGGTCCAGTTCCTCGCGGCCCAGGTGGCCGTCTTCACCGGCGTGCGGGTTCAGGCCGAGCACGGCGATGCGCGGCGCAGGCAGGCCGAACTCGCGGCGCAGCGCGGCATGCACGGTACGCAGGGTGTGTTCCAGGCCGGGTGCGGTGATCGCATCGGCCACCTCGCGCAGCGGCAGGTGGGTGGTGGCCAGGGCCACGCGCACGATGGGGTTGGCCAGCATCATCACCACCTTCACCCCGGCCTGGTCGGCCAGCAGTTCGGTGGTGCCGCTGTAGGCGATGCCGCCTTCGTTGATGACCGCCTTGTGCACCGGGCCGGTGACCACGCCTTGCAGTTCGCCGCTGAGGCAGGCTCGGCCCGCGCCGAGAAGCGCGTCGATGACCGCGCTGGCGTTGGCCGGGTCGGCGTGGCCAAACCGGCTGGGCACGGCATTGGCGACCACGCGCAGGCGCAGGTCGCCGGGGACGCGGGCTTCGGCATCCTCGGGCAGCAGCTGCAGGGGCAGGTTCAGCGCGGCTGCAGCCGCGCGCAGAGTGTCCGGATCGCCGAAGGCCAGCAGCCGGCTGTCTTCACGCGGCTGCTGGGCCAGTCGGACACACAGTTCCGGGCCGATCCCGGCGGGCTCGCCCGGTACCAGAGCGAGCTCGGGGCGCATCGGTCAGGACTGCGGCGGCGTGGCGGTGTTTTCCGCGCGGTCGCCGCTGCGGAAGCTGACGTAGGCTTCGCCACGCAGTTCCTGCAGGAAGCGGTTGTACTCGTCTTCCAGCTTGCGGCGGCCGATGGTCTCGCGGACCTGGGCACGCTGGTTGTCGTTGGTCACGTCGGTCTGGCGGGTGGCCACGCGCTGCACGATGTGCCAACCGGCATCGGTACGGAACGGCTGGCTGACGCCACCATCCTGGAGGCCGGAGACCTGCTGGCCGAACGCCGGACCGAACGCGTCGGCCGGGAACCAGCCCAGATCGCCGCCCTGGCCCTTGCTGTTGTTGTCCTCGGAGGACTCCTTGGCCACGGTCTCGAAGTCCGCGCCACCGGCAATGCGGGCGCGCAGGGTATCGATCTTGGCCTTGGCGGCCGCGTCGGTCTGGTGGTCGTCCACGCGTACCAGGATGTGGCGGCCGTGGTACTCGGTGACCGTATTCGCACCGGCCGTGGCACTGGCATCACGCACGTCCACCAGCTTCAGCAGCTGGAAGCCGCTGGGGCCACGGATCGGGCCGACCACTTCGCCGGGCTTCATCTTTTCCATCATCTGCGCGAACGCCTGCGGAATTTCATCCAGGCTGCGCCAGCCCAGGTCGCCGCCTTCCAGCGCGTTGGGGCTGTCCGAATAGCGGACGGCGGCGGCATTGAAGTCCAGCTCGCCCTTGTCCAGCAGGGCCTTCACACCGTCGGCCTTCTTCTGGCCGGTGGCGATCTGGTCGGCGTTGGCGCCGTCGGGCAGGGCCACCAGGATGTGCGCCAGGTGGTACTGGTTGCCCACCGTGGCCTGCTGCTTCAGCGCGGCATCGACTTCGCCCTCGCTGACGCTGATACGGCTCTGCGCGAAGCTCTGGCGCAGGCGCTGCACGGTGATCTCGTCGCGCACCGAGGCCCGGAAGTCGTTGAAGTCGATACCGTCATGGGCCAGGCGCTGGCGCAGGGCGTCCAGCGTCGAGCCGTTCTGCTGGGCGATGGCATTCATCGCCTGGTTCAGCTCCTGGTCGCCGACCCGGATGCCGCTGCTCTGGGCGCGGGCGACCTGCAGCTTGACCAGCACCAGGCGCTCGAGCACCTGGCGGCTGAGCACGTCTTCCGGCGGCAGCTGGTTTTCACGGCCGGCGTACTGCGCCTTGATGTTGGCGATCGCACGCTGGAGCTCGCTCTGCAGGATCACGTCCTCATCGACGACGGCGGCGATGCGGTCAAGCGGCTGCGCCTCCTGGGCAAGCACCTGCAGGGGGGCGGACACGCTGGACACCGCCAGCAGCGAGGCGAGAAGAACGGGGAAGCGCTTGGTCATGGGATCTGATTCGGATCGTAGTCGTCGCGGGTCGCCCCGGTGTTGCTGGGCGGCACGAGATAGAGGTCGTCGCGGTTGTAGCCGAGGATAGCACGGCGCAGGGTACGGTCCGTGTCCTGGCCGATGGAGCTCAGGCCCTTGAGCACGAACTCAAGCTGGATGGCATTGTTCATGTCGCCTTCGCGGTTGCGCACGTAGCGGCGGGCCACGGCGCGCACGGCCAGGCAGCAGCTGTCCCACTGCACGCCGGCGATGATTTCCAGCGGTTCCTTGTCCTGCAGGGAGTAGTAGTAGCGGCCCACCAGGCTCCAGCGCGCATTCAGCGGGTACAGGAACGACAGGTCGGCCTGCTCCAGCAGGGTCCGGTCATGCTTGTTGGCGCTGGCCGGGGCACCGGCATTGATGCGATAGCGGTAACTGAGGTTGACCACGCCATCGTTGGGCATCAGGTAGCGGGCACGGACGCTGGCCAGATCCTCGCGCTTGTACTTCGGGTCCCACTGGTAGGTGGCGCCCAGGGTCCAGCGGTCGTTGATCATGTAGTTGCCGTCGGCGATCCAGGCCGACTTGCCCTTTTCCACGGGCGCACCACCCGGAAGCGTCACCCGCGACTCGTCGAAGTACTGGATCTGGCCGATGGCGGCCGAGAACCGTTCCTTGCCGGTGGCCTGGTCGATGAACCGGGTGCCCAGCGCCAGGGTCAGCTGGTTGGCGTCGTTCTGGCGATCGGCGCCGGTATAGCGCGAATCTCGGAACAGCTGGCCCCAGCTGAAGGTGAAATCACGGGTATCGAAGATCGGCAGCTCGTCCTGGTTGCGGTACGGCGTGCGCAGGTAGAACAGGCGCGGCTCCAGGGTCTGCAGGAACGATTTGCCGCCAATACGGGTTTCGCGATCGAAGAACAGGCCGGCATCGAGGCTGGCGATCGGCAGGCTGCGGCTGGGCGAGGTGTTGCCGCGCAGCTGTTCCGGGGTGGCGGTGGTCGGATCGATGCCCTGCGAACGCAGAATCTGTCCACGGATGCCATTGACACCGTCCACCAGGCCGCGGTCCAGCTGGTAAGCGGTGTAGCGATAGGCCAGGGTGGGGGTGACGTACCAGGCCGCGCCGCTGATCGGGAACGACACGTACGGTTTCACGTCCAGGCGCGAGCCGCCACTGACGCCAATGCCTGACCTCAGCTGCTGGCCAGTACGCGTGTACTGCAGGTCCGGGTCGACATCGGTGCCGTACTTGTAGTTGATGTCGTCGTGGGTGAAACGCACGGCTTCGGTGTAGATGCCGGTTTCCAGCCACGGCAGCACCGGCTTGTCCCAGTTGAAGAACAGGCGGGGCTGGCGGTTGTAGGGCAGGGCGCTTTCGTTGAGGGTGTAATCGGTCAGCTGCCAGCGGTCGGCCATGATCCCGGCCGTCCAGTCCTGGCCGGTGCCATACAGCCCGATCGTGCTCTGCAGGTTGGAGGCCGTGACGCCCACCAGGCGGTTGGCGAAGTCCTCCACATAGCGCTCGTCACTGACCCAGGCCAGATTGGCACGCGCCTGCCAGTTGCTGTTCACGTTGTGGTAACCGGTGAAAATCACCCGGCCGCGGTCGCGGTCGCGCAGCTTGTCGTTGGGCATGAACGAGGTCAGCACGTCGCCACGACCGCCGTTGTAGAGGTAGCGGAACTCGTTGTCGAGCAGCAGCCCGCGCCGGCTCATGTAGCGTGGGGTCAAGGTGTCGTCGTAGTTCGGCGCCAGATTGAAATAGATCGGCTGCGCGTAGTCGAAACCGTTGCGGCCGGACATGCCCACCTGCGGGAACAGCAGGCCGGTCTTGCGGCGGTCATCGATCGGGAACTTGAAGTACGGCGCCCACAGGACCGGCACGTTGCCGATACGCAGCACGGCGTTGCGGGCGGTGCCGAAGCCTTCGTCGTTGTCCACCTCGATCTGCGGCGCGGACAGCTTCCATACCGGCTGCGAGGGGTCGCAGGTGGTGTAGGTCGAACGGTGCATCTGGCCGACCGCACCCTGCAGGTCGACCGACTCGGCATCACCGTTGCCGCGGCGCGACACCAGCTGGTACTTGATGTCGGAGATCTTGTGGGTGTCGCTTTCCTGATTGCCCTCGGCACGCTTGGCGACCATCCGGATCGACCCGTCCTGGTAGCGGACATTGCCGTCGGCGATGTAGTTGCCGGTCTCGGTATCGAAGCTGAGCTTGTCGGTGCCGACGAACTGATCGCCACGGCGCAGGGCCACGTTGCCCTCGTACTGCGGCACGGTGGTGGTGCCCAGCAGCTGGTCGCCCTCGATGTCGGTCGACTGCTGCTCGCGGGCGGCCGCGGCAGCGGCCTTGTCCTGGCCGGGGACAGGGGTGGGGGCGTCAGTGAACGCGGGAATCACGTCGGTGGCCGGGCACAGGCCCCAGTTGAGCGGCTTGTCGTCGGCCATCGCCGGCAGGCTGATGGCGATGCTCAGAGGCAGGGGAAGCAGTCGGAGGGCTCGGCGCACGCGGTTCGGATTCGGGCGAAAACGGACGGTAGCTTGCCCCATCCCTTGCATAGGGGCAATGAAGGGCGGTGGAGACTGCCGGTTCGGGTTCATCCGGCAACGGTACCACCGGCGCCTGAAATCAGGGTCCGGACATGCGCCACGCTGCATTCGGCCAGTGCCTGCAGGTCGTAGCCCCCCTCCAGCATCGAGACCACCCGGCCGGCCGCGTGGCGACGTGCCAGCGCATGCAGCTCGCCGGTGATCCAGGCGAAATCGTCGGTTTCCAGCATCAGATCGGCCTGCGGGTCCCGCAGGTGCGCATCGAAGCCGGCCGAGATCAGCAGCAGCTGCGGGCGGAAGTCATCGATGGCCGGCAGCATCTCGTCGGCCCAGACATTGCGGAAGCGGAATCCGCCACTTCCGGGCGGCAGCAGGATGTTCATCAGGTTGCCGGCGCCACGGTCGCGGCGCAGGCCCGAATTGGGGAACAGCCCGGCCTGGTGGGTGCTGTAGTACGAGACCCGGGCATCGTGCTGGAAGATGTCCTGGGTGCCGTTGCCGTGGTGCACGTCGAAGTCGACCACGGCAATGCGTTCCAGGCCGTGGCGGTCGCGGGCATAGGCAGCGGCGATGGCGATGTTGTTGAGCAGGCAGAAGCCCATGGCCGTGCTGCTGGTGGCGTGGTGACCGGGCGGCCGCACGGCGCAGAAGGCCAGCGGATCCTCGCCGAGCATCACCGCATCGACTGCGGCCACGCCGGCACCAGCGGCATGCACGGCGGCGCTGGCCGATCCCGGCGAGGTCCAGGTGTCCATGTCCAGCTGGCGCAGCGGGGCAGTCTGTGGCTGCAGCACGAAGTCGAGCAGGGAACTGTCATGCACCCGGGTCAGTTCGCCGAACTTGGCCGGAGGGGCTTGGCGCCACTGCAGCTGGCCGGGAAAGGCCGCATGCAGGGCATCGAGCACATGCTGCAGGCGTTGCGGGCACTCCGGGTGCCCGGGGCCGGGGTCATGCAGCAGGCAGGACGGATGGGTATAGACCAGCATCGTGCCGACTCAGCGCTGGCGCTGCTGTGGCTGCCACAGCGCCTCGCCGTGGCCATCGGCACGGGCCAGCACCCGGGCCAGCACGAACAGCAGGTCCGACAGCCGGTTGAGGTACTGCAGTGCCTCGCTGCGCACCGCCTCGCGGCGGGCCAGGGCGACGGTCTCGCGCTCGGCGCGACGGACGATGGTGCGCGCCAGGTGGCAGCGCGCGGCAGCTTCGCCCCCGGCCGGCAGGATGAATTCCTTCAGCATCGGCAGGCCGGCGTTGTAGTGGTCCAGCTGCTGTTCCAGCGCCGAGACATCGGCGGCATGGATCGCGGCGTGGCCGGGGATGCACAGCTCGGCACCCAGGTCGAACAACTGGTGCTGCAGGTGCACGACCAGCGCCCGCACGTCCTCGGGCAGCGATGCCGCCAGCAGCAGGCCGAGCGCCGCATTGGCCTCGTCGACCGTGCCGAAGGAGGCAACGCGTGCGTCATCCTTGGCCACGCGCTGGCCGTCGCCGAGGCCGGTGCTGCCGTCGTCGCCGGTGCGGGTGTAGATGCGCGAGAGGCGATGGCCCATGGCGCGGCTCAGTGGCGGATGTCGCGGCGGGCCTGCTGGAGCTTGAGGAACTGCTCCACGGCCAGCTGCAGGGCGGCGGCCAGCGCCACGTAGATCGCGGTGGTGCGCAGGTACGGCCCGAACCACTGCGCGTAGTTCTGCGCCCAGCCGGTCAGGGTCGGTTCGGCCACGTTGCGGCTGGTCCAGTAGAAGCCGCCCTGCGCCAGCAGATGGCAGACCGCCACCGAGGCGACCAGCAGCAGCGCGCCCTTGGCCAGCACCGGCCAGCGCGCGCCCTGGTAGTTGCGGCCAAGCAGCATGCCGCCGGCCCACAGCGAGAAATACGCGGGCAGCAGCAGCCAGTAGCCCGGCGACACGCAGTAGTGCTGCCAGAAATCCAGGCCGCTGCTGCGGATCACGATCCAGTCGACCAGCACCGCGAACACCATCAGCAGCGGGAACGCCCAGCGCGTCCAGCGCGCCAGATAGAAGCCGCCGATGAAGAACACGGCCCAGGAGGCATCGGGAATGGCCGCGAAGTGATTGACCCGGGTCGCCGCCAGCAGCAGTACAAGTACGGACAGGACGAAGGCGCGGTTGGCAGTGTCGGACATGGTGGGGGCCCGGGGCGGATTCAGGTTTCATTCTAGCCCGCCGCACGGGATGGCGCAGGCGTCGTCCCGTTCGGCGTACAGTCGGGACGAGCGCGTATCATGAACGCATGAGTGAACGACATGACGTGCTGATCGTCGGAGGCGGCCTGGTCGGCGCCAGCCTGGCCATTGCCCTGGAGCGCCTGGGCCGCGACGTAGGCCTGCTCGAGGCCAGTCCCGCCGGTGAACTGCCGGCGGTGTTCGACCAGCGCAACCTCAGTTTCGCCGCGGCCACCGTCAACGCGCTGACTGCGCTGGGCGTGATGCAGAAGCTGGCGATGGCGCCGGGACCGATCCGCCGCATCCATGTCAGCCGCGCCGGTGATTTCGGCCGCGTGCAGCTTGACGCCAGTGACTATGACCGGCCCTGGTTCGGCCAGGTGGTGGTCGCGCGCGATTTCGGCCAGGCGCTGGAGGCTCGGCTGCAGGAGCTGCCGCGGCTGCGCCGTTACCGGCCGATGCGTTTCCTGGGGCTGGGCGAGGTGGTCGATGGCTATCGCCAGGTGCGGGTGGCCGATGAGAGCGGCGAACACGTGCTGCTGGCCCGGCTGGTGGTCGGTGCCGATGGCACCGCCAGTGCCGTGCGCGGTGCGCTGGGGATCGAGGTCGACCGCCATGATTTCCAGCAGACGCTGTTTGTCGCCCGCGTGCGCAGCCAGCGCGCGCCGGATGGCACGGCGTGGGAGCGCTTCACCGATACCGGCCCGACCGCGCTGCTGCCGCGCGGCGACCGCCACTTCGGCACCGTGCATGGTGTTGCGCGCGACCAGGCCGACGCGGTGATGGCGCTGGATGATGCCGCCTGGCTGCAGCGACTGCAGCACGCGATCGGCTGGCGCGCCGGCCGCCTGCTCGACTCCGGCCCGCGCAGTGCCTATCCATTGATCCAGGTGCTGGCGCGCGCGCTGGCCGGTGAGCGCGCGGTGCTGCTCGGCAATGCCGCACAGACCATCCACCCGTTGGGCGCACAGGGCTTCAACCTGGGCCTGCGCGATGCGCTGACCCTGGCCGAGCTGCTGGAGGATGCGCATGAGGACGCCGGCAGTGACGCATTGCTGCAGGCCTATGTCGCGCGCCGTGAGGAGGACCGCCGGCAGACGGTGGCGTTCTCCGGTGGCCTGGCGCGGCTGACCAGCAACCCGGCACCGCTGATGCGACCGCTGCGCAGCCTCGGCCTGGTGGCCGCGCAACGCGCCTCGGTGCAGTCGATGCTGGTCGGTGGCGCGATGGGCTTCCGCGGCGAAGTGCCGCGCCTGTGCCGCGGAGAAGCCGCATGAGCCGGCACGTGCGTCTGGATGTGGCCATCGTCGGTGGCGGCGTGGTGGGTGCGGCCTGCGCGCTGGCACTGGCCGATGCCGGGCTCTCGGTCGCACTGGTGGAAGGCCGTGAACCGGCGCCCTGGCAGGCCGCGCAGCCGGACCTGCGGGTGTTTGCCTTCGCCGCTGACAATGTGCAGCTGTTGAACCGGCTGGGCGTGTGGCCTGCCATCGCGCAGGCCCGCGCGTGGCCCTATCGGCGCATGCAGGTGTGGGATGCGGCAGGTGGTGAGGATCTGTTGTTCGACGCGGACCGCTTCGGTCGGCGCGAGTTGGGTTACATCGTCGAGAACGGCCTGCTGCAGGATCGCCTGTGGGCGGCGCTGCCGGCCGCGGGCGTGCAGCTGCATTGCCCGGCGCGGGTGGAGACGCTGGAGCAGGACGAGGCCGGCGTGCGCCTGCGCCTCGACGACGGCCGTCGCCTGGAAGCGGCGCTGGCGGTGGCCGCTGACGGCGCCGAATCGACCCTGCGCCGGCTGGCCGGGATCGAGGTCGAGCGGCATGACTACCACCAGCGTGGCGTGGTGGCCTACGTGGACAGTGAACTGCCGAACCAGGCCACGGCCTGGCAGCGCTTCCTGCCGACCGGGCCGCTGGCGCTGCTGCCGGTGGCCGAGCACCGCAGTTCGATTGTCTGGACCCTTCCGGAGGATGAAGCCGCTCGCGTGCTGGCCCTGGACGAAGCCGCGTTCAATCGGGAACTGACCCGCGCCTTTGCCGCCCGCCTGGGCGAACTGCGGCTGGCCTCGGCACGTGCGGCGTTCCCGCTGCGCCGTCAGCTCGCTCGCCACTATGTCGCTGGTCGCGTACTGGCGCTGGGCGATGCCGCGCATGTCGTGCATCCGCTGGCCGGGCAGGGCGTGAACCTGGGCCTGCGCGATGTCGCCGCCCTGCAGCAGTGGCTGGCGCCTTCGACGGAGCGCCGCGGCCAGCCGCGCCTTTCACCGCAGCGGCTGCAGCGCTGGGCCCGCGAACGTCGCAGCGACAATCACATCGCCGCCTACAGCTTCGACGCGATCAATCGCCTGTTCTCCAATGATGAGATGCACCTGACTCTGGCCCGTGGCCGCGCGCTGGGCTGCGTCGGCAAATGGCCGCCGCTGGTGCAGGCATTCTGGAAGCGCGCCGCCGGCGTCTGACGCAAAAAAGGGGACGGAGGGGATTAAGTCGTTTGTGGCACAAACGACTTAATCCCCTCCGTCCCTTTTTTCAATCCACCAGCCAACCGGCCAGGTCGGCGCGGTCGAGCTTGCCGCGGTGCTTGCGGTCCAGCGCGTTGAACTCGTCGGCCAATGCCGGGTTGGCCTGTGCTTCCTCGCGGCTGATGAAGCCATCGCCGTTCACGTCCAGGTCGCTGAAGCGGATGCGGTACTGGCCGACCACGCTGCTCGGCTCCAGCGAACGTACGGTCACCTGCGCTTCGCCGGCCGGCTGTGCAATCTCCACGCTGCCGGTGACCCGGCCGGCGCCCAGCGCTTGCTGGCGGATCGCGCCACCGGTCGGGCCGAGCGGTTGGCTCTGCGCGGGCGTATGCGGCAACTGCTGGGCAAGGGCAGGCGCCGCCGCCAGCAGGGCGATCAGTATCGGAGTCGAGCGGTATCGCATGGTTGCATCCCTCGGTAGCGCCGGGCCATGCCCGGCGGGCACGATGGCCTCAGCGCAGCGGCGAAGCCAGTACGGTGATCTCTTCGCGGTCGTGGTACAGCTGCTTGGCGCGCACCACCAGCGGCTTGCCGGCCTGGTCCTGGAACAGGTCCAGGCACAGCCGGGTCTCGTCCCAGCGCTTCTTCATCGGCAGCTTCAGGTTGAAGATCGCGTGCCGGCACCAGCCTTCGCGGAACCAGGTGGCCATGCGCTCGGCCACGCGGCGCGGCTGCTCGACCATGTCGCAGACCATCCAGTCCAGCGGCTGCTCCGGGTGCCAGTGGAAACCATCGGCGCGCAGGTGCTCGACCAGTCCGGTATCCAGTACATGCTGGCGTAGCGGGCCGTTGTCGATGCTCAGCACGTGCATGTGCTGGCGGGTCAGCACCCAGGTCCAGCCGCCGGGTGCGGCGCCAAGGTCGGCCGCGCGCATGCCCGGCCTGGCCAGTGCCTCGCGTTCTTCCGGCGTCAGCAGGGTCAACAGTGCTTCATCCAGCTTCAGCGCTGAACGCGAGGGGGCTTCGGGCAGCAGCTTCAGGCGCGGAATGCCCAGCGCCCACGGTGCGCTGTCGGCCGGGTCGGCGATGCAGACGAAGGCGTGGGTGCCATCGACGAACACCACGTGCAGGCGTGGCAGGCGGTTGTTCGGTTTGTCGGTCAGCTTGCCGGCCTTGCGCAGCGCCGGGCGCAGCGCGTTGCCGAAGGCACGCGCCAGACCGGACAGCGGCTTGCCCGCATCCGAGTCGGGATGCTCCACCCACAGGTCGCCGAAGCGCGGCGCATCGGCCAGCACCTCCAGCATCGGCGTGATGCGGTCGGCCGGATCCAGCTGCGGCAGCTCGGCCAGTACCAGCAGTTTCTGCCGCGCGAAGATCAGCTCGCGCCAGCGCAGGCGCGGTGCCAATGCAGCGGCGTCGTCGCACATGAAAAGCACGTAGCCGTCATTGCGCTGGGTGCGGGCATAGCCGGCGAAACCGGCTTCGCCCGCGCGGAACTGCAGCTCGCCGGCCAGTTCGGGCTCGAAGCCCTGCCGGCACAGGCACAGCAGGCCGATTCCGGTCTCAGTAACGGGCGCCATCGCTTTCCCCATAGGCACGCAGCACGCTGCGCGCAGCATCGCGGTTCAGGCCCTGCACCACTTCGATGCCGCGCTTGTTGAGCTCACCGACCCAGTCGGCCGGCAGCGGGCCTTCATCGAACGGGGTCAGCTCCTCGACGTCGGCCGAGTTGGCGCCGATCAGCAGGCGGTCGATGCCGGCCCACACCGTGGCGCCGTAGCACTGGCAGCACGGCTGCGAGCTGGTGGCCAGGGTGACCGGCGACAGCACCGCGTTCAGGCGCGGGGTCTGCAGGCGCTGCTGGGCCAGTATGTAGGCCATGTTCTCGGCGTGCGCCAGCGAGGTCGCGTGCGGCATCACCCGGTTCACGCCGGCGGCGATCACCTTGTCATCCGGGCCGAACACCACCGCACCGAACGGGCCGCCACTGGCGTGCTCGACGTTCAACCGCGACAGCTCGATCGCCAGCGCGACCTTGGCCTCATCGCCGGGATATCGACGATCCAGGTCGATCTGGTCGTGGATCCAGGCGGGAAGGGTCAGGTGGACTTGCGCGTACAGCATCGCGGGGGTGCCTCGTGTGGGATGGAAGAAGGTGCGGTTGCTTGGGAAACCGGCGCGCAGTGTAGCCGCAGCGGCCTGTACCGGGTGTGGCGGTGGGTCAGCCCGGCGAGCCGGTGCGGATCACCACGTACTGCTTGCGGAACTCCAGCCCGGCCTGTGGCCAGCTGGCGGCATAGGCGCGCAGCAGGGGCAGGGCAGCGGCGAAATCGTGGCCGTTGACCCGGCAATCGGCTTCGCACAGGCCCTCGGCGTCGCGCGAGGCGAACAGGCGGATGGCCAGGAACGGGCGCGCCCTCAGCAGCTCGTCGAAGGCGTCCATGCTGCGGGTGAACAGGCAGCACGGGCAGGAACCGTGGTCGTCCTCGCCGCAGGTGGAGGCATCCACCTCCTGTGCGCGGTAGTGCGCCAGCGGCCCCAGCACCACGGTGCGCTGCAGTTCTTCGCCTTCCTCGGCGCCCGGATAGGTCAGGCCCAGCATCGGCAGGCCCTGCGCGTCTGCGGCGCCGACGGCGGTCTGCAGGGTCGCCAGGTCCACCCGCATCCAGGTCTGGAAGCCGGACAGCAGCGATGCCTGTTCGTCGGCGCCGTTGGCGTGCTGGTACTCGAACAGGCCGTCGGCGAACAGCACAGGGTGCTGGGTCTCGATGACGGTGGAGGTCTGCCAGCCACCGTTGTCGCGTTCATTCGCGGCCACGGCATGCGGGGTCAGGCGCAGGCCACCGTCCAGCAGCAGCGCGCCAGCGTCGACGCGGCAGGCGATACCGCCTTCCTGCAGCACCTGCTGCAGCAGCGGGAGGAGTGCGGTGGAAGTTGTGGTCATGTCAGGCCTGTGGATGGATGGGGTGGAACATCCAGGCCGTGCCTGGGGTCTAGCGATCGATTGCGTCGAGTGCGTCGAGTTCGGCGCGATAACGCCGTGCGTCGGGCTGCTGCTGCGGATCATTGCCATGCTCGCGCAACCAGGTCTCCAGCTCGCGGCGATAGTCTGCGCGGAAATCGGCGTTGCCCGGGCTGAAATGCAGCTTGCGTGCGGCCACTTCCACGCGTTCGCGCGCGCTGGCCCGGGCCTGGGCAATGCCGTGCGGTGATTCGTTGGTGAGGATGACGAAGTTGCGCGGGAAGCCCGGGGTGTACTTCACCACGAAGGGCTGGTCCTGCGCCGGAATGCGGATCGCGTTCTCCAGTGGCCACAACGAGGCGGTGTTGGTATGGAACACCACCTCCACGTCACGGCCCTCGGCGGTACGCAGCACCGCTTCGTAGCGCCAGATGTACTGTTCGTTGAGGGTGGAGTTGGTTTCCTCGGCCTTGATGATCACCGCTTCACCACGCTCGCCGACCGCATTGAGGAAGGTGGCGTTGAGGAAGTGGCCGAGGAAGATGTTGAGCATCGCCAGCGGGAACACCACGATGGCGTAGCCCGGAAAGCGCCGCCACCACGAGACCAGCCCGGCCAGCACCATCGCTGCAAAGAACGTCAGCAGCGGATGCTGCGAGATGAACCAGAGCAGGGCGGACAGGGCGGTGATCATCGTCGCGGGCGTGCGGGCGCCGTGCTGGCGCCCGCGCAGGTCCTCAGGCCGACCAGGTGTCGCGCAGGGTCACGCTGCGGTTGAACACCGGCTTGGCCTCGGTGTGGTCGCGGCGGTCGGCAACGAAGTAGCCGGTACGTTCGAACTGGAACGACTGCTCCGGGGCAGCGCTGGCCGCGGCCGGCTCGACATAGCCGGTGACGGTGCGGCGCGATTCCGGGTTGAGGTAATCGCGATAGGTCTTGCCTTCCGATTCGTCGTCCGGGTTCGGCACCGAGAACAGGCGGTCGTACAGGCGGATCTCGGCCGGCACGCCATGCACGGCGCTGACCCAGTGGATGGTGCCCTTGACCTTGCGGTTGGCGCCTTCCATGCCCGGGCGCGATTCCGGATCCAGCCAGCCGCGCAGCTCGGTGATGGTGCCGTCGGCATCCTTGATCACCTCATCGCAGCGGATGATGCCGGCGCCGCGCAGGCGTACTTCGCCACCCGGAACCAGGCGCTTCCAGCCCTTCGGCGGCACTTCGGCGAAGTCCTCGCGGTCGATCCACACTTCGCGAGCGAACGGCACCTGGCGGCTGCCGAAGCTTTCGTCCTTCGGATGGTTGCTGAAGGTCAACTGCTCTTCGTGGCCTTTGGGCAGGTTGGCCAGCACCAGCTTGACCGGGTCGACCACGGCCATGCGGCGCGGCGCGGCGCTGTCCAGGTCTTCGCGCAGCGCGCCTTCCAGCACGCTGAAGTCGATCAGCGAATTCTGCTTGCTGATGCCCACGCGCTCGGCGAACAGGCGCATCGCTGCCGGCGTGTACCCACGGCGGCGCAGGCCCTGCAGGGTCGGCATGCGCGGGTCTTCCCAGCCGTCCACCAGCTGCTCGGTAACCAGCGCCATCAGCTTGCGCTTGCTCATCACCGTGTAGTTGATGTTCAGGCGCGAGAACTCGATCTGGCGCGGCTTGGCGGCTTCGCGCGGCAGGCCGGCGTCGACCAGCGGCTGGGTCAGCGCGTCGTCGTGGGCGAAATCCACGTTGTCCACGCACCAGTCGTACAGCGGGCGGTGGTCTTCGAATTCCAGCGTGCACAACGAGTGGGTGATGCCCTCGATCGAATCGCCCAGCGCGTGCGCGAAGTCGTACATCGGGTAGATCGGCCACGCATTGCCGGTGTTCTGGTGTTCGACGTGCTTGATGCGGTACAGGGCCGGATCGCGCAGGTTGATGTTGCCGCTGGCCATGTCGATCTTGGCGCGCAGGGTGCGCGCACCATCCGGGAATTCACCGGCGCGCATGCGGCGGAACAGGTCGAGGTTCTCCTCGACGCTGCGGTCGCGCCACGGCGACGGGCGGCCCGGCTCGGTCAGGGTGCCACGGTAGGCGCGCACTTCCTCGGCCGACAGGTCGCAGACATAGGCCTTGCCCTGTTCGATCAGCTTCTCGGCGGCCAGGTAGTAGGTCTGGAAGTAGTCCGAGGCGTGGCGCAGCTCGTTCCACTCGAAGCCCAGCCAGCGCACGTCGTCCTGGATCGCGGCCACGTATTCCGGATCTTCCTTGGCCGGGTTGGTGTCGTCGAAGCGCAGGTTGCAGACACCGCTGAACTCACCGGCGATGCCGAAGTTCAGGCAGATCGACTTGGCATGGCCGATGTGCAGGTAGCCGTTCGGCTCGGGCGGGAAGCGGGTCTTGATCGCCTGGTGCTTTCCGCTGGCCAGGTCCTCGCGCACGATCTGGCGGATGAAATCGCGCTTCTCGTGGCTGTCGGCGGGGGTCTCGGGGCTGGCGGGGGTGTGCTCGGACATGAGTCTGGGGCGAAAAAGGGCAGAAAGACCAACAGTCTAGCGCGTACGGCGCAGGGCTGCCCGGCAGCGCCTGGGTTGCCGGCCAGCGGCCGGCACTACCCCCCACCTTCCGGGGTTGCCGGCCGGCAGATTGCGTATCGACACGCAGATGGGGGTAGTGCCGGCCGCTGGCCGGCAGAACGCACCACCGGCATTCAGCGCCCGGGCGTATGCTGGACCCCTGCCCCAAGGAGCCGTCGCATGCACATCGTGTACAAGGCCGACAACCTGTTCGACGCCCACCTGGTCAAGCACGCACTGGAAGACGCCGGCATCCCCGCCTTCGTGTTTGGCGAGCAGCTGCTGGGTGGCATGGGCGAGCTGCCATTGTTCGGCGTACTGCGGGTCGGCATCCCGGATGCGGCGCGGCCGCAGGCCGAGGACATCGTGGCCTCGCTGGACTTGGGCCACGCGCCGGACGACCCCATTTCAGATGCAGACGACATTGCCGGCCTTCCGGCGTAGGAGCGCATCATGTTGGGAATTGGCCAGGGCATCCTCGGCATCGGGGCCTTCAAGCAGCGCCTGCCGCGCCCGGAAGAAGCACTGCCGGGGCGCGAGCAGCCGCTGCCGCTGCACAGCAACCAGCACTTCGTGAACAGTCATCCGCTGAAGGACCGTTTCGCTGGCCTGCAGCAGATCCGCTTTGCGCTGGGCTGCTTCTGGGGCGCCGAACGCAAGTTCTGGAACGAGCCGGGCGTGTACAGCACCTCGGTCGGCTATGCCGGTGGCATCACCCCGAACCCGACCTATGAAGAGGTGTGTTCGGGCCTGACCGGCCACACCGAAGTGGTGCAGGTGGTGTTCGACCCGGCGGTGGTGAGCCTGGAGCGGCTGCTGCAGCTGTTCTGGGAAAGCCACGACCCGACCCAGGGCATGCGCCAGGGCAACGACACCGGCACCCAGTACCGCTCGGCGATCCACGCCACCGACGAGGCCCAGTACGCCGCCGCGCTGGCCAGCCGCGAGGCCTACCAAGCGCAGCTGGATGCGGCCGGCTACGGCCCGATCACCACCGAGATCGTGTACCCGGCACCGACGTACTACTACGCCGAGGATTATCACCAGCAGTACCTGGCGAAGAATCCGAACGGTTACTGCGGTATCGGCGGCACCGGCGTGAGCTGCCCGATCGGGCTGGATGTGGAGGGGCCGCGCTGACGCGCGGTGGTCCGCCTGCGGCGGGCAACATCAACATCAACATCCAAAGCGGCTCTGGGTTGCTGATGGTTTGGCGGGACGGGGGCGGCTGGCAGGACACGCCGTAAACCCGTCCCTGGGGGCTCGATGGCGCCATCCATGGCGCCAACGGTCCTGCCAGCCGCCCCCGTCCCACCTTCGACAGTTTCCCTGTGACGGTGGGCAAGAGCATGGGTTACTGACGGACTGAAGGAAAACAAAAGGACGCGGCCTTCGCCGCGTCCTTTTGTTTGTATGCAGTGCTCCGTAGAGTCGAGCTTGCTCGACTGCGAGCAAGCGCAGCGCGCGACCCGCTGTTGCTTTTCTTTCTTTCTTCCGTGGCGGGCGGCCACAGGAAACTGTCAGAGGGCGGGCGGGTTGGGTTCGCGGGAGTGTCCGCGGCATGGATGCCGCGGCCAAGCCCCAGGGACGGGTTCACGGCGTCCCCCGCGAACCCAACCCGCCCGACCCAGCGCGGCTTTTGCTTTAGCGGTCAGTCGAGCAAGCTCGACTCTACAAAACGATCCGCCACGAGGGGCTCAGCCGTTGGCCGAAATCCTCACAGTTCCGAACGAATCCGCTCGCGCAGCGCCTGCAGATCCTTGGCAAACGCATCGATACCGGTCGCCAGCTTCTCGGTCGCCATCGGATCGGCGGCCAGGTCGGCGGCGAACTTCGCTGCGTCGATCGGGGTCACCGCTGCGCCGTCGGCGGCACCGGCCACCAGCTTGCGCGGCAGCTCGCCATGGTCGGCGTCCAGCTTCTCCAGCAGGTCCGGCGAAATGGTCAGGCGGTCGCAGCCGGCCAGCGCTTCGATCTGCGCGGTCGAACGGAACGAGGCGCCCATCACCACCGTCGGCGAACCGCGGCGCTTGAACTCGGCATACACGCCGCGCACGAACTTCACGCCCGGGTCTTCGTCGATGCTGGCCGGGGTCTGGCCATTGGCCACGTACCAGTCCAGGATGCGACCGACGAACGGCGAGATCAGGAATGCGCCGGCTTCGCTGCAGGCCAGCGCCTGGGTCGGGTTGAAGATCAGGGTCAGGTTGCAGTCGATGCCCTCGGCCTGCAGGATGCGCGCGGCTTCCACGCCTTCCCAGGTCGCAGCGATCTTGATCAGGATCTTCTCGCGCGGCACGCCGGCATCGGCGTACATCTGGATGAACTGGCGGGCCTTGGCCACGGTCGCGGTGGTGTCGTGGGCCTGGTCGGCGTCCACTTCGGTGGACACGCGGCCCGGCACCAGCGTGCTCAGCAGCGCGCCGACGCCGATGGTCAGGCGGTCGGCCACGGCGTGCACCACGGCTTCGCGGTCACCGCTCTGCTGGCGGCCCCAGGCCAGTTCGCGTTCGATCAGTTCGGCGTAGACCGGCAGGTCCAGCGCCTTCTTCACCAGGGTCGGGTTGGTGGTGCAATCCACCGGCTGCAGGCGCTTGATCGCGTCGTAGTCACCGGTATCGGCAACGACCACGGACAGTTCGCGCAGCTGGGACAGTTTGGACGGGGTACTCATTACGGCTCCTGGTGCAGGGGGATCGAATCGCGCGCGGTGCGCAGCGGTAATCAGGGGCGGTCGTTGTGGACCGCGGTCACGCGCAGGCGCAGCTTGCGGCCGCCGGGCGCATTCCAGTCGATGCTCTGGCCGATGGCCAGGCCGAGCAGGGCACTGCCGACCGGGGCCAGCACGGAAACCTTGCCTTCATCGACGTTGGCTTCGCGGGGGAAGACCAGGGTCAGGACGTGTTTTTCGCCCGACACTTCATCTTCGCACTCCACGCGCGAATGCATCATGACGATGCCTTCGGGAATCTGGTCCGGCGCCAGCACGGTGGCCCGGTTGAGTTCTTCAGCAAGCGCGAGCGCGGCAGGCGTCTGGCTCAGCGCAGGGGAGTCGAGCATGGCCTCCAGGCGGTCCATGTCGAAGGTGGAAACAGTGATCGACGGCGGCAGGCCGCTGGCGGTGTTCATGGTGAAGCTCCTTGGTTGAAAACCATGCAAAAGGCGGCACCCGCTGGCGCCGCCTGTCTGTATTGTGGGGACAAATGCGACCGGAATCGACTCCTGCCGATTCCGGGCCTAGGCTGTGGGGGCTCAGCCGTTCAGCGCGGGGCCGGGCAGGGCATTGGCGTCGTCGCCGACGGCATTCACCGCGTCGAGCGTGAACAGTGCATGCGGCAGCCGCTTGAACTGGTCGGCCAGCTCCATCAGGAAGCCATTCATCGCCGAGCTGCGGCGCCAGATCATGGCGATGCGGCGGCTCGGACGACCTTCGCCGGTGAAGTCGAGCAGGCGGATGTTGTTCGAGCGCGGCACCGGCGGCTGCACCGACAGGCTGGGAAGCAGGGTAATGCCGACGTCGGCGGCGACCATCTGCCGCAGGGTTTCCAGGCTGGTGGCGCGGAACTCGGACTTCTCGTTGGCGCCGAACAGGCGGCACACTTCCAGCGCCTGGTCGCGCAGGCAATGGCCGTCTTCCAGCAGCAGCAGCTTCTGCGTGGCCAGCTCCTGCACGTCCAGGTGTTCGCGGCGAGCCAGCGGATGGCGCCCGGACACGGCCAGCAGGAACGGCTCCTCGAACAGGAACTCGGCATGCAGCTGGTCGTCGATCACCGGCAGCGCCAGCAGCGCGGCATCGAGCTTGCCTTCGCGCAGGCGGTCCAGCAGCACGTCGCTCTTTTCCTCGACGAGCAGCAACTCCAGCTCCGGGAAGCGTTCGCGGATGCGGGGGATTACATGCGGCAGCAGGTACGGGCCCAGGGTCGGGAAGATCCCCAGGCGCACCGTACCGGCTTCCGGATCGCGGCTGCGTCGCGCCGCTTCCTTCAGTTGCTCCACTTCGGACACGATCACCCGTGCCCGCGCGGCGGCTTCCTGCCCGGCCGGGGTCAGCATCACCTTGCGCGGCGCGCGTTCCACCAGCGGCAGGCCCAGCTCTTCTTCCAGCTTGCGGATCTGCGTCGACAGCGTGGGCTGGCTGACGAAGCAGGAGGCGGCAGCCCGGCCGAAATGCTTGTGGTCGGCCAGGGCTACCAGGTACTTCAGATCACGTAGGTTCATCCTTACACCCCAGGGGTAACGGACCGGCTGACGGCATGGTTACCCGACAGGCAGACAATGTTCCCGGTGATCTGGGAACGGTGGATCAGGCCGCTTCAGCAACGGCACCGCTGCTGTTGCTGACCGACGAGCGGATCAGGTGGTCGAACGCGCTCAGTGCGGCGGTCGAGCCAGCGCCCATGGCGATGATGATCTGCTTGTAGGGTACCGTGGTGCAATCGCCTGCGGCGAACACGCCCGGCAGGTTGGTTTGGCCACGGTCATCGATGACGATCTCGCCGCGCGGCGAAAGTGCCACGGTGTCCTTCAGCCACTCGGTGTTGGGCAGCAGGCCGATCTGCACGAAGATGCCTTCCAGCTCGACGCGGTGGGCATCGCCGCCGACGCGGTCCTTGTAGACCAGGCCGGTGACCCGGCTGCCGTCGCCCAGCACTTCGGTGGTCTGCGCGCTGGTCAGCACGGTCACGTTGCCCAGGCTGCGCAGCTTCTTCTGCAGCACTTCATCGGCGCGCAGGCTGGAATCGAATTCCAGCAGGGTTACATGCGACACGATGCCGGCCAGATCGATGGCCGCCTCGACGCCGGAGTTGCCGCCGCCGATCACCGCCACGCGCTTGCCCTTGAACAACGGGCCATCGCAATGCGGGCAGTAGGCCACGCCCTTGTTGCGGTACTGGTCTTCGCCCGGCACGTTCATCTGCCGCCAGCGCGCGCCGGTGGACAGGATCACCGAACGCGACTTCAGCACCGCGCCGTTCTCCAGCTGCACCTGCACCAGGCCGTCTTCGCCGGCCGGCACCAGAGCGCTGGCACGCTGCAGGTTCATGATGTCCACGTCGTACTCGCGCACGTGCTGTTCCAGCGCCGTGGCCAGCTTCGGGCCTTCGGTCTCCTTCACCGAGATGAAGTTCTCGATCGCCATGGTGTCCAGCACCTGGCCACCGAAACGCTCGGCGGCGATACCGGTGCGGATGCCCTTGCGCGCGGCGTAGATCGCCGCAGCGGCGCCGGCCGGGCCACCACCGACCACCAGCACGTCGAAGGCATCCTTGGCGGCGATTTTCTCGGCATCGCGCTTGCTGGCATTGGTGTCCAGCTTGGCGACGATCTGCTCCAGGGTCATGCGGCCCTGGTCGAACACTTCACCGTTGAGGTACACCGTCGGCACCGACATGATCTCGCGCTTCTCGACTTCGTCCTGGAACAGGGCGCCGTCGATGGCCACGTGCTGGATGCGCGGGTTGAGCACGGCGGCCAGGTTCAGCGCCTGCACCACGTCCGGGCAGTTCTGGCAGGACAGCGAGAAGTAGGTTTCGAACTTGAAGTCGCCCTCCAGGTTCTGCACCTGCTCGATCAGCTCGGCGGTGGCCTTGGACGGGTGGCCGCCGACCTGCAGCAGCGCCAGCACCAGCGAGGTGAACTCGTGGCCCATCGGCAGGCCGGCGAAGGTCAGGTGGATGTCCTGGCCCGGGGTGCCCAGGTCGAAGGACGGCACGCGGCCCTGGCCGTCGCGCAGCACCTGCAGCGAGATCTTGTCCGACAGGCTTTCCAGGGTCTGCAGCAGTTCCAGCATCTCCTGCGACTTGGCGCCGTCGTCGGCGTGCGCGGTGATCTGGATCGGGCGGGTCACGCGCTCCAGATAGGTCTTCAGCTGCGACTGCAGGTTGGCGTCCAACATCGGGTCATCTCCTGGCTTCAGGCAAACAGGGGGCGTGGCACCGCTGTAGAAGGTAGCGGACCAGCAGGGGGTAGGGGTGAACCCAAGACAGCGACCGTGGAAGGGGCTGGCTGGCCAAGGCGGGCGAGCATTGGCTGTCTTGGGTTCACCCCCACGCCGGCGGGGGGACCGGCACGGGGATGAAGGGCGCGCCGTGGCGTGGGGCCACGGCAGGCCGGTACTGCCTTAGATCTTGCCGACCAGGTCCAGCGACGGGGTCAGGGTCTTCTCGCCTTCCTTCCACTTGGCCGGGCACACCTGGTTCGGGTTGGCGGCGGTGAACTGGGCAGCCTTCAGCTTGCGCAGGGTCTCGGAGACGTCACGGGCGATCTCGTTGGAGTGGATCTCCAGGGTCTTGATCACGCCTTCCGGGTTGATGATGAAGGTGCCGCGCAGGGCCAGGCCTTCTTCCGGAATGTGCACGCCGAAGGCGTTGGTCAGCTGGTGGGTCGGGTCGCCGACCAGCGGGAACTGGGCCTTGCCGACGGCCGGCGAGGTTTCGTGCCACACCTTGTGCGAGAAGTGGGTGTCGGTGGTGACGATGTAGACCTCGGCGCCGGCCTTCTTGAACTCGGCGTAATGGTCAGCGGCGTCTTCGATCTCGGTCGGGCAGTTGAAGGTGAAGGCGGCCGGCATGAAGATCAGGACCGACCACTGGCCCTTCAGGGTGCTGTCGGAAACCTTGATGAACTCGCCATTCAGGTAAGCATTGGCTTCGAACGGCTGGATCTGGGTGTTGATCAGGGACATCGTTATTCCTCTGGGTGAAGGGGAGTGGGTGAATCGACAGGAGCTAGGTTACCGACTCGCTGGCGATAAGAACAATCCATTGATTGCATCTATTTGATAGATAGAATCTATCATAATGCACTGAGCAGGCACTGAATCCGGCTGCCTCCATCCTGCAACTGCCTGTGTGACAAGGAAAATCTTCCCTGGAGGGTGAAGGCGGCCGATAGCCCTTCCTTATCCCGTCCGCCAGAACCTGAACGGATTCCCGCCTTTTGTAGCGTCGAGCCTGCTCGACCATGGGCAGGGAGCAGTCGAGCAAGCTCGACTCTACAATTGCGGCATGTCCGTCAAAACCGAACCCTCCCTGCGCCAGGTCGTGGCCGAGGCCAGTGCCCGCCTGGGCGGCATCGAGGCCCGCCACGAGGCCGAACTGCTGCTGCTGCACGTGCTGGAGCGCCCGCGCAGCTGGCTGTTCGCACACGCTACCGACCCGCTGCCCGCCGCTGAACTCGCCACCTTCGAAACGCTGCTGGCGCGTCGCGTGGCCGGCGAGCCTGTGGCCTACCTGACCGGTCGCCGCGGTTTCTGGACGCTGGACCTGGAGGTCGACCCGGCCACGCTGATTCCGCGCCCGGAAACCGAACTGCTGGTGGAACTGGCACTGGATCGCCTTCCACTGGGCCGCCCGCTGCAGCTGGCCGACCTCGGTACCGGCAGCGGCGCGATCGCGCTGGCGCTGGCCAGCGAACGGCCGCAGGCGCAGGTACTGGCCACCGATGCCAGCGCGGGTGCGCTGGCCGTAGCCGCGCGCAACGCCGCACGCCATGAACTGCGCAACGTGCGCTTCGCCGAGGGCGGGCATGACTGGTACGCGCCGCTGCAGGCCGCGCGCTTCGACCTGATCGCCAGCAACCCGCCGTACATCGCCAGCGACGATCCGCATCTGCAGCAGGGCGACCTGCGCTTCGAACCGGCTACCGCGCTGGCCTCCGGCGTGGATGGCCTGGATGACATCCGCCGCATCGTCGACGGTGGCCAGGCGCACCTGCTGCCCGGGGGCTGGCTGCTGATCGAACACGGGTGGGACCAGGGCGAAGCGATCCGCGCGCTGTTCGAGGCGGCGCGTTTCGCCGACGTGCAGACCGTGCAGGACCTGGAGCAGCGCGACCGCATCACCCTCGGCCGGCGACCGGCCTAGAATGGGGGTTCTCCTGCCCCGGCAGGGCATCACCCTGGAGCTGCAAGCATGCGTACGCTGTACCCCGCCATCACCCCTTACGACGTCGGCACCCTGAAGGTCGACGACCGCCACACGCTGTACTTCGAACAGTGCGGCAACCCGGACGGCAAGCCGGTGGTGATGCTGCACGGTGGTCCGGGCGGCGGCTGCAGCGACAAGATGCGCCAGTTCCACGACCCGTCCAAGTACCGCATCATCCTGTTCGACCAGCGCGGCGCCGGCCGTTCCACCCCACACGCCGATCTGGTGGACAACACCACCTGGGACCTGGTTGCCGATATCGAAAAACTGCGCGAGCACCTGAAGGTCGATCGCTGGCAGGTGTTCGGTGGCAGCTGGGGCTCGACCCTGGCCCTGGCCTACGCCGAAACCCACCCGCAGCGTGTGACCGAACTGGTGCTGCGCGGCATCTTCATGCTGCGCCGCTGGGAGCTGGAATGGTTCTACCAGGAAGGCGCCAACCGCCTGTTCCCGGATGCGTGGGAGCATTACCTGAAGCCGATTCCGGCCGTCGAGCGCCACGACCTGATCTCGGCCTTCCACCGCCGCCTGACCAGCGACGACGAAACCACCCGCCTAAAAGCCGCCAAGGCGTGGGCGGTGTGGGAAGGCGCGACCAGCTTCCTGCATGTCGATGATGACTTCATCAACAGCCACGAAGACCCGCATTTCGCGCTGGCCTTCGCCCGCATCGAGAACCACTACTTCGTCAACGGCGGCTTCTTCGAGGTGGAAGACCAGCTGCTGCGCGACGCGCACCGCATCGCCGATATCCCGGGCGTGATCGTGCACGGCCGCTACGACGTGGTCTGCCCGCTGGCCAATGCCTGGGACCTGACCAAGGTCT
The DNA here is from genome assembly GCF_029839665.1 of Stenotrophomonas sp. GD03930. Classification (NCBI taxonomy): domain Bacteria; kingdom Pseudomonadati; phylum Pseudomonadota; class Gammaproteobacteria; order Lysobacterales; family Lysobacteraceae; genus Stenotrophomonas; species Stenotrophomonas sp. GD03930. The sequence continues at coordinate 2,072,648 of NZ_JAOCAV010000001.1, read as the reverse complement.
GGCCGAAGGCGAAGCTGGAAATCACCCCGGCCTCGGGCCACTCGGCGTTCGAAGCGGAGAATGTGGACGCGCTGGTGCGCGCCACCGATGGTTTTGCCTGATCGGTAGTGCCGGCCGCTGGCCGGCAACCCCGAAACGATTGGATCGACGTGGACGCCGGCCAGCGGCCGGCGCTACCACTCTCCGGCCAGCAGCGCGTCGGCCAGTACCTGCAGCTTTGGTGAGTGCTGGCGCGACGGCGGGTAGATCAACGACAGCGCACGGCTGCGGCCTTCGAACGGCTGCAGCACGCGTTGCAGGCGGCCATCGGCCAGCGCATCGGCCACCGCGAAATCCATCACCTGCACGATGCCGATGCCGGCGATCGCCGCTTCCACCAGCGGATCACCGCTGTCGAACACCATCCGCGTCGGCGGGGTGAACTCACGCAGCTGCCCGTCCTGCAGGAACTGCCAATCCACCTGGCGGCCGCTGCGCAGGTTGCGCACCGCCAGGCAGGCATGTTCCTGCAACGCGGCCACATCGGCCGGCGAGCCACAGCGCTCCAGGTACCGCGGGCTGGCCACGGTTACCCAGCGCAGCGGACGCAGGGGACGCGCGACGATGCGCTGGTCGGCGATGACCCCGGTGCGCAGCGCGGCATCGAACCCTTCTTCAACCAGGTCGACCAGACGATCGCTGAGCACGGCTTCCACCTGCAGCTGCGGATGCTGCTGCAGCAGCGGCGCCAGCAGCGGCACCAGCACCTTGCGCCCGAACATCGACGGCGCGCTGATCTTCAGCGTGCCCGAGGGTGTGCAAGGTCGGTCGGCCAGTTGCCGCTCGGCGTCGTCGAGGCCGGCCAGCAGGGGCGAGACCTGATCGACGAACTGGCGGCCATCCGGGGTCAGTGCCACGTTGCGGGTGTTCCGCTGCAGCAGCTTCACCCCCAGCGTGGCTTCCAGCCGGCTGATCGCGCGCGACAGCCCGGACTGGCTCAGGCCGAGCTGGCCGGCAGCGACAGTGAAGCTGCGTGCCTCGGCCACCTGTACCAGCATGCGCACGGCATTGAGGTCCATCGGGGCTTCATTCATGCCGAAAATCATGACAGATATGGTGGATTGGGGGTTTATTGATTCGGCTGCATCAATGAGACTGCGCTCCCCCACCGCGCCAGACCACCGATGCCTCCCCTCAAATACCCGCGCTGGGCGCTGACCCTGCTGGCCACCGCCCAGCTGATCATCGCCCTGGACGCCACCATCATCTTCGTCGCCCTGCATGACATGGGGCGCGCGTTGCAGATCAACGCGCAGCAGCTGCAATGGGTGGTCAGTGCCTACACCGTGGCCTTCGGCGGCAGCCTGCTGCTGGGCGGGCGTGCCGCCGATCTGATCGGCCGTCGCCGCTTCTACCGGCTGGGCATGCTGCTGTTCGCGCTGGCCTCGCTGCTGGGTGCACTGGCGCCCAATGCCACGCTGTTGATCATCGCGCGCGCGGCACAGGGCATCGGTGCTGCATTGTTGTTCCCGGCCACGTTGGCGCTGATCAACACGCTGTACGCGGAGGGCCCGGTGCGCAACCGCGCGCTGGCGATCTGGAGCATGGCCAGCGCGGTCGGGTTGGCGTTGGGCACGTTGCTGGGCGGGGTGCTGACCCAGGCGTTCGGCTGGCCGGCGGTGCTGGCGGTGATCGTGCCGTTGGCAACTGCGTGTGCGGTCGCGGCCGGCGCGTGGCTGCCGGCCGATGGCCCACGGGTGCAGGGCCGTTCATTCGACCTGGCCGGTTGCCTCACCGTCACCGCCGGCGGCAGCCTGCTGGTTACCACCCTGGTTCAGGGCCCGGAGTGGGGCTGGACGGCGCCGGCCACGCTCATCTGCCTGCTGCTTTCAGCCGTACTGTTGACGGTGTTCGTACAGATCGAAAGGCGCAGCCGAGACCCGCTGATGCAGTTTTCGCTGTTGCGCCTGCCTGGCCTGCGCGCGGCACTCGGCCTGACCTTCGCCTTCATGAGCAGCTATGGCGTGCAGTACTACTTCCTGGCGCTGTATTTCCAGGACGGCTATGGCTGGAGCCCGCTGCAGGCCGGGATGGCCTTCCTGCTGCCGACACTGGTGTGCACCTTCGGCATCCGTATTGCCGAACGCATGCTGCGGTGCCGTTCGCCACGGCAGGTGCTGGCCTGGGGATTCGCCGCCGGTGCCATCGGCATCGCCGCGGTGGCGCTGGCGATGCCGCATGGCGCCGGCTACTGGCCGCTGCTGCCGGGCATCGTGGTGCTCAGCATCGGCCAGGGCATGAGCTGGACGGCGATGTGGATCGTGGCCGGGCAGGGAGTGCCGGGTCCGCAGCAAGGTGTCGCGTCCGGCATGGCGGCCACCGCCCAGCAGATCGGCGGCGCCCTGGGATTGGCGGTACTGGTGATGGTCGCCAACGCCGCACGCGGCACGCAGGCAGCAACCAGTCCCGATGCCCTGCAGGGCATGGTCAATGCACAGTACGGCGCCGCGCTGTTCGCCGCGCTCGGCGTGGTGATCGCGCTGGGCCTGCGCCCGGCAGCGGTAGCGGTAGTGCCGGCCGCTGGCCGGCAAACGCAATGATCCAACTGTCCTGAGGTTGCCGGCCAGCGGCCGGCACTACCGATTCGGGGTAGATCCACGCCATGCGTGGACGATCCTCAACCGGCCGCCAGCAACTGCGGCTGCAACGCGCTGAAGATCCGCGCCAGCCGCTCCGCCCATGCCTGCTGTCCGGCGGCATCGGCAATCAGGTCCTGGCGGATTTCCAGCTCCACGTGCACCAGGCCGCGGCCTTCGCCATGCACCGGCACTGCGTAGTCGCTGGTGCTGCTCACCGAGTACGGCTCGTTGTCGCCCACCACCAGGTCGCCTTCGTCGCGCAGCGCCTGCAGCAGTGCATGCGCAAATCGCGTGTCCTGGTGGTACAGCACGCCGGCCTGCCACGGCCGCTGCATGCCGTTCATCACCGGGGTGAAGCTGTGCATCATCACCAGCAGGGTGGGGCGGCCGGCATCTCGGCGCGCGTCCAGTTCGGCGTCGATGCGCGCGTGGTACGGCGCGTGGATCGCATCGATGCGCTGCTGCCGCTGCGCTGTCGACAGCCCGACATTGGCTGGCACCACGGTGTGGTCGCTCACTTCCGGAATCAGCGTGGGCGAGGCCAGCGGACGGTTGCAGTCGATCAGCAGCCGCGAATAGGTCTGTTCGATCGCCCAGGCATCGAGCCGTTCGGCCAATGCGCGGGTGGTGCCGGCAATGCCGATGTCCCAGCCGATGTGGCGGTCCAGTTCGGCCTGCGGCAAGCCCAGGCCGGCGAGGGCACGCGGTACCTGCTGGCCGGCGTGGTCGGCCAGCAGCAGGAACGGCGAGGCGCCCCGCGGCTGGTGGATCGTGTAGAGCGCCGGGTCGTCAGCGCCCAGCAACGCCGGCAGCGCGTGCAGGTCGGCGTCAGCCACGCGCGCGCCCGTCCAGGTGGTGCTCGATCATCCACAGGCCGGCCCACAGCTTGGCATCCAGCTCGTAGCCTTCGCCCATTTTCTGCACCAGCCACGCTGCGGCCTGCGCGCGCGGAATCTCGTGCACGGTGATGTCCTCGCTGTCATCGCCTCCGCCTTCGCCGATCCGGCGCAGGCCGGTGGCGCGCACGAAGGCGATCTTCTCGCTGCTGGCACCGGAGGAGGTCGGGCCGATCATCAGCACTTCGGCGTGATCGGCGGTCCAGCCGGTTTCTTCTTCCAGCTCACGCACGGCCGATACTTCGATCGACTCGCCGGCATGGATGTCGCCGACCAGGCCGGCTGGCATCTCGATGGTGGGTGCCTGCAGTGGCACGCGGAACTGTTCGACGAACAGCACCTTGTCCTCGGGGGTGACGGCGATGATGATCGCCGCCAGGCCACCGGCATGGGTACGTTCGCTGTATTCCCAGGTGCCGCGCACCAGCATGCGCTGGTACTTGCCTTCATAGACGACACGCGGGGCTTCGGTATTGCGCTGGCTCATGCGGGCTCGCTGTGGATGGGAAGAGGGTCGGCCACGCCGGCGGCATCGAACAGCCGGCGGCGGGTCATCGGGCCGAAGCGCAGGGTCTGGCACAGGCCACCGAGCAGCTCCGGGTCGGCCGCCTGGCGCAGCAGTCCGGGCTGGCTGCCTTCCAGCGGCGCATCCAGCGCGATGGTGGTCAGCTGGCGCCACAGCAGGGCGTGCTCGCGCTGCTCGCGCAGGCGCACCGCCATCTGCGCGGCGCCGCGCAGGCGCAGGAACGGCACTTCGTCCAGGCGTTCGTACAGCGCATCCATGCTGCCGAAGTGGGCCAGCAGCACGGCGGCGGACTTGCTGCCGACACCACTGACGCCGGGAATGTTGTCCACCGCATCGCCGCACAGCGCCAGGTAATCGGCGATCTGGTGCGCATGCACGCCATGCCGCGCCTTGACGCCGGCCACGTCCCAGCGCTGGTTGCGCGCGTAGTCCCACTGCTCGTCGTGATCGAGCAGCAGCTGCGACAGGTCCTTGTCGGCGGAAATGATCACGCCACGATGGCTGTGCCGGTGCTGGTGCAGGGCACTGCCGATCAGGTCATCGGCCTCGTAGTCATGATGGGCCAGCACCACCAGGCCCAGCGCGGCGCACAGTGCCTTGCAGTGCACGAACTGGCGCTTGAGTGCTTCCGGCGCCGGGTCGCGGTTGGCCTTGTAGGCCGCGTACAGGCGGTGGCGGAAGCCGCTGTCGAGCGCTTCGTCGAAGGCGATGGCGATGTGCCGCGGGCGCTCGCGCTCAAGCAGGTCCAGCAGGAAGCGGGCAAAGCCGTGCACGGCGTTGGTCGGCCAGCCCTGTGCATCCAGGAACTGGTCCGGCAACGAATGCCAGGCGCGGAACACATAGATGCTGGCATCAACCAGGTACAGCGAGGGCGCCGGTGCCGGCAGGGTCATGCCGGCGGCGTCCAGTCGCGCAGCAGCGCCGCAGGGTCGGGGCGCTCGCGCTCGGGAACCTCGGCCTTCGGCGTACCGATGTGGATGAAACCCGCGATGCTTTCGCCCGCGGCCAGGCCCAGGTGGGCCTGCACGGCGGGGTCGAATGCCATCCACGCGGTCAGCCACTGGGCGCCGAAGCCCAGCGCCTGTGCCGCCTGCAGCAGGGCGAAGCAGACGCAGCCGGCGGTCATCAGCTGCTCCTGCTCGGGCACCTTCGGGTCCGGGCGCGGGCTGGCCACCACCACGATCACCAGCGGCGCGTGGCTGAAGCGCTGGCGGTCCTTCTCGAATACCGCCTCGCCGGCATGCGGGTCGCGCTGGCGGCTGCGTTTGACCAGGAAGTCGCCCAGAGTGTGACGTGCATCGCCGGCGATCTTCAGGAAGCGGAACGGCACGCGCTTGCCGTGGTCGGGCACGCGCACCGCCGAAGCCAGCATCCGCTGCAGGGTGGCCGGGTCCGGTCCGGGCTCGCCGAGCTGCCGCGAGGGCACTGAGCGGCGGGCATCCAGGGCAAGCAGGGCGGCGGGGTCGGGCATGGAGTCTGAACCGGTCATCACGGGTGTTTGATTATAGTCGGGGTGGTCAACGACGCCGTTTGTGTCGCGTCCGGCCTTTGAATATCAAACTGTGATGAACGTCATGCCACTGGCGGGAAACGGACGGCCGCTTCCCCTCGCCTCGCAGGCCTTGCACGGCTTACGATATCTATCTTGCCGGGCCGCCGGTCATGAGGTTTGAAGTGAGGACTGTTTCACTGTCCGTGACGGGCTGGCCGGCCTACCATCGACGTACCGGTGCATGGGGTGTGCCGGCCGTCGCGATGTCCATGCTGTCTGTCGTACCAGAGAAGGTGGGGAGCCTTCCCGAATGATGAGCGTGCCCACACCGATGGGATCGCCGGGGCGTGACCCGGCCCAGCTCCAGCGTGCCCGGGACATGGTCCTGCCGGCGCTGTGCCAGGCCTTCGGGGCCGCACTGGCGCGGTTCGACGATGCCCTGTTCGACCGGGCCGGCAATGCCGGTTCGTCGCAGCTGCTGTTCCTGGATGCGATGCGTGAACTGCGCCGCCGCCGCGAGGATATCGCGGCCGCCTTTGCCGGCCATCTGCAGCGGGCCTGGGAGGCGCTGGCCAGCGGTGAACCGCTGTCGGCCGAAACGACCCTGTCCGGCCCGGCCGAGGACGGCTTGAGCCTGTTGGCGGAACATGTGCTGGAATCGCGGCTGGCGGTGCGCAACTTCGCCACCGTGCTGCTGCGTGACTTCAAACCGGTGCTGGCGCGGCTCGACCGCCGCCTGGGCCGGCTGATCGGTGGCAGTGAACTGGATGCCGATCACAACCCGATCAGTCCCGAGCATCTGGGTGTCGCCATCCACGAAGCTTTTGCCGGCTGTGAACTGGCCCCGGAAGTGCACCTGGTGCTGATCAAGCTGTGTGAGCGCGACCTGCGCGCACCGGTCGGCCGCATCTACGAGAAGCTTGACGAACAACTGGCTGCGGCCGGCGTGATGTCGCAGATGGGGGCGCCACGGCGTCCGCCGTCGGCCGCGCCCGACCCGCGCATGGCCTCGGCCCTGGACGACCTGGTGGAACAGCGCCAGGGCGCGGGCTTCGATGCCGACTTCAGTGAAGATGAGCAGGCCGCGCCGGCCTGGGCACAGCGCTTTGCCGCGCGCTGGTCCGAGCGGCGTGGCCACATGCAGCAGCACCTGCCGGGCGAAGACAGCGGTACTGGCGAGGCCTACGCCGGCCAGCAGGGCATGCTGCTGGAAGCGCTGCACGAACTGCTGCAGCAGACCCGCCATGTGCGCGAGGATGCAACGTCGGCCGCGCAGGTGGCGATCGGCCAGCAGCGCCCGCTCAGCCAGCGCGAGATGATGTCGGTGTTGTCGCTCCTGCAGGCCACCCCCAGTGCGACGCTGCGTGCAGCGATCGGCGAGGATGGTGAATCGCTGGCGCAGCGGTTGAAGAGTGAAGTGCTGTCCAGCGCCACCCGCCTCGGCGTCGACCCCGGCCAGACCCGGCTGGACCCGCAGGACGAAGATGCGATCGACCTGGTCGGCATGCTGTTCGACGTGATGCTGGACGAGCGCGAACTGGAAGGCCGCTCGCGCGAGCTGATCGGCCGCCTGGTGGTGCCGTTCGTCAAGGTCGCGATGCTCGACCGCCGCATGTTCGTGCAGAAGACCCACCCGGCCCGCAAGCTGCTCAATTCGCTGGCCGAGGCCTGCGAAGGCAACACCGGCGAGAGCCAGGCCGAGCGCATGCTGATGGCCAAGGTCGAGGAAATCATCGAGCGCCTGGTGGCCGAGTTCAACGAGAACCTGGCGATCTTCCTGACCCTGGAAGAAGAATTCCGCGAGTTCCTGGTGCAGCATCGCCGCCGTGTGGAAATCGCCGAGCGCCGTGCTGCCGAGACCCAGCGCGGCCAGGAAAAGCTGGAAATGGCCCGTACCCGTGCCGGCGCCGAGCTGGATCGCCGTATCGGTGACGCCACTTTGCCGCCGGCCATCGCCGAGTTCCTGCGCCAGCCGTGGCAGCACCACCTGACCTTGGCGCTGCTGCGCGAAGGCGAGGAGGGCGCGTCGGTGGCCGAGGCCCTGGGCCTGGGCGACGGCCTGCTGGAGGAAGTGGCCGAGGCCCGCCGCCAGATCGTCGGCAAGCCGTGGCTGCAGGCCTGGCAGCCGGCGCTGGCCAAGGTGTTCGCCAGTGTCGGCGTACATGGTGACGCGGCCACCGGCGCCATCGACGCCCTGCATGACACCCTGCAGGGCATTGCCGAGTCCCGGCCGGAGCTGCAGCGCGCGCTGCCGGAGCTGCCGCAGGTCGCACTGCCGGCACCGCCGGTGGCCGAGTCGCCGGCAGTGGAACTGGGGGGGCAGATCGATGCCGATGACTTCGACAATGCCGATGCCGATCGCTTCCGTCGCATGGAAATCGGCAACTGGCTGGACTTCGTCGACAAGGATGGCAAGGTCCAGGCCGGCAAGCTGTCCTGGGTCAGCCCGATCTCTTCGCGCCTGCTGTTCGTGAACCGCCGCGGTGTGCGCTTCTGCGTGGCCTCGCCGGAAGAGCTGGCGGTGATGGTGCGGCTGGGCCGCCTGCGTGCCCACGTTGATGATGGCGCCTTCGACAGCGCGATGCAGGGTGTGATCGATCGATTGGACCCGGGCAGCGCCACCCTGCATTGAGCAGGGCCGCCTGCTAGGATCGGGAAAACTCACCGATCAGCGGGGACCTGCATGGCCGTGGCGTTGCTGGGGATCAAGGAGACCGTGCCGGGCGAACGGCGCGTGGCGCTGACGCCGGAGACCGCGCGCAAGCTCGGTGCCCTGGGCATCACCGTCTGGTACGAAAGCGGTGCCGGCCTCGCGGCGGGTTTCACCGATGCGGCCTATGACGATGCCGGTGCCCGTGCGTTCGATGCGCAGCGCTGGGGCGAGATCGACATCCTGCTGTGCGTGCAGGCACCGCCTGCGGGGGTGCTGGAAAAGCTCAAGCCGGGTGCCAGCGTGGTCGGGTTGCTGACCCCGGCCAGCGATCCGGCCCTGGCTGCACTCGCTGCCGAGGATCGTCTGCACCTGTTCCCGCTGCAGCAGCTGCCGCGCACCACCCGTGCGCAGGCGATGGACGTGCTCAGTTCGCAGGCCGGCATGGCCGGTTACAAGGCCGCGCTGATCGCCGCCGAGCGCGCGCCGCGCTTCTTCCCGATGCTGACCACCGCCGCCGGTACGGTGCGGCCGGCCAAGGTGCTGGTGATCGGTGCCGGCGTGGCCGGGTTGCAGGCGATTGCCACCGCGCGCCGGCTCGGCGCGCAGGTGGAGGGCTTCGACGTGCGCCCGGAAACCCGCGAGCAGATCCAGTCGCTGGGTGCGCGCTTCCTCGACCTGGGCGTGAGCGCGGCGGGTGAGGGCGGCTATGCGCGCGCGCTCACCGATGAGGAGCGCGCCGAACAGCAGCGCCGCCTGGCCGACCACCTGCGCGGCGTCGATGTGGTGATCTGCACGGCGGCAGTGCCGGGGCGCCCGGCACCGACGATCGTGACCGCCGCGATGGTAGACGGCATGGCCACCGGCAGCGTGATCGTGGACCTGGCGGCGGAGAGCGGCGGCAACTGCGCGCTGACCCAGCCGGGCCAGTGCATCGAGCATCAAGGGGTGACCATCGATGGCCCGCTGGGCCTGGCCAGTCGTGGTGCGACCCAGGCCAGCGAAATGTATGCGCGCAACCTGCTCAACTTCGTCGCGCTGTTCGTGCGCGAGGGCCAGCTCGGCTTCGATTGGGAAGACGAACTGCTGGCGAAGACGCGCTGGCAGTCGTGAATGACGTGGGGTCAGATCCCTTTGCCGCTGGCAAAGGGATCTGGCCCCCGCTATCCCGAAGGTTTACCGCGGCTTCGCCGGCGGCGGATTGTCGCGCACCCAGTCCTTGCGCTGCTCCGGCGTCATCTGCGACCAGCGCTCACGCAGGGCTTCGCGCTGCGCAGGTGGCATGTCGCGCATCTGCCCGAACAGGGCACGCGCCTGCTCGCGCTGTTCCGGGCTCATGTGCTCGAAGCGGCGCAGGCCGCGACGGGCCTTGTCGCGCTCCTCCGGGCTCATCGACTGCCAGCGCTGGCCGTGAGAGAGCATGCGCTGGCGCTGGCCGGCATCGGCGCCGTTCCAGCGGTCGCGCAACGGTGCCAGCAGGGATTCGCGCTGGGCTTCACTCAGCTGTTCCCACGCTGGCAGGGGCGTGGCCGGCAGGGGGCGCGCGGCAGGCGTGTGCGCGGCACTCTGCGCCAGCGCCGGGACGGCCGGCAGCAGCGACAGGGTCAGCAACAGCGGCAGGATGTTCAATCGGGGCATGGTTTCACTCCATCGCCAGGTCGGTGTCGCCCAGCCACAGGTACAGATCGGGATTTTCGTCGTACAGCGCGCTGTTGTCTTCCACCGAGGCCAGCACCGGAGCCGGCGCGGGGCCCGTCACGGGGCCGTGGCCGCTGAACTGCAGGCCGATACCCAGTGCCACCACCAGCGAACAGGCACTGGCCAGCCACCAGCGCCAGCGCCCGCGATGGGCCGCCGTGGCGCCGTGGCGGGCCAGGCGCAACCGGGCCAGCGTGGCCGGCGACAGCGCCTGCAGCGACTGCGCGTGCAGGCTGCGCAGGGTGTCATCGGAGGGCAGGGAGCGGTTCACGGGTGGGTCTCCAGGTAGTCCTGCAGCGCCTGCCGGGCGCGTGCCAGATGGGTTTTTACCGCGCCTTCGCTGCAGCCCATGGCGCGGGCGGTGGTGGCCCCGTCCAGGTCCTGCAGCACGCGCAGGGTGAAGGCCTCGCGCTGGCGCGCAGGCAGCGTGCGCAGTGCCTGCACCAGCTGCTGGTACTGCTGGCGCTGCTCATGCGCCTGCGCCGGGTCCGGGCCGGGGTCGGCCCAGTCGATCTCGCCCCCGTCGGCGTCCTGGTTGTCGCGCCAGAACGGCAGGCGGAAGCGGCGCCGGCGCTGCAGGTCGATCACGCGCCGGCGCAGGATGCTCCAGAACAGCGGCGCCCATTCGGTGGCCGGCTTGTCGGCATAGTCCAGCATGCGCATCAGCGCGTCCTGCACCGCGTCCATGGCGTCTTCGCGCTGGCGCAGGCCGGCCTCGGCGAAGCGGAACGCACGCGGGCCGACGCTGGCCAGGAACGCTTCCAGCGACGCCGGCACGGCATCGGTCACGGCGCTCGGGGGGACGGGGCTGCTCACCAGCACAGGGTACGGTTCCTCGCTCGGGGTCACCATCGACAACGCGTGAGCGTCGCTTCGGTTGACGCGGGGTACGCGCCGGGTTCAGCCCGTGGTTATGATGGGCCGACGAAGACAGAGCGGGAGCGTTGCCAGTGAGTGACGGGTTCGTAGCGCTGTACATCTTCATGCTGGCCGCCATTGCCGGCCACGTGATCATTTCGCGGGTGCCGGTGATCCTGCACACCCCGCTGATGTCGGGTTCCAACTTCATCCACGGCATCGTGCTGATCGGTGCGATGGTGGTGCTGGGGCATGCGCAGACGCCGCTGGAAAAAGCGCTGGGCTTCCTCGCCGTGGTGCTTGGCGCCGGCAACGCCGCCGGCGGCTACGTGGTCACCGCGCGCATGCTGGAAATGTTCAAGCCGAGCGCGCCCAAGGGCGGCAAGGATCAGCCGAAGGAGCCGCAGGCTTGAACATCAGCACCGTCGAACTGCTCGACTGGCTGGTCAAGGCCAGCTACCTCGTCGCCGCTACGCTGTTCCTGCTGGGCCTGCGCCGCATGGCCTCGCCGCTGACCGCGCGCAGCGGCATCCGCTGGGCCGGGCTGGGCATGCTGCTGGCCACGGCGGCGACCTTCTTCCTGCCCGAACTGCACAACGTGCCGTTGATCCTGGTGGCGCTGCTGCTCGGCGCGGGGCTGGCCTGGTGGTCGGCCGGCAAGGTCGCCATCACCGACATGCCGCAGATGGTGGCGCTGTACAACGGCATGGGTGGCGGTTCGGCGGCGGCCATCGGCGCAGTGGAACTGCTGCGCTATGCCTTCCTGGCCCACCGTGACACCACGCACTGGAGCGAGCAGGCACTGGCCGACCTGGCCGCGCGCCAACCGTCGGGCACGGTGTTGCTGCTGGCGGTGGTGGGTGCGGCGATCGGCGCGGTGTCACTGTCCGGCTCGGTGATCGCCTGGGCCAAGCTGGATGGCCGCCTCGACAAGCGGGTGACCTGGCCGGGCCAGCAGGTGATGAACCTGGTGGTGGCGCTTGCGGTGGTGGTGCTGGCGATCATCGCCGCCAGCACGCTCAGCACCTGGGCGATCGTCGCCTTCTTCGTGCTGGCGCTGGCGCTGGGCGTGTTGATGACGCTGCCGATCGGTGGCGCCGACATGCCGGTGGTGATCTCGCTGTACAACGCGTTCACCGGCCTGGCGGTGTCGTTCGAAGGCTATGTGCTGGGCAACGAGGCGCTGATCATCGCCGGCATGATGGTCGGTGCGGCGGGCATCCTGCTGACGCGGTTGATGGCCAAGGCGATGAACCGGCCGATCCGCAATGTGCTGTTCTCCAACTTCGGTGGCGGGGCCGGGGGCGAGGCGCAGGCGATCTCCGGTTCGCAGAAACCGATCGAAGCGGCCGACGTGGCCGCGATGATGGCCTTCGCCGAGCGCGTGGTGATCGTGCCCGGCTATGGCATGGCGGTCGCGCAGGCGCAGCACAAGATCTGGGAACTGGCGCAGCGGCTGGGCCAGCGCGGGGTGAAGGTGAAGTTCGCCATCCATCCGGTGGCCGGGCGCATGCCCGGGCACATGAACGTGCTGCTGGCCGAGGCCGGTGTGCCCTATGACCTGATCGCCGACATGGATGACATCAACCCGGAGTTCGCCAACACCGACGTGGTGCTGGTGATCGGTGCCAACGACGTGGTCAATCCGGTCGCGCGTACCGATCCGGCCAGCCCGATCTACGGCATGCCGGTGCTGGACGTGGTCAACGCGCGCAATGTAGTGGTGATCAAGCGCGGCAAGGGTACCGGCTTTGCCGGGATCGAGAATGCGCTGTTCTACGCCGACAACACCCGCATGCTGTACGGCGATGGTGCCGAGGCCGCGGCATCACTGGTGAGCGAGCTGAAGGCGCTCGACGGCGGGCATTGAAAGCCGGGGTCGGATCCGCCAGGGGCCGGTAGGTGCGGATCTTGGTCCGCACGCTCCTGCCGGCCAGCGGCCGGCACGACCCCCATCCACGCGTGGCTGCGCTTGGTAGGTGCGGACCTTGGTCCGCACGTTTCTGCCGGCCAGCGGCCGGCACTACCGCATCCCACGGGGGGCGTGGATCTGCGCGCTCAGCGCGCCAGCCAGGCGCCGACGATCACGGCCACGGCCAGCCACAGCCATTCCATCGCGCCATTGGCCAGGGTGATCAGGGTCCAGGCCAGGTGCGGACCCATGCGCAGGCTGGCGTCCCACAGGCCCAGCCCGATCGAGCCGCCCATCCAGGCGCTGGCGATGGTCCAGTTGGCCACGGCGGCGACCAGCAGCGTGCCCAGCACGACCAGCGCGATGCGCAGGCGGCCCGGCCCCAGCGTGCCCATGCGCAGCATGAACACCAGTTCCAGCGCGGTCAGTACCGCCATCCAGCCGACCTGCCGACCGGTCATCAGCGCCAGCACCATCCAGGCAAGGGGAGCAACAACCAGGCCCAGCAACAGCATGAAGGGCCAGAGCCAGGTCACGGTCCTGGCACGCGCGGCATTGGAGGACATCGAAGCTCCCAGAAGATCGCCCACAGGATACTGTGGTTTGCCGCAGTGCACCGGCGGTGGCAGGACGGCTGGGCTAGAATGCCGTCTTGCGTGGCCTCGGCCACGGCCCCATATCGGTCCCCATGTATTCCCGTAGCAGCGAACCTGTCCACTTCGAACGCGATTGCGAGGCCGTGATGGTCCCGCAGGGCGATACCGTGACCCTGCCCGCCGGCAGCTATGGGTACATCACCCAGGCGTTGGGTGGCAGTTATTCGGTGTTCGTCGAGGGCAACCTGTTCCGCATCGCCGGCAAGGACGGCGACGCCATCGGCAAGGAGGCCCCGGCCCCGCTGGAGCTGCCCGCCGATGCCACCGATGAACAGGTGGAACAGCTGGTGTGGCAGCAGCTTCGCACCTGCTTCGACCCGGAAATTCCGGTGAACATCGTCGAACTGGGCCTGGTCTATGAGGTCGAGATCAAGCACCTGGACGAAGGCCAGCGCGAGATCGACGTGAAGATGACCCTGACCGCACCGGCCTGCGGCATGGGTGACATCCTGGTCGATGATGTGCGCAGCAAGCTCGAAATGATCCCGACGGTGGCCGAGGCCGACGTCGAGCTGGTATTCGACCCGCCGTGGAACCAGCACATGATGTCCGAAGCGGCGCGGCTCGAGACCGGCATGCTTTGACCCACGGCCCGCAGCGACGCGGGCCCGGCACTACCCGCAACCAGAACAGGAAATCTCCGGTGTCCCAGTCCATTCCCAGCTTCGCCGTCACCCGTTCGGACCACCCGCGCAGCGCTGAAGAGCGCGCCCAGATCCTGGAGAAGCCGGGCTTCGGCCTGCACTTCACCGATCACATGGTGGAAGTGCGCTGGGACAAGGATGCCGGCTGGCACAACGCCAACGTGCGCGCCTACGGCCCGCTGCAGCTGGACCCGGCTGCAGCCGTGCTGCACTACGGCCAGGAAATCTTCGAAGGCATCAAGGCCTACCGCCACGCCGACGGTTCGATCTGGACCTTCCGCCCGGATGCCAACGGCCGTCGCCTGCAGCGTTCGGCGCAGCGCCTGGCGCTGCCGGAACTGCCGGTGGAGATCTTCGTTGAATCGCTGAAGCAGCTGATCGCGGTGGACAGCGCCTGGGTGCCGTCGGCCGACGAGTCCAGCCTGTACTTCCGTCCGTTCATGATCGGCGACGAAGCCTTCCTCGGCGTGCGCGGCGCGCACAAGGCCGGCTACTACGTCATTGCCAGCCCGGCCGGCCCGTACTTCGCCAAGGGCGTCGCCCCGGTGTCGATCTGGCTGTCGACCGAGTATGCCCGTGCGGCCAAGGGCGGCACCGGCGCCGCCAAGTGCGGTGGCAACTACGCCGCCTCGCTGCTGCCGCAGCAGAAGGCGCAGGCCCAGGGCTGCTCGCAGGTGCTGTTCCTCGATCCGGTCGAGGGCAAGTACCTGGAAGAACTGGGCGGCATGAACGTGTTCCTGGTCTACAAGGACGGCACGCTGGTCACCCCGGAGCTGTCCGGCAGCATCCTTGAGGGCATCACCCGCGAGAGCATCCTGCAGCTGGCGCGCGACCGCGGCATGAAGGTCGAGGAGCGCAAGGTCAGCATCGACGAGTGGAAGGACGGTGTGGCCTCCGGTGCGATCAGCGAAGTGTTCGCCTGCGGCACGGCGGCGGTGGTTACCCCGATCGGCCAGCTGAAGGGCGAGGGCTTCTCGGTGGGCGACATCAACGCCCCGGCCGGCGAAGTGACCATGTCGCTGCGCAAGGAGCTGACCGATATCCAGTACGGCCGTCTGCCGGACCGCCACAACTGGCTGGTCAAGCTGGGTTGATCGCTCGCACCGAACGATAGCGTCGAGCCAGGCTCGACCGCGTTCCCGGAAAGCCCGTCCCCGTGACGGGCTTTCTGCGTTATGGGGCCGCCGGATCGCTGCCGGGAGTGGTTGACGCAAATAGGTTTGCAATGCAAACTTAATTCAAGCGCCCCCGCTGGAGCATGTCATGCAGCCGTCCGTCATCGACCCTTCCTCGCGCCTGCAGGCGCTGACCCGCGAATACTCACGGTACTCGCGAAGCGCCGGCGGCCTGTCGGCGATGGCCGGTGGCGTTGCCTGCCTGGCCTCTTTCCTGGCCGGCGCCCTGTTGCCGACCACCCTGGCGCTGCGCATCGTGCTGATCGCCATGCCCGTGCTGTGGATCGCTGGCAAGCAGTGGCTTGCGCGCCGCTATTACCAGCGGCTGGGCCAGGTCGAGGAGCAGGTCACGCCGGTCGAGCGCAATTTCCAGCGATTCTTCATCGCCTTCACCGCGCTGGTAAGCGTGCTGGTGGTCGGCAGCGTGCTGACCCGGCTGGCCCCGATGGGGGAGCGGCCCTGGGACCTGCGCGCACTCGGTTACCTCGGGGTGGTGGCGATGCTGCCCTGGGTGGTGTGGCGTTGGCTGCGTACTCCCCTGGAGTTCATCGTGGGCGTGTTCCTGATGTGCCAGGCCGCGCTGGCCTTCACCGGGCAGACCTATGGGTTCGGGCCGAGCACCGCCGTGTTCCCGCTGGCGTCCATCGCGCTGATCGTCGTCGGCTGGCGTGATCACCAGCGCTTCCTCCGCCTGCAGGCCGAGATGCGCATGTTCATGGCGGGGCGGGCACACCCCGAATGAGCAGATTGCCTGATGCCCGCACGCTGCTGCAGCTTGATCGCCTGATCCACGAACCGGCACGCCTGCTGATCCTGTCGATCCTGGCCGGCGCCGAATCGGCCGAGTTCGGTTTCGTCGAACATCTCAGTGGCCTGAGCAAAGGCAACCTGTCCAGCCATCTGAGCAAGTTGGAGGCGGCCGGGCTGATTGCCATCGACAAGACGTTCCGGGGCAAGCGTCCCCTGACCACCCTGCAGCTGACTCCGGTTGGGCGACAGGCCCTTACCGAATACCGCACGCAGCTGGCGGCGATCGTCGCCGGTATTCCCGTTCCAGATCGCAAGGAGCCCTGACATGACATTGCTTCCACGCCTGATTGCAGTTCTGGTTCTCGCCCTTCCAGCCCTCGGTGGCAGGGCCGCGACGAGCGATCCGCGCCAGCAGGGGGCGGCGTTGACCACACAGTTCTACGAGGGACACATCGACGCCCTGTGGGAGCGGATGACGCCGCAGATGCAGGCGGCGCTGCAGTCCAGGCAGAACCTGGTGGCACTGCGCGAGCAGGTGATCTCCGGCTGGGGGGCGGAAACGGAAGTGGTCAGCGAGAAGGTCGGCAGTGCAGATGGAAACGACACCTATCTGCGCCAGGTTCGTTTCGAGAAGCGCCCGGGCATCGTCCAGGTGCTGTGGGCACTCGACGCCGAGGGGCGGATCAGCGGCTTCTACATCCGCCCCGAACAGTCCTCGCCCCCACAGGCCGCGGCCAGCCGGTTCCTTGACTACACCACCCGCACGCGCCTGCAACTGCCGTTCGACGACGAGTTCTTCGTGTTCTGGGGTGGGCGCAGCATCGAGCAGAACTACCATGCGGCCCACGCCGGCCAGCGCTTCGCGCTGGACCTGCTGATGGTCCGCGAGGGCCGATCGCATCGGGGCGACGGGCTGCGCAATGAAGACTACTTCTGCTTCGGTCGCCCGATCCTCGCGCCTGCCGATGGCACCGTGGTAGAGGTGGTCGACAGTGTTGCCGACAACGTGCCCGGCCAGATGAATGCGGCGCAGCTCACCGGCAACCGGGTCATCCTCGACCACGGCAATGACGAGTACTCGGTGCTGGCGCACCTGCGGCAGGGCAGCGTGCGCGTCGCACAGGGGCAGGTGGTCCGCAGCGGTGCGCATCTGGCTGACTGTGGCAACAGCGGCAATTCCTCCGAGCCGCACCTGCACTACCAGCTGCAGGCAGGGCCTGCATTCGGTGTTGGCGCGGCGCTGCCGGCGCAGTTCTCCGATTACATGGCCGATGGCCAGCCCGTCGCGCGCGGTGAGCCGGTCAAGGGGCAGCAGATCCGTCCCGCCGGTGTTGCGCAGGCACAGTAGCGCTGTTCCTGAAGCACATGCGTGATGGCCGTTCCGATGCCGGGCGGCCGTCGTCGTTGGTGAGCGGACGCCGATGTCGGCAAAGTCATGCTTGGACATGACATCCCCCAGTCAGGGCTGTGCAGGGCGCGCGAAAGTTCCTTCACCTTCACAAACCCTCGACCCGGAAAGTCTCAGATCAGACATTTCATCTTGCTGAAAAGACGCTGAAAATCTTGTGGTGTCCGGTTTTGGTCATTAGCGTCATCTGCACGGCGGATCAAAAGGGGGATCCGCTGACTCGCCGGACTTCGAACCTCGCCAACGCAAGCCAGCCCATGGTTCGGGCCGGTGCTTCTGCCGATTCCGGCATTCACACCACTAGAAAGGGAAATACGATGTCCCAGGTAACGCAACCGCGTGTGCGTCGAGTGTGGGTGGTCCTTGGTGCGTCCGTTCTGTCATCGCTGCTGCTGGCCACGCCTGCGCTGGCCGGTGATGTCCAGCTCAGCGGGCTGCAGTCCGCGCCGACGCACCAGCGCTTCATCGTGAAGTACCGTGACGGCAGTGCGCCGGTGGCCAATACCACCGCACTGGCTTCCTCGCTGAAGACGGCCGCGGCCGGCCTGGCCAGCAGCCAGGGCCGCGCGCTGGGCCTGCAGGAAGTGCGCAAGCTGGCCGTCGGCCCGACCCTGGTCAGGACCGATCGTCCGCTCGACCAGGCCGAATCCGAGCTGCTGATGCGCAAGCTGGCCGCCGATCCGAACGTGGAATACGTCGAAGTCGACCAGATCATGCGTGCCACGCTGACGCCCAATGACACCCGTTTCAGCGAGCAGTGGGGCTTTGGCACCTCCAATGCGTCGATCAACGTGCGCCCGGCCTGGGACAAGTCGACCGGCACCGGCGTGGTGGTGGCGGTCATCGACACCGGCATCACCAACCATCCGGACCTCAATGCCAACATCCTGCCGGGCTACGATTTCATCAGCGATGCGGCGATGGCGCGTGATGGCGGTGGCCGCGACAGCAATCCGAACGACGAAGGCGACTGGTACGGTGCCAACGAGTGCGGCCCGGGCATTCCAGCCTCCAACTCCAGCTGGCACGGCACCCACGTCGCCGGCACGGTGGCGGCGGTGACCAACAACAGCACCGGCGTGGCCGGCACCGCGTTCAACGCCAAGGTCGTGCCGGTCCGCGTGCTCGGCAAGTGCGGTGGCTACACCTCGGATATCGCCGATGCGATCGTCTGGGCCTCCGGTGGCACCGTCAGCGGCGTGCCGGCCAACGCCAATCCGGCCGAGGTCATCAACCTCTCGCTGGGCGGCGGCGGCAGCTGCTCGTCCACCTACCAGAACGCGATCAACGGTGCGGTCGGCCGTGGCACCACGGTGGTGGTGGCCGCTGGCAACAGCAACACCAACGTGTCCTCGTCGGTGCCGGCCAACTGTGCGAACGTGATCGCGGTGGCCGCGACCACCTCGGCGGGTGCGCGTGCCAGCTTCTCCAACTATGGCGCCGGCATCGACATCTCCGGCCCGGGCCAGAGCATCCTGTCCACCCTCAACACCGGCACCACCACGCCGGGCAGCGCTACCTACGCGTCCTACAACGGCACCTCGATGGCGGCGCCGCACGTGGCCGGCGTGGTTGCACTGATGCAATCGGTGGCGCCGAGCCCGCTGAGCCCTGCGCAGGTGGAGAGCATCATCAAGAGCACCGCACGTCCGCTGCCCGGTGCCTGCTCGGGTGGCTGTGGCGCGGGCATCGTCAACGCCGATGCCGCCGTTGCTGCGGCAATCAACGGTGGTGGGCCGAACCCGGGTGGCAACGTGCTGCAGAACAATGTGCCGGTGACCGGCCTGGGCGCCGCGACCGGTGCCGAGCTGAACTACACCGTCGCGGTTCCGGCCGGCAGCACCCAGCTGCGCGTGGCGATCAGTGGTGGCAGCGGTGATGCTGACCTCTATGTGCGCCAGGGCAGTGCCCCGACCGATACCACCTACACCTGCCGCCCGTACCTGAGTGGCAACAGCGAAACCTGCACCATCAACAGCCCCGCTGCCGGCACCTGGTACGTGCGGGTGAAGGCGTACAGCACCTTCTCGGGCCTGACCCTCAACGCCCAGTACTGAGCCCAAGTCCCTCTCCATGGGCACGCCCCGGCTCCGGCCGGGGCGTTCTTGTCCGGGTGGGTGCCGACCTTGGTCGGCACGCCGTTCCTCAGACCGACTCGAAGCGGTTCGCCGCCACGTTCTTGCGCACGTGCTGCGGATCAAAGATCCGCCCGTTCATCGCGATGTACACGCCGGTCGGCAGCGACTGCACCGCGCCGATCGCACAGCCGATGTTGAACTCTGCATCCGAACCACGGAAACGCGCCGGGCTGAGTGCGCCGGTCATCACGATGGTCTTGTCGGGGATTGTCGCCAGCACCTTGCCGGTCTGCACCATCGAATCGGTACCGTGGGTCACCAGCACGTGGCGGGTCGGCTGCGCGGCGATGGTGGCGCGGATCAGCTCGCGGTCCTCATCGTTGATGTGCAGCGAGTCCTTGCGCAGGATCGGAATCACGTTGAAACGGAAGGTCACGCCCAGTTCGCGCAGGATCATGCCTATCTGCGGATCGCCGATCTGGTAGTCCGACTTGTCGTCGAAGTAGATCTTGTCGATCGTGCCGCCGGTGGTGACGACCAGGAGCTCTTCCATCATGTGCATGCGCGAAACCAGGACAGGTACAGCGGCGCGGGGCCAGGAACACAGATGATACGGCCCGGCGGCCGCAGCGTCAGCGTCGCTTGCCGAAGCGGGCGCGCAGCCCCGGCAGGCTGGCGCTGAAGATCACCAGCAGGGCCAGTGCGATCTCGATCAGCGCCAGCCAGCGTGTTTCCGGGTGGCTCCAGGCACTCATCACGCCGTGGCTGAACCAGCCCAGGGCCAGAACCGAGGCCCAGAAGCCGGCCTTGCGCCAGCCCAGCCGCAGGGCGATGGCCAGCGCCAGCGGCGGCGCGGTGAACACCAGCTGGGTGGCCAGCCAATGCTTGTCATTGATGAACCAGCCTGCGAACAGCGCGGCCAGCCCCATCAGGGCCAGCAGCAGGACCGTGCGCGGCGCGGCGCTCATCGGCCCAACCGCTGCGCGATGTCGGCCACCCGGCGGCCCAGCGCGCGGGCCAGCACGGCCTCGTCGTCGGTCGGTTGCGGGTCGTCGGCGGCACCGGCCACATGGCTTGCACCGTACGGGGTGCCGCCACTGGTGGTATGGCTCAGCGCCGGCTCGGTGAACGGGATGCCGACGATCAGGCAGCCGTGGTGCAGCAGCGGGACCTGCATCGACAGCAGGGTCGACTCCTGGCCGCCATGCATCGAGGCCGTGGAGGTGAACACGCCGGCCGGCTTGCCCGACAGCGTGCCGTTGACCCATTCGGCGCCCAGGCCATCGAGGAAGTGCTTCACCGGCGCAGCCATGTTGCCGAATCGGGTCGGGCTGCCGAGCAGCAGGCCCTGGCATTCGACCAGGTCCTGCACGCTCACGTAGGGGGCGCCATCGTCGGGCACCGGCGGCTGCGCGGTCTGGGTTACCGCAGCCACCGGCGGTACCGTGCGCAGGCGCGCGGTCATCCCCGGCACCTCGCCGATGCCCCGCGCGATCTGGCGCGCCAGCCGTGCCACCGAACCGCCCCGGCTGTAGTACAGCACCAGAATCTCGCCCATCGTGCCCGCTTCTCCTCGTCGTCTGGCCACCAGTATGGCTATCCTGCGAGCATTCCGCATCGGGTACCCTTTCGCCGATGGAACCTTTGGATACGCTCAACCTGTGGATGGAGCGCGCGCGGGATCGCGCACGGGCCATCAGTTTCGGCCGCTTCCTGTGGCATCGCTTCCTCGACGACCGCCTGTTCCAGGCAGCGGCGGCGCTGGCGTACACCACGGTGTTCGCGCTGGTGCCGCTGGCGATCGTGGTGTTCGGCGTGCTCTCGGCCTTCCCTGTCTTCGACCGCTGGAGCGATCAGCTCAGCGATTACGTCTTCTCCAACTTCGTACCCAATGCCGCGCGTGCGGCCGAGGGCTACCTGCGCCAGTTCTCGGCCAGTGCCGGCCAGCTGACCGCGGCCGGTTTCATCGCGCTGGTGGTGTCGCTGCTGATCACCCTCAACAGTGTTGAAGAGACCTTCAACCAGATCTGGCGGGTCGGTTCGACCCGGCCCAAGCTGACCCGCTTCCTGGTCTACTGGACCGTGCTGACCCTGGGCGCGATGCTCGCCGCTGCTTCGCTGGCGGTATCGGCGCGGGTGTTCGCGATGCCGCTGTTCGGTACCCAGGAGGGCCGCTGGCTGGCTGAACTGGCACTGCGGCTGGCGCCGATCCTGATCGAGTTCGTGTGCATCACGCTGATGTTCCGGGTGGTGCCGCACCACACCGTGAAATGGCGGCACGCGGTGCCCGGCGCGATCCTGGCCGCGGTGATCCTGGAACTGGTGAAGTGGGGCATCGGCGCCTACCTGGGCAGCTTCCAGTCCTACCAGAAGCTGTATGGCACGGTCGCCTTCGTGCCGATCCTGCTGCTGTGGATCTACCTGTGCTGGGTGGCCGTGCTGCTGGGCGCGTCGTTGTCCTCGTCGATGGCTGCCTTCCGCTACCAGCCGGTGGAGCTGCGCCTGCCGCAGGGCTACGAGTTCTACGGCCTGCTGCGCCTGCTCGGTCGCTTCCACCATGCGCGCTTGAAGGGCAGGGGCCTGGCCGATGATGAAATCCTGCGGCTGGAGCCGATGCTGACGGACTCCCTGCTGCATGACCTGGCCTGCAACCTGCAGGAGATCGGTCTGCTGCGCCGCGACGAGCAAGGCGAGTGGCTGCTGTCGCGCGACCTGGACCAGGTCAGCCTGGCCGACCTGTACGAATGCACCCAGCTGCGCATCCCGGTAGCCGAGCAGCACCTGCCGTACCGCGACGACAGCCTGGGCCGGGCCGCCCTGGCGGCACTGGACGACCTGCGACTGCCCCTGCGCGAACGCCTCAAGCGCAAGGTCAGCGATATCTATACTGATTCCGGAGACACGCCATGACCCGCAAGACCCCGTTGCTGCTGCTCCCGCTGGCCCTGGCGCTGGCCCTTGCCGCCTGCAAGCCGGCGCAGGAACCGGCCCCGGCCAGCAGCCAGCCGCCGGCGCAGGCACCGGCACCGAGCACGCCCGCACCGGTCGAGGAGACCCCGGCCGAACGCACCACCGCCGAGTTCCCGACCCTCAAGATGAAGGCGGTGGATGGCAGCGAGTACGACCTGGCCGCGCATCGTGGCAAGTGGGTGGTGGTGAATTTCTGGGCGACCTGGTGCGCGCCGTGCCGCAAGGAAATGCCGGAGCTGTCGGCGCTGCATGCGATGCGCAGCAACATCGAAGTGGTTGGGCTGGCCTATGAGGACATCGAGGCGCCCGAGATGCAGGCGTTCCTGACCAAGCATCCGGTGACCTACCCGATCGTGATCGTGGATCCGTTCGATCCGCCGGCCGATTTCGCCACCCCGCGTGGGCTGCCGCTGACGCATCTGCTGGATCCGCAGGGCAAGCTGGCGCACAGCTTCCTTGGCCCGGTGACCGCCGCCGACATCGAAAAGCAGATCGCCGCTTCCAAGTAGCGGGTGGGCCGGCAGGGCCCGGGGCCCTGCACCCGTGGTAGTGCCGGCCGCTGGCCGGCAACCTCAACAGCAACAGCAGAAGCGGGTTTCCTGTGGGGAGGCGGGGTGGGTCCGGTTGCGGGAGACGCCGTAAACCCATCCATGGGGGCTTGGCCGCGGCATCCATGCCGCGGACACTCCCGCAACCGGACCCACCCCGCCTTCGACAGATTTCCGCAATCTGCAGTAGATCCACGCCATGCGTGGATGATTCTCCATCGGAATCGAATATTTCGAATTGGAATCGAAAAGCATCCACGCATGGCGTGGATCTACCGTGTCGACCAAGGTCGACACCTACCCACAGCCGCCGGAATCTGTCAGAGGTGGGGCGGTGTCGGAGTGCGGGGTGTCAGCCGCATGGATGCGGCTGCCAAGCCCCCATGGACGGGTTTACGGCGTCCCCGCACTCCGACACCGCCCCGCCATCCCTCGGATAGCCTGCTGTTGCTGTTGCTTTGGCCTCGGCAGGTGCAGGGCTGCAAGCCCTGCCGAACACCCCTCAGTGCAGCAGGGCAGCCACCGCCGCACGGAACCCGTCCTGGGCCTGCCCCGACTCGGGCGCATGATGCAGCTGGCGCACCGCCCGGCCCAGCCGTGCCGCACCCACGAAGCCGCAACTCGCCTGCAGCCGATGCAACTGGCTGCGCAGTTGCCGCTCGTCATGCTGGTGCACCGCCTGCTCGACCGCGTCGCGCACGCCGGGCAACTCGGCCAGGAACAGTTCTCGCAGCGCGATCAGGTGGTTGCGCTGGCCATTGAGTGCGGCCAGTGCCGCAGTCTCGTCCCAGTCCTGCACCTGCAGCTCGACCGCTGCCGGGGCCTGGGCCACGAAGATTCCCGCCGGACTGTTCACCAGGGCCCGGCGCACCGCCTTCAGCAGCTGGTCGCGGCCCAGCGGTTTGACCAGGGTGTCGCTGAAACCGGCTTCGCGCAGGCGGGCATGAATGGAGGTGTCGCCGTCGGCGGTATGCGCCAACGCCGGGGTATCGGGGTGTGAACGGCGCAGTTCGCGCAGCAGCTGCGCGCCATTGCCGTCAGGCAGATTGACGTCGATCAGCCACAGGTCATGCGCGCCGGGCTCGGCGCTGGCCAGCGCGCTGGCAAGTGAGTCTGCGGTGTCCACATCCGCTGGTAACGTTTCCAACGCCGCCTTGAAAAAACCGCGGCTGATGATGTCGTCCTCGACAAGCAGGAAGCGGGGCCGGCTGGTCCGCGGGGTCATCTGCATCAGGGCTGCCTCCATGTCAGCTGGTCCAATCATCAAGCACGACGGCGACGGGCGCAAGCGGGTGCGGACCCTGCCGGTCAGGATCTGCGACAATACGGCCCCATTTTTGCCCGCAGCCTGTCGCCACGTGGCCCGATCCCGCTCCCGCATCGACCGTACCCCGTTCCAGACCGAAATCCTCGACCTCAGCCATGATGGTCGCGGTGTCGCCCGCCGTGAAGGCGAGGGCGGCAAGGTCACCTTCATCAGCGGCGCCTTGCCGGGCGAGGTGGTGATGGCGGAACAGACCGCCCGCAGCCGCCATTTCGACGAGGCGCGCACGGTACAGGTGCTGCAGGCCTCGCCGCAGCGTGTCACCCCCAAATGCCCGCACTTCGGCACCTGCGCCGGCTGCGTGCTGCAGCATCTGGACGAAGACCAGCAGATCGTCGCCAAGCAGCGCGTGCTGATGGACAACCTCGAGCGCATCGGCCATGTGAAGCCGGGCACCGTGCTGGCGCCGCTGGTCGGCGAGAGCTGGGGCTACCGCCGCAAGGGCCGTTTCTCGGTGCGCCGGGTCGAGAAGAAGGACAAGACCCTGGTCGGTTTCCGTGAACAGGACCCGCGGTTCGTGGCCGACCTCGGCCAGTGCCTGACCGTGATTCCGGAGATCGGCACCAAGGTCGAGGCCCTGTCCACCTTCATCGAATCGCTCGATGGCAAGCGTGACATCCCGCAGATCGAATTCATCGCTGGCGACCAGGCCGTGGTCCTGACCGTGCGGCACCTGCAGCCGCTCAGCGATGCCGACCGCGCCGCCTGGGCCGCCTTCGGCCAGCAGCATGGTTTTGTGATCTACCTGCAGTCCGGCGGCGTGGACACCGTGCAGCCGCTGGACGGGCAGGGCGTGCCGCTGTCGTTCCGGCTGGCACCGTGGGATGTCGAGCTGGCATTCCGCCCGCTGGACTTCATCCAGGTCAATGCCAAGCTCAACGAGAAGATGATCGCCCACGCCCTGGACCTGCTGGAACCGGGTGAGGACGAGCGCGTGCTGGACCTGTTCTGCGGCCTCGGCAACTTCACCCTGCCACTGGCCCGCCGCGTGCGCGAAGTGGTCGGCGTGGAAGGCGATGCCGGCCTGGTCGCGCGTGCCCGCGAGAATGCCGAGCGCAACGGCCTGGCCAACGCGCAGTTCTTCAGTGCCGACCTGACCCAGGACCAGCGCAGCACCGCGTGGATGCGCCAAGGCTTCGACAAGCTGCTGCTCGACCCGCCGCGTTCGGGTGCGATCGAAGTGCTGCAGCAGCTGCCGCTGAAGCAGTTCAAGCGCATCGTCTACGTCAGCTGCCACCCGGGCTCGCTGGCGCGTGACGCCGGCTACCTGGTCAACGAACAGGGCTTCACCCTGGTCAGCGCCGGTGCCATGGACATGTTCCCGCACACCGCACACGTGGAAAGCATCGCGGTGTTCGAGAAGCGCTGACGGGCTGTCATGCCCATCGCGCATAATGGCGCGATGGGCATCGAAATCGAACGCAAATTCCTCGTCAGCAGCGATGGCTGGCGCACCGCCGCGCACCGGGTGATCCCGATGGCGCAGGGCTACATCAACGACATGGGCGCACTCGATCGCGGCACCCAGAACGCTTCGGTGCGCGTGCGTATCGAGGGCGACCACGCTGCGCTGAACCTGAAGTCGCGCACCATCGGCCATACCCGGCAGGAGTTCGACTACCCGATCCCGGTGGAGGACGCGCGCGCGCTGCTTGCACTGTGCGTAGGCGGGCTGATCGACAAGCGTCGCCATCTGGTGGACCACGCCGGGCTGACCTGGGAAGTGGACGAGTTCCTCGGCGACAACGCCGGCCTGGTCGTGGCCGAGGTCGAGCTGGACAGCGCCGACCAGGTCATCGACCTGCCGGACTGGGTGGGTGCCGAAGTAACCGATGACGCCCGCTACTACAACGTCGCCCTCGCCAGTCACCCCTATTCACAGTGGTGAACCCCTAAAAAGGGGACGGAGGGGATCAAGTCGTCTTTACCCCGCCTGTGCGGAAAGCGGCTTGATCCCCTCCGTCCCCTTTTTTCGAAGGCCGCGGCCCCCATGTGGTGGGCATGAGAATCGACATCTACTCCGACGTGGTCTGCCCCTGGTGCTGGATCGGCAAGCATCGTTTCCAGCAGGGCGTGCAGTTGCTGGGCGCCGATGCGCCTGAACTCGACATGCACTGGCAGCCGTTCCAGCTGGACCCGGACGCGGACGCAAAGCCGGTGCCGCTGCGCGAGGCCTATGTGCGCAAGTTCGGCGGTGTCGAGCGCACCGAGCAGATCCTCAACCAGACCCAGACCACGGCGCGCGCCGAAGGCCTGCCGATGGACTTCAGCCAGGGCCAGGTGCGGGTGACCACGCTGCCGGCCCACCGGGTGCTGTGGCTGGCCGGCCAGCATGGGGTGCAGGACGCGGTGGGCGAGGCGTTGTTCCGCGCCCATTTCGAGCTGGGCCAGAACCTGGCTGACAGCTCAGTACTGGTCAAGGCTGGCGTAGCCGGTGGCCTCGACGCGGGCGAGATCACCCAGATGCTGGCCTCCGACCGCGGCCTGGCGGAGGTCGAGGCAAAGCTGCAGGAAGCCCATGCACTGGGCATCTCCTCGGTGCCGACCTTCGTCATCGACGGCCGCTGGGCCATTTCAGGCGCCCAGCCGCCGGAGGCGTTCGCCAACGCGCTGCGCCAGATCGCGGCCGAGCAGGGCACATCCGCGTCCCCGGCAGAGGGCGACGAGGCCTGCGGCCCGGACGGCTGCAAGGTCTGACCAGCCCCGAAAAGGGGACGGAGGGGATTAAGTCGTTTCCAGCTCGTGAGGGCCGATTGCGGCTTAATCCCCTCCGTCCCCTTTTCGCGACCACTGCGCCTGTCGGCCGGTTCTGCGACAATGCGGCACTGCGCCATGCGGGCGCGCGTTGTGGAGATCGACCATGCTGCTGATCGGCGTTGCCGGCACCGAACTGACCGCCCAGGAACGTGACTGGCTGCAGCACGATGCCGTGGCCGGGGTGGTGCTGTTCAAGCGCAACTTTGCCTCGCGCCAGCAGGTGACCGATCTGAGCGCGGCGATCCGCGCCGCCGCCCCGCGCCCGCAGCTGATCTGCGTCGACCAGGAAGGCGGCCGCGTGCAGCGTTTCCGTGAAGGCTACAGCGAGCTGCCGCCGCTGCAGGAGATCGGGGCGCTGTACGCGACCGATCCGCAGCGGGCGCTGGCGCTGGCCGAGCAGCACGCCTGGCTGATGGCCAGCGAGGTGCGCGCCAGCGGTGTGGACCTCAGCTTCGCGCCGGTGGTCGACCTCGGCCGTGGCAACCGCGCCATCGGCAACCGCGCCTTCAGTGAAGACCCGCAGGTGGTGGCCGCGTTCACCGCCGCCTACGTGCGTGGCATGCACGCCGTTGGCATGGCGGCCACGCTCAAGCATTTCCCCGGCCACGGCACGGTGCTGGAAGACACCCACGTGGACACCGCGATCGACCCGCGCGCGCTGGACGAGCTGCGTGCGCAGGACCTGGTGCCGTTCCAGGCCGGCATCGCCGCCGGTGCCGATGCGGTGATGATGGCGCACGTGATCTATCCGCAGGTGGCACCGGAACCGGCCGGCTATTCGCCGCGCTGGATCCAGGACATCCTGCGCGGCGAGCTCGGCTTCCGTGGCGTGGTGTTCTCCGACGACATCGGCATGGCCGCCTCGCACAGTGCCGGCGGCGTGCCGGCGCGCGTGCATGCACACCTGGATGCCGGTTGCGACGTGGTGCTGGTCTGCCACCCGGAACTGGTCGATGAAGCCCTGCACGCCGTGCAGGGACGCTCCCTCAATACTGCTGCGCTGCTGGGGCTGCTTGGCCGCGGCGCGCTCGGCTGGGACGGCCTGCTGGCCGATGCCCGCCATGGCGACACCCAATCCCGTCTGCTTGAAACCCTTGGAAGAACCGTCTGATGCCCAACCTCACCATTTCCCAGGCCCTGGCCCAGGCTGACCTGCTGGTCGACCGCCCCACCATCGACAAGGCCATCGCTGGTATCGCCGACGCCATCGCGCGCGATTACAAGGGCGAGGTGCCGCTGTTCCTGTCGATCATGCACGGCGCGCTGCCGTTCGCCGGCCAGCTGGCGCTGGAACTGGGCGCGCGCGGCCAGGACGTGCAGTTCGATTACCTGCACGCCACCCGCTACCGCGGTGAAACCACCGGCGGCGACCTGGTCTGGAAGCACAAGCCGGCCACCTCGCTGTTCGGCCGCCGCGTGCTGCTGATCGACGACATCCTCGACGAGGGCTACACCCTGCAGGGCGTGCGCACCTGGTGCCTGGAGCAGGGCGCGACCGACGTGCGCATCGCTGCGATGACAGTGAAGAAGCACGACCGCGCGCTGCCGGACGTGGTCGCCGACTACGCCGGCATCGAACTGCCGGACCGCTATGTGTTCGGCTTCGGCATGGACGTCAACGAAACCCTGCGCTGCGTGCCGGCCATCTACGCGATGAAGGAATAACGGCGCCGCCGCCCGCGGCGCGTGTTCTTCTGCCGCCGGCATCCTCGGGTGCCGGCGTTTGTCTTTTCATGGAGTGCTTCGAATGCAACAGATCGCCCTGGCCGTGATCGGCGGTACCGGTGTCTACAACCTGGCCAAGCTTGACGACGTGCAGACCCACGAGGTCGACACCCGCTTCGGCCGCCCCTCCGGCCCGGTGCGCGTGGGGACACTGCTCGGCCATCGCGTGGCGTTCCTGGCACGGCACGGTGAAGGCCACTCGCTGCCGCCGCACAAGATCAACTACCGCGCCAACCTGGCGGCGCTGCAGCAGCTGGGCGCGCAGCGGGTGCTGGCATTGAACACGGTTGGTGGCATCACCGAACACTTTGGTCCGCGCGTGCTGGCCTGCCCGGACCAGATCATTGACTACACCTGGGGCCGCATCAGCACCGTCTGTGAAGAAGAAGGCACCGACGTGGTCCACGTCGATTTCGGCCATCCGTACACGCCGATGCTGCGCAGCAAGATCCTGGCCTCCGCGAAAGTGACCGGTGTCACGGTCCATGACGGTGGCTGCTACGGCGCTACGCAGGGCCCGCGCCTGGAAACCATCGCCGAAATCGCCCGCATGCGCCGTGATGGCTGCGACCTGGTGGGCATGACCGGCATGCCGGAAGCCGCGCTGGCACGGGAGCTGGGGCTGGATTACGCCTGCCTGGCCATCATCGCCAACTGGGCCGCCGGCTGTGGAGATGGCGAGGAGATTACGATGGCCGAAGTGCTGGCCAACGTGCAGGCGGCCAGCAACGGACTTCCGGAACTGGTGGGCGAATTGGCACGGGGGTGATTGTCTTCCCCGAGCAAGCTTTGCATACTCAGCTTGTGCGCGGGTTCAGCGTACACCACCCATTCATTGCATAAGGTCTCGCATCACCATGCCGAACGGTACCGTCAAGTGGTTCAACGACGCCAAGGGATTTGGCTTCATCTCGCCGGAGGATGGCAGCGCCGACGTGTTCGCGCACTTCTCCGCCATCAACTCCAAGGGCTTCCGCAGCCTGCAGGAAGGCCAGCGTGTCACCTATGACGTGACCCAGGGCCCGAAGGGTGCCCAGGCTTCGAACATCACGCCGGCCGAGTGATCCACTCGACAGTGCGTTGAAAACCCCGCTTCGGCGGGGTTTTTTTTGTGCAGCCGTCCGCATTCCGGTCGTCATCTGCCGGCCTCGGGCACAATGCAGGCATGAAGGAACGACTGCGCATCGCCGTGATTGGCTACGGCACCGCTGGACAGGCCTTGTCCATCCTGCTCACCCGTGATGGTCATGAGGTGGACATTTTCGAGCGCGTGCCCACGCCGGGGCCGGTCGGCGCAGGCTTCCTGCTGCAGCCCAGTGGCCTGCAGGTGCTGTGGCAGATGGGCCTGCTCGACGCCGTGCGCGCGCATGCCGCACCCGTACACCGCCTGTACGGCGATACGCCGTGCGAGCGCGCGGTGATGGACATGCGCTACGACGGCCTGGACGCGCGCCTGCATGGGCTGGGCATGCAGCGCGGCGCGTTGTTCTCGCTGCTGGATGAAGCGCGGGACGGCGCAGGGCAATTGCATGCCGGCATCACGATTACCGGAGTGGATGCCGAACAGGGCCGCCTGCGCGACGGCGAAGGCCGCACGCATGGCCCGTTCGACCTGGTGGTGGCTGCGGATGGCGCAGCGTCGACGCTGCGCAGCACCATTGCCACGGGTGCCGGGCTGGATCGCGTGTATACGTGGGGCGCGCTGTGGTGCCTGCTGCCGGCCGAAGACTGGCCACACGTGCAGGAGTTGCGCCAGCGCTACGTGGCCGCGCGCAAGATGATCGGTCTGCTGCCGGTGGGAACCTGTCCGGGTGACGACACGCCGCGCCTGAGCTTCTTCTGGAGCCTGCCGCGTACCGATTTCGAGCGCTGGCAGAACGATGGCATGCCGTCCTGGCTGGAGGAACTGCACACGCTGTGGCCGCAGGCCGCTGCGCGCTTCGCCCACCTGCGTGATGCCGGCCAACTGGCGCGCGCGGTCTATCGCGATGCGGTGATGTCGCGCTGGCACCAGGGGCGCCTGGTGCTGGCCGGTGATGCTGCGCACGCGATGAGTCCGCAGCTGGGGCAGGGCGTGAACATGGCGCTGCTCGATGCGCTGGCGCTGCGCGATGCGGTGCGCATCCATGGTGGTGGCACGGCCGCGCTGCAGGCCTACCAGGCGCAGCGGCGCGCGCATGTGGCGGTGTACCAGCGCTGGAGTCGATGGCTGACGCCGTTGTTCCAGTCCGACCGCGATGGCTGGGCGAAGGCGCGTGATGTGCTGCTCGGTCCGATGGGGCGCCTGCCCGGCGGTCGCAGCCACATGCTGCGCGTGCTGAGCGGCACGCAGCATGGCTGGTTCGGTTCGCTCGCGCTGGAACCTGCCTTCATCGAGGCGCTGGGCAGCGCAACCGAAACGCCTCGCACTGCCGCTGCAATCGCAGGCGTGTGAAGCAGGCCGTCACGTGAATTAACGGTTGCCTCACCGTGGTTGTGCGACAAGAGGGGAGCACGCGACAGCCGCGTCGCCCGTTTTCCTTTCCGTGATCAACATCGCGCGTGGCCCGGGCGCCGCCGCCGTTGCGGCCTGCTGCGGCCCGGACGTGCCGCCGGATGTTGAAGAGGAGGACGCCATGTTGTTCGCGGTCGAAGAGCTGGAATCGGAAATCTGCAAGCTGCGCGGTCTGTTGCAGATGCTGCACGAGGACCAGCCCGACGTACTGGAGGACGTGTTCGAGTTCCATGTCGGCAGCCTGATCAGCCATGCATCACCCGAACACCACGCACGCATCCGTGCCTGCGCGCAGGAGATGCTGGCGGCGATCCAGGCCCTGCCGCGACGACGTGACGATGACACGGCGGATTTCCGCCTGATGCCGGCGCTGGGCCTGCGCCCGGCCTGATTCAGCGCGCGGGCAGCTGCACCAGGCCGCCGTCGACGCAGGCGATCATCCGTTCGCCGCGGATGGGCACAGGCACGATGCCAGCGGTGAATGCGGAGAACGCGGGCAGGATCGTCATCCGCTCGCGCAGCCAGAATGCGGGAAAGCGCCGCCGCAACGAGGGCAGTGCGACCTGCGGGTGAAGATGCCCTGCGATCACGTGCATTGCTGCGTCCGGTACCGGCTCATGGCGAAGCAGGAACGGCGCCAGCCCGATCTCATCGTGGATCTGTACCTGCAGCTGCGCGTGCGGCAGCTGCCGATCGTGATTGCCACGCAGTACGTGCACGTCCAGCCCGGCATTGCGTTCGCGCCAGCCCAGCCATTGCTGGTACCAGGCCGCGCGATGCGCGGGCCCATGCAGGATGTCGCCGAGGATCCACAGTTCGCGGCAGGCGCGCGTGTCCAGCAGTGACTGCAGGCGTTGCAGGTCTTCGGCGGTGCCGCCGCGGGGCAGGGCGATGCCGGCACGACGGAATACGTCGGCCTTTCCCAGGTGCAGGTCGGCGATCAGCAGCGCCTGCCGCGCCGGCCAGTACAGCGCACGCGCGCCGATCAGGACCATGGCTTCACCGGCAAGCTGCACGGGCAGTTCATCGGCCATGGCGGCGTTCCAGTCGCTGTGCCGCGCGCTGAACGCGTGTGCGCCAGTCTTCGTTGCTGAACTGCCCGCGCAGACGCTCGGCCCACAAGGGGAAGCCCAGTGGCGTGAGCGACGCCGGACGCTGCACCGACAGCGCCTGCGTACTGATGCGTGCCAGCACCTGCTGCAGGCCAGGCAGGTCCAGGCTGTCATGCAGCACTTCGTGTTCGGCCAGCGCCAGCAGCAGATGGTCTGGATCGTGTTCGCGAAGCACGTCGTACAGCAGGCCCGCCGAGGCCTGCAGCTGGCGAAGCGAACGCGGCATGCCGCCGGGCAGGCTGGGCACCAGCAGGCCCGCCACGCGCGCGATGCCGCGGAACTGGCGGCGTGCCAGCTCGCCCAGGTTCACCGCTGCACGCAGGTCGTCCAGCAACCGATCACCGGTGAACAGCATGCGCCACTGCGCTGTGTCCAGATCGATGGCCTGCGCCGGTGCCAGCACCAGGCCATGGTCGTTCACCGCATAGCCGATGCTGTTGCGCTGCATGCGCGTGCAACGCAGCGCCAACAGCGCCGCCAGTGCCTCGTGCACGTGACGGCCGGCAAAGGGATAGACGAACAGGAACTGGCCGTCGCGGCGGCGTACGTCCTCCACCAGCAGATGATCGGGCGCGGGCCGCGCCGACATGCGTTGCTGCAGGGCCAGCAGCGGAGCCAGCCATCGTGATTCAGCGCTGTCATCGGCGCCGGACAGGACCGACTCCAGTTCGCGGCCAAGCGCCATCGACAGTGGCAACTGGCCGCCCTGCCAGCGCGGCACGACACCGTCACCGCGCCCGCGTGCCAATCGCACGAAGGCGGTCATGTCGCGCAGCTGCACCAGCTCCAGCAGGCGTCCGGCGAACTGGAAGCGATCACCGCGGCGCAGGCGGCTGGCGAACTGTTCCTCGACCGCGCCCAGGCCACCGCCGCGCAGGAACTGCACGCGTACGCTGCCATCGCTGCTGATGGTGCCGATCGAGAGCCGATGACGCAGCGCCTGGCGACGGTCGTGCATGCGATAGCAACCGTTGTCATCGCGCACCACCTTGTGGAAGTCGGGGTACTGGGCCAGGGCCTGGCCGCCCTGCACGATGAACGTCAGCACGGCCTGCCACTGTTCTTCACCGAGCGTGGCAAAGGCATGGGTACGGCGTACCTGCGCCAGCAACGCGTCGCTGTGGAATCCACCGGCCAACGCGCGGCTGACCGCATGCTGGGCCAGCACATCCAGCGACAGTGTCGGTGGCCTGCGCGCCTCGACCACGCCCTCGGCCAGTGCACGGCGCACGGCGGCGTACTCGGCCAGCTCCAGCGCGTGGCTGGGTATGCAGAGGATGGCGCCGCCGGCTCCGGGTCGATGGCGTGCGCGCCCGGCGCGTTGGCGCAGGCGTGCCACCCCCTTCGGGCTGCCCAGCTGCAGCACCTGTTCAACCTCGGGGAAGTCCACGCCCAGGTCGAGGCTGGAGGTCGCGACCACGCAACGCAACGTGCCCGCACGCAGGCCATCTTCCACCTGCTGGCGCAGCGCTGGATCCAGCGAGCCATGATGCAGTGCCAGCGTATCCGGGTCTTCCGGCCAGACTGCCGCCAGCGCCTGATGCCACAGTTCGGCCTGCGCGCGGGTGTTGGTGAACAGCAGGCTGCTGCGCGCCTGCATCAGCGCTTCCAGTACGCGCGGCAGCTGCGCCAGGCCGAGATGCCCGGCCCACGGGAAGCGCTCGCCGGGCTCGGGCAGCAGGCTGCGCACACTGATTGCGCGCGGGCGTACGCCCTGCACGATCGGTGCATCCGGCTGCCCAGGCAGCAGCACGTCGCGTGCCTCCTGCAGATTGCCCAGCGTGGCCGACAGCCCCCACAGCTGCAGCGCAGGCGCGGCCTCGCGCAGCACGGCCAGGTTCAGCTGCAGCAGGACGCCCCGCTTGTTGCCCAGCAGTTCGTGCCACTCATCCACCACCACGCAGCGCAGCTGGCGCATCCGCGGCAGGGTATCCGGATAGCTCAGCAGCAGTGCCAATGATTCCGGCGTGGTCACCAGCACGTCGACGCGGCCCTCGCGCGCCTGTCGCCGCTCGCGGTTGCTGGCATCACCGCTGCGCAGGCCCACCCGCCATCCCAGGCCGAGCCCGTCGACCACCGCCTGAAGGGCGCGCGCGGTGTCGCTGGCCAGCGCGCGCAACGGCGTCACCCACAGCACCTGCAACGGACGCACCGCACTGGCGCGGCGGGGTGATACCGGTGGGTCGATCATCGCCTGCAGCAGCGGCCCACCGAACATGGCCAGCGTCTTGCCGCTGCCGGTGGGCGTGTGCAGCACGCCCGATTCACCGGCCAGGTAGTGCCGCCACATCGCGCGCTGGAACGGCAACGAGCGCCAGCCGCGGGCCGCGAACCAGTCCTCCAGCCGACGCAGCGCCTGGCTGCGGGTCATCGCGCCAGCGCCTGCAGCGTGGCCAGCTGATCAGCCTCGCTGGCCGGCTTGTCGTGGCGCCAGCGCAGGATGCGCGGAAAGCGCACGGCAACGCCCGACTTGTGCCGTGAACTCTGGTTGACCGCTTCGAAGCCCAGCTCGAAGACCTGTTCGGCGCGCACGCTGCGTACGGGTCCGAAGCGCTCGCGGGTGTTGGCGCGGATCCAGCGATCGAGTGCCAGGATTTCCTTGTCGTCCAGGCCCGAATAGGCCTTCGCCACCGGCACCAGGGTGTCGCCAACCCAGACCCCGAACGTGTAGTCGGTGTACAGCGTGCTGCGGCGGCCGTGCCCGGCCTGCGCATACAGCAGCACGGCATCGATCGTGAGCGGATCGACTTTCCATTTCCACCAGTCGCCGCGGCGTCGCCCGGCCTGGTAGGGCGAGGCGCGCCGTTTCAGCATCAATCCTTCCACGCCGCGTTCGCGCGCCAGCTCGCGCATCGCGGCGGCATGCGCCCAATCAACGGCGGCCACCTCGGGCGACAGCTGGATGCGGGTGTCGCCCAGCCTGCCGATGACCTCTGCCAGCCGCAGGCGTCGCTGCTGCAACGGCAACGCGCGCAGATCCTCACCGTCGAGTTCAAGCAGGTCATAGGCGAGCACGCGCACCGGCGTGTTGCGCAGCGTGGCAGCGCCGGGCTTGCGACGCTGGATGCGGGTCTGCAGCGCAGTGAAGGCGCGCGGCAGCTCGCCACTCTCGTCCCAGGCCAGCAGCTCGCCGTCCAGTACGCACCCATCGGGCAGTGCCAACGCGGCCTGTTCGATCTCCGGGAAGCGACCATCCAGCCGCTCCTCGCCGCGTGACCACAGGGCTGTTTCGCCGCGCCGCCGCAGCAGCTGCAGGCGGATGCCGTCCCATTTCCATTCCAGCATCCAGTCGTCGATCGGGCCGAGGCGTTCTTCCGGTTCGCCTTCCAGGGGCGAGGCGAGGAAGAACGGGTAGGGCTGCTGCCGGTCCAGGGGCAGCTCGTCCGGTGACAGCAGCTGGCCCAGCAGCCCGGGTGAGGGGACCCATTCGCCGAGCATGCGCTGGGCAATGCGTGCGATGTCCAGGCCCGACCATTCGGCCAGCGCCTGCTGCACCAGTCGCTGCGAAACACCGACACGCAGGGCGCCGGTCAGCAGCTTGTTGAACACCAGCCGTTCGCTGCTGCACAGCTGCTGCCAACCGGCAACGACTGCTGCGCGGCGTACCGGCTCGTCCTGGTTGGCCACGGCCAGCAGGTGCTGTTCGATCCATTCGGCGAGGGGCCGGTCGGCAGCCGGTTGCGCCGGATCATCCAGCAGCAGGGTGAGCGTTTCGGCCAGGTCACCGACCTGCGCATAGCTGTCTTCGACCAGCCACGGTGGCAGACCCGATTGTTCGGCAATCCAGGCGCGCAGTTCGCCGCTTGCCGCGATCTTCCTGCGCGCGCCGCCGACCTTGCCGCCACTGAGCAGGTACAGTGCCCATGCCGCATCATGCGCACGTGCCTGGCGGAAGTAATCGACCAGCGCCGCACGCTTGTCCAGCGTAGCGGTGCTGCGGTCCAACCGCTGGTAGAGCGCGGCGAAGGCTTTCATTCCTCGCTCCCGAAGTCGGTACGGAAAGCTTCAGCAGCGACCCCGCGTTCGCGCAGGAAGGGGATCAGCGCGTCGGTGTTGCCATGGGTGGCGATCACCCGCTGCGCGCCGGTCTGTTCGATGGTCTGCAGCAGCGCAGGCCAATCGGCATGGTCGGAAATGACGAAACCACGATCGACATTGCGCCGGCGCCGATTGCCGCGCAGCTGCATCCAGCCGGACGCGAAGCCCAGCTGATGGCGGCCGAAGCGACGCATCCACGGCGTGCCCGCGGCCGAGGGTGGCGCGAGGATCAACTGGCCGGCTGCATCCGGCTGGCGCCCCTGCTCAGCGACGGTGTGCGTCTCCAGCATCGGTACGCCGGCCTGCCGGTAGACCGCTACGCCATTGGCGATGGCGCCATGCAGCCAGGCCGGACGATCGTCCAGCGGCAACAGTTCGGCCAGTACCCGCTGTGCCTTGCCCAGTGCGTAGCACAGCAGGATCGCGGCCTCGCCACGCTGTTCGCATTCGCGGCGCCACGCCACGATCCCGGCAGCCACTGCCGGCGTGTCCGGCCAACGGTAGATCGGCAGCGCGAAGGTGGCTTCGGTGATGAAGGTATCGCAGGGCACGACCTCGAACGGCGTGCAGGTTGGATCAGGCTGGCGCTTGTAGTCGCCGGACGCCACCCAGACCTGCTGCCCGTCATCGATACGGACCTGCGATGAACCCAGCACATGCCCGGCCGGATGCAGCGATACCTGTACCCGCCCCAGCCGGAACGGCACGCCCTCGGCATGCGCCTGCACCGGCACGTCACCCAGGCGCCAGCGCAGGATCGGCAGGCTGCCTTCGCTGCAGTGGTACTCGCCCATGCCCGGGCGCGCGTGATCGCCATGGCCATGGGTGATGACCGCACGTGGCACCGGGCGCCAGGGATCGATGTGGAAGTCACCGGCGGCGCAGTACAGCCCCTCCGGGCGCAGGACCACCAGATCGTCGTTGCCTGTCATGCGGTCACTGTGGCCGCTGCCTCGTGCACGGGGTGAGAACCGGCCTGAACGCGGGCTTGGCAGGTGATGCGGCACAATCGAGCCGCACACTTCTTGCCGCCAGGATGGACCGGATGAGTGGACCGAGCTTCAGCAGCAGCGCGCCCTTCGAAACCCATGTGGTGCTGAACCAGCCGCCACCGTTCGCCGGCCGTCATCTGTGGACCGATGACGTGGCATTGATGGAGGCGGTGCAGCGGGAGGGTGCGGGCAGCTTCGCACCGCGCCTGGCGGTGTACGGCGCGCTGGCCGGTGACGAACTGTACCGGCTCGGCTTCGATGCCAACCGTGATCGGCCACGACTGCGTACGCATGATGCGCAGGGCCATCGCATCGATACCGTGGAGTTTCATCCGGCCTATCACCAGCTGATGGGCACGGCCAAGCAGCATGGCGTGGCTGGACTGTCGTGGCACGAGCCGCAGCCCGGTGCGCATGTCGCGCGCGCGGCCCTGAGCTACCTGCATCACCAGGCCGAGGCGGGCACCAGCTGCCCGTTGACCATGACCCACGCCGCGGTGGCGGTACTGGATCCGCACCCGCATCTGGCCGAGTGGGCGCGCAAGGCTGCTGCGCCGGTCTACGACCCACGCGACGTGCCGGTGGCGGACAAGGCCGGCATCACCCTGGGCATGGGCATGACCGAGAAGCAGGGCGGCTCGGACGTACGGGCCAACAGTACCCGCGCCGAACCGATCGATGGCGAGCGCTACCGCCTGGTCGGCCACAAGTGGTTCTTCTCTGCGCCCATGTGCGATGGCTTCCTGGTGCTGGCGCAGGCGCCAGGTGGACTGACCTGCCTGCTGATGCCGCGCCGGCTGGCCGATGGCGACCGCAACGCGTTCCGGCTGATGCGGCTGAAGGACAAGCTGGGTGACTGGGCCAATGCGTCCAGCGAAGTCGAGTTCTGCGGCGCACAGGCATGGCGCGTGGGCGAGGAGGGGCGCGGTGTGGCCACCATCATCGGCATGGTGATGATGACCCGCCTGGATTGCATGCTGGGTGCGGCAGCGGAGATGCGCATGGCATTGGCACAGGCGCTGCACCATGCGCGCCACCGGCGTACCTTCGGCACGCTGCTGGTCGATCACCCGCTGATGGCCAACGTGCTGGCCGATCTGGCGCTGGAGTCGGAAGCGGCCACGGTGTTGTCGATGCGTATCGCGCGCGCGGTGGATCGTGCCGGCGTGGATGGCAACGAAGCGGCGCTGGCGCGGCTGGGGACGGCCCTGGGCAAGTACTGGATCTGCAAG
This sequence comes from Stenotrophomonas sp. GD03930, assembly GCF_029839665.1. NCBI lineage: Bacteria > Pseudomonadati > Pseudomonadota > Gammaproteobacteria > Lysobacterales > Lysobacteraceae > Stenotrophomonas > Stenotrophomonas sp. GD03930. Next base: position 2,034,095 of record NZ_JAOCAV010000001.1, on the reverse strand, counting down.
CGTGCCGCGGCGTTCGTCAATGAAGCACAGGAATGCCTGGGCGGCGCCGGCTACGTGGAGGAATCGATGCTGCCGCGGCTGTACCGACAGGCACCGTTGAATTCGATCTGGGAGGGCAGCGGCAACATCCAGTGCCTGGACGTGCTGCGCGCGCTGGCACGTGAGCCCGAGGCGATGGTGGCGCTGCGCGGTGAACTGGCCGCGGTGGCCGATCGTGATGCGCGCTATGCGGCCGCACTGCAGCGCTGGGCGGCGGCACCGCCGCCGGAAGAATCGCAGGCGCGGATGTTCTGCGAGCGCACAGCGCTGCTGCTGCAGGCGGCGCTGCTGTTGCGTGCGCGCAGTCCGATGGCCGAGGCATTCGTGCGTAGTCGTTTGCAAGGGGAGCACGGGCTGGCGTTCGGGACGCTGCCGGCGGGGCTGGATGTGTCGGGGATGCTGGCGCGCGCGTTGCCGTAGGCGGCGGCCAACGGCCGAGCCCCTCGTGGCGGGCGGCGCGGAGTCTGCGTCGTGAGCGGGCCGCGCGGGTGGGTTGCGCAGGGGGCGCTGCAAGTACGTCCATGTAAGCTCGGTCGCCGCATCCATGCGGCTCACGCCCCTGCGCAACCCTCCCGCGCGGCCGCGGACAATTTCCGTGGGCGCACACCACGAAATCAACAGAAAAAGCGAAAAGCAGAAAGCAGAAAAGCCGCGGCGGTGCCGCGGCTTTTCCTGTAGCGCCGAGCGCATGCCCGGTTGCCGGTATGCCTCAGTGCTTGGCTTCTTCCTTGGCGGCGTTGGCCTTCGCGTCATTGGCGACATCGCGGGCCTTGTCGGCGACCTTCTGTGCGGCGTTGGCGGTCGCGTCGCTGGCATGAGCCGCGGCGTCGGTGGCAGCGTCCTTGGCCTTGTCGGCGGCATTGGCGGTGGCGTCTGCGGCCTTGTCCAGGGCCTGCTGGGTATCGGCAGCCGCCTGTTCGGAGGCAGCGGCGGTCTTGTCGGCGGCTTCGCGGGTGGCGGCAGCGGCCTTGTCGACAGCGTCGCGGGCGGCAGCGCCAGCGCTGTCGGCGGCCTGCTGTGCGTCCTGCTTGGCCTGTTCGGCTTCCGGGCCCTTGCAGGCGGCCAGCGCCAGCAGCAGGGAGGCAGCCAGCAGGGTGGTGGTGATCGGACGAATCTTCATGGCGGTCTCCGGTGCTGCAATGGATGGGGACGCCAGCCTATTCATGCCGTTGTGAAGACGGGGTGGCGATGCAGTGGCTCAACCGCGGGCATCGGCGCAAAGAAAAAGCCGCTGGCGAACCAGCGGCTTTTCCAGAACAGCGTGAAGAAAGAAGTTATTACTTCTTGGCTTCTTCAGCAGCGTCCTTGGCCTTCTCGGCGGTGCCTTCGGCAGCCTTGGCAGCGTCGGCAGCAGCGCCGGCAGCAGCGTCGGTGGCAGCAGCGCCAGCCTGGGCAGCGGCGTCAGCCGAAGCGTCAGCAGCGGTGGCGGCGGTGTCAGCGGCCTGCTGGGCAGCGTCGGCGGTCTGGGCGCCAGCAGCGGCGGCCTGGTCGGCAGCAGCCTGGGCTTCGGTGGCGGCTTCGTTGGCCGAAGCAGCGGCGTCCTGGGCAGCTTCCTGCTTCGAGCAGGCGGCCAGGGCCAGAGCCAGGGACATCGCGACCAGCAGCTTGTTGATGCTCATTGTGTAAATCCTCGTCGTTAGAATTAGGCAACGCGCATGCTGCGCGCCGACAACATGATGACAAGCCAATATTGGGTGTCAAGCGATCCCGCATTCATTTTTGCGAAATCATCGTTAAATCTTTTCAAATCAATTCGATGGCGATTGCGGTTGCTTCGCCGCCACCGATGCAGAGGGTGGCAATGCCGCGCTTGCCACCGCGCGTGCGCAGCGCGTTGACCAGGGTGACCACCAGGCGTGCACCCGAGGCGCCGATGGGATGGCCCAGTGCGCAGGCACCGCCATTCACGTTGAGCTTGTCGTGCGGGATGCCCAGCTCACGCATCGGCGCCATCGCCACCACGGCAAAGGCTTCGTTGATTTCGAACAGATCGACCTGGTCCAGCGACCAGCCGGTCTTGTCCAGCAGCGTGTGCAGCGCGCCGATCGGTGCGGTGGTGAACCACTCCGGCTCCTGCGAGTGGGTGGCGTGGCCGACAATGCGGGCCAGCGGGGTGATGCCGCGCGCGGCGGCATCTTCCTCGGTCAGCAGGACCACGGCGGCCGCGCCGTCGGAAATGCTGGAGGAGCTGGCGGCGGTGACGCTGCCGTCCTTCTTGAAGGCCGGACGCAGGGTCGGGATCTTGGCGATGTCCGAGCGCCCAGGCTGCTCGTCGGTGGCGACCTCGACCTCTCCCTTGCGGGTAGCGACCTTCACCGCGACGATTTCATCGGCGAACGCGCCATTGGCCTGCGCAGCCTGCGCACGCTTGACCGATTCGATGGCGTAGGCGTCCTGCTCTTCGCGGCTGAACTGGTACTTGTCCACGGCGCATTCGGCGAATTCGCCCATCGCCTTGCCATCGTAGGCATTGACCAGGCCGTCGTGGGCCATGTGGTCGACCGCCTGGAAGTTGCCGAAGCGGTTGCCGGTGCGCGAGTTCGGCAGCATGTGCGGCGCGTTGGACATCGATTCCATGCCGCCGGCCACCACGATGCTGGCCGAGCCGGCCTTGATCAGGTCATGGCCGAGCATGATGGTCTTCATGCCCGAGCCGCACACCTTGTTGAGGGTGGTGGCGCCCACCGACAGCGGGATGCCGGCGGCGATCGCGGCCTGGCGGGCGGGTGCCTGGCCGAGGTTGGCCGGCAGCACGCAACCCATGAGGACCTCGGAGACGTCGCTGGCCGGAACACCCGACTGTTCCAGGGCGGCGCTGATGACGGCCGCGCCCAGGGTCGGGGTCGGCACGCCGTTGAACTGGCCGAGGAAGGAGCCGATGGCGGTGCGCTTGGCGGCGGCGATGACGATGTTGGACATGGCAATCTCGTTGATGCGTAAGCAATGTTCGGAAAGGAGACCGGAGGCCGTTGGAAGCGCCCCGGTTTCCCGGCAGACTGCGTGGGGGTCGGCCCAAGTATAGAGGGTCGCGGAGGGCCGTCGCTGGGCGCGGCCGCATGCCAGCCAGGATCACGGCCGGCCAACGTTCATGGGAAGGAATCGATGGAACGCACGACGATGGTGAGGTCTGCCCTGGGTACCGCGCTGGCGATGGCGCTGACGGCATGTGGCGGAGGCGGAGGCGGCGGCAATGTGCGCATCGATCCACCGCCGACCACGCCGCCCCCCACCACGCCTCCACCCACCACGCCGCCGCCGGCCAAGCCGCAGGAACCGGCCTTCGATGCGCATCTGTCAGTCACCAACGCGCGTGCCGCACAGGCAGCGGGCCTGACCGGGCAGGGCGTGCGTATCGGCATCGTTGATTCCGGGGTGCAGCGCGATGCGGTGGCGCTGAACGGACGGGTGCTGGCCAACCTCAACTACATCGATCCGGCCAGGAACAACCTGGCGGTCGACGATGTGGTCGGCCACGGCACCGCGGTGGCCAGCCTGGCCGCCGGTGCAGCGGTAGGGACGTGGCCGGGGGGCATCGCGCCGGGGGCGCAGATCGTATCCGCGCGGATCATTTCCGACACGCGGCCGACCGATGACGGCAGTGGGCGCGGCAATGCCTTCAGCGGTCCGCTCGGCGTGGCGCAGGTCCACCAGGACCTGATCAGCTACAACGTGAAGGTGATGAACAATTCGTGGGGTGGCCTGTACTGGACCGACCTGCCGACCACCGCGCAAGTGGCGGCCGAGTATCGTCCGTTTGTCATCAACCACGGCGGCCTGGTGGTGTTCGCAGCCGGCAATGATGCGCGCACCGAACCCAGCAGCCTGGCCGCGCTGCCCAGCCAGAAAGGCGTGGCCGGCACGCTTCCGGCGGCCGACCTGGAGCGCGGCTGGCTGGTGGCGACCGCGGTTGATCCCTACACGCCGGGTGCGCTGGCCAGCTATGCCAATGCCTGCGGCCAGGCGGCCCGCTACTGCCTGGCGGCGCCGGGCAGCGCGGTCTATCCCGATGCCAGCGGTGGCAGCTATTACTGGAACTACGGCACGTCATTCGCCGCGCCGCTGATTTCCGGTGCGGCGGCGCTGGTCTGGCAGCGCTTCCCCTACTTCAACAACGACCTGGTGCGGCAGACCCTGCTGGGCACCGCCAAGGACATCGGCGCGCCTGGCGTGGACCCGGTGTTCGGCTACGGCCTGCTGGACATCGGCCGAGCGGTCAAGGGCCCCGGGCGCTTTGACTGGGGTGATGTGGTCGCCAACGTGGATGTGGCCTCGACCGGCTCGCTGTGGAGCAACGACATCGTCGGCAGTGGCGGCCTGGTCAAGCAGGGCGGCGGGACCCTGGTGCTGGGCGGCAACAACAGCTATGCCGGCGCCACCCGCATCGAGCGCGGCATCCTGTCGCTGCAGAACGGCGGTGTCATCCGTTCCAACGTGACCATCCTCGGCCAGCCCGATCCGGATTCGACCGGCCTGCAGTTCAATGGTGGCACGCCGCGGGTGATCGGCAACGTGGTCAACGGCAGCAGCGTGTTCCTGACCACCGGCAGCACCACCGGCACCATCGAGGGCAACTACACGCAGCAGGCAGGTGGCCAGCTGATGATCGCGCTCGGTGCCAATGCGCTGCAGGTGACCGGCACCGCCTCGATCAATGGTGGCGTGCGCGTGCATGGCTTCGTCTCCGGCTATGTGCCGCAGAGCGGCAGCCGCCAGGACCTGGTCCATGCGGCCGGTGGCCTGAGCGGCACCTTCAGCAGCCCGGCCACCTCCAGCGGCCTGCAGGGCTTGTCGCTGCTGCAGAGCAGCTATGGCTATGACAGCAACAATGCCTGGTTGAACCTGGCCCAGGTCAGTGTCACTTCTGCCGCCAGTGGACTGAGCGCCTCTGCGCAGGCTGCGGCGCAGCGCCTGGACGGCGCGTTCAACGCGCTGGATCGCAGCAGCGGCCTGCAGGGCTCGGCGTTCGGCGCGGCCGCCGGCGCGCTGCAGTGGACCGGCGGTGGCCGTGATGGCCTGGCCGCCAGCCTGCAGAGCCTGTCCGGGCAGGCGCATGCGCGGGCCGAGTCGGCCACCTTCGACAGCATCGACATGTCACGCCGCGCGATCGCTGAACGTTTCGATCGGGTGCAGGCCGCACCTCGCCTGCGCGGCACCTGGCAGAGCGCCTTGGGCGAGGCCGGGCAGGGCAGCTTCGCCGGCAACAGCGCTGACAGCCGTGGCTGGATGGCCGGCCAGGATCTGGCCTTGGGCAGCAACGGGCTGATGGGCGTGGCCTTCGGCGAGACCCGCAGCAACGGTGGCAGCAGTTTTGGTGGCGATCGGGGTCGTGATCGCCAGGCGCAAGCGCAGTTGTATGCCGGCTGGAACCTGGGGCGTGGCTATGCGCTGGCCCAGTTCGGCAGCGGTCAGTTCACCCGTGCGCTGGATCGCCAGCTGCTGCTGGGGGCCGGCGCCTACGGTGTCTCTGCGCGCTATGGCGGGCGCTTCAGCAGTGCCAGCGTGGAAGGCGGCTATCGCTTCGGCCGTGCCGGTGCGTCGCTGACGCCTTACCTGGGCGCCAGCACCACGCGTGTGGAGACCGACGCCTTCCAGGAGCTGGGTGGTTTCGGCTTCGGCCTGCGTGGCGATGCCAACCGCGTGCAGCGCAGCCAGATGCTGGCCGGTGTGCGCGGTGAGCGTGGATGGGGGCGATGGACGCTGCGCGGTCATGCCGAGTGGCAGCAGCGGCTCGATGGTGCCGATGTGGATTGGCAGGCCAGTTTCGTCGGCGTCGATGCCTGGGCGCCACTGGCGGGCTGGAACACGTCGCGCGGAAGTGCGCTGTTCGGCGTGGCACTGGAATCGTGGTGGGGCCGCAATGGCCGCCTGAGCCTGGGCTTCGACCAGCGTGTCGGTGGCGAAGGCGCACGGCAGGCGGCCCTGCGCTACAGCACCGGGTTCTGAGTGATCGGTCGCGCCGGGGCCCAGGCCCGGCGCGACCCCCGCAGGCTCAGCCGCCGCGCAGGTTGCCCAGGCGCGGGGTGCTGCGGCCCAGCGGCATCTTCAGCTTGCCGATCGACAGGATGCGGCTTTCGGCGATGCGGTCGGCGGCACGCTGCGGCGCGATGTTCTCGCGCTGCGACAGTTCGAAGATGCGGGTGAGGTTGTGGTAGATGCTGCGGATCAGGCGCATCGCGCGTTCGCGGTTGTAGCCGTCGATCTCCAGCGAAACGTTCATCACGCCACCGGCGTTGACGGCGTAGTCCGGTGCATACAGGATGCCGCGCGCATGCAGCTCGTCGCCGATTTCCAGGCTCGACAGCTGGTTGTTGGCGGTGCCACAGATGATCTTCGCCTTGATCCGCGGCAGGGTATCGGCATTGATCGCGCCTTCCAGCGCACATGGCGCGAACACATCGGCGTTGACCTCGTGGATCTCGTCCGGCTTGACCGCTTCGGCGCCGAAATCGCTGACCGCACGATCAACCAGGCTGCTGTCCAGATCGGTGACATACAGCTTGGCGCCGCGGTCGCGCAGAAGCTTCACCAGTTCCATGCCGATGTGGCCCAGGCCCTGCACCGCGATGCTGGTCTTGCCCACTTCTTCATGCCCGAACTTGAAGCGCATCGCCGCCATCAGCGCCTGCAGCGCACCGTAAGCGGTGAACGGCGCCGGATCGCCGGAGCCGCCATGGACCTGGTGCACGCCGGTCACGAACTGGCTCTCCAGGTAGATGTTCTCCATGTCGTTGACGTCGGTACCGACGTCCTCGGCGGTGATGTAGCGCCCGCCCAGCGAATCGACGTAACGGCCGAAGGCGCGGAACAGCACCTCGGTCTTGTCCACCTTGGGGTCGCCGATGATCACCGCCTTGCCGCCACCGACATTGAGGCCGGCCAGCGCATTCTTGTAGGTCATCGTCCGGCTCAACCGCAGCACGTCGGCCAGCGCCTCGTCGGTGCTGGCGTAGGGGCGCATGCGCACGCCGCCCAGGGCCGGGCCCAGGGTGGTGTTGTGGATGGCGATGATCGCCTTCAGCCCGGCATCGTGGTTGTGGCAGAACACCACCTGTTCATGGCCGGTGGTGGCGAGGGTTTCGAATAGCATGGCATCTCCGATGGCGCGAACAGCGGCGAACTGCGGCGAACGGCCAGTGAACGGTAGGGTCCCAAAAACAAAAAAGTGCCGGTGTCAATTCTTTCGCGCAAATCAAGAAGGACTTGAAACCGTATATGGGACAGTAGGTTAGCTCCTTTCGGGGCCGCTTAGAAGAAGAGCGGCGTTGTCGGCTAGGAGCGACATAGGAGCGTTGGGAGAGAAAGCCGCATCGCACTGTGTAGTGCTGGATTGCCGAGGAACGGCGGGCCTGTCGCATCATCATAGCCCAACAGGCTCGGCGGCATCCAGAATGAAGAACGCGCAGCCTGGGCTGCGCGTTCGATGGATGCCGTTGAATAGCATGCGGTGCAATCATGGCGGCTTCGGTGGTGTGCTGCGGGTCGCCGTGCCCTTCCTGAATCCTCGATCCCCCGCCATGAACGCTTCCAGCATATGCGGGATCAGCGTCGCCGCATCAACGGCCTCGCCATACGCCTGCGCGTGTAGCGCGGCGTAGCGGTCGAGGTCGACTTTCAAGCTGGTCGGGCAAACGAAAGTCAGCTTGGTGCTCTCGGTCTTCGGCAGCGGGCCGAGCCGCAGCTTCTTGGTCGTGCTCATCGTGAAGTCCCCCGGTTGAAGAACAGCGGCTGGTACGGCCGCAGCACCAGATCCCGGTTGACGATGATGCGAACCGGCAGGCCCGGCCGTTGCGTTAAGGTCGGCTGGATGTTGAGGTTGCGCCGGGTCATCTCCTGGCCGACCTGATTGATGCTGTCCTGCGCGCTGTCGCGCCCAGCGATGATGACGCGATCACCATCCTGCCGGTTCTCCGGCGCGGCCAGCTCGGCACCGACGCCCAGCAGCGTGGTGAGTGCCGCACCGGCAAAGATGCGGCCCCAGTGGTAGTCCACATCGTCCTCCAGCCCGGCATAGCCGGCTGGGTCGGTGCCGGCCAGGTTGTCGAGCGTGAGCGAAGACGTGTCCGGCAGGATGATCCGGTTCCAGACGACTTGAACGCGGCTCTGCCCGTAGCTGACCTGGCTGTTGTATTTGCCCAGGATGCGCGAACCCTGCGGAATCAGCAGGAAGCGCCCGGTGGCTGTGTCATAGACCGGCTCCGTCACCGTGGCGATCACGTCGCCGGGCAAGTCCGACTTGATGCCCGTCACCAAGGCACCTGCGACCACTGTTCCGGCCATAACCTGATACGGCGAAATTGGCAGAGTCAGATTGCCGGAATTACGGGTTTCAGTGGGGCCAGCTTTCATGAAAGCCTCTTTCTGGTCTTGCCGGTTTTGCACCGCTGTCGGGTCAGCAGGTTGGGCCGCCGTGGAGGCCGGCCCGGCCGCCAGCGGGTCAAACGCCGCATTGGCGGCGAAGCCCGGCGCAGCGGCCACCTGTGTCTGCGCTACCGGCGCCGCATTCTGCCCACCCGAGCGGAAGAACACGGACGAGGCCGCGGCCGCCTCGGCTTCTTTTCGCAGGGCATCGTTCGGGTCGTGACCGGGGGCCGCGTAGGCAGCCGTCGCCGGTTGCTGCGACTTCACGATAGCCGGGCCAAGATCGCCCGGCAGCGGTGGCCCTAGTTCGGGAACGGCTGGCAGCAACGCCGGCGGCAGCTTGGAATAGTCCGTCGGCAGCGCATCCAGTCCTTCCGACTTTGACACGCGATCGACGTTGTAAAGCTCGGTCTGCTCGCCTGTGCTGCGTCGATGAGGTTGCAGCGACCACATCAGCGCGCCGAGCACGGCGACCGCTAGGACGCCGGCAAGGATGGCCAGCGAGCGCCGGTTCAGGCGTGTGACTGGACGCGGCTGGGCGCGCAGCGCCACTGCCTCCGGCGCCACCTTGTCCGCCTGCGGCGCGGCAAGGTCGGGAGTGTCATCCTGGCTCATGGTCAGTTCCTCCGTGCAACACCATCGGTGCGCTCGATCCGCACCACGTCGCCGCCATCGCCGCCCAGCCGCAGTTCGGCCGCGCCGAACAGGCGATCCACGACGTAGTACGGCGAGCGAAAACGGTAGTTCACCAGTTGCCCGTCGCCCTGCGCGCCGATGACAAACAGCGGCGGCAGCTCGCCCTGGGCGATGCCCGGCGGGAACTGGATATAGACCTTCTCTCCATCATCGAAGGCGCGCAGAGGCTTCCACGGCGGGTTGCTGCCCGATACCGCGTAGCGGAAGCGGATCTTGTCCAGCGACAGGCCCGTATCGACAGGCGTTGTTGCCTGCGCTGCCTGCGCCTGGCGCTGCAACGCGAGCATTCGGTCTTTCGGATAGTCCCAGGACACCGACGCCATCCATGCCCTCTCGGTCGAGGTCAGCTCCAGCAGGTAGGTGCGCCGACTGGTGGTGATGACGAGATTGGTTTTCAGACCGGAGCGGATAGGCTTGACCAGCACATTGACGCGCAGATCGGCCCCGCCGCCGCTGGACGTGTCGCCCACGATCCAGCGCACGGTATCGCCGGCGGCGACCGTTACCAGTTCCTCGCCCGGTTGAAGCGAAACCACCGTCACGCGCCCCGGCGACGCATAGACCTGATAAAGCGCGCCATCGGTGAACGGCCACACCTGAATCGCGTTGACGTAGCCCTCACGGGTAGGCGCGATACGCGCTTCTGCATTGGCACGGGAAACGCGCACCTTTTCGTCGGCCGGCTCCGGCGCAACGGGGGCCTCATCGAGTTCCGGCAGGGGCTTCAACTGCGCCGGCAGCGCCAGCGGTTCAGGGACGGCGACGACTTCGACGGGCTTGGGCGGTTCGGGCAACGGCTGGGCCAGCACCGTCTCGTCGAGCGAGATGGATGGCGGCGGCTTCCCCTGCGAGGCGCAGCCCGCGAGGGCCAGCAGCGTCAAAGGAACAACGTAAAGGCGGAAACGAAGTTTCATGGTTTGGCTCCTTCGGAAGAATCCAGTTCGCGGCTCCATGACAGGCCGTTGACGTAGATACCCAATGGGTTCTTGAGCAGGCGCTGTTCAGTACGCGGGGTTTGCAGGACGGTCGAAAGCACGGCGTTCCAGCGTTCGGTGCCGGCGGGCGCACCGTTGACATAGCGCTGCTCTGTCCAGCGCACGTTGAAAGACGTGTCGCTCGCGCGAACCACGCTGGTGATTTGCACCGTTACCGATTCCTTGCCGATGCGGGCGAATGGGTCATTGGTGCGGGCGTAGTCGTTGAGCACCGCCGCGCCCTTGTCGGTGGTGTAGTCGTAGGCATCGAGCCAGTTCTGCCGCACCACGATGGGGTCGATGGACAGCGAGCGAACCAGCGTCACGAAGCGCGCCAGGTGGTGCGCGATCTGCGCGTCGCCGGGCCGGTACGGCGTGGCGGCCTCTCCCACGGCGCGCACCTGCCCGGCTTGATCGACCTCGATGACATAGGGCGTCACGATGGACTGCGCCGAGCGCCACACCAGGCCGCCGGCCATCAACAGCGCGAGCACTAGGCAGCCGAAGGCCATCAGGCGCCAATTCTTCGCCTGCACGCGGGCGGAGCCGATACGGTCGTCCCACACCTGGGCGGCGGCTTGATACGGGGTGGCAGGCTGCGGCGTATCGGCGTAGCGCACCTGCGGTCGTTTGAATCGCATGGGTGTTCTCCTTGAAGGTTAGGTATCGGAATCCCGCAGGCTCGGGCCTTGCCCGGAGCCGCCGCCGTCGCCGCCGCGCAGCGTGTGGGCGGCAGTGGTCGCGGCATGGGTAGCCTGCTGGCGGCGGTGCATCCGCTTGGCCCAGGCCGGTTGCTGTTGCTTCTGCGAGCCTGCGGTGCCGTCTGCGGTCTGGCCGGGGCCAGCACCGTCGCTGCCGGCTTCTGTGCCGTTCCAGCCAGCGCGGAAGGAGTCGGCCACCTTCTGCCCAACAGCGGAAGCACCAGAGGTGACGCTGCGGCCTGCGGCTTGTGCGCCAGTCTTGGCGACATTGCCGAGGCCAGCCGCCGCGCCCTTGGCACCGCCGCCGGCCGCAGCGGAACCGGCCTGGAACGCCGATCGGGCACTGCCGGCCGCCGAAGTCGCGGCACGCGCACCGGCACCGGCCAGCTTTGCGGCCGCCGGGGCCATTCGTGCCCCGGCCATGACGGCGCCGCCCACGCCCGTTACGGCGGCGCCGATGGCAACGCCGGTGCCGACAGCCCCGACCGCAGCACCAGCCATCGCGCCCGCACCAAGCTGTGGCGCACCGGACACCAGGCCGGTGGCGATACCGGGGCCGAAAATGCCCAGCGCCAGCAGCGCGAGCGAGGCCAGCATCACGACCAGCGCGTGGTCGATGGATGGTTCGTCGGGATGCACCTGGAACTCGGCGAACAGGCCTGAACCGATGCCGACGATGACGGCCAGCACCAAGACCTTGATGCCTGACGACACCACGTTGCCTAGCACCTTTTCCGCGAGGAACGAGGTCTTGTTCCAGAGTGCAAACGGGATCAAGACGAAGCCGGCGAGCGTAGTCAGTTTGAACTCGATCAGCGTGATGAAAAGCTGTACGGCCAGCACGAAGAAGCAGAGGATCACCACCAGCCAGGCGATGAACAGAACCACGATAGGGTCGATGTTCACGAACACCTCGGGGAACCCAGCCATGTCCCCGATCTGTTCCAGAATCGGCGCGGCTGCGTCGATGCCGGTCTTCGCCAGCCGGCCCGGCTGAAGGAAGTTCTCCATCGTGATGGCCGAGCCGGTAGCGGTAATTCCCAAGCCGGCGAACGAGCGGAACACGATGCTCGCCAGCCAGTTGAAGTTGCCGATGATGTAGGCGAACGCGCCGACACAGAGCACCTTGCGCAGCAGCTTGGCGATCACGTCGTCGCCCTGGCCGGTGGCGTGGCTCATGGCCCAATACAGGCCAGCGATCGTCATGTCGATGACGATGAGCGTGGCGGTGAGAAATGCCACTTCGCCCTGCAATAAGCCGAAGCCCGAGTCGATGTAGCGCGAGAACGTATCGAGGAAACGGTCGATGATGGTCACGTCGTTCATGGCGAATCCTCGGGCGGAGTGAGCGGAACGGCGCCCTCTGGCAATTCATCTGCGGGCGTATCGAAGCTCGGCGGAATCGGCGGGAGTTCAGCCAGCGAGTTGTATTCATCCGGCCCGGTATGGCCGGCGAAGAAGCGCCGCCGGAAGGCTTCAGCGGCGGCGCGGCAGGCATCCTCGCCCACGGCCTGCCGGTCGGCCGCGCATTGCCCGCGCAACGCCTTGAGCCGCACCGGATCTGCGGCCAGGGCGTCGGCCAGGTTCTCGGCCGGCTGCTGGCCGCACGCGGTCAGCAGCACGGCCATCAGGACGGAAGCGCATCGCATGGCCGCCTCCGGTCAGTTGTTATAGAAGTTGACGGACTGCGGCGTGTACGGCGTGCCGGTGCCCAGAAAGCGCCGCCGCACTTCGCGGGCGCGCTCCATAGCCGCCGCTTGCCGCGCCAGTTCCAGTGAAGCGGCCCGGTCTTGCGTGATCTGGAGCTGCTGCGCCTGGATCGACTGCTTGGCCTGCAAAGCCAGGAGCTGGTTCGTCGCCTGCATCGCTTGCAGCGCGCCGGTGGCCGACTGGCTCTGGCTCACGAGATCGGCCAGCGCGCTTTCGTCTTGGGCGAGGTTCTGCGACACCTGCGCCTGCATCCGCATCGCGGTGTGCAAGCCGTTCAAGGTGTTCTGCCAGCGTTCGCGGGCGTCCTGTGCCATGCGGTCGCCGCTGATGGTGGCGGCGTACTGTTCCGGGTACAGGCGGGCGAACGTGGCATCCATGCTCTGCACGTCGTAGGCCAAGCCGCGCGCCTCGGCGATCAGGCGCTCGGTGGTGGCGAGCGTCGAGCGCAGGCGGTTGACGATGTTGAAGTCGAGATTTGCCAGGTTCCTGGCCTGGTTCATCAACATCTGCGCCTCGTTCTGAAGCTGGTTGATCTGGTTGTTGATCTGTTCCAGCGTGCGCACGGCGGTCAGCGTGTTCTGCACGAAGTTGGACGGGTCGAACACCGTCAGCGCGGATGCGGGCTGCACGGCCAGCAGCGATACCGACAGCACGGCAGCGAGTGAGACAGAGAGCAAACGGGGCTTGGTCTTCATGGTGAAACCTCCAGCGGTTGAGAAGCGAGAAAGGAAGCTGCCGCCGGAGCGGACGGCAGCAGGTCGGCGGCCCAGCCGAGGCCGCGATGGCGCAGCCACGCGCCGGCGAAGCCGGGAGCGCCGGCCTGCGTCAGCACGCGGTCAATATCGCGTTGGTCTTGAGGGGTGGATGCGCCCGCGAATGCGAGCGCGACAGGCCCCAGGTCGAGGTCGAACAGGCGATTGCCGAGGCGCGACTGGTAGTAGTAATCGCGCTTGGGCTGTGCGGTCGCCACGATCTCAATCTGGCGGCTGTTCAAGCCGAAGCCTTCGTAGATCGTGCGAATCTGCGGCTCGGTGGCCTGCGGGTTAGGTAAGAAGATCCTGCTCGCGCAGCTTTCGATGATGGCTGGCGCGATGGTCGAGTCCTTGATGTCGGCCAGCGACTGCGTGGCAAAGATGACGCTGACGTTCTTTTTTCTGAGCGTCTTGAGCCATTGCCGGATGCGGGCCGCGAAGGACGGCTCATCGAGGAACAGCCACGCTTCATCGAGGATCAGCAGCGTGGGCGCGCCGTCAAAACGTTCGTCGAAGCGGGCGAACAGGTAGCGCAGCACTGCTTGCACGGCGGCGGGGCTGTGCATCAGTTCTTCCATCTCAAAGCCCTGCACGTCGGCCATGCCCAGCCGGTCGTGGTCAGCGTCCAGCAGCTTGCCGTGGGCGCCGCCCAACACATAGGGCGCGAGCGCTTGGCGCAGCGCGTTGGACTGCAATAACACCGACAAGCCGGTCATGGTGCGCTGCTCCACTGGCGCACCGGCAAGGCTTCGCAGCGCCGACCAAATGGCAGCCTTCTCGTCCGGGCCGACCGTCACGCCTTCGTGCAGCAGCCGGCCCTCCACCCATTCGGCGGCCCAGGTGCGGTAGCCCTCGTGGGCTATTCGCGCGAGTGGCTGGAAGGCGATGCCGCCATCGGCACCGAGGTCGTAGTGCTCACCGCCAAGGCCGAGGATGGTGGCGCGCATCGAGCGCCCCATGTCGAAGGCGAAGATCCGCGAGCCGAAGTAGCGCCGGAACTGCATGGCCAATATGGCGAGCAGCACCGACTTGCCCATGCCGGTCGGCCCGGCGACAAGGGTGTGCCCCACGTCGCCGATGTGCGTCACCAGCCGGAACGGCGTCGCGCCATCGGTGCGGGTGACGATCAGCGGCGGGCCATCGAGGTGTTCGTTCTTCTCCGGCCCAGCCCATACCGCTGACATCGGCATCATGTGCGCCAGGTTCAGCGTCGAAACGATGGGCTGACGCACGTTCGCGTATGCGTTGCCGGGGACGGACGACAGCCAGGCATCGACTGCGTTGAGGGTTTCGGGGATGGTCACGAAACCCCGGCCCTGGATGACGCGCTCCACCATGCGCAGCTTCTCGTCGGCCACGGCCGGGTCGGCGTCGAGCACCGTCACCGTGGCGGTGAGGTAGCCGAAGGCGACTTGATCGCTGCCCAGCTCCTGCAAGGCGGCATCGGCGTCGGCGGCCTTGTTGCTGGCATCGGTATCGACCAGCGGGCTTTCCTGCTGAAAGATCGTTTCGCGCAGCAGCGCGATGACGTTCTTGCGCTTGGCGAACCATTGGCGCCGCAAGCGCCCCAATTCCCGTTCCGCCTCGGCTTTGTCCAGGCACAGGAAGCGCGTACTCCAGCGATACGCAAAGCCCAGGCGGTTGAGGTCGTCCAAGATCCCCGGCCAGGTCGAGGTCGGGAAGCCTCGTACCGACACCACGCGCAGGTGCTGATCGCCCAGCATGGGCGCCAGGCCGCCGACCAGCGCGGCATCGGCCAGCAGTGCGTCGATATGGAACGGCACGTCGGGCACGCCGACGCGATAGCGCCGCGTGGAGACTGTGGCATGCAGGTAGGTCAGCGTCTGGCTATCGTCCAGCCAGGCAATCTCCGGCATCACACCATCGAGCAGGTCGAACACGCGATCGGTCTCTGCCACGAAGGAATCAAGCCGACCACGCCAGTCCACACCCTCAGTGGGCCGGTTCTCGTACAGCATCCCAGCCGCACGGGCGCGAGACTCTTGCGGCGGTAGGTGTTGCAACGTGAAGTGATAGACGCTCTCGAAATGGCCATCCGACTCCTCGAACGCCGCGCGTCGCTCCTCATCCACCAGCCAGGACAGTGGTTCGGGAAAGGAGGATTGCGGATAGCTCGATGCCCGCATCCGCTCGGCCTCGATATAGAAGGCCCAGCCAGACCCGGTACGGCGAAGCGCGTTGTTCTGCCGCGCCGACGTGGCAATCAGCTCGCCCTGTGTCGCACTGTCCAAGTCGGGGCCGCGAAACTGGAACGTGCGTTGAAACGAACCATCTTTGTTCAGCACAACGCCCGGCGCGACCAGCCCGGCCCAGGGCAGCCAGTCGGCAAGCAAGGCCGGGCGCTGACGATATTCGGCAAGGTTCAGCATGGCGTCCTCCCCTCACACGTCCAGAAGCGGGCGGTGTTTGATATGCCGCGCGAAGACCTGCATGAACTGCGGATCGACGCGCGCACCCCATACGGCCAGCGAGTGGCCGACGATCCAGAGCACCACGCCGGGAATCCACAGTTGCAGGCCCAGCCCGACGGCGGCGGCTAGCGTGCCGTTGGCAATCGCCACGGTGCGCGGCGCACCGCCCAGCAGGATCGGCTCGGTCAGCGAGCGATGCAGCGGCACTTCAAAGCCCGGAAGATCGGTGGCCTTACTCATACGACGGCCCCTCCGGAGAAGCTGAAGAACGACAGGAAGAACGAGGACGCGGCGAACGCGATGGACAGGCCGAACACGATCTGGATCAGCTTGCGAAAGCCGCCGCTGGTATCACCGAACGCCAGCGCAAGCCCCGTCGAGATGATGATGATCACCGCCACGATCCGGGCGACTGGCCCTTGGATGGATTCGAGGATGGAGGTCAGCGGCCCTTCCCACGGCATCGAGGAACCGGCGGCCTGCGCCGTGCCCGCCAGCAACAGCATCAGCGCGGCCAGCAGCAGCCCTTGCCCTGCGGGACGGGCCAGGTGGCGCAGCCGCGCCATGCTGGACAGGCGAGAAATAGGATTTACGGAAAGACGGAAAGCATCAACGTGCGTCATGGCAGTTCTCCAGGTTGGTCAGGGGTCGAGGAAGGCGCAGCGGCAGCGGCTGCAAGAGGAACCGGCGGCAGCTCGGGAAACGGCGTTTCCAGCGCATCTGTCAGGCGATAGCCCGCACCGTCGAAGCCGACGACACGGGAGATGGTTTCGACGTGACGTTTGCGGCCACGGCCTGCGATGTGAATCACCACGTTGACCGCCTCGGCGATCAGGGCGCGGGGCGGATTCACTGCCACTTCGAGGATCAGTTGCTCCAGACGCAGCAGTGCGCCCAAGGCGGAGCCGGCATGGATGGTGGCAATGCCGCCGGGGTGGCCGGTGCCCCAGACCTTCACCAAGTCCAGGGCTTCGCCGCCACGCACTTCGCCGACGATCACGCGGTCAGGCCGCAGGCGCATCGTGGCCCGCACCAGCTCGGTCATTGTGACGACGCCGGCGCGGGTGCGCAGCGGCACATGGTCGCGGGCCGCGCATTGCAGCTCGATGGTGTCTTCGAGCACCAGCACGCGGTCGCCTGTGGCGGCGATCTCGGCCAGCAGCGCGTTCGCCAGCGTGGTCTTGCCGGTGCTGGTGCCGCCGGCGATCAGGATGTTCTGCCGCTCGCGCACGGCGCGGCGCAGGAACTCGGCCTGCCCGGCGGTCAGGATGCCGTCGGCCACGTAGCGATCCAGGCCGATGATGCTCACGGCCCGCTTGCGTAGCGCGAAGGCTGGCCCCGGGGCGGCCGGAGGCAGGATGCCCTCGAAACGCTCGCCGGTTTCCGGCAACTCGGCGGTCAAGAGCGGCTGGCCGCGATGCACCTCCGCGCCGACATGCGCGGCGACCAGGCGGATGATGCGTTCACCATCGGCCTCGGGCATCTCCACGCCCAGCGGCGAGCGACCCGACGACAGCCGATCCACCCACAGGGTGCGATCGGGGTTGAGCATGATTTCCACAACATCCGGATCTTCGAGCGCAGCGGCGATCAGCGGCCCCATCGCCGTGCGCAGCATCTGGATGCGGCGATCCTGGGACGCCGCGGCGGATGAGCGAGATTCAGGCGGAATCTGCGGAACGGCACTCATGACGCACGCTCTGCAGCTCGCTCATCGGCGGACGCCATCGCTGCTGCGTCATCCATCCGCATCGGATCGGGGTGCAGTTCCTCCACCACGTCGCGCACCAGACTGCGGCCACGCAGCAGGTGGCGACCCAACTGCTCGACGAACTGCTCGAAGCGCGCTTTGCCCTGGGCGCGGGCCGCGTCCTTGTGGGCTTCTGGCACCGGCGTGCTGATGGTCAAGAAATAGCGGATGAACAGCGCCAGCGTTTCGATCTGGATGTTCTGGTCGCGCTCCATGCGTTCGGTCTGCCGCGACAGTCGATCCAGCCGCTTGGCAATGGCGGCCTCACGCTGGTCGCCCGCATCGGGTGACAGCCAGGACGCCAAGGCCGCTGCGACGATGGAGGACTTGGACACGCCTTTCTTGGCGGCAAGTTCATCCAGGCGCTTGGCGTGCTCGGGCTGGATGAAAAGATTGAGGCGGTATTGGCTCATAGGTCGATTCCGTCGTTGGGGTCGAGAGAAGCCAGCCGGGCCGTGCGCTGCATGGCCGGGTCGAGCTGGCCGGGAAGCGGGAGCGCCAGGTCGTCGTCATCGAGCAGCTCCAGGTCGTTCGCACACGCGTCCAACTCGGGCTCGTAGGCGACGGTTTCGGAGAGTTCGAGCTGGCGGCGCGGGCCGCCGTCATCGGTGCCGCCCGGACCATCGGCGGATACCGAGGTCGGCGCCGTAGGTACGGCCGGGATCGCCAAGCCGCTCCAGTCGTCGGGGCGGGCTGGCGGCGCGTCGGCGTACCTCCCGACTGCGAGCACGGGCGGTGGCAGGACGCGATCCTTGAAATTGGCGTCGACGTAGTAACGCAGCTTCTTCGCGCGGATCGGGGCAACGCTGGACACCATGACTACGGCGTCCTCAGGTGGAAGCTGCATCACCTCGCCGGGCGTCAGCAGCGGACGTGCAGTTTCCTGACGCGACACCATCAGGTGCCCCAGCCACGGAGCGAGGCGGTGGCCCGCGTAGTTGCGCTGCGCGCGAAGCTCGGTGGCGGTGCCGAGGGTTTCGGAAATCCTTTTCGCCGTCCTTTCGTCGTTGGTGGCGAAAGTCACCCGGACATGGCAGTTGTCGAGGATGGAATGGTTCTGCCCATACGCCTTGTCGATCTGGTTCAGGCTTTGAGCGATGAGAAAGCTGCGGATGCCGTAGCCGGCCATGAAGGCAAGCGCGGACTCGAAAAAATCGAGGCGACCCAGCGCCGGAAACTCGTCCAGCATCAGCAGCAGCTTGTGCCGGCGCGCGATGCCATCGCTGCCGTCGAGCGATTCGGTCAGCCGCCGCCCGATCTGGTTCAAGATGAGCCGGATCAGCGGCTTGGTGCGGCTTATGTCGGAGGGCGGCACCACCAGATAGAGCGATACCGGGTGCTCGGCGGAAATCAGGTCGGCGATGCGCCAATCGCAGCGCGATGTGACTTCGGCCACGGTCGGGTCGCGGTACAGGCCGAGAAACGACATGGCGGTGGAGAGCACGCCCGATCGCTCGTTGTCCGACTTGTTGAGCACTTCGCGGGCAGCGGATGCGACAACCGGGTGAGGCGCATCGCCCAGGTGCTTCGTCGTCATCATCCGGTGCAGCGTCAGCTCGAACGGACACGCCGGGTCGCTGAGGAAGTTGGCGACGCCGCGCAGCGTCTTGTCCTCGCCTGCGTACAGAACATGCAAGATTGCACCGACCAGTAGCGCGTGGCTGGTCTTCTCCCAATGATTGCGCTTCTCTAACGCACCTTCAGGGTCAACCAGAATGTCGGCGATGTTCTGCACGTCGCGCACTTCATGTGCGCCGCGCCGGACTTCAAGCAGCGGGTTGTAGGCGGCCGACTGCCTATCGGTGGGGTTGAAAAGCAGGCAGTGCGAAAAGCGCGAACGCCAGCCCGCCGTGATCTTCCAGTTCTCTCCCTTAATGTCGTGAATGACGGCGGACGCCGGCCACGAAAGCAACGTAGGCACCACCAAGCCCACGCCCTTGCCCGAGCGCGTGGGTGCGAAGCTCAGGACATGTTCCGGCCCCTCATGTCGGAGGTATTGGTCGTCGTGTTGGCCGAGGAAGACGCCCGCCGGGAGGGTCAGTCCAGCTTTGCGGATGTCGACGGCATCGGCCCAGCGTGCCGAACCATAAGTCGTAACCAGCCGCGACTGCCGAGAACGCCATACCGACATGGCGATGGCGACGAGTAAAGCGAACAAACCGCTACCACCCGCAATCGCACCGCCTGTGTCGAAGACGTGCGGCGCGTAGGCATCAAAGAAGAACCACCATTCGAACAAGCGCCACGGGTGATAAACCGGTACACCTAGAAGATCGAACCAGGGCGATCCGAGGCGTACTTGATAGCCAAGGGTCGCTGCTGTCCATTGTGTGGCGCCCCAGACGCCGGCGATCACGATGCCGATTACCACAGCGATCTGGCCGAACAGAACGTTCGTCCCTTGCATGACCTGTCCTCCGATTTCTCCTGCGCTGGTGTCTCATTGAAAGCGTTGCACAGGGGGTGTCGCAGGCGTCAGGATCGGTTCTGGGCTAGTGCCGGTCAAAGACCGTTCGCAGCACAATGGTCGAGGGAAAAGAAAGAATGAGCGCGGTGGCGAGTCAAAGAAAAGCGCCGCAAGCGAAAGCGCACTGCGGCGCATACAGAGTTCCAAGCAAGTTACCCAAAAAAAGCCGTCAATGGGCCTTGCTTCCACTCATAGGCAATATTTAGATATCATGAAAAACGATGATATTTAAGATTGGAATAAAAATGAAAAATATCAAGAGTATGGATCTCAACTTGCTCAAGGCGCTGGACGCATTGTTAGACGAACGCAATGTGACACGGGCGGCGGCCCGTCTGGGACTAACCCAGCCGGCCTTGAGTGGCATGCTGACGCGGTTGCGCGAGAGCTTCGGTGACCCGCTTTTCGCGCGCTCGCAGCGGGGTATCGTTCCAACGCAGCGGGCGCTGGATCTAGGGATGCCTGTCAAGCAGGTGCTCGCCGAAATCGACGCGCTGCTCCAGCCACCTTCCTTCAATCCGGCCACCGCACAACTGACCTTCTCCATCGCCGCGACGGACTATGCGCTGCGTGCCGTTGCTGTCCCATTTCTATCGGCACTTAAACGGCACGCACCGCGTGTACGAGTCTCATTAGTGCCAGTCGAGAGCGGGCAGCTACAGAACCAGCTTGAGCGCGGTCAGATCGATTTAGCCCTCCTGACGCCAGAGATCACTCCGCCAAATCTGCATGCCCGAGAGCTGTTCAAGGAACACTATGTGTGTGTCCTGCGGGAAGACCATCCTGCGGCTATGGGGCGCAAGCTGACCGTTAAACAGTTCTGTGCTCTCGACCATGCGCTTGTTTCCTACGATGGTGGAGGTTTCCGCGGCGTCACCGACGATGCGCTAGAACAGTTGGGCAAACGACGCAGCGTCACACTGTCGGTCAAGAGCTTTCTGATCTTGCCAGACATCCTGCGTGCCAGTGACATGGTTGCGATCTTGCCGAGCCGCTTGGTCGCCGGTATGGACAAGCTGGCTATCTCCCTGCCGCCGGTGAAGATACCGGGGTTCACCAAGACGGCTGCTTGGCACGAACGCACCCATCACGATCCAGCACATCGCTGGATACGAGCACTGCTGTTCACTTCCTGTGCTAACAACAAGTAGGCAAGATCGCTCCTATCGTCATGCTCAGCACAACTCTACCTCGCACTACAAATAAGCAATCAGTCGGCTCAATTGGAGACGCGCCCTTTCGTAGCGCCGCTGCGAGATAGCCTAGTCGGTGGATGGCAGAACCTAGGCCTTGATATCATATTTTATGATATCAAAAATAGAAACTTAGGATTTCACTTATTGCAGATGGAGGCTCATGATTTGCTCCATGACCACTTGAATGACGCAGCCACCCCTGTTGCGTCATCGACATTTTGTGAAGGAGCTTCGATATGAGCAAGCAACAGAACGCCATCCTCTGGCCCGAAGGCTACACGCCGGGCTTTACTGAGAATTTCGCCTCCAATGAGATCATCGCCGCCGGCTTGAGCGCGGCCGACGTATGGCCTCTACTCGTCACACCATCGCTGTGGCCAAGCTACTACGCCAACTCGGCTAACGTGTGCTTTCATGACGGCAAAGGCCCGGTACTGGCCGACGGCGATCGGTTTTACTTCGAGACCTTCGGCTTCCCGGTAGAGGGGCAGTGCAACGAATACGTGCCACCTGCGGATGGGCAACCCGGCCGCGTGGCCTGGCACGGCTGGTCCGGCGAGGAAGGCACAGATACGCGCCTGGATGTGCATCACGCCTGGCTGGTTGAGAACCTGGACGGCAGGCGCGTGCGCATCCTCACGCAGGAAACTCAGAAGGGCAAACCGGCCGAGGAGCTGCACAACGCCAAACCCAACCCGATGATCAACGGCCATCAGGACTGGCTCGACAGCTTGGTCGAGGCAGCGCGCAAAGCCAAGCAGGCGTAGTGGTCTCCGGCCGCTTGATCCCAAGCGTCTGAACGGAGAAAACCATGATGAGAACTCCCCTCAGGATTCTGCTGGTCCTGACTTCGCAGGCAACGATGGGCGACGAACTGCTCAACCGCGAATGGTTCCGCAGTCGGACCGAAGCGAAGGTGCTGATCGAACGTTGGCGACAGTTCTACAACGAGCAGCGGCCGCATAGCGCGCATGCTTACAAACCGCCGGCGACGATCCGGCGCAACTGGATCCAATCCGATAGCATCCCCTCCGAACTCACTGCCTGACTGGCTACAAAGTTCGTACTCAGGTCACCTTGGCGCAGGCACTGAAGGTGGAGCCACCCGGAATGGGTGCTCCCACCGCCTTACGCGCACTGGCTCGAACTCTCCCGAGGCGCCGGCAAGCTCGTCACATAGCGACTAGAGAGAGGAGGTGACCGTACGAGTTCCCAGCGCCCGATCCACTCTGGGAGCTGGGTCGCCTAGCGACTACGCTACCAATGGAGCTAGCGATCAACTCGATAACTTGAGCGTGATAACGCCCAGGATGATCAACGCCACGCCAAGGTATCGCATCAGGGAGGTTGGGTCGCCATAGAAATGAATTCCGACTAAGAAAGTTCCCGCCGCTCCGATACCCGTCCACACCGCATAAGCAGTCCCAATCGGTATCTGACGCTGAGCAAGCCATAGGAAGGCGCCGCTAATTGTCATGAAAGAGACGGCTACTGCGACCCCACTCCAACGCGATGTTGGCTCTTGCGCCATTTTCAGCCCGACCGGCCATCCGATTTCAAACAATCCAGCCAAAACAAGATAGATCCAACCCATTGCGATTCTCCTTCAAATTTTTCATATCCGGCATACATACTCCGGCATGACCACCAGCTTAGAACTTCGGCGGCTCTTTAGGCGTGGTGTGGGGCACATCGCCATCTTCGTAAAAGCGCTTTCGCGTAGCCTCGGCAACCCGGTTACATAGTTGGTCGCCCAGCATTGGTCGATCCAACTTGCATTGCTTGCGCAACTCTTTCAGACGCTCAGGATTGAGCGCTAATTCATCGACTGTCGGAAGGTTGGCTTTATCTGGTTTCCCAGATGGGCTGCAGGCTGCCAATGTCGAGGAAAGCAATATGAGAGCAATCTTCTTCATGGTTAATTTTCTTTGGGAGATTGTGTGATGGTTTACCGCCGACCTTTGGCATCTGGAGATTTGATCGAATGAACGCGTTCCATGAAGCGAGTCAGCATTTCTGACGGCTCGCTGGCCGGCCGTAGTAGATAGGTCGTGAGCATTGGCGAACGTCCAGTCAGCGGCCGTGCGACCACCCCCTGTTCCCTGCTGGCTGTGATATGCGCGCCTCCTGTGAGGCCTAGTGCAAGTCCCGCCGAAACCAGGACCATCATTAGATCGCTGGAAGTCACGCGTTCGGCAATCAGTGGCTCTATGTCCACGCGACGTAGCACCCGTTCAACTTGCCGAGCATGGCCCTCACACGCCACCGCGTCGCAGAGCACCAGCGGATACCGCAACAGCTCTTCTAGGGGAATCTGTTTGTGGGATAGCAAGGGGTGCCGTGCGGGCACAGCTACCATCAGAGGGTCACTCCACACCGGCACGGCGATGATGCCTTCGCCGACTTCATCCGATTGAGCGAAGCCGAGATCGTACAGTTCGCCACACAATCCCTTGATTTGCTGTGCCAAAGGCACCTCGAAGAAGCGAACTTCCACTTCCGGCTCTTCCTGCCGGCAGAGCGCCAACAACGCAGGCAGGCGCGATGGCGTGATTCCATCAGACAATGCAATACGGAGCTGGCAATGAAAGCCATTGGCTGCGGCGTTCACACTGTCGCGCGCCTGCTGCAAAGCTGCGAAGACACGCGGCACGCTCTCAAAGAAGAGCCTGCCCGCACGAGTCAAGCGGGT
This sequence comes from Stenotrophomonas sp. GD03930, assembly GCF_029839665.1. NCBI lineage: Bacteria > Pseudomonadati > Pseudomonadota > Gammaproteobacteria > Lysobacterales > Lysobacteraceae > Stenotrophomonas > Stenotrophomonas sp. GD03930. The sequence continues at coordinate 2,010,328 of NZ_JAOCAV010000001.1, read as the reverse complement.
GCTCCGAGTGGTTCTCGCAAATAGCGCTACGCCCAACTCTTCCTCAAGTTCCTTGATGGCGCGCGACAGCGGCGATGTCTCTATGTGGAGGCGCTCTGCGGCTCGGGCAAAGTGCAGCTCCTCTGCCACCGCCAGAAAGTAGCGCAGGTGTCGAATTTCCATGTTCGCATTCCTCATCACTCAGGCCTCACCACCTTCGCCTTGCGTCACGCTATTTAGCTAGCCTTCGCAAGCTGCTCCAGCATGTTTCTGCGATCAAACAGGAGAGCCGGATAATGCTTTTGCCAGGACGCCCCATTGCATGGCTGTCTCGGCCCGCGTGCGGATCAGCGAAGCCTGCGCTGACAGCACCCCGGCCTCAGCCTCGGCCACCACCGTGGCGTCCACTTGTCCCGCCTCGAACAGACGTCGGCTGCGATCGAGCTGACGCTCCGCGACTGCGACACCCTCGGCCTGATGCTCCAGTGCTGCGTGCTGCGTATGCCAACCGAGATATGCGTTCTCTACGTCCTGCAAAGCACTCAACAAAGTGCGCTCGAACTCCGCACGGGCAGCTCGGCTGCGCGCCTCTCCGGTCTCGATGCCGGCACGGATCGCGCCACCATCGAAGATCGGCAACGACACCCCGGCCCCAAGTGAAAAAATGTTTCCAGTGATGCGGGTTCCCACACTCTCTACGCGCTGCCGTCCGCCGCTCAGGTCCAACACCAGCCTGGGGAAGCGTTCGCCTTCGGCTGCGTTCCAGCGCGCGGTTTCGGCGGCGAACTTCGCTTCGGCGGCGCGCACGTCGGGCCGCTCACTCAGCAGGTCCGCAGGTATGCGTGTCGGTGTCCAGTCCGGGACGGCGAGCGACGCAAGAGTTGGGGAAGCTGCAGGCGCTCCGGGCGTTTGTCCCACTAGTACATCGAGTGCATGCGTCGCCTCGCCGCGCGCACGCCGCAGTTGCTCTTGCTCCACGCGCAGTGCGACGACGCCGGCGCGGGTACGCTCGATGTCGAAGCCGGTAGCTTGTCCGGCCTCGAACTTCCGTTGCATCAGCAAGACGAGTCGTTCTGCGGATGCCAGCCGCGCCGCGGCTAGCGCTTCGAGCTCACTGGCTTGGCGCTGCTGCACAGCCGCCGACACTGTTTCAAACGCGACCTGCCACCGCGTGGCAACCCACGCTTGTTCGGCTGCCACCGCATCCAGGCGCGCACCTTCTGCTGCCTGCGAAAGCCGTCCCGACAGGTCTGCCTCCCACGATGCGGACAACGTGGCGCGGCCATCATTGCCGATTGCAACGTTCCCTGAATAGTCGCGTCCTCGAGTTGCCTGCGTGCCCGCGGACAACGAGGGGAGCAGGGAGGCCCGTGCTCGCCGCGTGGCGGCCGATGCCTCGTCCACGCGCGCTCGCGCAATCGTCAGTTCGGTATTGCGCTCCAGCGCCGCCCGGACCAAGGCATTGAGGTGCGGATCGCCGTAGGCCGTCCACCAATCGACGGGAAGAGTACGGCGGGACGATTTGTCCAAGATGCCTTCACCTCCCTCTTCATTTGAGAAATGGGCCGGTACATCCAGGCGAGGTGGATCGGCAGAGTGCGGGGCATGGCTGCAGGCCGCAAGAAGCAGTAGCGGAGAAATCATGGCAATGAGGCGATAGCGTTCAAGAATTTGAGACATGGCAGCTCCTTGCGCTCCGAAAAAGTCTTGACGGACTGTTGTATGGCTTCTACTATACCGTCTGGACTGTATATGACTCAAGCTTTTTTGGAGCACGACCATGCCGCCCCGCGCGAAAACAAAGTTGCCCCCCCCGTCCACTGCCCATAGCAGCGCCGATGCGCAGCCCGGCCTCCAGCAAGGAGCCCAGCGAACTCGCGACCGCATCCTGCAGGCCGCCCGCGAACTGGTGCTGGAGGAAGGTGCCAGTCGCTTGACACTGGACGCCGTCGTTGTGCGGGCCGGGTTGAGCAAAGGGGCGTTTCTCTATCACTTCAAGACCAAACGCGATTTGTTCGTGACACTGATCGACGAGATGATCCGGGCGTTCGACGCGGTACAAGCCAATCACGAGCGCAGGTTTGCCGGAGATCCGGACCCCTGGCTGTCGAGCCAGGTGGAAGCGATGCCCGACGACGAGATGCAGAAGATGGGCGCAGCGCTGCTCGCGGCAGCTGCGGAAGATCCAACACTTCTCGACCCACTGCGCGAGTGTTACCGCGTGCAGTACGAACGCGTGCGTCGATCCCCGCGTGGCACCGAGACCGCGGCACTCATCATGCTGGCATTGGATGGCGCCCTGTTCGCCGATCTTCTGGGTTTGCCAATACTCGCACCCGCAGAGCGGCGGCATTTCTTTCGGGCGCTCCAGGATCTCGCCTCGGGCCATCTCGAACTTGTCCCGGCAAAAGGACGCACATGAGTCGCGTCCGTAGCGGTGTCATGACCGCGTGCGCACCGCGCTCCTTGGCGGTTGCTTGCACACTATCCATTTCGACTCTGCTCTCAGGGTGCGGAAACTCGCAATCCACCGTATCCGAGCCTCCGCGCGCAGTGAAGCTCGCCGCCGCGCAGTCGGATCTCCCGCATAGCTCTCGCATCGAATTGACTGGCTCGGCGCGAGCAACCGAGCGCAGCATCCTAGGATTTGAAACAGGAGGACGGATCGCCAAGTTGAACGTCGACGTGGGTGAACGGTTCTCCCGCGGCCAAGTCCTGGCAGAACTTGATGCGCAACCTGACCGGCTTCGCGTGACACAAGCGCAAGCATCCCTGGCGGCCGCCGAAGCCGGCCTGATGGATCGACGTGTACAGACAGATCAACAGCGCCGGTTGCTCGAAAGCGAAGTCATCTCCCCTGCTGCGTTCGAGAGCGCGAAGGCGCAGCTAGCGGTCGCAGAGGGTCAAGCGCGCACTGCCAAGGCGGCGCTTGGCCTGGCCGAACGAGCACAACGTGGCACGATGATCGTCGCTCCTTTCGATGGTGTCGTGGCGGAAAAGCTGGCTTTGGCGTTCACCGACATTGCTGCTGGTGCGCCGGTATTTCAGGTCGACGGCGTGCGCAGTGGCACTGAGATCATCGCGAACGCGTCTACTACACAGGCACCTCACATAGATGTCGGCCAACGCGCAGAACTGAGCTGGAGCGGAGCCGAACAACCAATCCGAGCGGTGGTACGTCGTGTCGGTCTGCGCGCCGAAAATGGCTCGCTCCTACCCGTGGTGCTAGTGCCTGAAGATAACGCGCAAGCGCGCGCACTTCGGCCAGGTATTCCCGTACAGGTCGTGCTCGACGCACCTGCGGCAACCTCCAAGACCTCTCGGCCCGAGACTGTATCCATACCTTATGCCTCGCTGGTGCTCGGCACGAAGCCGGGCGAGGCTTCCGTCTTCGTCTACACCCCTGAAGATAAGAAGGTGCACCGTCGCGCGGTGCGCTTCACGCCGGTACAGGAAGGAGACAGCGCGCGCGTCCTCGCTGGACTCAAGCCCGGCGAGACGGTGGTTGCCGCCGGAGGAGGATGGCTCACCGATGGACAGCCAGTGACACCACTGGAAGCCACCACTCAATTGACCAAGCGCTAACGCGATCCACCAGGTTACTTCATCATGAAGATCACCGAGATGGCGCTGCGCGCCAGTCGACTTACCTACTTTGTAGCGCTCATCATTTTCGTCGCCGGCATCGCGACCTTCCTGAATTTTCCTTCTCAGGAGGAGCCGACTGTCACGGTCCGCGATGCGATGGTCACGGCGTTGAACCCGGGGCTGCCCGCCGAACGCGTTGAGCAACTCATTGCCCGGCCGATCGAGGAGCGCTTGCGCGAACTGGCAGAGGTCAAGCGCGTGACGAGCACCGTGCGCGCAGGCAGCGCCATGATCCAGGTCACGATCTGGGACCGCTACACCGACTTGGCACCGATCTGGCAGCGCGTCCGGGCCAAGGTCGCCGATTCGAAGGATGCCTTACCACAGAGCACGATGGGGCCTTTCGTCGACGAAGACTTCGGCCGCGTCGCGGTTGCCTCGATTGCGGTCACTGCACCAGGTTACTCCATGAGCGAGATGCGCGTCGCGCTCAAGCAGATGCGCGACCGCCTGTACACCGTGCCTGGTATTGAGCGCATCACTTTCTACGGCCTGCAGGAAGAGCGCGTCTATCTCGAATTCGATCGGCCTAGGCTCGCGCGATTGGAGCTGACACCACAGGGGGTGATCGACCAACTCGTCAAACAGAACGTCGTCGCTTCGGGTGGACAAATTGTTGTCGGCGGCATCAATGCAACCTTGGCGGTCAGTGGCGAAGTGCGTGACGCTCCCTCCCTGCGAGCAATGCCGATCGCGCTGCCACGACCGCAAAGTAGTACGGCGCCCGTGCCGACGATCGCATTGGGTGAACTGGCGCAGGTGAGTGTGCGGCCAGCCGATCCGCCGGAATCTGCTGCCATCTACAAAGGCCAGCCCGCTGTCGTCATGGCGGTTTCGATGGCCTCCGGTCAGAACGTGGAGCAGTTCGGAAAAGCGCTCAAAGCACGGGTTGCAGACCAGGAGAAGCTGCTGCCGGCGGGTTTCGATCTGTCATACGTCACTTTCCAGGCCGATGTCGTCAAGCACGAGATGGGCAAAATGAACCACGTCATGATGGAGACGATCATCGTCGTCCTCGGTGTCGTCGTGCTATTTCTCGGTTGGCGCACCGGGATCATCGTGGGCATGATCGTGCCGTTGACGATCCTCAGTGCACTCATCGTCATGCGCGCGATGAACATCGAGCTTCAGAACGTCTCGATGGGCGCCATCATCATTGCGCTCGGCTTGTTGGTGGACAACGGCATTGTGATTGCCGAAGACATCGAACGCCGCCTGGCCGGTGGCGAAGATCGTAAGCATGCCTGCCTCGAGGCGGGCCGCACGCTCGCCATTCCGCTGCTCACGTCCTCGCTCGTGATCGTGATCGTGTTCTCGCCGTTCTTTTTTGGCCAGAACGCCACGAGCGAGTATCTGCACAATCTCGTGGTCGTGCTGGCACTGACGTTGTTCGCTTCGTGGCTGCTGTGCCTGACTGTCACGCCCCTATTGTGCTACCACTTCGCCAAACCCCATCACAAGCAGGAGCAGGGCGACGCCTATGACACCCGCTTCTACCGTGGCTACCGGCGCGTACTGGAGTGGGTGCTCCACCATAAGGCGGTCTATGTAGCGTCGATGATCGCGGCGCTTGCCATTGCGCTGTATGGCTTCACCACCCTGCCGTACGATTTCATGCCCAAGTCCGACCGGCTTCAGTTCCAGATTCCGGTGCAGCTCGCCCCCGGTACCGACTCGCGCGAAACGCTCGCCCGCGTGAAGCAGATCAGTGGTTGGCTGGGCGACACGAACATCAATCCAGAAGTCTCCGATCACATCGGCTACGTCGCCGATGGTGGCCCGCGCTTCATCCTTAGCCTGAATCCACCACTGCCGGCATCGAACATCGCGTACTTCGTTGTCACATTGAAGCCGAAGAGCGACATCGACGCCGTCCTCGCCCGCACCCGCAGCTACTTTGCGCAAGCACATGGCGACGTGCGCGCCGAGCCCAAGCGTTTCTCGCTCGGTGCGACCGAGTCAGGGACTGCCATTTATCGCGTCAGCGGTCCGGATGAGGAGGTATTGTTGGGGGCCGCGTCCAAAATCGAAGCAGCGCTGCGCAAGCTGCCCGGCACCATCAACGTCAAGAACGATTGGGATACGCGCGTTGGCCGCATCGACGTACGGGTCGACCAGGACCGCGCGCGTCGGGCGGGCGTGACGACTGAAGACATCGCTGGCGGGCTGGATGTCCGCTACAGCGGCAGATCGATCTCGGTTATTCGCGACGGTGACACCTCCGTCCCGATCGTCCTGCGCAGTATCGTAAGCGAGCGTCGCAGCACGGCAGACGTAGGCGCGACGCTCATCTATCCCACCAACGGCGGTCCAGCGGTGACGCTGGCTCAGGTCGCAGACGTATCGCTCGCGAGCGAGCCCTCGGTCATCCAACGGCGCAATCTCATCCGCACGATCACCGTGCAAGGACAGAACACCTCTTACACCGCCCAGGAGATCATCAACCGCCTGGCGCCTAGCGTCGCTGCCCTGGACCTGCCCGCGGGCTACTCGGTTGAACTTGGCGGCGAGATCGAGGAAGCCGCCGAATCGAACGCCGCGCTGTCGACCTACATGCCCCTCGCATTTCTGGCGATGCTGATGCTGTTCGTATGGCAGTTCAATTCTTTCCGCAAGCTCGGTGTGATCCTCGCGACGATCCCTTTCACGCTTATCGGCGTGGTATTGGCTCTGAAGCTGACCGGCACACCTTTCAGCTTCATGGCGACCTTCGGCGTACTGGCCCTGTTCGGGATCATTGTCAACAACGCCGTGCTCTTGCTGGAACGCATCGACCAGGGGCTAGCGGAAGGCCTGCCACGCCATGAAGCCTTGGTTGGGGCCGCGATACAACGGCTTCGTCCAATCGTGATGACCAAGGTCACCTGCATTTCGGGACTGGTGCCACTCATGCTCTTCTCCGGACCATTATGGAAAGGGATGGCGATCGCGATGATCGGTGGGCTGGCACTCGGAACGCTGGTGACGTTGGGCTTGATTCCGCTGCTTTACGAAGTCCTGTTTGGAATCAAGCGAATTGGGCCGTGGAACCTGAGTGTCGCCACCGCGCATGGAGATCGCTCATGAGTCTCTTGCGAGCCGCCGCGTGCTGCGCATTCTCAGAATTCGTATGCACCCACGCTTCATGCGTATGTCTCGCTAGGCTTATGCGATTCAGCACCCATCCGCTGATCTGGAAATCCTGGTCGATTGTCATTGCCGCAGGGGTTCTAGGAGCGGGCTATCCACTGGGCCTGCGGGCCATCACGGCGGGCGGTCCGATGCGCTGGGTCGGCCTCTGTGTGGCAGTGACGTGCATGGCGGCCAGCGGCGCACTTTTGTGGTTCGCGCTCAAGCGGATTCCGATCAGCGCGGCCTCTGCAGCCTGGGCAGGAATCGGGCTACTTGGAAACTTGGGCGTCGGCGCCCTCCTACTAGGCGATGTCGCATCGGTAACGCGCTGGTCTGGCACCGCCCTCATCGCAGCAGGCATTGCCTGTCTTAGTTTCGTTTGATCAAGGAGACCCATTATGAAGAGCAAAACTGCATTGATCCGCGGCGGCATCTTTTTTTGCGTAGCAGGCGCGCTCTCTGGATGCGCGACCAACAGCATGACGCGCTCCGGATTTCTCGGCGACTACGAGAAGTTATCGCCGACACGATACGAGAACGTACTGATGTACCGCGCAGCGGGATTCGAGCCCAAGCGTTATGCCGCTGTCGTGGTGGAAGAAGCGCAGATCAAGACCGCCTCGGGTCGCATCGATGGGCTCGATGACGCGCAGCAGCGCGAAGTGCTAGACCATGTGACGAGCGAACTGAAACGCCAGGAAGGCAAAAGTCCCGCCCCCCCAGGTGGCGCGGGACAGGTTCGGGTGCGTGTAGCGGTCACCGAACTGCAGACACCGAATCGGGCAGTCAATGCAATGACGACCCTGCTGGTTGGACCCGTGACGACGGGTGGTGCCAGCCTAGAGTTCGAAGCAGTCGATTTAAGGACGGGACGCCGAGTTGCTGCCGCCAGTTGCTTCGAGCGCGGCAACGTCATTAAAGAGTTCGCCGGTTCGTACACATTGCTGGGTCATGCCAAAGCGGCGATCACGAACTGCATCGAGCGCATCGACAGCGCTTGGCGGGACACGCAGCCATGAGCAACGCTTCACAGGCTTGGCTCCGGCAGGATGCCATGGTCGGCGGTGATCACAAATGGCTGGCGGGTGGCGACTGGACGATAGAGCACTACGCCAGTCTGGCAAAATCCGTGTCCGCCGCCCGCATCAGTCATGCCGAGGGGTACGCCACTCCCTTACTCGACTGGACGCAAGTCCAGAGACTGGACACCGCCGGCGCGGCTCTGCTGGTGGAAATTCTCGGGCCAGACTCGATACTCGACCGGCCGGAGGCAGCTCCAAATCTGTCCTCGGATCGCCTCGCCCTAATGAGAGCGCTGGCCGCCGCTGCTACCGATCAGCAGAAGACGGAGAAAGCAGCGGTGAGCGGGAATCCTCTGCTCCGCGGTCTGGGACGCATAGGCCTGACCTTGGAACAGGGCTGTCGTGCGTGTCTTGGTCTGGCCGGGTTCGTGGGCCAGATCATCGAAACATGGAGCCGTACCGTTCGTCACCCGCGTCGCTGGCGCGCGACCTCGGTGATCGCTCAAATCCAGCGATCAGCGGTGGACGCCATTCCCATCGTGGCGCTACTGAGCTTCATGGTAGGAATGGTGGTGGCGTTCCTGGGAGCAACGGTGCTGGCCAACTTCGGTGCGAGCATCTTCTCGGTGCATCTGGTCGCCTTCTCGTTCATGCGCGAGTTCGGAGTGCTGCTCCCGGCCATATTGATTGCAGGCCGTACCGCAAGCGCGTACACCGCCCAAATCGGTTCGATGAAGGCAAATGAAGAGATCGATGCGCTTCGCTCCAACGCGCTCGACCCCATCGAGTTACTGGTGCTGCCACGCGTGCTGGCGCTTCTTGTGTCCTTGCCACTGCTCACCTTAGTAGGCATCTTGGCTGGCATTGCGGGCGGCGCCACCGTATGCGCACTGAGCTTGGAAATTCCTCCCGCACAGTTCCTTGCCATCGTGCAGGAAAAAATCGAGGTGCGCCATTTTCTTGTCGGAATGAGCAAGTCCCCGCTCTTCGCGGTGATGATCGCCGCTATCGGCTGCCATGAAGGGTTCAAGGTCGCCGGTAGCGCTGAGTCGGTAGGCGACCACACGACGTCTAGTGTCGTGCAATCAATCTTCATGGTGATCCTGATAGACGCCATCGCTGCACTGTTCTTCATGGAGATGGGCTGGTGAGCGCGGTGAAGCAAGACACCGACAACGGTGTGCGACACGCTATTGAAGTGCGCGGCCTGGACAACAGGTTTGGAACCCAGCAGGTCCATCAGGACCTAGACCTGGACGTGCGGCGCGGGGAAATCCTTGGCGTGGTGGGAGGGTCAGGCACCGGGAAATCCGTGCTCTTGCGTAGCGTCGTCGGGCTGCAGAAGCCGCATTCGGGCGTGGTCCGTATCGGGGGGCGCGACCTACTGCGAGCCCAATGGCTTGCGCGCGCGCGTATGGAGCGAAGGTTCGGCATTCTGTTCCAGAAGGGCGCGTTGTATTCATCGCTGACCGTCTTGGAGAACGTCGCTCTTCCTTTGATCGAGCATGTCGGTCTGGCGCGGCCTCTTGCCGAGCGTTTGGCAAGAAGCAAGCTGGGCTTGGTGGGGTTGCCTGCCGGAGCGGGAGACAAGTATCCGGCCTCGTTGTCCGGAGGCATGGTGAAACGAGCAGCACTGGCGAGAGCCTTGGCGCTTGATGCGAACATCCTGTTTCTTGACGAACCCACCGCAGGACTGGATCCAATCGGGGCTGCATCTTTCGACCAATTGATTCTGACCCTGCGCAATGCACTGGGCCTCACGGTGTTTCTGGTAACCCACGACCTCGATACGCTGTACACCATATGCGACCGTGTCGCGGTCCTGGCGAACCAGAAGGTACTCATCAACGACGGCATCGAGGCAGTCGAGCGCTTCAAGCACCCGTGGATACAGGAATACTTTCACGGCCCCCGTGGCCGTGCGGCCGCACAGGCCACTGGTGCTTCCAGCCAAGAGACGCAGCCATGAAACCCCTCCGCATCTGCATCATTCTTCCGTCGCGCACGCATTGGGCTGGGCGCACGCAATATTTAAACTCTGAGAACGAGGTGGTCTGATCATGGAACCACGTGCCCATCATGTATTCATTGGTCTGTTCGTCGTGCTGCTCGGTGCGATTGGTATTGGCTTCGCGCTTTGGCTCAGCGACACACGTTCCGACCACGATTACCAGTATTACCGGATTATGTTCGATGAGCCAGTGACCGGGCTTACGCCCGGCAGCCAGGTTCAGTACAGCGGAATCACGATTGGCGAAGTCGTTGCACTTTCTCTTTCACCGCGAGACCCAAGGCGGGCGATAGCGCGCGTACGCATCAATGCCACCATCCCGGTCCGGCAGGATACCCGCGCTGAATTGGTCATCACGGGAATTACCGGCAACGCGGTGATCGAGTTGAGCGACGGTGGGCCAAACGTGCCATTGCTGGATCGGAGAGAGGACGAGGAACCGTTGATCCTCGCACCACGTTCGGCGATGGCATCCCTGGTCTCCGGTGAGGGGAACAGCATGACGACACTCAACGGCATCTTGCTGCGCACGCAGGAGTTACTGTCGAAGGAGAATTTGGCTCTTGTGCACCGCAGTCTGGTGAATCTTGAACAGACCACGGGCGCGGTCGCTGACCAGAGGGCCGAGATCGCGACGTTAATCAGCAATCTGACCGAAGCAAGCAGAGAATCGACAGCTGCCGTGCGCCAAGCAAATAGCACTCTTCGCGATGCCAACCTGCTACTAAATAACGATGGTAAGCAAATCATGGTGAACACGCGTGATGCAACGGCATCCCTCGAACGCGCCGCTTTCAGGGTTGAGACGCTACTGCAAAACAATCAGGAATCGCTGAACCAGGGCTTGGCCGCCACAGGTCCTGCCATGCACGAACTCCAGCAGGCGCTGGCCAATCTAAACACCGTGCTGCGCCGACTGGATCGCAATCCGGCGCAATACCTGCTCGGTGGAGAGAACATTGAGGAAACCAAGCCGTGAACACTTCCGCCAGGATGATTCCCGTCGCTGCCGTGACTATGACGCTAGTACTCGGCTTGTCCGCGTGCAGTGTGCTTCCCAAAGCAGCTCCAATGGTCACCTACAAATTGCCCGACTATCACATCGCCCAGGCGGAGAGTACGCCGCGCGCCGTTCCGGGACCCGGGGCGCTGCGCGTCTACGCCCCTGAGAGTAGTCGCGTCCTGGATTCGGAGCGGCTGTTCATTGCGCAGCCCGATGGTCGCTTGTCGGCTTGGCAAGGAGTGCGTTGGGCCGACCCCGCACCGGTGCTGCTGCGTGACCGAATCGTCGAAGCCTTCATGCGCGATGGGCGGTCGACTTCCGTGATTACCGATAGCACCCCAATGAGCGCCGATATGGAGTTGCGCAGTACGCTGCGGGCGTTCCAGCTCGAATACCGCGGCACTGAAGCGATCGCCGCGGTTCGGCTCGATGTGCAACTGGTCGATCCGGCCAAACGGACTGCTATTGCCAGTAGACGCTTCGAAGCAATCCAAGCCACAGGCAGCAAGCGAGAGGCCGATGTGGTGAGCGCGTTCGGTGTCGCCACGGATATATTGGCCGGGCAGATCGTTGAATGGGCAGTTCAGGTCGGGGCAGCGCGTTTGCGAGTTGCACCGGAATTGGCAAGCAACCATGCACCCACAGCGTCGTCGATAAGCACAGACTAGTCGTCTTAACGGAGCACAGAAGCTAGGGCCAAAACGCTGCTCGACACCTTAACTCGGTACGACAGCCTACGGCCCCGATCCAATCCCAGGACCTCTTTGCCGTCCAACCTCCCATGACACACCGCCGCCGCGTACAGTCGCGGCGATCTGCTGCCCCAGTCGTGGCTCGATTATCGGCCGCCAAGGCACCAGACTGAATCCCATGCCGTCATCGAGCAGCGCATAGCGACCGCTGGCGAGCATGACCGAGCGCCGGTAGATGCCGGCTACGCGCTGCCCGTCTGTGACGTGCCGATGCTCCAATCCGCTATCGGCGGCAATGTGCTGGGCGGCCTGCGCCAGCTCCCGATTGCGCAGCGTTTCCAGCAGATTCCGGGAGAGAATCAGCCGCTGCCCGCGCCGCTGGGCCAGCCCCTGTTCTTCGAGGAAGTCGGCGCGCTGCTGCAAGGCTTGCCTAGCATCGCCGCCAAAGCCCAGGTCGCCCAGTCCCTTGCCGCCGCCGATCAACTGCTGATCCAGCCAGGTCGCGCCGATGACGCGGGCCTGCCGTTCAATCGGCAGATGCGATTTCAGTTCGACCGCCACGCCGCCCAGCCGCTGCGCGTCGTACTGGCGGCCACGCTCGGCCAAGTCGTCCGGCACCTTCCATAACCCCTCGGCCACGCGCTCCACGATGCCGGCCCGCCGTAGGGCTTCCAGCCGGCGGATATGGGCCGCCACAGCCTCTTGCGGGTCGCGGCCGGGCTTGGCTCGGCCTTGCTCGATCGCCAGGTGGTGATCGGTGCGGTACAGGCCATTGCTCGCCAGCGTGGCGATGTTCTTGTCGGCCGCCCGCACCTCGGCGGAACCGCGTACCTCCACCACCGCGCCGATGGGATAGTTCGCCAGCTCGTCGCGGGCGTCCAACGCGACGTAGTGGGCTTTGCCGTCCAACCCGTCGATGACCAGATAGCCGCGGTCGTGCAGCTCGTCGGCCAGACCCTTAGCAGCCACGCGACCGACGATAGTGCGGCCGTCGTCGCCCGGCTCGAACACCGCCAGCTCGCGAGGCTTGCCGCTCATGGCCCGCTGCATCGTTCGGATGATGTCGCCACGCTCGCCCAGGGCACGCAAGGTCTTCTCCGCGTCCGCATGGACGGCCCAGGTGCCGGGCTGCACCTCGTCGGCCAGGCCCAGGCGCTGCAAGTGTTGCAGGCGGCCGATCAGCAGCAGGCGCTGGCGTTGCAGCCGGGGTTCGTTGAAGCGTTCGATCTGCACCCGGCCATCCTCGCCGGCCTCGCGCTGCAACGTGCGGTCGAGGCTCGTCCACCGCTCTTGCTCCACCTCGCGCTGCAAGGTCTGCTGGATCTCCAGTTCGGTGCGCGGCCCCAGCCATTCCGTCGCCAGCTCGGCGGCGCGATGGCGGAAGCCGTGGGCGATGTAGTCGCCCGCGATGATGAGGTCTTTGCCGGTATCGTCGCGTCCGCGCACGATCAGGTGCGTGTGCGGGTTGTCGGTGTTCCAGTGATCGACCGCCACCCAATCCAGCCGCGTCCCCAGGTCGGCCTCCATCCGGTTCATCAGGTGCCGGGTGTAGGTGCGCAGGTCGTCCAGCTCCGCACTGTCTTCAGGTGAGACGATGAAGCGGAAATGATGTCGGTCGTCCTGGCAGCGTTCCTTGAAGGCATCGAGGTCGGCTTCGTCGGTCTGCGGCCCGTAGGCACGGCCCGGCTCGCCGTTCCGGCCGGCACCGTCGCGCTCGATGTAGCGCAGGTGCTTGGCGAGCGACTGCGGACTGGCGTTGCGCTGGTTGACCAGCAGCGTCTTGATGGTCACGCGCCGTGACATAGGGGTCAGCTTTGCGCCTGCGAAGCGCGCCGCCGTATGGCCGCGTCCAAGCCGTGAGCCGGGCCGCTGGCCGGCGTGCTGGCCGCTCCCGCCAGCGGTAGGACGGCGCACCGCCGACTTGCCGCCGCTGGCCTTGCCAGCCTGCTTGAGCACCTTGGAAACGAAGCTCTGGCCCTGGCCTTTGCCTCGGTTCTTCGGCGCGCCAGGGCGCACCCAGAAATCATGGTCGCCGCGGTCGGTCATGGCTGTGCTCCCTGCAAGCTCCGGCGTGTCCGAGCGTGCGAAGCACGCGGACATGCCTGCATCGGCGCGTGCCTCGCGCCCCACGCGGCACGGCGGCGAAGCCGCGCCGTGCCGCGCCACCCCCACGTGCAGACTGGCTTTGCGGGCGGCAGAGTGCCGAACCCTTTTGTCTTGCCTTCCGCCTTTGCCCCTCGCTGTCGCTCCGGGCGTCGGCGGCCCGGCGGCGCTGCGCTGCTTGCAGCCAGCGCGCCGGCGAACGCGCCAATGGCCGCAGGCCGGGCGCGTTCGAGGCAAGACGCCTGCACGCTGGATGGCTGCGCCGGATGTTGCGCGAGGCGCGGCGCGAATGCGCCCGCGCTGCACGCGCGACGACACGGCAGCAGCCACTGGAACGACATGCTCGATGGCACGATGAGAGGCACGGCAACGTGCAGCGAATCGGCGGCCATCATGGGCGTGTCTCCAGCCAGACCGGGTGCGCGATGCCGATCACGGCGGATGCGCTGACCGGGCCGAAATAGCGGCTGTCAAACGACGCCGGATTGGTCACGCTCAACAGGAACAGCTCGCCCGGTTCGAGGCGGCGGCAAAGCTGCAAGGATGGCAGCGGCCGGCCCAGCCGGTCGGCAGGCAGCGCGGCGGCCGCAGGCACGCCGTCGATGCGTACCTGCCCGGCGACGATGCAAACGTGTTGCGGCGCGACTGCGCCCACACGTTTGAGCAGCGGAACGCGGGTCGGCAGGTAGCCGCGCTGCGCAGCCAGCATGGCGGCCCTGTCGGGCAGCGGCACCAGCACAATGCTGTCCACGGACAACGGACGTGGCAGCGAGGCGGTGCGCAGGTCGAGCGGCTCGATGCGATACCAGCCGACCGCCACGCTGTCGGACGGGTTGTAGGTCAGACGCGGCAGCGGCGACACGAAAGCCGCCCAGGCCAGCGCAGCGAAGCCGACGGCGGCGAAGCCCGCCAGCACGATGCGAGCGCGCAGGCGCGAGCGAGGATGCGGCGCGACTTCGTGCGTGCATGTGGTGTTGGATTGGGTCGTCATGGCAGCGCCCTTCCGGCCAGCCAAGCGGCGTGCCGCTCGGCGGTGTATTCGGGCAGCGCTAGGCGGGCCGCCAGACGGTTGCCCAGCGTGCGCCAGTACGCGGGCGACACGTCGATGGCGGCGATGTCTTGCCCTTCGATGCCGTCGATGCGTTCCAGCACGACACGCACCGCGTTTTCGCCTTCGGCGTGCAGCAGCAGGCGTGCGCCCGGCTGCACGCCGGGGATGCACTGCATGTCGTCCAGCGGCGTGGCGGCTTGCATCACCATGAGCTGCCAACGGATCGTGCCGTAGTCGTTTGCTTCCCAGCGCACGCGGCAGAACATTGCACGCGGCAGGAACACCGCGCAGCGCCGCCAGCGGTCGAGCCGCAGCATGCGCGCCGGTTCGCCGAAACGCAGGTAGAGCTTGAATCGCGGTTCAATGTAGGCGAGCGATACGCGAGTCAGCGGCACGCTGCCGGCCTGGCCGGCGAGCGTCGAAAGCGAAGGCGGCAGCGCAGCAGCCGTCGCCGCCTGAGCGGCAGGCAAGGCGGATGCGTTCATGGCAGGTTCTCCGTGCGGTTGTCGGGGAACTCTCGTTCCAGTAGTCCGCGCAGCAGTTCGGCCACGGTCACGCCCTGGCCGAAAGCGGCGATCTTGATGCGCGCGCGCAGCGCGGGCGTCACGTCGAGGGTCAAGCGTGCGGTGTAGAGGTCGCCCTTATTGAGCGCATCGGCATCGCCCTGGCGAATCCACGCCTCGGCGTGCGGATTCGCGGGCGGACGTGCGCCGATGCCGACGCGCTTGCTGCGCAGGCTGCTCATGTCGGCCACCGCAGCAGTTCATCGGCGAGCGCGGCGATCTCGCGTGCGGCGGCGCTGTCGGGCGCTGTCTCGCGGGCGAGCCGGCCAGCGGCCACGCTATCGGCGAAGACGATGCGCTGGCGCACTTCGCTGCGCAGCGCCGGCAGCGGCTGTTCGGCCAGCGATTGCCGCGCTTCCCTGCCGATGATGGTGGTGCTGACGCGCCGATTGATGACGAAGGCCGCGCGCAGCGCAGGCCGGAACACCTGTGCCTCACGGATCAGCGCCACCATCTCGGCGCTGGCCCACAGGTCATACGGGCTGGGCTGCACAGGAATCAGCACGCGCTCGGCCGCCAGCAGCGCCGAGCGCGCCAGGGCGGCGATGCGCGGCGGGCCGTCGATGATGACGTGATCGGCGCGGCGCGCCAGCTCGGGCGCTTCCTGATGCAGTGTCTCGCGGGCGAGGCCCACGGCGCTGAACAGCCGTGGCAAGCCCTGCTGGCTTCTGCGCTGCGTCCAGTCCAGCGATGAACCCTGCGGGTCGGCGTCCAGCAGGATGACGTGCAGACCACGCAGCGCCAGCTCGCCGGCGATGTGGGTGGCGAGCGTGGTCTTGCCGACGCCGCCTTTCTGGTTGAGAAACGCGAAGATCATGGCGCGGCCCTCGCTGCTGGAAAGCCGGCCTGGCCGTGCCGTTTCGCGGTTGTCCACCGAAACGGCGCGCTTCTACTAAAAGTTAGAGATTTATAGTTAGGTAAGTTAGAGGGGACGCAAACCCGCGCCGTTACTGGCTTTGCGGCGTTTTCGTACTCCTGATAGCACGAGGGTCGTACTCCCGATAGCACGATACCCGGTACTCCTGATAGCACGAGGCCGTTCACACCTTTTCCCGCAGTTATCCCCGTGCCGTGAACGGCACGGGCCGGAAGGTCAGCAGTTCCAGCCTTTCGCCCGGCATCGGCTCGATGCCCAGGACGTAGCCGGGCAGCGACTGCCGCGCCACCAGCATGCGCAGGTCGTAGGCGAAGTCCGAGAAGCGGGCCGCGCTGCCCGACTTGCGGTAGAGGTGCCGGAAGTCGAATTGCCAGCCGTGCTCCTGCCGTCCGCCGTGCTTGCGCACCAGGCGGTACAGCCAGCGTTCGATGCCGCCCTTCAAGCGGAAATAGGCAGGGTCGATGGTCAGCACCAGGGCGGCATCTAGCACGCCGGCATAGAACCAGTCCGGCAGGATCAGCTCGATGCCCAGCGGCGTGCCGCTGGCGTCGGCCAGCTCGCGCCATTCGTTCACCCACGAAAAGCGGTGCAAGCGCCGCCCAGTGGTTTCGCG
Organism: Stenotrophomonas sp. GD03930; assembly: GCF_029839665.1. Lineage (NCBI taxonomy): Bacteria > Pseudomonadati > Pseudomonadota > Gammaproteobacteria > Lysobacterales > Lysobacteraceae > Stenotrophomonas > Stenotrophomonas sp. GD03930. Next base: position 1,993,655 of record NZ_JAOCAV010000001.1, on the reverse strand, counting down.
GATGGAAGTCGCCACGCTGGTCGATTGCAGCCGGTCGAGCGCGGCTTTCAGACGCTGGTAGTCGTTGAGGGACGTGCCGCGCCCGATGAAGCGCAGGATTTCGTAGGGCGTGGCGTGTATCCAGCGCGACGGGCGAATGCCTGCGTCGCGCGCCTCCACGATCTGCGAGGCCGCCCAAATCAAAACGTCGGCATCCCAGATCGTTGCGATGCCGTGCTCCTGCGTTCCCTCCACGCGGATGGTGATGCCACCCGCCCGGAAGTCGATCGGCTCGGTGCGCCGCGACTTGGCGAGCGAGAAGAACGGAAAGGCCATCAAGTCCTGGCTGTCGCGCGGCGCCATGTCGCCCGGCAACGCGCGGAACAGGTCGAGCTGTTCCCGCTGCTGCGATCGCTGCCCCGGCGGCAGCGATGGGCTGGACATGACGATGGCCACCGGCGAGCCGACGATCAGCGGCCATCACGGTAGTCGCCCGCGTGACGCTCGGCATATTCCGGGTCGGATGTGGCCTCGTAGCTGCGCTGGTCGGCCCAGGCATTGAGGTCGGACACCGCGTACATGACGCGGCGGCCGAACTTGCGGAACTTCGGGCCGCCGCCGATCACGCGCTGTTTCTCCAGCGTGCGCGGCGACAGCCGCAGGTATTCGGCGGCTTCGTCGTTGGTCAGGTAGCGTTGGGGCTGCACGGGCGCAGCGACAGCAGCGGCGGCAGGCCGCAAGGGAGCGGGTCGCACGGGATGTACCTCCATCAAGCCCGGCCACACCACGCGGCCGGATAGAGGCACTTTCAAGAAAGCAAGGCTTCTTGCTCAGGGACGTTTTGCAGGGGATGCAGCGCGTCCCTGTGCAACGGGCGGAAGCTGTGCAAGGCGGCGATAGCCTCCGCGCATCAGCGCATCGCCCCGGCGTACCAGCCGGCGAACGCGGGCGCGCAAGGCGCTGTCGGCGTACCAGTCGTCGGCAACGGCATCGACGCCGAATAGCCCTTCGGCCACGTCGCGCAGGGATGCGCCAGCGAGGGAGCCGTCGAGCGCCTGGAGCGTGTTCAACTCCAGCAGCGCAGCGGGGGCCGGCCGCGACCGTGCTGTTCCCGCTGGCGCTGCATCGCCAGCGGCGGCCAGCTTGTCCAGTTCGGTCGCCAGCGCCTGATAGCGTCCGCAGGATGCGGCGCAGGCGCGAATGGCATAGGCGTAAGCCATGCCGTCGACCAAGCCGGGAGCGATCACCAGCCGCAGGCAGCAGCCCGGCCAGCGTGTCAGCAGCACCAGGCGCTTACCGTCGTGGATCAGGTGCTTCTGGCCGGGGAGGCGCCAGAATGCGAAGGCCACCGCGTCGGGCGGCGGGTCGGCGTCCGGGTAGAGCTGCACCACCGCATCGTGATCGGGGAACCAGGCCGGATGCGCGTCGCGCGCATCCAGGGCGGGATCTTCCAGCAGGCGCAATCCCCAGCGCGCGGCGGCCTCTGGCCGGCGCCGCCGGCGCAGCCAGTCGCGGCGGTAGTCGGGGTGGCGGCGCAGGTATTCCCAGGCCAGCGCGGGGCCGTCGAGGTGCAGCGTGTAGAGATACGCGGCGGTCGGATACCAGTGTTCGGCGCTCGGGTCAGCCATGACGCAGCCTCCTGTCGTTCAGCAGGAACGTCGCCACGGATTCCGCCGTGCGGGAGCTATCGGGCCGCCATCAAGTCGTCATCGAAATCGGGATAGGCTGTAACTGCTGGTGTCAAGACTGATTCGCTCCAGGGCATTGCGGAAATCGTCTGAATGCGACGACTGCGCCGCCACGAAAATGGCGCGCAGCATGGAGCACCGTGCAGCAGCCCGCGCCAAAGATCATGACTGTTTGCAACAGAAGCGCACCGCTTCGGTGCAAGAGTTCGGATTCAGACCGCGCAGGTCTTGGGTAAGACTGAAATAGTCAGAATGCGCCGTCGTTGGCTGGGACTGCTCAGTCGGTGATCGAGCCGTTTTCCTCGGCCAGCCGCAGGTACTCCGACAGCAGCCGCACGGGCTGGAAGTAGCGATCGCGCATCACAGGTTGCTGGCGCGGCCCGACGATGGACGCCAGATCGGACAGCTTCACATGGCCCAGGCCGGGCATGCCTATTCCCAGGTCGATCAGCCCCCAGGCCGTATCGCCATCGGCCGGGTCGAGCGCGGCCAGCAGCCAGGTGGTGTGTGCGTCAGGCGTGAACAGTCGCACCACCGGCATCGGGTCGATGCCCCGATCAGCGGCGAGTGCCGCGCCGACGGCGAGCAGTTGCGCCCGCTGTTCAGCGGTGACGAGCGGCTGGGTCATGGCCCGAATCCCCACGCATCCGAGGATGCACGGATACGATTTTCCACCGAAGCGCGGAACCCCCGAAGCGGATGCGTGCTTTGGCGGGAAAGCATGAAGGCGCAAGCCATCGAATCCGTACATGCACGGAAACGCAGAAGCGGAATTACGTAGGCCAGGAAAGACACGGATGCGGTTCCCCGATTCTGTCGGAATCCGCCCATGCGGATTTCCGTAAAAGCACGAAAGCGGTTCGGCCAACAGGAATGAACACTTTAGATTGTAGCCCTATTGGGTGCAATGGTCTGTCATCTTGGTTTTTACGGGGAAACCAAGTTGGTGACAGCGAAACACTCATTGGCGACGGCAATACGGACGATCAGGAAAGCGCGTGGCTTGAGCCAGGAAGCGTTCTCCGACGTGTCCAGCCGCACCTACATGAGTTCGCTGGAACGCGACTTGAAAAGCCCGACCATGCACAAGCTGACCGAGCTGTGCGAGGTCATGGACGTGCATCCGTTGACGTTGCTGACGCTGGCCTATGCTGGCGACAGCACGCGCAAGGCCGATCAGCTTCTGGTGCAGGTGCGCCAGGAGCTTGAGGCGGTGTTGAAGGAACGCGACACGCCATAGGCGCGTGCGTGACGTGCTGCGCCAGCAGCACGGCGCCCCGCCGCAATGGGCGGGGCGCGGTGGGCGGCCGTCAGGCCGCCTTGGGCTTGCTGCGCGACCAGATCAGGTCGTGCGTGCCGTCTTCGTTCTCGATCAGGCGGGCATAGACCGTCGCCGGGAACGAAGGGTCGTCGAGGGATACGGACACGTAGGGCCGCCCGGCTTCGCTGGTCTTCTCCCACGCCGCGCCGATGTCGTGGCCGGCCGCCTGAAGGCGGAAGTCGGGGGCGTTCTCGGTGTCGCCCTTGTCGTTGGGAATCAGCTTGATCTTGACGTTCAGGGTCAGGGTGCGGAGCTGGCCGGTGAAGCCGTCTTTCTCTGCGGTGAAGGTGCCGATGTTAGCCATGATGTTTCTCCTTTCGGGTTGAACGAGGTCGCGCCAGTGCGTCCTTGTTGTGATCCGGCCGGCGGGGGATGGGCTGGCCGCACCGCGCAGCGGTCGCAACACCGTGGAGAGCCTGGAAGCGAAAAGAATTTGTCCCGAGAGGAATGCGCGTAGCGCAGGGGAAATTGTTTTCGCTGGAAGGTTGCGGCCATGAAGCCCAAGGCGCAGCCGTTCCCTCGCCAGGATTCACGACAAGCCAAGGACGCACAGGCCGCCCGCTCCCGAATGGAGATGTGGCCGACTCGGCATCCCCGCGTGACGGCTTCACCGGCTTGCACCCTGGCACTGGCAAGGCCAACACCCCAACGACAAGCGAGAACGCTCCTTGCCGCAGATTACGGCGACGGGCTTGAGGCGTGGCGTGGATGCTCCATAGCGAGGCCGGGTGGCGTGTCGGTAAACCGTCCTTCGTGACGTACAGGCGCGAACCGCCAGCGTCGAGGACGGCACGCTTTGGCTCAACCTGCCGCAGCAAGCCGGGGCGTAGCCCCACAAGCCCCGCCCAGTACGGCGGGGCGCTAACCTGGCTAAACCGGCAGTGCCAGTTCGGCAGTATTCGTGAGGTGCCAAGCTACGCGTGGCGGGGCTGGGCCATGCGCCGCCCCCCCCCCCCCGGAAGAAAGCGTCGGCTCGAAGGCGTGAGGGATTGAAGCCGAATAGCCGTGACGGCAAAAGTAGCACGGGGCGCAGCCCGAAGATCCGGCGGCACATCGTGCCGACACGTCCATACAGCCTTAACACCCAGGTAGAGTGACAACGGAGAATGACTCGTCACAGCTATTATTCGACAACGAGTCATCAAAGGAACAGGGAGAACCATATATGCCATATCCCGTTGTGCCGTGGGAGCACGTTGCACCCAATTACCATCGAGGTACGATTCTGCTGGGCAATGGGGCTAGCATTGCTGTTTCACCGAGTTTTGGCTATGGCTCGTTGCTGGATCATGCCCAGCGAGCAGGCTTACTCGGAGCTGACGTACAGCAACTCTTTGGCTTTTTCCGAACCTCCGATTTCGAGTTGATCCTTCGACTGGTCTGGCAAGCGTCAAACGTCAATAGGTCACTACAGATACCAGACAATCGCACGCATCAAGCCTACCTGAATGTCAGAGAGTGTTTGATTCAAGCCGTTCGCGACGTGCATCCTGCATATGATCTAGTGAGTGGTCATTTGCCAAGCATGTACCAGTTCCTCAGAGGGTTCGATACGGTAATTTCCTTGAACTATGACTTGCTGGTCTATTGGACGATGACCTATGGACTCGACATTCAGGACGGACATCTATTCAAGGATTGCTTCCTGGGGAATGGCATGTTCGACGACGCTTGGCAGAGATTTCGAGCCCCCTATAGGGAACGGACTAACACCTTGGTGTTTTATCCGCATGGAAGTCTGGCTCTGTGCCGAACTGCAGTGGAGCAGGAGTTCAAGATTCACAACGCTGGGGAGGGTTTGCTGGAGGCCATCCTTGCGGAGTGGCGCAGTGAGCGCGTTGTGCCGCTGTTTGTCAGCGAAGGGACGATGCTGCAGAAAGTTTCCTCTATTCAGAACAGTTATTACCTTTCTACGGTGTACCGGGAGGTACTTACGTCACAGCGGTTCACATTGACGTTATTCGGCTGGGGACTCGGGGAGCACGATCGGCATTTATTGCGACGGATGCGCGGAACCGGCATCCAACGGGTGGCAGTCTCCGTTTTTGGTGGCAATCAGGTCTATTGCAACCATGCCTACCAAGTCATTCAGGATGATTTAGGGCCTGTCCATGTGGACTTCTTTGATAGTGAAAGCCCTGGATGCTGGATTCATGCGGTTCCGCCGGCGTTACCAGGACCTGGCTAACCCTACGTCGGCTTTCAGCGTTATCCGATGGCATCGTTGAAACCCCGGCGCGGTGCGCCGGGGTTATGCTGCTATGTCAGGCGGCGAGCGCGTGGGCTTCCACTACGTCGGCAGCATCTTCCACGTCCTCCGCGCCGTCCTGCGGCTCCGTGTCGTGTCCGCTCTTGAACACGGCGGGCATCCAGCCCATACCATCGGCCAGCCGTTCCGCTTCGCTGGCAATGTAGGCCTTCTTCAACTTTGCCAACCGTGTGACGTGTTCCGCTGCGAACTCGCCCACGGCTTCCAGAATCGCGGCCTTCGGCACATGCTGGAAATACCCGTCTGCGGTGGGCTGCCACCATGCGGCCATGTCTAGCCCCACGGCCTGCGCCAGTTCCGCGCCCGGCTGTTGCGCCGTGGCGCGAGGCGTCACCACGTCCACGGTCGCCGCCACGCATACCGCCAGCAGCCGCACCAGTTCGCCTTGCTCCATCGCCAGCAGCGCGGCGAACAGTTCGGCGCTGTCCTGCGGCAGCGCTTCGCCCGCGACCTGCTGCAACTCGCGCAGGGCTACGGCGGCGGGCGATTCGGGCCAGTCGGGGGCCATGCCTTCCAGCCGGTCTTGCACTTTCAGGCTCACGCCCAGCGGCAAGTCGTGGCCGTAGTGGTTGTCCTGCAAGACGCTCTGCACCATGCCATGCACCAGCGCGGCCAGCGCGACTTGCGGATGTCGGGCGACTTCGATTTGCAGCGCGGCGGTGCGGTGCGCGCTCAACCGCTGCGCCAGCCGGTCGGACAGGCTCGCGGCCTTGGGCTGCTCGGCGTCCTCGCCTTCGTCGTCGTTCCCGGCTTCGCCTTCCGCGCTGCCGAAACCCTGCCGCAAGCGTTCCAGCGTGCGCAGCGCGTTGGCTTCGGCTTCGCGCAACAGCCCGCGATGAATCACAGCTTCGCCGCCGCGGTCGAGGGTGACGATGGCACCGGCCACGGCGCGCACGTCCGGGGCGTAGCCCCGCAAGGCTTCCTCCACGGCTTGCAGTTCCCCGGCGACCTGTTCGCGGCGCGGTTCCAGCGCCTCGGTCTTGTCCTCGTCCTCGGCGTCGTAGGCTTCTTCCAGTTCGGCGTCGATCTTGTCGAGGCGGGTTTGCAGCGATGCGATGCGGCGGGCTTCGCGGGCGCTCGGTTCGCGGCGCTGGCGCGGCGCGTTCTGGAACGCCTGCCGCTCGGCGTAGCTCATGTGCGGCACGGCTTCCACCCATGCCCAACCCTCGGCGCGCACGTTCCCGGCCAGCGCATCCAGCTTGCTGCGCACCAGCGTTTCCAGCAGCGCGGCGTCGGTCAGGTAGGTTCCGGCATCGCCTTCCGCGAACAGGTCGCGGCGGATGCCGCCGCCCGCCGCCGTGTAGGCGTCCAGCCCAACGAAGCGCACTAGCGGATGCGTGGCGTCGATTTCGCGCTCGGTCAGGCGTTCGCGCAACGCGGACGCGCCACGCTGCCATTCGGGCGCACCGTAGAACGCGGCTTCCTGCGCGGCGTGGTCGTCGGTGATGGTCAGGGCCATCAACTGTTCCAGCGTGACGGCTCCGCCCCGGTAGTCGGCCAGCAGGCGCGGCGAGACGTTGGCGAGTTTGAGACGGCGCTGCACCACAAGCGGGGTCACGCCGAAGTCGGCGGCAATGTCTTCGATGGGGCGGCCTTCCTTGACCAGCGCGGCGAACGCCTCGAACTGGTCGGCGGGGTGCATCTGCTCGCGCAGCAGGTTTTCCGCGAGGCTGACGGTACGGGCCGAAGCGTCGGGCACCAGCAGGCAAGGCACTTCAAAGTCGGCGGCGATGCGCTTCTTCTTCGCCAGCAGCTTCAACGCGGTCAGGCGGCGGTCGCCCGCCACCACTTCGTATTGCTCGCCATCGGCGGACAGGATGACGACGAGGTTTTGCAGCAGACCGATGCGGGCGATGCTCGCGGCCAGTTCGGGAATGGACAGGCGCGGGGTCTTGCGTGCGTTGCGCTTGGAGCGGCGCGGCAGCAACTGCGAGAGCGGAACCAAAATCAGGTTCTTGGTCGGGTCGGCCACTTCCAACGGCGCGGCGGTTTCGATGGCTCGGGTTTCGATTTGGGTAACGGCGTTCATGGTGATAACTCCTTGCGGTTAGGGATGCAGCAGCGAGAGAAGCGGCAAGGGCTGCTGCCTGCCCCTGCCGCGTGGGGATTCAGGCTTTCAACTGGCGCATGCCATCGGCTAGCAGCCAAAGCGCACGGTTGAGGCGGATGTTCTGGTCGATGCCCTGCACCGGGCGGGTTTGCTGGCGGCGTCCGTTGGCGCTGCGCCCGCGCAGTCCGCCTTGGGTCAGGTTCTCTTGCGTGCGGTTGAACACGCTCCACAAGTCCGGGCGGCGATCATCAAAGCGGCGCGGCATCAAGATTTGTGATTCCGTGATGGGCGCGGGCTTGTCGGGGTCGTCGTACTTGAGGGCCAGCGCGGCGCGGGCGAACACTTCGGATTCGCCATCGTTCAAGGTGATGGCGCGCATGGCATCGCGGGATTCCTGCACGTGGTCGAAGCCGCGCAAGACTTCGTAAGCGCCTTCGATGACGGAACCGGCCACGTCGCCTTTGTGCGGCACGCGCACATCGGCCACTGTGTCGCCGCAGACAAGGCCATTGCTGCAAACGAACCGGAACATTCCGGCCAGCATCTGATAGCTGCTCGTGCCGTCATGCGAGTTCAACAGCACGATTTCATTGGCTTCCGCGCCGTTGATCTGGCTGGCGTGGCGCAGGCGCAGCATGTGCTTGGTGAAGTCGCGGCGGTCCTCGTTGCGCACGCGGGTCTGCGCCACCATGAAGGGCTGGAACCCTTCCTTGCGCAGTTCCGCCAGTACGGCGGCGGTTGGGATATAGGCGTACCGCTCGGAACGGCTTTCGTGCGGGGCGTCCGCGAAGATGGACGGAGCTACGCGGCGGATTTGGTCATCGGACAGCGGGTAGTCGCTGCGCAGCGACGGGGAGCGGGAAGCGAATCGGGATGCGAGTTGCATGGCATTTCTCCTGACGAAAAAGGTTTGCTGTTCAAACCGCACACCGGATTCCTAGATTCGGAGCCCAGCCTTTCGGCTGTTCGGTGCGGTCGGCACGAGGAACCCGGTTGGCCTCGTTGCCACCGTCTTTCCTGAGTTCATCGCCCGCGGCCAAAGGAGCGCGCGGACGGGGGCCGTCAAGGAAACGAGCGCAGGGTTGGTGCGGCCCGCAGGCGCAGCCGAGGACACGGCCCTGCGCGCCTTGACGGCACACGGGAGCGGGCTACGGTCGCGGGTAAGGTGATGAAGTCAGGGGAGACGGCTGGACAAGGCAACGGCCATCCCTGTATGCCGACCGCACGCAAGCGAAGCGCGCAGGCCCGAAGCTGGAAGCCGGGCCGAAGGCGTCAGCCGAGCGGAGCGAGGGAACGATGGACGCCAGATAGGGGCGAGACTCGCGCAGCGAGGCTCGATGCGCTACGCGCACGACAGCGCGACCGGCCATTGCTCAGATGGCCGGGGACGCCCGAACGCAAAGTGGCCTTTACGATGACGCTATGCCCGAGACAGAACACGCCGATTCCAACGATCCCCTGGAACACATGTTCCAGCGCTCGGAGGCCTTGCACGAACGGTTCAACGAACTGCTCGACGGCGCCGATTTCGACGGCTCCCCATGCATCTGGCCTGGAGGTGCTGCGTAACTCGAACGGCCTGAGGACCATGATCGCCATGATGATGGCCATCCTCAGCGGCGATGAAGCCATCACCATTCCGATGGGCAAGGCCCAGCCGGCGTTCGCCGACTGCCCGCCGGACTTGCTCAAGCCCTGATGGCCGGTCATACGACACCCCGCCCGACCAGGCGCGCATAGGCGCTCAGGCGCTTCTGGGCGTGGAATCGCAGATCACGCTAGACGGCAAACCTGCCAGTCGACGACGGCGCTGTGACCGCCACTGCCGCAGCCTCTCTTACCACTTGACCTCGCTTTATGAGATAATTACTTTAGTCCATTGAAGAATTTTTATTTTTCAATATAAATCAATTAGTTATCGAGGTTGCGGGCGAAATGAGAGAAGAGCAGTCAGATTTAGCCCAGATGGTCCGCCTGGCTTTGGCCGAGCAGAGTGAGGATGTGCGCCTGTTCACGGCGCGGCTAGTCCGCAAGTACCGAGGGACGGCGCCCGACTTGGCCGAGCAGCTCGAACTGTTCCTGAAGTCGAAGCCAGTACGCAGTGTCTCTCCCATGCGCAAGCTGTCGCCTCAGCCGCCAACGGCCCACGCCTTGCCGGTTGACGACGAATCCCGTCTCTCTCTCCTGAAGGTGTTCAAGGACGAACCGACGACAGATGCGCCGCTGCTGTCCGGCGATGTCGAGGATTCACTGGGGCAACTCATCGCCGAGCGCCGGCAGAGCGATCGACTTCAGGCCATGGGGCTGACGCCGACCCGCTCGGCCATCTTTGTGGGGCCGCCCGGGGTCGGCAAGACACTCACGGCCCGCTGGCTGGCCGCGCAATTGAAGGTGCCGCTGTACGTGCTCGACCTGACAGCCGTGATGAGCAGCCTGCTAGGCAAGAGCGGCACCAATCTGCGGGCGGCCATCGATTTCGCCAAACGCGAGCCTTGCGTGCTGCTGCTGGACGAAATCGACGCTATCGCCAAGCGACGCAGCGATGACAGCGACGTAGGCGAACTCAAGCGCCTGGTCACGGTGATCCTGCAAGAAGTCGACGAATGGCCTGCCAGCAGTGTATTGCTGGCGGCCACCAACCACCCGGAACTGATCGATCCGGCGCTGTGGCGACGCTTCGACCTGGTAGTCCAGTTCAAGACGCCCGATGAACAGGCAGTCAAGGAAGCCATCAAGCGATTCCTGGGGCCGGACTACGCCCTTTTTGCCCGTTGGATCGACATCCTGGTGTTTGCATTCGCCGGCCATTCGTTCAGCGACATCGAGCGCGACGTGCAGCGCTTCCGGCGTGCCGTGGCGCTGGGCACGACCACCGACGCTGATCTGGTCGAAGACTTCATGAAGGCGCGTGCGTTGGCGCTCGATAGGCAGGGCCGCATCGATCTGGCGGTGATGCTGGCCAAGCAGACCCGCCTGTCCCAGCACACTGTTTCCGACATCACCGGGGTGAGCCGGGACACGATCCGAAAGTACACCAATGAGACGTCTGCGGTACGAAAGGCCGCACAACGGAGAAAGGCTGACGCATGAGCCAAACCAATTTCCTGATCGGTCGTGGCGAGCTGCTGACCCATGACATCGTCGGTCCGAAGCGCATGCCAGGCAAGGCCGAGGTCTACACGTTCGCGCAGGCGAGGGAGCGAATGGTTCCTCAGTTCCGCAGTGCAAGCAAGGCGCTGGACGAGCTATCTGCTGACGCTTGCCCGGGCGACTTCGCGGTAGCCCGGCTGATGATGAATCCCAGCTTCATTGCGCGCTCGTATTTTCCGACAGGACTGCTGCGTAGTACGGGACTGGAGTCCATCGGGAGCCGTACCGTCAAGGTCAAGCCGCAGGCCTGGACCCGCAAGGGGCAGCCGCATGAAACCACAACGACCGAACTGTTTGTCGCCGGCAAGCGCCAGGCTTTCCGCAACCTCTCCCGATGGACGCAAACCATTGAGGCGGAATCCGACGAGGGCGAAGATCTTGCCCACATCGAACAGTTTGCCGCCTTTGCGCCAGCAGAGCGAATCGTGGGCCTCGGCGGCCCGAAGGATCGCTTTTTCGAAGTAGGCCTACATCTGCTACCGGATGAAGACCCGGGCCTAATCCAGAAGGCTTTCGTGAAGTTCGCGCAGCAGGAAGGCGTGAAGGTCCACAGTGAAGTCGATTTCATCGCCGGCAATCTGTGGTTCGTGCCGGTCGAGGGCAAGCCGCGCGACATTGAGCGGTTGGCCAGCTTCGCCTTCGTGCGGGTGATCCGTCCCGTGCCAAAGCTGCGTGGTATCCGTCCCTTGCAACGCAGTGGTGGGCCCTCAGTGGGATGCAGCCTCCCCACCGAACAGGCCCTTTCATCCGAACCTCGTGTCGCCATCCTGGACGGTGGCCTGCCTAAGCACCATCCGATCGGCCCCTGGCTGCGCTCGTACCGCAAGCTCGACGAAGACGCCGACGATGATCCGGACGGCCCGGAGCATGGCTTGGGCGTGACCTCGGCCGTGCTGTTCGGTCCGATCCAGCCCAACGGTACGGCCGGCAGGCCGTTCGCCCCGGTGGACCATCTGCGCGTGCTGGACCAGGAGGCGGGCGGCGAAGATCCATTGGAGTTGTATCGCACACTCGGTCTCATCGAGCAGGTTCTGCTGTCGAGGTCCTACGAGTTCATCAACCTGAGCCTGGGCCCAGATCTCGAAGTGGAGGACCGGGAAGTTCACGCTTGGACGTCCGTTATCGACGAGTTGCTCAGCGACGGCGACACGCTCATGACGGTGGCCGTTGGCAATAACGGAGACCGGGACCGCGAGCTCGGCTACAACCGCGTACAGGTTCCATCGGATTGCGTGAATGCGCTCGCGGTCGGCGCGGCCGACGACACCGATGCTGGCTGGGCACGCGCGCCCTACAGCGCGATCGGGCCGGGCCGCAGCCCCGGGGTTATCAAGCCAGACCTGATGGCGTTCGGTGGCAACCCAGCAGCCAAATACTTTCATGTGTTGGCGCCGAACGTGAAGCCGGTGCTGACGCCGCAGTTGGGTACCAGCTTCGCGGCTCCGTACCTGCTGCGTAGCGCGGTCGGCGTACGCGCGATCCTGGGCGGAGATCTGACGCCACTCGCCATCAAGGCCCTTCTGGTTCACGCGGCCGATCCTGGCGAGCATGATCCGGTCGAAGTGGGTTGGGGCAAGATTCCTGAGGACACCCTCGACATTATCACCTGCCCGGATGGTGTGGCCCGCGTGGTCTACCAGGGCGAGCTCAAGCCCAGTAAGTACTTGCGTGCCAGCCTGCCGCTGCCCAAGGAAGGACTGCTCGGCAATGTGCGTCTGAAGGCGACGTTCTGCTATGCCTCACCCACCGATCCGCAGGATGCCGCGGCCTACACCAAGGCCGGCCTCGAAGTCGTCTTCCGGCCCAACGACGAGAAGATCAAGGATGGCAAGAGCAACGCGGATACCAAGGGCTTCTTCGACTTGAAGAAGTTCGCCACCGAGCAGGAGCGGCGTTCGGATCAGGGCAAATGGGAAACTGTGCTGCACGGAGCCAAGACCTTCCGCGGCTCCAGCCTCAAGAACCCCGTTTTCGACATTCACTACAACGCCCGCGACGGCGGCGGCCGGGCCACCACTGGTGCCGAGAAGATCCGCTATGCACTGATCCTCTCGGTCGAGGCCCCGAAGCATGCTGATCTCTACAACGACATCTTGCGTGCCTATGCCAAAACCCTCGTGCCGATCCAGCCGCAGGTGTCCTTGCCGATTCGTGTTCGGTGACGGTGGAAAAGAGAACGCATGTATAGAGCGGGCTGACGGGCAAGGAGAAGATCGATGCCGAAACCCTTGAGAAGCAAGGATAAAAACGGGGAGCCGTTCGCGCGACCCCCGGAGATCGACGCCTGTTTGCAGAGGCTGGAGTCGATCGATGCCGCGACACGCCTGCAGGCCTTCACCGTCGCGTCGAGGAAGAGCGACGGCTATGTGCCGTCGGAAGCACTGACATATTTCCTGCGGCGCGCCCATGCGACAGGCGCAAAGGACGAGTTCAAGCAGCTTTTCGGACTGCTCATGAAGCGCGTCGGGCAGTCTCTGTTTGCATCGATCCCGGACTCTCGTATGGCCGGGGCACAAGACATCAGAGAAGAGGTCATGAGCCGATTCGCTGAGCGAATTGCCAAGGACTGCAGCGGCCGCTTCGCTATGCTGGATTTCTTTGAAGTGCGGTTCGACCTAGCATTCGCCCGGTTCCGCAAGACCGTGCTGAGGCAGATTGGTCCGGCCTCGGTCCTTACAGTGCCGCTGTCCACGGATGACGATGAGGGTCAGGACATTTCACCGGAGGTCGAGGCAGCAGCGGCCGACTTCCTCGGAGGCGACCCTCAAAAAATTGACGACCCGGCTTTCCGGTTGGAGTTGGACGCTGCGATTGACGCATTACCAGACGATCAGAGGCGGGTCGTTGGCTTGCTACGGCAAGGCTTCCAGATCGACTCGAAGGACCCGAACATCATGACTATCGCGAAGATGCTCCAGTGCGATGAGAGAACCGTGCGCAATCGCCGCGACCGTGCCTACAAGACCCTCAGGTCTGTTCTGCAGGAGGACGCATGAGTACGTCAAAGCCTTTCGCTGCAGACGAGGAATCTGTGCTGATGGCGTTCTCCATGGAGCCCAACCATGGCCGGGAAACGCTTGAACGCTACATTAGGGAGTACCCGCAGCATGCGACCGCGCTGATCGACTGTTCGATCGATCTGCTTTATGAGGCGCCAGAAGGCGATGTTCCGGCGACCGAAGTGCCGGACAGCGCGATTGATAAGGCCTGGCAGCGATTCGAGCGGGCTGTCCAGCAGCCCGATGCGGAGGTTGCGAATCCGTTCACCAAGCTCAATACGAGCAGCTTCAAGTCGCTCGCACGCAGCCTGGACGTCAGTAACCTCTTCCTCATGCGGGTGCGCGATCGGGCCATTCGTACTGCCACCATTCCTGCCCGATTCGTCGAGAAGCTTGCGTCAGAACTGGGTGTCACCGTTCAATCTGTGAACGCATACCTGCAGGGGCCACCGGGCATGGTTTCCGGACACGCTTTTCGGTCAAATGTGAAGCCGAGTGTGGGCGAGCAGATCACGTTCGACCAAGCTGTCGCGACTTCACAACTCACGCCGGAGCAGCAGGCGACGCTAAAGGCACTGTCGGACTGAACGATGGACGCCACCGAGGCCGCTCGACTGGAAGCAGAACGCCTGCACCGTGCGAACGTCGCGGCCGGCGGAGATCCGACCCGGCCTTTAGTGTTTGCGCTTCAGGAAGCCTCAAATCGCGGCTTGGATGTGTACGCGCTGCGAGAAGGAGACCCACAGCTTAAGGGAGGCAAAGCCACGTTCGACTGTCAGGCTGGAGGCATCCTCTACGAGGATCGTGGATCAGACTTCGAGCGCGCGTTTTTGATTGCACACGAACTCGGCCATGTCGTGCTGGAAGGTGGCACGCTCGATGTGGTGACGGTGGATGTCGAGCCCGACCGATCGCTGGAAGACGCACCGGTGGGCGTCGATCGTGTCCTTGACTACGGGGCGCGTGAGCGACGTGAAGTGAAGATGGACCTCTTCGCGCGCGAGTTCCTGCTGCCGCGTCCTGTGTTGCGCGAGTTGCATGTCAACGAAGGACTGACATCCGACGCGATCGCGATGCGCTTCGGCGCGCCGCTCGCTGTGGTGCAGCAACAGTTGCTTGATGCACTGCTGCTGCCAGCGGCCGAAGAGCCGAACCCCGTAGGCGCCGGCGCCGTGGCAGCTCCGCTCACCCCAGACCCCACGCAGGCTCAGGCGGCAGCACATCGTGGCTTGGCGTTTCAGCTGCAGGCAGGGCCGGGTACGGGCAAGACGCGGACGCTTGTTCGTCGCATCGAAGGGTTGCTTGCGGACGGCGTCGATCCCACCACGATCCTGGTACTCACCTTCTCCAACAAGGCGGCCAATGAACTGTGCGAGAGGATTGCCGCGAGCAATCCTGTCGCGGCGGCGGCGATGTGGATCGGCACATTCCACGCATTCGGGCTGGACATCGTTCGCCGCTTTCACGACCGACTGGCGCTGCCGCCGGACCCACGATTGATCGACCGGACGGAGGCCATTGAACTCCTGGAGGACGAGTTTCCGCGGCTCGACCTGAAGCACTATCGCAACCTCTGGGACCCGGCCCTGGATTTAAGCGACATGCTGAGCGCGATCTCGCGCGCCAAGGATGAGGTTGTCGATGCAGCAGGCTATCGCGCCCTCTCGCAGTCGATGGCGGATCGAGCAGGGACCGACCAGGACGCGAAGGTTCGTGCGCAGAAGTGCCTGGAGGTCGCCACGCTCTTCGAGGCGTACGAACGGCTGCTGACCGCGCGCCAGCTGCTGGACTTCGGTGACCTGGTCGCGCTGCCGGTTCGTCTTGTCGAGGGCAGCGCCGAGGTAAGGGATGCCCTGCGTGCTCGCCATGAGCATGTACTGGTAGATGAATACCAAGATGTCAACCGCGCCTCGGTCCGGCTCCTGAAGGCCATCGTCAGCGACGGCCGCAACCTGTGGGTTGTCGGCGATGCACGCCAATCCATCTACCGCTTCCGCGGCGCCTCTGCGACGAACATCGCGCGCTTTGCGATCGACTTCCCCGGCGCGCAGGCCGCACAGCTGGGCGTCAACTATCGCTCCGACGAACGGATCGTCGATGTGTTCACCGAGTTCGCGCGCGGCATGCAAGCATCCGCCGGTGCGTTGCCGCTGAACCTGCTGGCCGACCGCGGCTCCACAGGAGAACGGGTTGAGCTTCGCGTTGCCGGGTCGGCTGACGATGAAATCTCCGCGCTTGCCGCGTCGATCACGGCCCTGCACGAGCAGGGCATTGCCTATGGTGGCCAGGCGGTGCTGTGCGCGTCCAATGCGCGCCTGAACGCCATTGCAGAAGGTCTTGAGGCCCGGGGCATTCCCGCGCTGCACTTGGGCAGCTTGTTCGAGAGGCCGGAAATCAAGGATCTGCTGGCCTTGCTCTCGCTGGCGACCGACCCGCGGGCGGCCGCGATGGTGCGCGTGGCAACCATGGCTCGGCACCAAATGCCCTTGAAGGATGTCATGCGGGTCATTGAGCCGCTGCGGACGACGAATCCAGCTTCGCTGGATTGGTTGGCAATACACGCCGGAGTGGATGGCCTGACAGACGGCAGTCGAGAAGCGCTATCTCGCCTGTCCGCGCTCTTTGCAGGTGTGAACGCATCGACTGACCCCTGGCTCTTACTTGCTGGATGGACGATCGATGGTCTCGGACTCGCGAAGACGCTTTATTTGGCTGGTGATCCGCAGAGTCGCATGCAAAGTCTGGCTGTCTGGCAGTTCTTGAACTTCTGTCGCCGGCAGCCAAGAGGCCAAGGCATGCCAGTGGTTCGCCTGCTTGATCGCGTCAGGCGGTTAGTTCTGCTCTCTGAGGATCGTGGATTGAGCCAGTTGCCCCGCAGTGCCGAGAACATCGAAGCAGTGCGCTTGATGACCATCCACGGAAGCAAGGGGCTGGAGTTCGATGTCGTTCATTTACCTGGCATGGTAACGTCCGGCCTACCGCGCAACAACGTGCCGCCGCGTTGTCTTCCTCCGGACGGTCTGATCCATGGTTCGGAGGGACTGACCGGCATCGAGGCGGTGAAGGCCGGCCACGACGAGGAAGAAGAGTGCTTGTTCTTCGTAGCGCTTTCGCGAGCGCGCGATAGGCTGCAGCTGTATGCCTACGCCAGGCAGGCAGATGGTCGTACGCGTAGCGCCTCCAAGTTTATCGCCCCGATCGACCGACTCCTTGTTCGTCCGGTACCGGTGCCGTTGCAAGCCGGCTCGACATCGACGGGCACCCCGCTCGCCATCACATGGCAAGGGCGTCCCCAATGGACCGACATCCAGGTCAACCTCTTCGAGCGGTGCCCGCGCCGCTTCTTGTACACGCACGTGCTGAGGCTTGGAGGTCGACGAACTGAAACCGCATTCATGAAGATGCACAACGTCGTGAGCGACGTGTTCGATTGGTTGAAACGGGAGCACGAGACGACAAGTCCCACGGTCGACGAGCTGGCTGCATGCTTCGAGGAGGCCTGGTGCTCCAAGGGTGCGACAGAGCATGGATATGCGGAGGACTACCGCCGCATCGGCAAGCGGCTCGTCGATTTCCTCATCGAGAGCCGGAATCGTGACGTGGCCGCGCCGGCGCCACCGATCTCGCTGGGTTGGGCCGAGGGCGAGATCCTCGTAACCCCGGATGGTGTAGCTCACGGAGCCGGTGGCCGGGTCACGGTGCGGCGCGTCATGACGGGCAAGCAGCGCTCGAACGCCTTCGATGATATTGAGTACACAATTCTCCAACTCGCCGCCGTCCAGGCTTATGGACCACATGCGCAGGTCGAGGTGACCTACCTTACCAGCGAAACCATCCAGCCGATGGAAATCACGTCGCGCAAGCTGGAATCCAGGCGCGAGAAGCTGCAGACCTTTCTTCAGGCAATGCAGGCCGGGCAGTTCCCCTCTAAGCCCGAGGCTCGTAGCTGTCCGCGCTGCCCGCACTTCTTCCTCTGCGGCGAGTTGCCCGGAGGGGGGTGGGTACAAGAAAAACTTTGATCGACCTTTCCGGTCTGCCGCTGGGCTGCGATTGACCAAGTAAGGGGCTAGAAAACCTGCAATCCCGCAGATGACGGCTCTCCCTATGAGGCAATCAAATGCAAACCCAGACCACCAGCGGTGATGACCGCTTCGATGTCGAAGATGTTGCTGCGGCGATCCGCGAAGGCCGCAGCCTGCGGCCAGCGGCGCTCTACCGGATCGTCGTCCTGGACGACCAGCTCCACGAACGTCACGTCGATCTCTCCGATCCGGTGCCGACCGGGCGCCAGATCCTTCAGGCCGCCGGATCGCGCCCGGCCGATGAGTACAGCATTTATGCGATTTTGACCTCTGGCGAGTTCGAGGACCTGCGTCTGGACGAAACCTACGATCTGCGCGGCCGCGGTGCGGAACGTTTCGTCATCTTCCAGACTGATCGCGCGTTCAAGTTCACGATCGATGACCGGCAACTGGAGTGGGGCAAGCCCAGCATCAGCGGCCGCGTGCTCAAGGCGCTGGCCGGTGTCCCACCAGAGACCTACGACGTCTATCTCGAAGTGCGTGGCGGGGGCCAGGACATTCTGATCCGCGACGGTGACCTGATCGATCTGGGTAAGCCGGGCATCGAGCGCTTCATCACGCTGATCCGTGACACCACTGAGGGGCTGCTCACGCTGCCCGAAGCGGACCAGCGCTATCTGAGCAGCCATGGCGTGGCTTTCGAGATGGTGAGCGACGGTGCGCACACGGGCGTCATCTTCAAGCAGTTGCCGCTGCCCTCCGGAAAGCTCAACCACGCCACGGCCGATGTGCTCGTTCTCCTGCCGCCGGGCTATCCCGATGTTGCGCCGGACATGTTCTATTGCGACCCGTGGCTGACGCTGCAAAGCGTTGGGCGCTACCCGACCTGCGCTGACCAGGCCCACGCGTTCCAGGGCCGCAGCTGGCAGCGCTGGTCGCGCCACAACACAGCGTGGCGCCCGGGCATCGACGGCCTGCACACTATGCTCAAGCGCATCGAGCACGCCCTGGCGGAGGCGAAGTGATGTCGCCGGCCGCTCTGGACATCGTCCTGCTGGAGCCGCACGAGGCGGCCCTGCGCTTGCTGCTGCAAAGGGAAAACGGTGCCGAGGCGTCCGCCTACGTGCTGTTCGGCAAGGCTGACATCTCGGCAGACCCCTGGTCGGGAGTGCCTCGCACCAGATTGATCTCGCACGAAGTCATCCCCGTCGCGGCCGATGAAATGGTCTCCGCATCGCCTGTCCATGTCACATGGTCCACCCGAGGCTTCATGCGCATTCTCGGCATCGCGAAAGAACGGGGCTTGGTTGCGGGCCTGGTACACACGCATCCGAACGCGGCAGCGTTCTTCTCCGACCAGGATGACCGAAACGAGTCGGAGCTGGCCCGGACGACATTCAACAAGGGCGTTTCCGGCCTAGCCAGCATGGTGTTCGGCCGCGATGACGCCATCGCGGGCAGGCTCTGGACTGCCCCCGGCAAGACGGTCATGGCATCCTCGATCTCGCTGGTAGGAAGCCAGATCAAGATCGCGCGCAAGGTGGCTGCGGCTGACGAAGATCAATTCCTGGCGCGGCAGGCCGCGCTCTTCGGCCAAGGGTTCAATCCAGTCGTGCGCGGGCTGCGGGTGGGTGTCGTAGGGGGCGGCGGCACGGGCAGTGCTGTCGCGATGCTATTGGCGCGGCTGGGCGTCGGCTTTCTGGGGCTGATGGACAAAGACACCATTGATGTCACCAATCTCAACCGCGTGCATGGCTCGCGCACCGCAGATGTGGACGCCGGCTTGGCCAAGGTGGACATCCTCGCGCGCGAGATTCGCGCCGCGGGTCTCGGCACCCAGGTCGTCACCAAAGAGGAGTGGGTCGGCCATCCTGATCTGCGCGATCTGCTGCGCTCCTGCGACGTGCTTTTCGGCTGTACCGACGACCATCAGGGGCGGCTGACGCTCAACCGCCTGGCGCACTACTACGGCATCCCGCTGATCGATGTGGGCCTGCGCATGCGCGCGGCACGCAGCGGCGCGGACTTCGACATGACGGGGCGCGTGTCGACGATTGGGCCCGGCAAACCTTGTCTCATGTGTCTGGGAGTAGCCGATCCGCGCCGCGCTGCGGCCGAAGGACTCCGGCGCAGCGACCCGGCCGAGTTCGAGCGGCGTAAGGCGGAAGCCTATGTGGACGGCGGCGGCGACCCGGCGCCTGCGGTGGTCACGTTCACTACGGCCATCGCCTGCGCGGCCGTCGATGAACTCATTCAGGGACTGACCGGTTTTCGCGGTCCTGCGGGCATGTCGCACAACAGGATTCGCCGCTTTGACCGCGTAGAGGATCGCACCATGACCTGCCGACCCTTGGCGTCTTGCCCGGTTTGTGCCAGCCAGGCGAGCTGGGGACGCGGCGATGTCAACCCATTTCTTGGGGTGATCGGATGACCATGAAGCGACTTATCGCGCGAGCGCTGCGCCGGCTCGGGTGGCTGCAGTACAACCTGCTCGTTTACCCGGTCGCGCAGCATCCGGGCAATAATGCCGTGCCGCCGGGAGAGCTGTGGCTGGTCATCGACACCGGCGTCAAGAAGTGGGCTTGCATGAGCTGCCCCGGCGGTTGTGGCGTGCAGATATCACTTTCCCTTAACCCGGATCGACGACCCCGGTGGTCTGTCGAAACAGACTTCTGGGGGC
Organism: Stenotrophomonas sp. GD03930; assembly: GCF_029839665.1. Classification (NCBI taxonomy): domain Bacteria; kingdom Pseudomonadati; phylum Pseudomonadota; class Gammaproteobacteria; order Lysobacterales; family Lysobacteraceae; genus Stenotrophomonas; species Stenotrophomonas sp. GD03930. Next base: position 1,973,497 of record NZ_JAOCAV010000001.1, on the reverse strand, counting down.
GACCAACCATGTCGCCCTCCATCCACCAGCATCGGGCATGTTCCTGTCACTTCTGGGTAAAGAAGGGTTTGATCGAGTGGTGCCGGTAGAGACCCACCCGGCACCATGTCCGGCCGATACGCAATCGACGCTGTCGTCGGCAAAGGTGCAGCCTTTGCCAAGCTCCGGGAGAAATCCACCATCCGCTGGTCGACTGCTGTTTAATATCAGATTCCGAATATTCGTCCTTGCGGTTCAGTGACTCCAACTCATACGAGCTCTTGATTGCATCGTCAGGCTTTGGCGGTGCGCTCATAGAAGTGGCTGCCGATCTGCCTTCGAGCTGGCGCACCGCGCACCGCGCGGCGCCTCGGCCTCGTAAAACCGACGGGTATGGTCATCCTTGACCGCCAGCAGCCGGACATAGGCCGACCACAGCAACCTGAAGACCAGGGCCAGTTCGGAGAGGTCAAATTTCCGAGACAGCGTCTCGGAAATTGCCTCAAGGGGGTAAGCGGCAAAGAAGCGCCGCATGTTTTCCAGGTTGTCCGGGCTGAACCCGCGCCCAAAGCGCGCCGTCAGACCGGCGGACAACCGCGCCATCAACTGCTCGCCGTAACCAGCCCGCCGCCTGCCTTTCTGCTCGGCTTGCACGATCCGGCGGCCAATCTCCCAATAGCTGGTCGTCATCAGCGCATTGACACTGCCCGCCGCTGCTTGGCGCGCGGCATCCAGCAGTTCCACGATGCCGCCCTGGATGCCAGCATATCCAGCCCCGGTAAGGCGGCGGATTCCCCACTGCTGCGGGCGTCTTCCTTGTCATGCTGTCACCTCCACAGAACGGGACGCCCCGGTAATCGCCAGCCGCCGATTCGCCACCAGCTCGGCGGCATCTCGCACCGGCTTGTCCTCGGTATGTACGTAGTGCATAAACATCGCAACGGTCTTGTGACCTGTGAGCTTCATGCCCACTTTGGTTGGCACGCCTGAGTTGGCAATGTCGGTCGTCGCTCGATGGCGGATGCCGTGCGTGCCGACATGCGGCACGCCGGCGGCCTTGAGCACGCGCTTCCAGCCGCCATAGTGTTCGCCATGCGTCAGATGCCGGGCCGGGTCGTTGGGCGACGGCAGGACGTAGGGGGAGCCCTCCCGGCGCGGCGCCGTCGAAAGCAGCCGATAGGCTTCCTCGCTCATGGGTTTGGAAATGCCGCCGGTCTTGCTGTCGGGCCAGACGACGCGGCGCTTTTCCAGATCAACCCAGCCCCATTCGAGCGGGCAGATTTCGGAGCGGCGGGCGGCAAACTCGAATTGCAGGCGGATCGCCAGCGGGATGACGTAGTTCTCCAGTCCCTCGGCTTCCAAGTGCTCCAGGTGACGGAAGATCCGCACCAGTTCATCGTCCACGATGAGCCGGGTTTCCTTGCCGGGCGGAAACATCGGGACGTGGCGGCACGGGTTTGTGCCGTCCGGACGCAGCCCCCACACTTCGGCCAGGTTGAACATCTTGCGCAGCACGCCGAAGGTGCGGTTGGCCTCGGCCGGCTTGTGGGCCAGCTTCTTCATCAGCGCGGCCACGTCCGGGCGCTTCACGTCCTGCACCTTCATCCGCCCCATGATCGGGATGATGCAGCGGTCGATGACGCCCTGATAGCCGCGCTGCGTGCTGGGCTTGTTGCGCTGCTTGGAGTAGTCCTCCATGAAGGTGTGGCAATACTCCTTCATGGTCTGTGCCTTGCGGGCGGCGGCCTTAGCCGCGCTGGGGTCGCCGCCCCGGCGCACCTCGGCCAGCCACTCCTGCGCCATGACACGGGCCTGCTCGACGGTCAGTTCGCCGTACTGGCCCAGGGCCGGCTTGCGGCGCTCGCCGGCGTTCGTCCGGTACTGGAGCATGAACACCTTGCGGCCGGCCGGGGTGATCTTGCACAGGAAGCCGGGCACCACGGTGTCCCGCAGTTCGATGGCCTGCGCCTGGGGCTTGGCGGCATCGACAGCGGATTTGGTGAGTTTGATTCTTGCCATGATGACTCCTCGGAAACCTCGGTTTCCAAGAGCCACATGGGAGCCACGCGACCGGAAGCCGGGTCAAGTTTCGGAAAGCACCGGCATATGATGGACGCGCCTAAGTCCTTGATAAACCTGCTGTAGCGGGCCTGGGCGCAGTCCAGCGAAGTGCCGGGCTGGAGTCATCGTCAAACAAAAAAAGCGACGTCGTCGGTGCAGGGGGACGGGTCGCGCGGCGCCATTCTAGTCCATTCCTCCGGCCGCTGCCGTCGACATCGGCGGACGCCCGGTTAAAGAAGATGAAAGCGCGGCCGATGCTGCGACGACGGCGGGTCGCCGGATTCGTGTGAAGAGGCAGGACGGTCAGTGACGGCAAAGGCAGCACAACGACAGGGCGGGCGGCGATGACGCCGGCCTGGTGGCGATCGCTGCGCGCGTGGCTGGCGCGCTCGACCGGGGCGGCGCCGTCGCGGTTGGCGGCAGCATCGCGGCAGGCGGTGGCCGCCGCTGCGGCCAGCCTGCAGGGCGAGGCGCTGCCACCAAGTGAGATCGCGGCGCACCTGCAGCGCGGCCTGCATGCGCTGGCGCTGTATCCGCGGCTGGCCGGCGAACCCGCGCCGGTCCAGGACCCGGCGCTGGGCGAGGCGGTGGCACGCGCGCTGCAGGATCGCGACTGGGCGGCCCGGCACCTGCCCCGGCGTCCGCAGCTGTTGCCGCAGCTGATCCAGACCGTCAACGACGACGCGGCCTCGGCGCGGGTGATGGCGGCGATCATCGGCCAGGACCCGGTGCTGACCGGCAACCTGCTGCGCATTGCCAACAGCCCGGCGTACAAGGTGCACGAGCGGCCTGTGGAAAGCCTGCAGCGGGCGGTGACCCTGGTCGGCACCGAAGGCGTGCGCCAGATCATCAGCGCGGTGCTGGTGCAGCCGGTGATGCAGGTGCAGTGCGAGGTGTTCCCGCAGTTCAGCACGATCATCTGGGAGCATGCGTTGCTGGCCTCGCGCGCGGCCGCCGACCACGCACGCACGGTCACCTTCGGCGATGCTTTCGCCGCCCAGTGGCTGGGCCTGGTGCAGGGGCTCGGCGCTGCGCTGGTGATGCGCCAGCTGCTGCAGGAAGCGCAGGCGCGCGGCGAAACCGTGGAGCCGGCCCTGGCCCTGCAGCTGCTGCAGCAGTGGTCGTTGCCACTGGCCCAGCGCGTGGCGGCGGCCTGGGAATTGCCCGAACCGGTGCACCAGGCGCTGGCACCGGAAGCGGACGGACCGCTGGCCGACAGCCTGCGCCTGGCCAGCGCCGCTGCGGCTGCCAGCCTGCTGTGCAGGCACGGGCATGCCAGCCAGAACCGCATGCTGGCCCTGCTTGAACAACTGCCGTCGGCACCGCCGCATACCCTGCGCTGGATCTGGCGGCGCCTGCACGGGCGCAGCGTGGAAACGCGCGATGAGGCCGGGCAGGAACAGGCATCGCCGTCGCCCTGAGCGCTAAAGCTGCGATTCCACCGGCAACCAGCTGATCACCCGAGCTGTCCAGCGCTTGCCCAGGCTCGCCCCGGGTTCGGCCTCCACCCAGTGCGGCGGCGGTTGCCGCTCCAGCCAGCGCAGCGCATCGTCGTGGCCCAGGGCCAGCCACCAGCTGTGCGCAGGGCTGGCCAGGCGCAGGTACTCGTCGCGCAGCTGCGCACCCAGCACCGGATCGTCGAACAGCACGCCCATCTCGGTATTGAGGTAGGCCGAGCGCGGATCGAGGTTGAACGAGCCGACGAAGCCGCGGCGGTCGTCGACCACGAATGCCTTGGTATGCAGGCTGGCGCCGCTGCTGCCGAACAGGCTGGTATCCGGCTGGCCGTGTGCCTTCAGTTCGTACAGCTGCACGCCTGCCTTCAGCAGTTGTACGCGGTAGCCCATGTAGCCGCCGTGCACCGCAGCCACGTCGTTGGCGGCCAGCGAATTGGTGACCACGCCCACCTGGGCGCCGCGCGCGGCCAGTCCTGAAAGGCCCATCACGCCATCGCTGCCGGGCACGAAGTAGGGCGAGATCAGCAGTGCGCTGCGACGGGTGGTTGCCAGCTCGTCGCTGAGCGTATTGACCAGCCAGTGGTGGCGATCATCGTCGCGATGCTTCATCGGCGGATCGGAGGCGATGCGCACGTTCGCGCTCCAGTGCAACGGCTCTGGGCTGGGCCGCTGCAGGCTGCGTGATGCGGCCACACGCTGCAGGTAGGGCTGCGCCCTGGCATGCAGCGCATCCAGGTCCGACTGCCGCACGAGTTGCCGCAGCTGTTCATCGCTGTAGGAGGCCAGCGCGGAAATCGGAATGGCCGTGCTGCTGTTCCAGTAATCGTCGAAGATCCGGTTGGCCTGCTGCACGGCCGGTCCGGCCACCACCAGGTCAAGATCCTGGAAGTTCACATCGTCGCGTGCACTGAAGTATTCCTCGCCGATGTTGCGCCCGCCGACGATCGCGATGCGGCCATCGGCGATCCAGCTCTTGTTGTGCATGCGGTGGTTCACGCTGAAGGCGCGTTGCACCAGCTCCAGCGTGCGTGCGATGCCACTGCGGTTGCGGAACGGGTTGTACAGGCGGATCTCGATGTTTGGATGCGCATCGAGCGCCATCATCAGCGCATCCTTGTCCCTGGCGTTCATGTCGTCGAGCAGGATGCGCACGCGCACGCCGCGTTCGGCCGCGTCATACAGCGCCTTGGCCATCAGGTGGCCGACCAGGTCGTCGTGCCAGATGTAGTACTGCAGGTCCAGGCTGCGTCCTGCGTGCGCGGTGATCATCGCGCGGGCCGCGAACGCATCCATGCCATCGCTGAGGAACGCGACGCCGGACTTGCCGGGATGGGCCTGCTGCAGTGGCACGATCTGCTGGTCGATGCGCGTCTGCGCCGGTTGCAGTGGCAGCACGTGCGAGGGCGCGCCCTGTGCCTGCGGCGTGAGATGGTCGGCCAGCAGCAGGCCGGACAGCACCAGCAGCAACAAGGCGGCGACGATGATCGCAGCGACACGCAGCAGGCGTTGCCACAGGGGCTTGGGCGGACTCATGCCCCGATGGTAGGTCCACGCCATGCGTGGATGAAAGCCAGAAGACCCGTTGCAGTGGCTCCACGACTTGCGTGGATGGCTTCTTCAGGCAATGTCATGCCATGCGTGGATGGGGTCAGAACCGCTCGTCACTGCCCAGGTAGCGCCACTGGCCCGGCGGCAGCGGCCCGAGTGCCACGCGCCCGATACGCAGACGACGCACGGCTGCGACCTGCAGCCCGGCGGCGGTCACCGCCACGCGCAGGCCCTTGGCGGTCAGCCCCTTGCCGGCAAAGCGCAGGCGCTGTTCGCTCTGCCAGCTGACCTTGGCACCGCCGGATTCGTGCTGCAGCCGCGCCAGCAGCCACGGACCGCGCTCGGGGCCGCCTTCGGCCACTTCGATGAGGTACTCCTGCTCGGTGCGGCCCAGGTTGCGCTGCAGATGGGCGAGGGTGGCCGGGTCCTGGCTGACCACCACCAGGCCGCTGTCGGCCGCCGGCAGCGATGCCGCCAGCTGCAGCCCATGGAAATGACGCTGCAGTGGACGGATGCCGCTGGCATCAAGCTCGCTTCGGCTGTCGCTGCTGACCAGCGCGCACAGGGTCTCGGCGGCGACGCCGGCCGGCTTGTGCAGCAGCATGCTGACCCGCTCGGCCTTGTCATCGCTGGCCTGCTCGGCCACCACGATCACGGCGTTGTCGTCGACCGGGCGCTGCGGCTGTTCCACCACCTCGCCATCGACCGTGACCCAGCCGCCCTCGATGTAGCGCCGGGCTTCGCCGCGCGGGATGCCGAGCAGGGCGGACAGGCGTTTGTCGAGACGGATCGGTTCCATGGCGGGCGGTTCGGTCAGGTCGGGCAGGGGGCGCGCAGTGTAGCTGCTGCGGCCGCTCAGCGCTGGCCGCGGTTGGCCAGCTCGGTCAGGTACAGGCGGGTGTCGAATTCCAGCTGCAGGTAGTCCGGCTCCATGTGCTGGCACAGCTGGTAGAAGGCCTTGTTGTGGTCGGCTTCCTTCAGGTGGGCCAGTTCATGCACCACGATCATGCGCAGGAATGCCGCCGGCGCCTGGCGGAACACGGTGGCGATGCGGATCTCGCGGCTGGCCTTGAGGCGACCGCCGTGTACGCGGGAGATGGCGGTGTGGGTGCCCAGCGCGTGCTTGATCACTTCCAGCGTGTTGTCGTAGCAGACCTTGTTGAGCGGCACCGACTTGCGCAGGTAACGGTCTTTCAGTTCCTGCGTGTAGTCGTACAGCTGGCGGTCGCTGCGCACCTCGTGCGGGTCCGGGTAGCGCTGCTGCAGCCATGGGCCGAGCTTGCCCTGCGCCAGCAGTTCACTCACCTGGGCGACCAGGGGTTCGGGATAGCCGGTGAGGTACTTCATCACTGCCATGCAGGGGGGGCGGGGCGCCGGTAGAATGGGGCCTCCAAGATTACACGCGGTACGCAACGACCATGGCAAAGCCCAACGCGCTGCAGGAACAATTGCTCAAGGCCGGCCTGGCCAAGAAGTCGCAGGCCAGCGCCGCCGCGAGCGCGCAGGCCAAGGCCCGCCAGGGCAAGGCCGAATCGACCTCGGCCGAGGTCCAGCGCGAAGCTGAACGCGCCCGCGCCGAGAAGGTCGAGCGCGACCGCGCGCTGGCTGCCGAACGCAACGCCCAGGCCCGGCAGGCGGAACAGAAGGCACAGGCGAAGCAGATCATCAGCGCGCACGCCGTGCCCCACAAGGGCGATGACGAATACCGCTTCAGCGACGGCGCCATGATCCGCACCCTGCTGATCGACCCCAAGCTGCGCAAGGCACTGTCGGTGGGCGTGCTGGTCATTGTCGCCCACGGTGAAGGCTATGCGCTGCTGCCGCGAGCCGCCGCCGAGAAGGTGCGTGAACGCGCCCCGGAAGCGATCATCGTCGACCACGGCCAGCCGGGCTCGACCGCCGAGATCTCCACCGGCAACGCCGAGGACGATGCCTACTACGCCCAGTTCCAGGTGCCCGACGACCTGGTCTGGTAAGCAAAAAGGGGACGGAGGGGATTAAGCCGCAATCGGCCTGACTCGAACCCGTTCGCATCCTGTTCGTCTTCCTGAAGAGCAGCCGAGCACGGCTCGGCTCCGCATCACGGCCTGTCTTTTTGCCGGCGTGTATCGTCCCCATATCAGGCGACACACCTGCGGAGGATGGCCATGGCCACCGGTTGGGCGGGAGATGGCGCGGTCCAGGATCAGATCGACGCTACCGTTGATGATGCGATTGCCCGCGCGCGGCGCCAGCTGCGCCAGGGTCCGGGTCTGGAACACTGTGAGGAATGCGACGCGCCGATCCCGTTGGCGCGGCGCCAGGCCGTGCCCGGGGTACGCCTGTGCGTGGCCTGCCAGCAGGCGCTGGATGATGAGGAGCACGCGCACAGCGGCTACAACCGGCGCGGCAGCAAGGACAGCCAGCTGAGGTAAGGGATGTTCGGCAGGGCTGCGCCCTGCACCTGCAGAAGCCAGTGCAACAGCCGAAGCAACGGCAACAGCCGAAGCAACGGCAACAGCGGGCATTCCGTGGGATGGCGGGGCGGTGTCGGAGTGCGGGGACGCCGCAAGTACGTCCATGTAGGCTTGGCAGCCGCATCCATGCGGCTGACACCCCGCAATCCGACACCGCCCCACCTTCGACAGGTTCACGCGGCTGTTGGCAACGGCGGCCATTGGAACGCGCGGTTGTTGGTAGGTGTCGACCTTGGTCGACACGATTCTTCTGCCAGATATCGAATGAATCATCCACGCATGGCGTGGCTCTACTGTGTCGACCAAGGTCGACACCCACCAGAGCGGAACGCCGTTCCGGCCGCTCGCGGAAATCTGTCGAAGGCGGGGTGGGTCCGGTTGAGGGGGCGTGAGCCGCATGGATGCGGCGACCGAGCCTACATGGACGTATTTACGGCGCCCCCCTCAACCGGACCCACCCCGCCAACCCACGGAATGCCCGCTGTTGCTGTTGTTCTGGCGATTGACGTGGATTCGGCGGGTGCAGGGCGCAGCCCTGCAAAGAAAAACCCCCTCAGCCGTCGCCCTGGATCCCGCCGGGAGCCTGCGCCGGGTCGCGCCAGCGACGCACCGTGCGCTGGAAGAACAGGTTGTTCGGCAGCTGCAGCACCGTGCCCTCGTGGCCGTCACCGGTTTCCTGCAGCGTCGTGTAGATCAGGTTCACGTCGATCACCCGGCCCTTCAGCCCAGGTTTCTCGCCGTTTTCCAGCACCTCGATGTAGTCGTGCAGGCGGAACGGACGGGTGGTGAAGATCAGCAGCGTGCAGAAGATGTTGGACAGCACGCTCCAGGCCGCGAAGAAGGCCACCGCGCCCACCGCGGCGAAGCCGGTGAAGGCGGTCCAGAGCACCGATGGCTTCGCGCCGAGCAGGCTGAGGATGTACAGCAGGGCACTGAAATAGACCACGAAGCTGGTGATCCGGCGTGCGCCCATCACCATTTCCGGCGGCAGCGTGTAGTGCTCGGCGAAGCGGCGGATCAGGCGACGGGCGAGCAGACGCAGCAGCCAGGCGACCAGCAGCACCAGCACGATCTGCAGGGCAACGCCGGCGTAGTTCAGCCAAGGGTGGGTCCAGGGCGGCAGGTGGTCCTTCAGCGACAACATCATGGGACGACTACGGAGGGGAAACGGCCCCCGATGTTACCCGGCGCGTGCGGCGGATTCGACCGTGGGCGTCCAGGCCAGGCAGACCAGCTCCTTGCGATGCTGCTGCAGGCAGGCGCGGCCGTTGTCGGGGCGAAGCTGCAGCGACAGGCCCAGCACCTGCAACAGGACGCAGGCGGCGATCACCAGCAGGGCGGCGCAGGATGGGCTGGACATGGCAGGACTCCCGGACGGCGTTTTCACGAAGGACCTTGCATGGATGCAGCGGCCGCCGAAAAGGTTGCAGGGAATCGATCATCGTCTGGCTCTAAACCTTTTTCAGGGCCGCCGCATCCAAGCGATATGCTCGACACCACCATGCCCGCGCCGCCTGCCGCCAACGACGCCGTCGACGAATCCGCCCTGGTGCGGGCGGCGGCCGCTGGCGATACCGCCGCCTACGAACTGCTGTACCGGCGCCACGCGCCCCGCGTATTTGCCGTGCTGTGGCGGCTGTGTGGGGGCCAGCAGGCACGTGCCGAAGATGCGCTGCAGGAGGCCTTCCTGCAGGCCTGGAAGGCGCTGCCGGGGTTCCGTTTCGAGAGCAGCCTGTCGACCTGGCTGCATCGGCTGGGCGTCAATGCCGCCCTGATGGAACTGCGTGGGCGTGCGGCCGGGCAGGACCACGACAGTCTGGATGAGGTCGACGGCGGGCTGCAGGAACTGGCGGTGCATGACCGCTGTGCCGGCACCGAGCGCGACCTGGAGCGCGCGCTGTCGACGCTGCCACCACGGGCACGTGCGGTACTGGTACTGCACGATATCGAAGGCTGGAAACACCAGGAAATCGCCGAGCAGCTGCAGATGGCTGTCGGCAGTTCCAAGGCACAGTTGCATCGTGCGCGCGGTTTGCTGCGTGCACGGCTGGGAGACATGACATGACGACACACGACCACGATTCCGATTCCGCGCTGCTGGCAGGCCTGCGTGCCCTGTCCAGCGAACGCAGCGTGCCCGCCGATGGCTGGGAGCGCCTGTCGGCCCGGCTGCCACCGCGTGAACCACCGTCGGCGCCTGCAGCGGATGGCAATGTGGTGGCCCTGCCCATGCGTCCGAGGCGGCGCTGGTGGCTGCCGGTGGGCGCGGCCCTGGCGGCCAGCCTGGCGGTGTATGCGGTGGCGCCGTGGCGCCATGCGCAGCCTGACATGCCGGCGCCGTCCGCGCTGCAGCTGCAGGCCGCGGCGATGACCGAGCAGTACCAGCAGGCCGTGGCTTCGCTGCCCGATGGCCGGGCGCCGGAATGGCAACCGGCCCTGCACGAACTTGATGAAAGTGCCGCGCAGATCCGCGCCGCACTGGCGCAGGACCCACGTGCGCCGCACCTGCTTGGCCAGCTCAAGCGCACCTATGCGCTGCGTCTGGAACTGACCCGGCAGGCGGCCTATGCCGCCGAGTCCGGCCTGGCAACCTGAGGAGACCGCAATGACCCGAACCCTGATTTCCTGCTGTGTGGCGCTGTTGCTGGCACCCTCGCTGGCGCTGGCCGACACCCGTATCGATGAACGCCACACGCTGGCCGCCGGCGGTCGCATCGAACTGAGCAATGTTGCCGGCAAGGTCACCGTGCGCGGCTGGGACCGCAACGATGTGCAGCTCACCGGCACGCTCAGTGACGGCCTGCAGCTGCGCCAGGAGAAGAGCGCCAACCGCGTGCGCTGGGAGATCGAATACCCGCGCCGCAACGGCAACGGTGGCGCCACGCTGGTGCTGAATGTGCCGCGCTCGGTGGAACTGCTGCTGAGTACGGTCAGCGCCAGCCAGGACATCAGCGGCATCGACGTGCGCCGCCTGCAGGCCGATACGGTCAGCGGCAGCCTGAGTGCGGCCGGGCGCAGTGGCGACAGCAAGCTCAACACGGTCAGCGGCAGTGTCAGTGCTCGCCTGCAGACACCGAAGCTTGACGTCAATACGGTCAGTGGCCGGATCGAGGCCGGTGGCGGTGTATCCGGTGATATCGGTGCGCAGACCGTGTCCGGCCGGGTCGAGGTGGACGCCGGGCGGGTGCAGCGGCTGGCGGTGGAAACCGTGTCGGGCAGCATCGAGCTGGCAGCGGCCGGGTTGGCACCGGGTGGCCGCATCAACGTCGAATCGGTGAGCGCCTCGGTGACGCTGAGCCTGCCGCGCACGGTGTCGGCGCAGCTGTCGGTGAACAGCTTCAGCGGTTCTATCAACAGCGATGCCGGGCAGGTGGAGCGGCCGCGCTACGGGCCGGGCAGCCACCTCGACACGCGGCTGGGCGGCGGTGATGGTGACATCCGCATCCAGTCGCATTCGGGCAGTGTGCAGGTACGCCTGGATCGCTGAGCGCGGTCCGGCAGGCCGCGGCGGCAGCGCCGCCGCGGTCGGTACTGGGTCAGCTGGCTTTCTTCAGCGCCCAGGTGGTGCCGAGGACTTCGATCTTGCCACCGGCCTTGCGGAACGCAGCCAGGTCCGAAGCGATCGAATCACTGCTGACCACGGTGCTGGCGGCCGCGCCCTTGCGTTCGCTGCGGATGCTGTTGCTGGCCTTCGCGGGGGTCTTTGCCTTGCGGGGCATGGTTGCTCCTGTCAGGTGGAAGGGGAGGAAAGCGACCAGGCATCAGCCTGGCGCAGGTAGTCCTGCCGCTCGCGGCGGCAGTCATCGCCGCCCATCGAAAACTGGCGGCAGATCGCCGGGCGCTGCGAATAGATCGTGCAGCGCAGGTGATAGGGATCGATCGCCGCGCACCAGCCTTCCTCGTTGCGTGCCATCACGGCACGGCCGTGGGCGTCGCGCGAAAGGAACTGGCCGGGCACCTGGTCGCCGGGCTGCAGCAGCACCGGCAGCCGGCAACAGACCGCGTCACAACGGCGGCAGTCGATGGGTGCAGGTGCTGCGTCAGGTTGTAAGGCCTCTGGGGCCTGGCGGGTGCCCAAAGCGGGTCTCGATGGCGGCTCCGGTGGTACGCGGACCATGAACGAGCCAGGAAGGCATGGTCGCTAGGCCCGCAGGGCGGGCCGGGCTGCACGGAAGACACGCACCGGCGTGGCCGGTGGAAGGTGCAGCAGGGTTCTAGCCGACCAAGAGTAACTTAGACCGCGTAACGTTTTGTTAATCCTGGCTGGCTGCGGCCAGCGCAAGGCCCTGGACCACGCCCAGCGAGGGTTCGCCGTAGACCATGCGGGCGCCCGGGAAGGCCTCGGCCACGGCCTGGCGCAGGTAGCCGGCACGGGACATGCCGCCGGTCAGGAACACCGCATCCGGGTCGCCACCGATGTCGCTGCGAACCTGGGCCAGCAGTTCGCGGATCTGCTCCAGGTACCCATGCGCGGCGGAGGCCAGGCCGTCGGCGCTGCTGTCGGCATGCAGGTCGCGGGCGATGTAGTCCAGCGTGCTGCGGTGTTCACTGGCGGCGCTCAGGGCGATCTTCGCGCGTTCGACATCGCGGTACAGGCGCGCGGTGTTGCCGGTGTCCTGCAGGGCCTGCAGGCGGTCGCCCCAGGGCGCGTCCACATGGTCGTACTTGTGCAGGCGGAAATCGCGCTGGCGGGTCATGTCCTGGACGGTGGCCGCCTCCACATAGTGGTGGGCCGGTACGCGGGTGATGCCGCGGCCGAACAGCGGCATGTAGCTGGACAGGCTCAGTGCCAGGTCGATGTCGGTGCCGCCGCGGGCGATACCCCAGGCGCGGTGGATGCGCGGTGCGTCGTCGCCGCCGACTTCGGCATGCGCGATGTCGGTGGTACCGCCGCCGATGTCGACGATTACCGCCTGGTGCCGCTCGCGGCTTTCGGCGTGGTAATGCATGGCCGCAGCGGCGGGTTCTTCAAGGAAATCGATCTGGTCGAAGCCGGCCTGGGTGGCGGCCTCGCGCAGGATGTCCAGCGCCTGGTCGTTGCCGGCCGCGCCGATCGAACTGCGGAACTGCACCGGGCGCCCGAGCAGGGCGGCACGCAGCGGGCGGCCAAGCTGGGCGCTGGCGGTCAGGCGGATGTGTTCAAGGATGTGCGCGGCGATGCCGGTGATGGTCTGCCTGGCGCGCGGGTGCAGGTTGTAGCCCAGCATCGACTTCGGGCTCTGCACCAGGTTGCCTTCGTGTTCCTCGAAGTACGCTTCCAGTGCCTCATCACCGTAGACCGCGTTCTGCAGCAGGTCGCTGGCGCTGCGTTCCTGGCCGGCACGGGCTTCCATCCACTCGCGGCGAAGCGCGCGCAGGGCTTCGCGGCGCAGCGCCTGTGGCGTGCGTTCCTGGCCGGCGGCACGCGCTGCGCGGGCGGCGCTGTCGATCATCTGCTGCAGCTGGTGTTCCTGGCCGTCGTCGAGCTGGAAGTCGTCCGGGTCGGGCACCACGCCGGGGAAGTAGACGCTGGTGCGGAACTGCTCGGCATCGCCGAAGCGGATCGGCAACAGTTTTCCCTCATGCACGATGGCGGCGGCGGAGTTGCTGGTACCGAAGTCGATGCCGAGGCGCATGGGGAGTTCCGGGGACGATCAGGGGCCGCGCACTCTGCTGCAGTTCGCCACCAACTGCAAGTTCCTGCGTCCTGCCGTGAAGGAGGGCTGCCGCCGCCCCTCCCGGCGGAATGGGAAAAAGGCCGGCCGGTTACAATGGCGGCTGTTGATTCATTTTGAGGTACTTGCCGATGTCGTCCGCCCCCGCCTGCCCGCAGTGCACCCTGGAAAACACCTATGCCGATGGCGCGCTGTGGATCTGCGCCGACTGCGGCTTCGAGTGGACCGCCGAGGAAAGCGCCGGTTCGACCCTGGTCGTGCGTGACAGCAACGGCAATACCCTGCAGACCGGCGACACCGTCACCGTGATCAAGGACCTGAAGGTGAAGGGCTCCTCGATCCCGCTGAAGCAGGGCACGGTGATCCGCAACATCCGCCTGGTCGAAGACGATGCCGAGCACATCGAAGGCAACTCGGACAAGATCAAGGGGCTGGTCCTGAAGACCTGTTTCCTCAAGAAGGCCTGACCGGACCTCAGCGCCTGGCCTGCTGCGCGCGCCAGCGCGCCAGGCTGTCCAGCTTGGCCTGGTAGCGTGCCTGCTCCTGGGCCCCGCCCAGTTCCTGCGCGCGCAGCATTTCGCGATCGGCACGCTTGAGCTGGCCGGCCAGGAAATAGACCCGTGCCAGCCCGAAGTGGAACTGGTGCGCGGTGTCATACAGGCGCACCGCCTGGCGGTAGTAGCGGATCGCCGCATCCAGCTGGCCCGCACGCTCGGCTTTGGCGCCGAGCATGTACTGTGCGAACGGGTCCTCGCGCTGCACCGACGTCAACCGGCGCTCCAGCGCCTGCGCCTGCGCGGTCAAGCCCAGGCTGCGGAACAGGGCCGAGGCATTGGTCAGCGCGGCATCCTGGCGTCCATCCAGCTGCAGCGACCTGTCCAGCGCCTGTCGTGCGCCTTCGTTGTCGCCTGCGCGATGGTCGAGCACGCCGACGTTGTTCCAGACTGGAGCGAACCCGCTGTCCTGGGCCAGCGCTGCGTCGAAGAACGCGCGTGCGCCCACCAGGTCACCTTCGGCAAGGTACTCGGCGCCGCGGTTGTTGTAGAAATGCGCCAAGGCCCGCGCACGGCTGACCGGAACCGGCCCGCGCCGGTCGTAGAGCACGTTGCGGTCGAGGTCGACGGTACCGAAACGCCCGCCGACGTCGACGCCGGCGTTGACGTGCCCGACGTTGTAGACCACGCCGTTCTGCTGGTCCTGGTACCACGACACCACCTGTCCCACTTCCTGCACGCGGGCCTGGATGCCGGCTTCGCGGGCAAGCGTCACGAACAGCAGGGTGAAGGCCAGGCAGTTGGCCTGGCGGTGCTGCCAGATTTCGCTGACGGTGTAGGTCGCATTGGCGTCGTACTGCAGGTCCAGGCCGTGCTGGTCGAAGATCATTTCCACCAGCGCCTGCAGGCGCAGGTCGCGGGAGTAGCTGCGCTGGATCACCTGTTTCTGCAGCATCGCGCGCAGGTCCGCCGGAATGGCGAACACTTCCTCCGGCGTTGGCACGCGCGGGGCCGACACGGTGATGGTTGGAGTGGTCACCACCGTTGCAGGCGGCGCCGGGTCCGCGCCGAAGGCCGGCGCACAGAGGGCGAGCAGCGAAAAGGCGAGGCAAGGGACGGAAGGACGGTACATGACAGCTCCCGGCAGCGGCGGGCGCTCCCGCCTGTGGCGAGTGTAGACCCAGGGATGTTCCGCTGCAGCGACCGTTGGTCGGCGTCGCGGTTCATCCACAACCGGTGTGGACCAGCGCTCGACAAAGCTGTGGACAACCGCGCCCAGGCCGCGCCCGGCAAGCGTTGTGAGTGCGTGGTGAAAAAACAGCCAGCTTGCCCGCCGCCGGCGCAGGCGGGATGATCCGGGCATGGACTTCTCACCGCTCTCGCTTTCCCCGGCGCAGTGGCAGGCGCTGCAGGACAGCTATGCAACGCCGCCTCGCGCCTACCACCACTTCGGCCACGTGCGCGCCGTGCTGCAGCACTGCCAGGAGGTGGCTGATGGCCCGGGCTGGCAGCAGCCGGCCGAGGTCTATCTGGCCGCGCTTTACCACGATGCGATCTACCAGGCCGGGCGCAAGGACAACGAGGCACGCTCGGCGCAGCTGGCGCTGCAGGCAATCGCGCAGGCACCGGAACTGGCTGCCGTCGATGGCACCCGGGTCGAGCAGCTGATCCTGCTGACCGCCCGCCATGGCGAGCTCGGCCCGGACGATGTCGATGCCGAGGCCGCGCTGTTCCTGGACTGCGACATGGCGATCCTGGCCGCGCCGGAACCGGTGTTCGCCGCCTACGACCGCGGCGTGGCCGAGGAGTACACGGGCGTGGTACCGGGCTTCCTGTACCGTGCCGGGCGCCGGCGCTTCCTGCAGGGCCTGCTGCGCGCGCCACGCATCTTCCTCAGCGATTTCTTCCACCAGCGCCTGGATGCCGCGGCCCGCGACAACCTGCGCCGGCAGTTGGGCCGCTGAGCCCGCCCGGTACACTGGGCGCTGTTTCCCCCAACACCGTTTCCGACCGTGTCCGTCCCTGATCCCGATCCCCGCCCGCTGCCGCCGGAAGAACCCGGTCCCAACGAGTGTTGCGGCAGTGGTTGCCCGCTGTGCGTGCTTGACCTGTATGCCGATGAGCTGCAGCGCTACCGCAAGGCGCTGGCCGAGTGGCAGGCGCGGCATCCGGATGCCGCGCCATGAACCGCGCGCGTCCGGCGGCAGTGCTGGCGATGGTGGCGTTGCTGCTGTTCGTGTCGACTGCACTGTGGACCCAGTTCGCGCGCACCGACCTGGACTGGGTGCGGGCCACGCTCAGCCTCTACCTGCATGGGCCGTGGGGGCTGGCACTGCGCGCGGCGTATTGCCTGTTGGCGCTGGCCATCGCGGTGCTCGGCATCGCGCTGTATCGCGGCAGCATCGGCCCGCGTCGCAGCGGGGCCGCGCCGCTGCTGTTCACCGTGTCCGCACTGGGGCTGGCCACCGTCGCCATCGGTGACAGCTGGCTGCCCGATGCAACGCCATTGCTGGCACCGTTCATCCATGGGCTGGCGGCCAACACCGCGTTCCTGTGTGCCAGCGTCGGCATGCTGCTGCAGGCCTGGTACCTGCGCCGCGAACCGGGCTGGCAGTCCGCCGCCGGCCTGCTCTGGGGCTGGGCGTGGCTGGCGTTCGTGCTTCTCTGGCTGCACGTGCTGTGGCGCGCTGGGCCGCCGCGTGGGCTGGGGCAGAAGGTTGTGATTGCGGTGATCGTGGGCTGGCTGCTGTACCTGGCGCTGGCGTTGTACCGCCGCAGCCGCCGTCCCGCCCCTCACTGAACCCCCAACGGCCTGCGCCGGTACGTGCCGTGCACGCGGTGGCGGCGTATCGTGTGCGCATTCCATCGGGGCTGCGATATGAAGCGTGCAGGGCTGGGCAGGGCAATGGGTGTGGTACTGGCGCTGGCTGCGCTGCCGGCGATGGCGGCGGCCAACGTGCAGCAGTTCAGCCACGGGCGGTTCGAACAGATTCCGGTGCACATGCCGTCGGGAACGCCGCAGCGGGTAGTGATCTGGTTCCATGAACCTTCTGCCGGCGGTGATACCAGCCGTTTGCCGATCGAGGCCCTGCGTGCCGATGGCGCGATGGTCGCTGCCGTGGATATCGCGCATCTGCGCGGGGTGCTCAAGCGCGAGGGTAACCCGACCTGCTCGTTCGGTTCCGGTGACGTCGAGAACTTCTCGCGCTGGCTGCAGGCGTCGCTGCATCTGCCCGGCTATCACCTGCCGCTGGTCGGCGGCGATGGTGAAGGTGCCGAAATGGCCTACTCGCTGGCGGCGCAGGCCGATACCCAGGTATTCGCCGGCCTGCTCACCACCGGCTTCTGCCCGGACCACAGCCACGAGCGCATGGTCTGCGGCGATGGCGTGAAGCGCAACAGGTTGCAGCCCGCCGAACTGAACTTCCCGTGGTTGAGTGCGGCCGGTGATCACGGCTGCAAGATGGGCGAGGCCAGCGGGTTCGTGCAGCAGGTGGCGATGGCGCGCGAGTTCAAGCGCACCACGCGCGGTGATGCCTCACCGGGCCTGGTGGCTGCGGCGCGGGTGATGGGGGCGCAGGCGGGTGTCAGCCTGGCACCGCCGCCGGCTGCGCTGAAGGGCCTGCCGGTGGTGGAAGTACCGGCGACCGGCAACGGTGACACGCTGGCCGTGTTTGTCTCCGGCGACGGTGGCTGGGCCGGCCTGGACAAGGACGTGGCGTCGTCGCTCAACGAGCACGGCGTGGCGGTGGTCGGCATCGATTCGCTGCGCTACTTCTGGAGCGAGCGCACGCCGAAGGGCTTTGCTGCGGACCTGCAGAAGATCATCGATCACTACCGCCAGCAGTGGCACCGCGACAAGGTCATGCTGATCGGATTCTCGCAGGGCGCCGACGTGCTGCCGGCCACCATCAACCAGCTCGATGCAGATACCCGCGCGGCACTGGACCGTATTGTGCTGCTGTCGGTGGGCAAGAAGGCCGACTTCGAGTTCCATGTCAGCAACTGGCTGGGCGGCGGCGGTGACGGCCTGCCGATCGCGCCGGAAGTGGCGAAGCTGCCGGCTGGCAAGACGTTGTGCGTGTATGGGCAGGACGACGATGACGCGTTGTGCCCGGGCCTTCCCGCCAACGATGGCGTGCAGAAGGTGAAGCTGCCGGGCGACCATCACTTCAATGGTGACTACGACCGCCTGGCCGAGGTGATCCTCAAGGGTGGCGCGTAGCGCCGGGCCATGCCCCGCGGTAGGGGGCCTCAATTCCGCCGCGGATCCAGCGAGATCAGGCGCGTGGCATCCAGCAGCGCCGCCGGCAGGTGCATGCCGCCGGGTGCTGCCAGATAACGCGGCCGCCACTGCGGATCGAACTTCGACTTGAAGCGGCGCAAGCCACTGAAGCCATAGAAGCGTTCGCCGTGCCGCGCCAGCAGGCCGGCCAGCCGGTTCCAGCGGCCCGCGAGCCGATGCTGGGCCAATCCGGACAGCGGCGCCATGCCCAGCGAGAAGCGCGCGTAGCCCTGCGCGCGGCCCCACAGGAACAGTTCGATGAAAAGGAAGTCCATCGTGCCCTTGGGCGCCTCGTTGACATGGCGCATCAGGTCCACCGACAGCTCGGCGCCGGCCGGTGCCTGCCACAGGTTGGCGAACGCCACGATCTGGCCTTCGGCCTCGACCAGTGCGACCGGGAAGCGCGCCAGGTAATCCGGGTCGTAGCTGCCCAGCGAGAAGCCCTTTTCATCGCCGGCCTTGTCGTCCAGCCAGGCGTTGGAGATGGCATGCAGGCGTGGCAGCAGGCTGGGAATCTCTTCCACGGGTGCCACCCGGAATGACAGGCCGCTGCGCTTGCCGCGGTTCCAGGCCTGGCGCAGGTCGGCACGTTCGCGGCCTTCCAGGCCGAAGTCGTGCAGCGGCACCATCGCTTCCTCGCCCAGCTTGACCAGGCCCAGGCCGAGGTCAAGGTAGGTCTGCCAGTAGGTCTCGCCAACCTGGTAGAACACCGGGCGCAGGCCGAGCCGGTCGGCCTCCTCGCGGAAGCGCCAGATCAATGCGCGGGCGACCTCCGGCGGTCCGACCGGATCGCCCATCGCGATCAGCGAACCGCCATAGCGCTGCATCATCACGAAGCCCTGCTTTGCATCATCGCGCAGCACCGCCTTGTCGGCGGTCAGCACCAGGCAGGCCTGGGTATCGGTGGCACCGGCCAGTACCGGCGCCAGCGACTGCAGCGTGGCTTCATCGGCGGCCGGCAGCGGGCTGCGGGTGCTGTGCAGCAATCGCGCCAGGCCGAACATCACCAGCGCGATGGCCACCACCAGCAGCGCACGCAGCGCACGCGGCGCGTTGCCGGACACCGCGAATTGCCACCACAGCTCGTTCTGGTATTCGACATGGCTGTAGGTGAAGAACAGCAGCCAGGTAACCGCGACCAGCACCAGGCCGAGGTTGCGCAGCCACGGCCACGACCAGGCCTCGTCCAGCAGCGCACCCTGGCGGTAGAACTCGCGGCGCGCGGCCCACAGGGCCATCGCCGCCAGCACTGCGGAAACTGCGATCAACCATTGGCCGCCGCGCAGCCACAGCGGCAACGGGGTGACCACGCACACCGCCATCGCCAGCATCCACGCCGCATGGCTGCGCCGGGCCAGGCCCTGGCCGATCAGCAGCAGCGCGACACCGCTGAGGCTGCCGATCAGGTGCGAGGTTTCCAGGACCGGCAGCGAGGCATTGACCAGATGCCGGCGTGGCGTGGGCAGTGTGCCGTCGATGACCAGCGCGGCACCGATGCTGAACACCGCCAGCGCGATGATCTGTGGCAACCAGGGGCGCAGTGCGTTCCAGCCGGTGCGGGTGGCGCCAGCGCTGGCCTGCAGCGGTTGCCGCAGGGCAGGGGCCAATGCGAGCAGGGTGGCCAGCACCAACGGCAGCACGTAGTAGGTAACGCGGTAGATCAGCGCGGCGGCCAGCACCGCCGCCGGTGCAACCTGCGGCAGCAGCTTCAGCAGGCTCCATTCGAACACGCCGAGGCCTGCGGGGACGGTGGAGACCAGGCCGGCCAGCACCGCGACCAGGTACAGGCCGACGAAGCCGGGCAGGCCGGTGGGCGTCGAGTCCGGCAGCAGCACGTAGAACGCGGCGCTGGCCAGTACCAGTTCGATCACGCTGAGCACGGTGACGCCGATCATGGTGCGGCGGTCGGGCAGCCACAGGCCATGGCCGAACACGCTGAACTGGCGGCCTTCGCGGCCGACCAGCAGCAGCATCGCCAGATAGGCGAACAGCGCGATGATGCCGACCACGCGCACCGCGTCCGGATTCAGCGGCAGTGCCAGCGCCGCGGCTTCAGGCTCCATGCACAGCGCCACGCTGATCAGCAGCCAGGCACCGAACACGAAGCCGAGCGTGCTCATCAGCACCACCTGGCCGATCTGCGCCAGGTCCAGGCCGGCAGTGCGGTAACCGCGCAGGCGCACCGCGCCACCGGTCAGCGCGGCGAAGCCCACGGTCTGGCCCAGCGTATGTGCCAGGAATGCGGTGATGCCGATGCGTGCCGGATGCACGCGGATGCCGCTGCGGCGCAGGCCGATGGCGTCAAAGCCGATCAGGCAGGCGTAGCTGGCCAGGCCAAGCACCACGGTAAGCGCGATCTGCGTGCCGCTGAGTTGATGGAAGGCGTGGCGGATGGCGCGGTAGCCGTTCTCATCGAACTCGTTGGCCAGCCCATGCAGGGCCAATGCGAGGATCAGCAGCGGGACGACGATGGTAAGGACCCGCTTCCATGCCGGGGTGGAGGAAGCGGTGGCGGGGTCGGTGGCTGGGGTCATCAGCGCAAGGGTGCGTCAGGGAGGGGGAGGGCGGTGTCAACGCGGGCGTGGCGCATCGTGCGCCTGTCGCGGGCATTTGACCAGCGGGCGTGTCGGAGCGCGGTAGTGGCGTTGTGCGGCACGCCCGCGTGCACCCATCGTTGACCGCTTTGGAGGACAATGCAGGCCTGATCACCCGCAGGAGCCACGCCCATGATGGAGCGTTACGACGTCGGACCGCGCATGTCCGAAATGACCGTGTACAACAAGGTCGCCTACCTCTCCGGCCAGATTCCGGAAGACACCAGCCAGGACATCACCGGTCAGACCCGGCAGGTGCTGGCGGAGATCGACAAGCTGCTGGCGCTGGTGGCCAGCGATCGCCAGCACGTGCTGCGCGCGGAAGTGTTCCTGGCCGACATCGCCGACTTCGATGGCATGAACAAGGCGTGGGACGAGTGGGTGGTCGAGGGCGCGACCCCGGCCCGCGCAACGTTCGAAGCCAAGCTGGCCCACGCCGAGTGGAAGGTCGAGATCGTGGTGACGGCCGCAGTGCCGTAACCGTCGTGCAGGCTCAGATCCCTTTTCCTCTGGACAAGGGATCTGAGCCTTGTTGCGGGTGCACCAGCTCGATGCAATCCACCGGGCATGGCGGAATGCACAGCTCGCAGCCGGTACACAGATCGGCGATGACCGTGTGCATGTACTTGGCACCGCCGACGATGGCATCCACCGGGCAGGCCTGGATGCATTTGGTGCAGCCGATGCAGTCGGCCTCCACGATCAACGCAACCTGCGCGGCCTTGTGCTCGCCGCGCGAGCGGTCAAACGGAATGGCCGGTGTGCCCAGCACCTGGGCCAGTGCACGCGCACCGGCATCGCCACCCGGTGGGCAGCGGTCCACGCCCGCCTCGCCGCGCGCCATCGCCTGCGCGTAGGGGCGGCAGCCGTCGTAACCGCATTGCCCGCATTGGGTCTGGGGCAGCAGGCGGTCGAGTCGTTCGGTCAGGGGCGGGGTCAGGCTCATGCGTGGCGAAGGCTGCGCGTTGGGTTACTTCAGGGGTTTGCCACGGAACCAGCGCTCGTGGGCCAGTGCCAGCATCGGCTTGTCTTCGGAACTGTCGCCGTAGGCATGGATGCGCACGTAACGCGACAGATCGAACTGGCGACGGATGTGCTCGACCTTGCGCGGACCGCAGTCGCCACCGGCATAGCGACCGGTCAGGCGGCCGTCCTGGCTCTCCAGCCGGTTGCAGATCAACTGCAGGCCCAGCTGCTCGCACCATGGCTTCAGGTACAGGTCCAGCGAACCGGACACGATCACCACGGTGTGCTGCTGTTCCTTGTGCCAGCGGATCTGCTCCAGCATTTCCGGGCGCACCACCTCGGGCAGGAATTCGCGCGAGAAGCCGGCGGCCAGCGTAGTGATGTCGTCGCTGTGGCGGTCGCTGAAGGTCAGGCGGGTGACGCGTGCACGGATGCGTTCGGCCGAGATCAGCTTCAGCTTGTACGCCACCAGCCACGGGCCGACTTTCCACCACGCCTGCGCCAGCTGTTCGGCCGTGGCCACGCGGCGCAGGAAACGGCCATAGGTATCGCAGGTGGTTACGGTGTGGTCGAAGTCGAACAGCGCCAGTTCCATTCCGTTGCCTCCCATCGCGTTGCCCCCGTGGCCGGTGCTGCCGGCGGGCGCGGCCGTGGCCACGCCCGCTTGAGGCATCAGCGGACCGGCATGCCCGGCAGTGCGCCGCTGTCGGCGTCCAGCAGCGCCAGCGCGCCGCCGTCGAAGCCGGCCGACAGGATCATGCCTTCGCTCAGGCCGAAGCGCATCTTGCGCGGGGCCAGGTTGGCGATGAACACCACGCTGCGGCCCACCAGCTTTTCCGGCTCACCGTAGCTGCCGCGGATGCCGGAGAAGATCTGGCGCTTGCCCAGCTCGCCGGCATCCAGTTCAAAGCGCAGCAGCTTGTCCGAGCCTTCCACGAATTCGCACACCAGCACCTTGCCGATGCGCAGGTCGAGCTTGGCGAAATCATCGATGCCGATGTAGGCCGGCGCGTCGGCGCTGTTCGCTTCGTCCTTGGCCGGCGCCGGTGCCGGTGCGGCCGGTTTGGCGGCGTCGGCCTTGGCGGCGGGGGCAGCAGCGGCGGCCGGCTGCAGGGTGTCCTTGGAGGCGTCGATCATGGCGTCAATCTTCTTCGGGTCGATACGGGTGAACAGCGGGGTGTAGTCGGTGATGCGGTGGCCCAGCAGCGGCTGCACCAGGTCGGTCCAGTCGTTCACCGGCGCAGCCAGGAAGGCCTCGGCCTGCGCGGCGGTGGCCGGCAGCACCGGCTTCAGTGCGGTGACCAGCACGCGGAACAGGTTCAGGCCCTGGCTGCAGACCGCCTGCAGCTGCGCATCGGCGCCTTCCTGCTTGGCGATCACCCACGGCTTGACGTCATCGATGTAGCGGTTGGCTTCGTCGGCCAGGGTCATGGTCAGGCGGATCGCCGCAGCCGGGTCGTTGCGCTCGTACGCTTCGCGGATCGGCGCCAGGCCATCGACGAAACGCTGGTACTGCGCCGCATCGGGCAGCTGCGCGGCCAGCTGGCCGTCGAAGCGCTTGCTGATGAAGCCGGCGCAGCGGCTGGCCAGGTTGACGAACTTGCCGACCAGGTCGGCATTGACGCGGGCAATGAAGTCACCCAGGTTCAGGTCGAGATCGTCGACGCCACCGCCGGACTTGGCCGCGTAGTAGTAACGCAGCGCTTCCGGTTCCAGGCCAGCGTCGAGGAAAGTGCGGGCCATTACGAAGGTGCCGCGCGACTTGCTCATCTTGGCGCCGTCCACGGTCAGGTAGCCGTTGACGTGCAGGCGGGTCGGCGCGCGATGGCCGGTACCGTGCAGCACCGCCGGCCAGAACAGGCCGTGGAAGTTGACGATGTCCTTGCCGATGAAGTGGTGCAGCTCGGTGCTGGTGCCGGCACGCAGGTGCGATTCGAAGTCTTCGCCGATCTTGCCGCACAGGGTCTGGAAGCTGGACAGGTAGCCGATCGGCGCGTCCAGCCAGACGTAGAAGTACTTGCCCGGCTGGCCGGGAATCTGGAAACCGAAGTACGGCGCATCGCGCGAGATGTCCCACGCGCGCAGGCCGCCTTCGGCATTGAGCCATTCACCCAGCTTGGCCTTCACGCCCGGCAGGGCGACATCGCCGGCAAGCCAGTCGCGCAGGAACGCATCGAAGTGGCCGACCTCGAAGAAGAAGTGCTCCGAATCGCGCATTTCCGGGGTGGCACCGGAAATGACCGAACGCGGCTCCTTCAGGTCGGTCGGCGCATAGGTGGCGCCGCACACTTCGCAGTTGTCTCCGTACTGGTCGGGGCTGCCGCAGTTCGGGCAGATGCCCTTGACGTAGCGGTCGGGCAGGAACATCCCCTTGGCCGGGTCGTAGAACTGCGCCACCGAACGACGGCTGATGTGGCCGGCCGCTTCCAGCTTCAGGTAGAACTGCTCGGTCAGCGCCTGGTTGGCCGCCGAGTTGGTCGAGTCGTAGTGATCGAAGGCGACGCCGAAGGCGGCGAAGTCACGCTCGTGGCTGGCCTGGATGTTGGCGATGAAGGTTTCCGGGGTGACCCCGGCCTTTTCCGCAGCCAGCATGATCGGCGTGCCATGGGTGTCGTCGGCGCAGACGAACCAGGCCTTGCCGCCGCTCATTCGCCGCGCACGCACCCAGATGTCGGCCTGGATGTAGCCGACCAGGTGGCCCAGGTGCAGCGGGCCGTTGGCGTAGGGCAGGGCGGTGGTGACGAGCGCGGTACGGGTCATGGTCGCGGGGTGAAGCCGAGGGGAACCGCAGAGTATCGCATGCCCGCAACGAGGTGACCCGGCCGGGGCCGGGTCACGGGGGTGAAGCGGGTCAGGGCGCTTATTCGCGCTGCCAGGTCTGCGCGCGGCAGATGAAGGCGATGCAGCCGGATACGTCCAGCTTGGTGCCACCCGGCTGCAGTTCCATCTTCGACTTGTAGGTCTTGCCGTTGGCCGGGTCGAGGATGGTGCCACCGGACCACTTGTTGGCGCCGTCGGCCTTCAGGTTCCAGAGGATGGTCATGCCCTTCACCGGCTTGTTCTTGTTGGCGCCTTCACAGCCGTCGCAGACCGGGTTGGGACCCTTGTCCGAGTGCAGGATGTCGACCACCTTGCCGGTCAGGGTGCCATTGGCGGCCTGGGTGATCTCGACGATCGACTTCACCTTGCCGGTCTTGTCGTCGATGGTCTTCCAGCGGCCGGCGGCGCCGTCGGCGGCCTGCGCCGAGAGCGCGGCCAGGCACAGCGGCAGCGCCAGCAGCAGGGTCTTGAAGGTCTTGCGCATGGTCCCCTCCCAGGGTTCATTCCGGCACGATGCCGGTACGGGTCGACTGTATACCCATTCGGCGGGGTATGGGGAAGGGGGGGCTTTGCAGGGCTGCGCGCTGCACCTGCAGAGGCAACAGCAACCGCAACGGCCGAAGCAAAGGCACGCATTCCGTGGGATGGCGGGGTGGGTCCGGTTGCGGGGGACGCCGTGAACCCGTCCCTGGGGGCTTGGCCGCGGCATCCATGCCGCGGACACCCCCGCAACCGGACCCACCCCGCCTTCGGCAGGTCTCCGCAATCTGTCGGAATGGCACGCCCTGTTCTTGGTGGGTGTCGACCTTGGTCGACACGTAGATCCATGCCATGCATGGATGAATCACGATTGAAAAACGCTCAACCGACTTCGTACAGCTCCAGCGGCAGGTCGTCGGGGTCGGCGAAGAAGGTGAAGCGGCGGCCGGTGTATTCGTCCACGCGGATCGGCTCGCAGGCCACGCCATGCGCCGCCAGATGCTGGATGAACGGCTCCAGCGCGGCAACCCGGAACGCGAGGTGGCGCAGGCCCTGGGCCTCGGGGCGGCTGGGCCGGGGCGGCGGTGAGGGGAACGAGAACAGTTCCAGCTGGCCGCCGTCGGGCAGGGCCAGGTCCAGCTTCCAGGAGTCGCGCGCGGCACGGTGGTTCTCGGCCAGCACGCGCAGGCCAAGGATGCGCACGTAGAAGTCCTTCGAGCGCGCGTAGTCGCTGCAGATCAGCGCGGCGTGGTGAATGCCCAGCAGGGCGTCGGAAGCAGCCGTCATTGCAGAGTGTCCAGCCAGCGCTGGGCGATCTTCAGCGCCAGCGGATAGGGTTCGGGGTCGTTGCGGTTGGTCAGCACGATCACGGTCAGGTGCTTTTCCGGGTGGCGAACGATCACGTTGCGGAAGCCGATGCTTTCGCCGCTGTGCCATTGCACAGCGCCATTCAGGCGCCAGCCGAAGCCGTAGTGCGGCACGTCAGGTTCGGTGGTCGTGGTGGCCGGGCTGAACATCGCGCGGCGCGAGGCCTTGGACAACAGGCGGTCGTCATACAGCGCCGCATCCCAGCGGGCCAGGTCGTCCAGCGAGGAATAGATGCCGCCATCGCCGAGTACGGCGCTGGTGGTGCTCTGGTCGGTGCGCTGCCAGCGGCCATCGAGCCAGCTGTAGCCATAGGCACGCGTGGCGATCGTGTCGACACCGTCCTGGTGGGCCACGGTATGGGCCATGCCCAACGGGCGGAAGATGCGCTGCTGCAGGAAGGCTGCGAAATCCTGGCCCGAGGCGCGTCCGGCGATCAGTGCCAGCAGCGCGTAGCCGCTGTTGCTGTACCGGTACTGCGTGCCGGGCGTGAAGTTCAACCGGTCTTCGCGCGAGAGCAGGGCCAGCACGTCGGCATCGTGCACCTGCCGCGGGTCGGCCGGGTCCATCAGGTCTTCGTAGTCGAGCAGGCCGCTGGTATGCGACAGCAGCTGGCGGATGGTGATGGCGGCGGCAGCCGGTGGCAGTTCGGGCAGCCACTGGCGGGCGGTCTGGTCCAGCCCGAGCCGGCCGTCCTCCACCAGCAGCAGCACCGCCGCGGCGGTGAACTGCTTGCTGACCGAGGCCAGCCGGAAGTTGCTGGCCGCGGTGACCGGGGTGCCGTCTTCCACCACCGCCAGCCCGTAGCCGCGACGGAATACCGGCTGCCCGTCATGCAGGACCAGCACCGCGGCGCCGGGCACCTGGCCGTCATAGGCCTGCATCAGGCCGTCGATACCCGCATCCGGTGGGGTCAGCACCGGGGCGGCGGAGCTGGCTGGGGGTAGCAGGCCCAGCACGGCGACGAGCAGGACGACGGCAGGGCGCATGAGGGCTCCGGTCGGGTCAGGGTGAAGGGGCGGGCGTGGCACTGGCCGGCTCGGCCATCCAGCGTTCCATCTTGCGGTCCAGCACGTCCAGCGGCATCGAGCCGTCCTTCAGCAGTTCGGCGTGGAAGCGACGCAGGTCGAAGGCGGCTCCCTGGCGGGCCCTGGCCTTGTCGCGCAGGGCCACGATGGTGGTCAGGCCAGCCACGTTGGAGAGGGCCTGTCCGGGCTGGGCCATGATCCGCTCGACTTCGGCATTGGCGTCATCGCTGCTCATGTCGACCGTCTTCTGCAGGTAGGCCACGGCCTGCTGCTTGCTCCAGCCCTGTGCGTTCACGCCGGTATCGGCCACCACGCGCGCGGCACGCAGCAGGCGCGAGTACAGGTAGCCGATGCGGTCGTAGGGATCGGTGTAGATGCCGAGGTCTTCGCCCAGCGTTTCGGCGTACAGGCCCCAGCCTTCGACGAAGGCGAGATCGCCACCGAGGCGGCGGAAGCGCGGCAGCTTGGCCAGTTCCTGCTGCAGGCCCAGCTGCACGTGATGGCCGGGGATCGCCTCATGCAGGTACTGCACCGGCACGTTCCAGCGTTTGCGGCTGGCCAGGTCGCGGGTGTTCACGTACAGCACGGCGGACTGCCCGGGCAATGCCGGCTGGTACGCGGCGGCAGCGGCAGTCAGCGCCCGCTCCGGTTCCACCGCGCGCACCTCAAGCGGTGCCTTCGGCAACGTATCCAGCACCTGCGGCAGGCGTGCGTTGACCTGCAGCTGCACCTGGCGGTAGCGGTTGATCAGCGCGTTGGCATCGCCGTACTGGAACTGGCGGTCGTTGCGCATGCTGCGCAGCAGCTTGGTGGGGCTGCCACGCAGCTTGGCATCCTTCATCACCGTGGCGATCTGGGCCTGCAGTTCCTGCACGCGTTGTTCGCCCAGCGCATGCAGCTGCGCGGCGGTCTGGTCGCTGGCGGTGGTCTGCACGATCAGGTTGGCGTACCAGGCCTGGCCATCGGGCAGCGCGCCCAGGCCACTGCTGGCACGCGTGGCCGGCAGGTACTCGGTGGCGATGAAGCCGCGCAGGGCGCGGTAGGCCGGCATGATGCGCAGCTCGATCATGCGCTTGTATTCGGCGCTGATGCGCGCCTTGTCCTCGGCCGCGATGGTGTTGGGCATGGTGCGGATCGGCGACCAGAAGATGCTCTCTTCGGCGGTCGGCTTGATCACCGCATCCAGCTGCGGCAATACCTTTTCCATCAGGTCGCGTGGCTGCACCACGCCGGCCTTCATGCCCTGGCGCATGTTGTCGATGGCCTGGTCGAACAGCTCGGGAATGCCCAGCGAACGGCGAGACCAGGTGTCGTAGTCCTGCACGGTGTTGAACGGCTGCGCGCCGGCACCGGCACCGAGGATCGCCATGATGCTGCCGATGTTGTAGTACTGGCTGATCGGCATCATCCAGCTCGGGTAGCGCTCGGCGGCCAGCGAGGCGCGCGCATCGCGAACGAAGATCTCGTAGCTGAGCAGGTCCTGGCCCTGCAGGCCGTCGCTGCCGAGTTTCTCGACCTTGCCCAGCCACTCGGTGGTGAAGTCGTGCGATTGCTGGCGCCATGCGGCAGACAGGATGTTGGGCAGCTGGTCGTTGTAGCGGGCTTCGCCCTGGAAGGTCGCCTGCAGCGGATTCAACCGCATCGAGGCATCCCAGTACTCGTCGTACAGGCGCTCCAACTGTACCTGCTTGGGTACGGCCCGGGCCGGCGCGACCGGACGCGGCGTGGCGCGGCGCGCCGAACTGCCACGGGCCGGCGCGGTGGCGCGGGCGGGCTTGGCCTTGGGCTTGGCCGCCTGGCGGGTCTGCGCGGCGGCAGGGCGGCTGGCCTTCTTCTTCGCTGCTTCGGCCGACGGTACGGCACTGAACAGGAAAAACGCGGCGATGGCGGCGGCCAGGACGCGGGTGGGATGCGGCATCAGGAGCTTCCGTGGAACACAGACCGTGGAGCTTGCACGATCCGGCCGCGTACGGCCAGCGTGAAGGCGCAGTCAGCTGGCGTTCGCTGGGGCTTCAGTCAGCAGCAGCGGCGGCGCGCAATGCGGCGGCGCGTTCAACGCCCAGGTAGCGGGTAATCGCACGTCGCATCAGGTACAGCAGGGGGATCAAGGCGATCGCAAAGCCCATCTTGTAGATGTAGTTGACGCTGGACACCGCCAGGAACAGCGACGTCGGCCAGTGCTGCGGGCCGAGCACGAAGGCGATCCAGATCACCACGAAGCTGTCCACCACCTGTGAGATCGCAGTCGAGCCGGTCGCGCGCAGCCACACGTGGCGTTCGCCGGTGGCCTGGCGGATGCGGTGGAACACCGCCACGTCGATCAGCTGGCCAAGCAGGAACGCGACCAGCGAGCCGGCGATGGTCCACATGCCCTGGCCGAACACGGCGGCGAACGCCGCCTGGTAGTCGGGTACGCCGTGGCCGTCCATCGAAGTGACCCACCAGCTGGCCGGCGCCAGCGAAATGGCCGCAAAGGCGAACAGGAAGCCGTAGC
Source organism: Stenotrophomonas sp. GD03930 (assembly GCF_029839665.1). Lineage (NCBI taxonomy): Bacteria > Pseudomonadati > Pseudomonadota > Gammaproteobacteria > Lysobacterales > Lysobacteraceae > Stenotrophomonas > Stenotrophomonas sp. GD03930. The sequence goes on along the minus strand of NZ_JAOCAV010000001.1, from coordinate 1,944,317 downwards.
CGATCAGCACCACCGCCAGCCACGAGATGAAGCGCACGCCGCGCTTGCCGAAGAACTCGTTGATGGTGTCGGTCATGATGAACACCACCGGCCACAACAGGGTGCCGGCGGTGAAACTCAGCGAACCGGTCTGGCCGAACAGGTTCCAGTTCAGCGGATCGATCCCCAGCGTGTCTTCCAGGGCGAAGATCTTCACCCCGATCAGCTCGGCCAGCACCGCATTGCCGCAGAAGAACGCGGCCAGCACGATGAACAGCAGGACCGCGCGGTCCTGCAGTGGGCGCTCGATCGGCGCCGGGGTCATTCGGCGCGGTCGCCGGCGCGGGTGAACGGCACGCTGGACGGCGCCACGGCGCCGCCGGAAATGATGAAGCTCATCGCCTGGTCGACGGTCCAGTCGGTCGGGGTCAGCAGCTCCACCGGCACGATTTCCAGGTAGCCCGACGTCGGGTTCGGCGTGGTCGGCACGTACACCGCGGCCAGTTCACGGTCGGTGCCGTGCTCCTTGATCACACGGGTAACCAGCCCGACCGACTTCATGTCACGGTGCGGAAAGTCGATCAGCACCACGCGCTGGGTGCTGCCCGGCTCGGTCTGCAGCATGTCCAGCAGCTTCTTGGCGCTGTCGTAGATGATGCTGGCCAGCGGAATGCGCTTGATGATCGCCCCGACCCAGCGCAGCAGGCGCTGGCCGAGTACACGGCGACTGGCCACGCCCACCGCCAGGATCACCAGCAACGTGGCCAGCAGGGCGATGGTGTCCTGGATCCATTCGGCGCGCACCCAGCCGAGGTAGTGCGGGAAGCTGGTCGCGATCTGCTCGGACAGCGGTACCACCAGCGGGCTGGAAATACCCGACAGCAGCACGAACACGAACTTGACCACGACCCAGGTCAGCCAGATCGGCAGCAGGGTCAGCAGCCCGGTCAGGAACAGGCGCTGCAGGGAGGGGCGGGGAACCAGGGCGGGGGCTTCGAGCGACATGCGCGCATTGTAGCGGTCACCGCGGGTCGATTACGCTGGGCAATCAACTGCGGCAACGGCACATGGAAGGGACGCTGTGTTGAAGATACTGCGTGGGTTGGGTTGGACCCTGCTGGGCCTGCTGGTGCTGGCCATCGTCGTGTGGTGTGCCTCGCGCATGTGGCCCATCCCCGAATCGCGGCTGCAGGCGCAGCAGCGGCTGGAGACCCGCCTGCCGGCACCCGGCCGCAATGGCTATGCGCAGTTGTGGACGCTCGGCGTTGACGGCCTGGATGCCCGCCAGCGCGAGCAGGCGCTGGCCGAAGACGTGCGGCGCTGGGACGCCGACCCGCACGGCAATAACGTCACACAGCCCCAGCTGGCCAGCGCCCCCGGCGGCTTGCATTCGCGCCCATCCGCCAGCTGCGGCCCGGCCGCCAGCGGCTGCCTGGCGCAGGTGCGCGCCGATCCGCAGCGGTTTGCCGAAGCCCACGCCGGTCACCAGCTGCTGCATGCGCGCCTGGACCAGCTGGCCGAGGCGGACCACTTCGTGTCGCCGTTCCAGCCGAAGGGCGAAGGCATCCAGGTGCCCCTGCCGACCTATGGCCTGGTGATGGATGCCACCAGCGCCCGCGCGCTGGCCTACGTACAGGGCGATGTTGATGGCGCCCTGCGCGGCAGTTGCCTGGGGCTGCAGCTGGGGCGCCGGCTGGTGCCCGGGGGCAGCTATCTGGTCGAGAGCATCGTCGGGGCCAGCCTGGTCCAGGCCAATGCACAACTGCTGGCCGACATGCTGGTTGAACTTCCAGCCGACCACCCGCTGCCCGCGGAATGCGCGCTGGCGATGCAGCCGATGCGGACCGACGAGCAGAGCCTGTGCCGGGCGATGCAGGGCGAGTACGCGATGAGCCAGGCGGCGATCGAAACCTCAGCGAGGGAATTCGGCGGCGTACTGGTACTGGACCGCAGCAGCACCCTGGCACGCGTGGCCGGTAATATCGGTTGGGCCTGCGGCGCGGCGGCAACGGCGGCACTGGAGGCGGATCGTCCGTTGCCCGTGTCGGCGCCGCCACAGCGTGACTTCGGTTGCCTGTCGAACATCATGGGTTGCGTGCTGACGGATATCGCCGCACCGGCCTATCCCGCCTATTCGTCGCGCACCCAGGACGCCGCTGCGATGCTGCGGCTGCTTGGGGCGCAGCGCTGGCTGCGGCAGCAGGCGGATGACCCGGCAGACGCGCTGCAGCGCCTGCCGGAACAGTTCCGCTCGCCGGTGCGCGCCCCGCAGTTGTCGGCCGATGGCAGCCGCCTGCAGGTGCCACGCCGCTCCCCGTCGCGCAGCGTTGCCGACAGCCCCTGGCTTTCGGTACCGCTGCAGGCTTCGCCCGCCACGGGGGCAACGGCGCGCGACTGACGCTCAGCGTGCGTGTGGCTTCAGCCGCAGGTAGACCTGCTTGCGCACCTGCGCGACCACTTCACCGCTTTCATCAACCACGTCGTTGCTGAACCAGCGCAGCACCTTCTCGCCGCTGGCCGCTTCGGCACGCAGCTCGTCCAGCAGCGCGTCATCGATGCGGAACGAGGTTCGCACGGTGCCGCGGCCGGGCTTGAGAAAATCGATCGCACCGGCGCGGTCCCACACGTAGTAGTCGCGGCCGAGGATGTGCAGCAGGCCGAGCATCCAGAACGGATCGGTCATCGCGAACAGGCTGCCGCCGAAGTGGGTGCCGACGTAGTTGCGGTTCCAGGGCCGCATGCGCAGTTCGACGTCGATCTGTCGGTAGTCCGGCGAGACCCGGGTGACGTGGATGCCGGTGAACAGGAACGGCGGCCAGAGATTGATGCCGAAGCGGAACAGGCGGGCGTTCATGCGGGTCCGGGGGCGCAGGGCGAGGTCTACAGTCTAACCATTCGCATGCGTATGTTGCACCAGCTGACGGATCATCGCGATTCTGGCGTGACGGCAGGCGAGAGTAGAGTCGAGCTTGCTCGACTGCTTCCAGCGGGCCTCAATCGAACGAGTTCAGACAATGTCTGATCGCCATTTCGGGGTCTCCTGATAGGTATGGCCGTGAACCGCGGTCCATGCTGCCCGTATGCCCAGTCCAGCCTTGTTGCGCGGCCAATGCTCCACGGTCGGATGCTTCTACGTAGTCACCACTGTCACTGCCGGACGCCAACGCGTCTTTGCAGACCCGCGATGCGTGGATGCCTTGACTGATGAGCTGCGAGGCAGCGACTGCAAGGGGATCACGCGGTCATTGGCTTGGGTGGTGATGCCGGATCATCTGCACTGGGTTCTGCAGTTGCGCGAAGGTACGCTTGGCCGTTGCATGCAATCACTCAAGTCCAGGGTGGCGAACGCGGTCAACGCGCACTCCGGTGAAGGACGCCCGGTGTGGCAGCGGGGCTACTACGATCACCTGATCCGGAATGAGGAGGATGTCCGGCAACAAGCGCTGTATGTCATGGCCAACCCTGTACGTGCGGGTCTGGCATCAACCCTGGGGGAGTATCCATTCGCATGGTGTTGTTGGCCGCTCGAATGATGGGCGCGCAGTCGAGCAAGCTCGACTCTACAGGCAGAGTGCACATGGTGCCTCACGCGCCGTCGATCACAAACCCGTCGCGGCCATTGGCCTTGGCCTGGTACAGGGCGGTGTCGGCGCCTTCGACGAAATGATGCGGTTGCAGTTCTCCGTCCGGCACGCGGGTGAACACACCGATGGTGAGGGTGACCCGCTCGCCGCCGCCATCACCCGGGGACGGCAGTGCCCGTACGCAGGCGATCAGGTCGTCGATCACCAGGAGCGCGCCCTCGGCCGGTGTATCCGGCAGCACCAGCGCGAATTCGTCGCCGCCGTAGCGTGCGGCCATGTCGCGCGGGCGCCGCGCATGCGCGCCGATCAGGCGGGCGACATCGCGCAGCACGCGATCACCCACCTGGTGGCCGTGGAGGTCGTTGTGACGCTTGAAATGGTCCACGTCGATCAACGCCAGGCTCAGCGGCTTGCCACTGCGCCGCGCGGCGTCGCATTCCTGCTGCAGCGACTGCTCGAAGCGCAGGCGATTGCCCAGGCCGGTCAGCGCATCGCGGTTGGCCTGGCGGTGCCAGGCCGAGATCCGCCAGATCGCCCAGGCCAGAAGCACCAATAGAATGCCCAGCATCGCGGTGGCCGGCGCCCACCACAGATCGCTGCTGCGCAGCAGCAACCAGCTCAGCAATGGGGCCGCCGGCAACGACGCCAGCGCCGCAAGCCAGGGCAGGCGCAGGCCGAGCAGGAGGACGCACAGTGCGACCAGCACCGCGCTGATGGCCTGTTGCCATGCCGAGGGCAGTACATCGATCTGCTTGTGCTGCAGCAGCATCGAAGCGATGTTGGCCTGGTACTCGCTGCCGCTCATCCAGAATTCGCGGGTGGTTGGTGTCAGCAGGCGCGGCGCGATGCCACTGGCGGTCATGCCGACCACGATGCGGCGGCCCTGCAGCATCGCCATGTCGACGTGGCCATCGAGCACGTCGGCGTAGGACACCTGCGGCAACCGCTCCGGCGGGCCGGCGTAGCGCACGCGCACATAGTCGTCGCGTCGCCATTGATAGGGCGAGCCGACTCCGGGGTCGGGGTCGGGCAGGCCGTGCACGGCGCCCGCCGGCAGGCCGGCCAACGCCAGGCCCAGCGCCGGCCAATGTGGCTGGCCGATGCCGGCGTGCAGGTAGAGGCCGCGGGCGACACCGTCGCCATCCACTTCGACATCGGTGTGGCCGATGGCTGCAGCGCTGGCCGCGATCTGCGGGATCGGCAGCATTTCCTCGGCCATGCGGTCACCCGCGGCGGGCGCGGCCAGTACCGGCAGCACCACCCGGCCATTGCGGCGGATGGCCGCCGCCAGCGCATCGTCCTGGCGGCTGTCGCGCCGATCCGGTTCGGACAGCACCAGGTCCAGGGCGACGCGCTCGGCACCAGCATCGGTCAGACGGTCCAGCAGGCGCGCGTGTATCGAGCGCGGCCAGGGCCACTGGCCGATGCGTTGCAGGCTGCCTTCGTCGATGGCCACGATCAGCACGCTGGGGTCGGGGCGGTAATCCCAGCCACCGACCAGTGCGTCGTAGGCGCTCTCGTCCTGCCGCCACAGCCATTGGCCCTGGCTGGCCAGCACGGTCAGCACACCGGCCAGCAGGGCCAGTGCGATCCGTTTGCTCCACGGCAGTGGCGAACGCCTCACAACAGCAACCAGAGCAGCACGGCGCCGCCGCCGGCGCCGTAGCACAGGCGGCACGCCAGCTTGATCTGCTGGGCGGGCGAAAACTCGCCGGCATGGCCGTCGTCGTCGATGTACTGCACGCGCACATGCAGGGTGCCGCTCCACGGCCGCTTGAAACTGACCTGCGGCTCGGCCACGGTTTCGTCGACCAGCGGTGCCTTGAAGTCGCCATGGCGATCGACCTGCACCCGGTAGCGCTGGCCTTCGCTGCCGGCCTGCCAGCGCAGGGTCAGCTCACCATGGGCCGCTTCCGGCGGTTGCAGCGCCGGGTCGACCGGTTCATTGCTCAGCTGCAGTGGCAGTGCCTGGCCGTAGCGGCCCTGGTGGCCATTGCCATCGCGCGACGCGACGCGCCAGAAGTACTGGCCTGGCGGCAGGGACTGCGCCAGGCGCAGGTCGGTGCCATGGGTCGCCTGTTCCTGTAGTGGCTGCCGGAACGTGGGCTCGGAGGCGATCTGCAGCACACTGCTGCGCGCGCCGGGGGCCTGGCTCCAGCGGAAGCGCGGGCGGTCGCTGTTGACCGTCTGCCCGTGCAGCGGCGATACGGTGATCGGCGGTGGCGGCTGGTCGCTGAGTTCGAAATCGGCGCTGGCGTCGAGGCCTTCCACGCCCTGCGCATCGACCGCGCGCAGCAGGACGCGCAGCTGGCCGGGCGGCAGGTCGCCGATGGCCAGGCGGGTATCGGTGGTGGTGGCAGCGAACAGGAGGATTTCCGGTGTGGCTGCCTGCACCACTTCCACGCGGTAGTGCGCGGCGCCGGTGACCGGCGCCCACGCCAGCAGCGTCGGCAGCGGCGCCAGGCGCAGTTCGTCGCTGCGCAGCTGCGGTGCCGGCAGCAGCGGGGAGACCGCGTCCGGTGCGGCGTCGGCGCTGCCGCTGAGCGTGGCCTGGCCCGGCCGGACCAGGCGCTGCCCGTGGGTGTTGCCAACCTGCACCTTGCCCTGCAGGACTTCGGTCGCACCGACCTGGCCGGCGTCGCCGGCGCTGACCCGGAACACGGTGCCGCGCACGCTGCTGGTCGCGGTGGGCGCATCGATGATGTAGCGCGATGCCGGGCCACGGGCGGGCGTGACCCGGTTGCTGGCGCGGCCCTGCTGCAGGCGCAGGCGGGTGTCCACCATGCCGGTGTGGCCATAGCGGCTGAGCTGGTCCAGGCGCAGGCGCGAGTACTCACGCAGCTGCAGGCGCGAAGCGTCAGCGAACTCGAGGGTGACGCTGGATTCGCCCTCGGTCTGCACGGTGTCACCGATACGCAGCTGCTCGCCCGCCAGGATCGCGCGCGTGGCGCTGCCATCGGCGCCGGACAGCTCGACCTTGCCGCGAACCGACAGCACGCGGGCCGGTGCGGGCTCGGTACGCAGCCAGCTGATCGGGAAGCGCAGCAGCTGGCCGGGCGGCAACCGATAGGGATTGTCGATGCGGTTGTGCTGTTGCAGCTGTTGCCAGCGTACCGAGGGCTTCAGGTACAGGCCGCCCAGATCCCACAGTGTATCGCCGGGACGGACCCGGTAATTCCAGTCCTGGGCGCCGGCCACGCCTGGCAGCAGCAGGAGGAGAAGGGCACACAGCAGGGCGCCCTGGAAGCGCTTGGCGAACGACAGCGAGCGGACGAAGGTCACAGTTTGCAATCCCGGCAATGCGGGGGTGCAGCTGCAAGACCCGATGGCCCCGACCTCATCCCCCCGAACGGATCGTGGCGGCCGAACGGCCGCCATCTCGCGCATTATTGCCCGCGTTCAGTGCAGGGATTCTGAACGAAGGGGGCTCCCGTTCAGAACAGCAGAGAGGCCATCCTGCGGCGGTACTGGCCAACGAGGTCCTCGTCGGAGATCACATTGAAGGCGTCGATCAGGGCCTTGCGCGGCAACCCTTCCTCGAAGCTGCGATCGATCCGCAGCATTTCCAGGAACTGGGCCAGTGCGGCCTCGTCATGGCCGCCGAGCAGCAGCTGTACCCCCCGCAGGTGGCGGGCCTTGAGGTCATTGCCGTCGGTGGCGATGCGCGCGTCCAGCACTTCAGCCGCAGGGGCGTCCTTCAGCGCGGCCGCGAAGGACAGGCGGGCACGGGCACGGACGGCGCGGTCATCGGTGGCGAGGTTGGCGGGCAGGCCGTCGATCAGCGTGCCGGCTTCATCCACGCCGCCGATCTGCAGCAGGGCCATGGCCAAGTCGAGCTTGAGTTCATCCTTGTCCGGCTCGGCGGCGATCTGCGCGCGCAGCACGTCCACCTGCGCCTGCGGGTCCAGCGGTGCTGCGTCCTCGGCGATGGCGTCGCCGATATCGGCGGGCACGATCCCGTGCTGGGCCAGGAACTCGCGCAGCTGGCCTTCCGGAATCGCGCCGGGGAAGCCGTCCACCAGCTGGCCACCCTTGACCAGGAACACGGTCGGTACCGAGCGGATCTGGAACGCCGCCGCGATCTGCTGTTCCTTGTCGACGTCGACCTTGGCCAGCTCGAAGGCGCCGTTGTACTCGGCCGCCAGCTTTTCCAGCATCGGGCCGAGGGTCTTGCACGGCCCGCACCAGGTGGCCCAGAAATCGACCAGCACCGGCGTCTGCAGCGACTTCTGCAGGACTTCGGCCTCGAAGGTCGCGGTGGTAGCGTCGAATACGTAGGTCGTCTCGGTCATGGGGGAGGCATCGTCTGGCATCTGGAGACCGATTCTATGGTGACGATCAATGTCAGACTCAACCCTTGATGGCGCCCTGAACCATGGCCATTCCCGGCAGGAGAGGGCAGGCGCGGGGCCTGCCCTCGATGCGCCGGCCGTTACTTCAGCTGATCGCAGCGGACGTGATGCACGATCCAGCGCCCGGTCTTCAGCGGCAGCGTCGTTTCGGAGATGCGGGCCTGATACAGCTCGGCCGCGGTGCGGGCGTCGGACGCCTTGATTATGGGGCCTCCGAAGAAGTTGCTGCTCGGCGGTGCCGTGGCGCTGGGTGCGCCGATCCAGGCCGAGCACTGGAACTCGCCGGCGTGAGCGGTGGCGGCCAGGCCCAGGCTGAGCGCGCCGGCGACGAGGATGCGATGGATCATGGGAGGTCTCCCTGCATGGCGGGACTGCCATGCCCCGAGCATCGCGCGCAGCATGCCGGCGCGGATATCGAATGATTCTGAAATGTGCCGCCGCTTGGCGCTCCGCATCGTTGCCGCGACAATGGCCGGTCTTCCGCTTCTTGGTGAATCCGCGCGATGTCCGTGCTCCGGCGTGATCGTTGGTGGGGGCTGCTTGCTGCAGCCATCTTCGTCCTGGCCGTGGTGGGCTTCGGCGCGGCGCTGGACGGCTACGCGCAGGCGCGCCACCCGGTGGCCCTGCTGGGCGCACAGGGCGTGCCGCATGCGCTGGGGTTCAATCTGCTGGGCTTCGTGCTGCCCGGCGTGCTGGCCACGGTGGTCGCCGAGTGCCTGCGCCGCCGCCTTCCGGCCACGGCCGGCTGGGCGCCGCGGGTGGGCAGCCAGATGCTGCTGCTGGCCGGCCTGGCCTTTGCGGCGATGGGGCTGCTGCCGCTGGACGTGGATGACCTGCATGGACCGGCCAGCCAGCTGCACGCCAGCGCCTGGATGGTCTGGGTGCTGGGATTTGTTGCCGGCGCCCTGTTGCTGGGCATCTCCCACCTGCGCCAGGGTCCTGGCAAGGCCCTCGGTGGGGTGGCGGTCATCTGTGCCGTACTGGCGGCAATGGCGGCCTTTGCCCTGCAGGGCGTGCTGCCGGCACCGCTGGCGCAACGCGTGGCTTTCGCCTGCTGGGCGGTCTGGCTGGCCCTGGCCCTGCCTCTGTCGCGGGCTCGCTGAGACGGTCTCCACGCGTGGGCGGCGCCTGCGGGCGGCAGTCAGGATTGGAGACGTTTGCCGCACTGCGGTACGCTGTACCGCTTTGCCGCCGCATCCGCGTGTTCCATGACCAGCGCTGAAACCAACGCCTACGACCCGCAGCAGGTTGAATCCGCCGCCCAGAGCTTCTGGGATGCCACCCGTGCCTTCGAGGTCGACGAGACTTCGGACAAGCCGAAGTACTACTGCCTGTCGATGCTTCCGTACCCGTCCGGTGCGCTGCACATGGGGCACGTGCGCAATTACACCATCGGTGACGTGATCAGCCGCTACAAGCGCATGACCGGGCACAACGTGCTGCAGCCCATGGGCTGGGACGCGTTCGGCCTGCCGGCGGAAAATGCCGCGATCAAGAACAAGACCGCGCCGGCGGCGTGGACCTACAAGAACATCGACCACATGCGCAGCCAGCTGCAGTCGCTGGGCTATGCCATCGACTGGTCGCGCGAGTTTGCCACCTGCCGTCCGGACTACTACGTCCACGAGCAGCGCATGTTCACCCGGCTGATGCGCAAGGGCCTGGCCTACCGCCGCAACGCGGTGGTGAACTGGGACCCGGTCGACCAGACCGTGCTGGCCAACGAGCAGGTGATCGACGGCCGCGGCTGGCGTTCCGGTGCCCTGGTCGAGAAGCGCGAGATCCCACAGTGGTTCCTGCGCATCACCGACTACGCCCAGGAACTGCTGGACGGCCTGGATGAGCTGGAGGGCTGGCCGGAATCGGTCAAGACCATGCAGCGCAACTGGATCGGCCGTTCCGAAGGCCTGGAGATCCAGTTCGATGTGCGTGACGTGGACGGCGGTGTGCTGGATCCGCTGCGCGTGTTCACCACCCGCCCGGACACCGTGATGGGCGTGACCTTCGTGTCGATCGCCGCCGAGCACCCGCTGGCGCTGCACGCGGCGAAGAACAATCCGGAACTGGCGGCGATGCTGGCCGACCTGAAGCAGGGCGGCGTGTCCGAGGCTGAACTGGAAACCCAGGAAAAGCGCGGCATGGACACCGGCCTGCGTGCCCTGCACCCGGTCACCGGCGAGCAGGTGCCGGTCTGGGTCGCCAACTTCGTGCTGATGGGCTACGGCACCGGCGCGGTGATGGCCGTCCCGGGCCATGACCAGCGCGACAACGAAGTGGCCAACAAGTATGGCCTGCCGATCAAGCAGGTGATCGCGCTGAAGGATGCGCGCAGCGAAGAAGAGCGCAGCTGGGACGGCAGCCGCTGGCAGGACTGGTACAGCGACAAGAGCCGGCAGACCGAACTGGTCAACTCGGCCGAGTTCGACGGCCTGGACTTCCAGGGTGCCTTCGAAGCACTGGCCGAGCGTTTCGAGCGCAAGGCCCAGGGCCAGCGCCGCGTCAACTACCGCCTGCGCGACTGGGGCGTGAGCCGCCAGCGCTACTGGGGCTGCCCGATTCCGGTGATCTACTGCGCCAAGTGCGGTGCAGTGCCGGTGCCGGAAGAGCAGCTGCCGGTGGTGCTGCCGGAAGACGTGGCGTTCTCGGGCACCGGTTCGCCGATCAAGACCGACCCGGAATGGCGCAAGACCACCTGCCCGGAGTGCGGCGGTGCGGCCGAGCGCGAAACCGATACCTTCGACACCTTCATGGAGTCGAGCTGGTACTACGCCCGCTACACTTCGCCGGGTGCGCGTGATGCCGTCGACAAGCGCGGCAACTACTGGCTGCCGGTCGACCAGTACATCGGCGGCATCGAGCACGCGATCCTGCACCTGATGTATTTCCGCTTCTACCACAAGCTGCTGCGCGACGCGCGGATGGTCGACAGCAACGAACCGGCGCGCAACCTGCTGTGCCAGGGCATGGTGATCGCCGAGACCTACTACCGCCCGAACCCGGACGGCTCGAAGGACTGGATCAACCCGGCCGATGTGGAAGTGCAGCGCGATGAACGCGGCCGCATCACCGGCGCCACCCTGATCGCCGACGGCCAGCCGGTGGTGGTCGGTGGCACCGAGAAGATGTCCAAGTCGAAGAACAACGGCGTGGACCCGCAGGCCATGGTCGGCAAGTACGGCGCCGACACCGTGCGCCTGTTCTCGATGTTCGCCGCGCCGCCCGAGCAGTCGCTGGAGTGGAACGAGGCCGGCGTGGATGGCATGGCCCGCTTCCTGCGCCGCCTGTGGGCCCAGGTGCAGAAGCACGCTGCCGACGGTGCCGCCCCGGCGCTGGACGCGGCCGCGCTGGATGCCAGCCAGAAGGCGCTGCGCCGCAAGACCCATGAAACCATTGGCAAGGTCGGCGATGACTATGGCCGCCGCCACAGCTTCAACACCGCCATTGCCGCAGTGATGGAGCTGATGAACGCGCTGGCCAAGTTCGAGGACGGCAGCGGGCAGGGCCGTGCGGTGCGCCAGGAGGCGCTGCAGGCCATCGTGCTGCTGCTGAACCCGATCACCCCGCACGCCAGCCATGCCCTGTGGCAGGTGCTGGGCCATGGCGAGACGCTGCTGGAAGACCAGCCGTTCCCGCAGGCCGATGCCGGTGCGCTGGTGCGCGATGCGCTGACCCTGGCCGTACAGGTCAACGGCAAGCTGCGTGGCACCATCGAGGTGGCGGCCGATGCCGCGCGCGAGCAGGTCGAAGCACTGGCCCTGGCCGAGCCCAACGCGGCCAAGTTCCTGGAAGGCCTGACGGTGCGCAAGATCATCATCGTTCCGGGCAAGATCGTGAACATCGTCGCCGCCTGATGTACCCCGCACCGGCCACCTGCGTGGTGGCCGGTGCCATTCCGGTGCAGGGCCATGCATTTGCTGGCCCTGCATTCACGCGGCTTCGGGCAGGCTGTGTGTTGCCGTGATCGCCCGGCTCCGCCAGACTGTCTACATGACCCGAATCCTGCTTGCCCTCGTTCTTGCCCTCGGCCTTGCCGGCTGCGGTTTCCATCTGCGCAGCAAGCTGATGCTGCCGACCGACACCGCGCCGGTGAAGGTAGTCTCCACCGCGCCGTACAGCGAACTGGTCAAGCTGCTCAACCGCAGCCTGCTCGCCTCCGGTGCCAAGCTGGCCGACGAGGACAGCAAGGAGCCCAGTGCCCAGCTGCAGGTGCTGTCCGAACGCTGGGGCGACCTGCCGATCGCCATTGATTCGCAGGGCCGTGCGCAGGAGTACAGCCTGCGTTACGCGGTGATCTTCATCTTCCGTCGCGAAGACGGCAGCGAGCTGGTGCCGCAGCAGGTGATCGAGTTGTCGCGTGACTACGTGTCGCCGCCGACCGACGCCACCGGTACCACCACCGAGCGCGAGATCCTGGCCGATGAGCTGCGCCGGGAAATGTCCGCATCAATCATCCGCCGCATCGACAGCGTGGTCCGCGCCGAGCTTGAGAAGGGGGGCAGCCTGTCGGCACCGAAGGCCAAGCCCGTCGAAGGCGCGGTGCCGGCCGAGCCGGTTCCCGCAGCCAAGCACTGAGCAGCGAAGATGGAACTGCGTCCGGAGCAGCTGGCCAGCCAGGGCGCTGATGTTGCACTGGCGCCGGTCTATCTGATTGCCGGCCCGGAGACGCTGCGCGTGCTGGAGGCGGCCGACGCCATCCGCGCGCGTGCGCGCAGTGCCGGGATCGGCGAGCGCGAGGTGTTCGACGCCGATGGCCGCGATTTCGACTGGAACCAGCTTGACGCCAGCTTCAATGCGCCGAGCCTGTTCAGCGCCCGTCGCCTGGTCGAGGTGCGCCTGCCCAGCGGCAAGCCGGGCAAGGACGGCGCCGAGGTGATCAGCCAGTTCTGCGCCAACCCGGCGCCGGACGTGGTGCTGATGATCACCGCCAACGAATGGAGCAAGGCCCACCAGGGCAAGTGGGCCGAGGCGGTCAACCGCATCGGCGTGCTGTCGGTGGCCTGGGCGATCAAGCCGCACGAGCTGCCGGACTGGATCGAGCGCCGCCTGCGTGGCAAGGGCCTGCGGGCCGACCCGGCCGCCGTGCAGCGATTGGCCGAGCGGGTGGAAGGCAACCTGCTGGCCGCTGCCCAGGAGATCGACAAGCTGGCATTGCTGGCCGATGGCCAGCCGCTGGATGTGGAACGGATGGAATCGCTGGTGGCCGATGCCGCCCGCTACGACGTGTTCCGGCTGCTGGAGGCGACGTTCTCCGGCCAGCCGCCGGCGGTGCTGCGCATGCTGGCCGGCCTGCGCGGCGAAGGCGAAGCGGTGGCCGCACTGATGCCGATGGTGATCCGCGAGCTGCTGGCCGGTGCCGGCCTGGCCCGGGTGCAGGCGCGGGGCGGCAACCTGGCCGCCGAAATGAAGTCGCGGGGCATCTGGGAGTCGCGGCAGGCGCCGTACAAGCGTGCGCTGCAGCGCCACCCGGAAGGCAAGCGCTGGGAGCGTTTCGTGGCCGAAGCCGGGCTGGTCGACCGCATCGCCAAGGGGCGGGCCGACGGCGATGCCTGGCTGGCGCTGGAGCGCCTGCTGGTGGCCGTGGCCGAACCGCGTGCGGTGCGCCTGCTGGCGCGGGCCTGAGCGATGAGCCTGCGGATCTATTACGGGGGCACCTTCGATCCGGTGCACCTCGGGCACCTGGCGATCGCGCGTGCCGCCCGCGATGAACTGCAGGTGGCGGTGCGCATGCTGCCGGCGGCCGACCCGCCGCATCGCGCGGTACCCGGTGCGACCGCCGAGCAGCGCTGCACCATGCTGTCGCTGGCCATTGGCGACGAGCCCGGCCTGCTGCTGGACCGCCGCGAGCTGGACCGTGCGGCGCGTTTCCCCGGTCGCCCGTCCTACACCGTCGATACCCTGCGCGAGCTGCGCGCCGAACTGGGGCCGAGCCGGCCGCTGGCCTGGCTGGTCGGTGCCGACAGCCTGCTGGGCCTGCCCAGCTGGCACGAATGGGAGGCCCTGTTCGGGCTGGCCCATTTCGTGGTGGCCGAACGCCCGGGCAGCCCGCTGCGGGCCTCGGTTGACGGCGCGCTGGGCCGTGCCCTGGAAGGGCGCTGGGCCGACAACGAACAGGCGCTGTTCGCCAGCCCGGCCGGCCGCATCCTGCGCCTGCACCACCCACTGCGTGACGAATCAGCCAGCGCAGTGCGCTCGCAGATCGCCTCCGGCGGGCCCTGGCGTGCGCTGCTGCCGCCCGCCGTGGCCGACTACGTTGCCGTCCACGGGCTGTACCGCCCCTCCACGCCGTGAATGCCGCAGCTGCGGCTTGCCCGTATAATCGCCCCCACGTTTATCGAGTCGATCCACTTTGAGCAACCAGACCCAGCCCCAGACCATCAAGGTCGATCTGCCCAGCCCGCCGCCGTCCGTGCCGGAACTGCTGGCCAGCGTCCGCCAAGCCACCGAAGACCTGAAGGCCAAGGACCTGGTCGAGATCGACGTGCGCGGCCGGTCCAGCGTTGCCGATTACATGATCGTCGTTTCGGGTACTTCGACCCGCCACGTCAAGTCGATTGCCGACGAAGTCGTGCGTTTCGCCAAGAACATCGACGTGATGCCGCTGGGCGTGGAAGGCGAGCGCGAAGCCGAGTGGGTGCTGGTTGATCTGGGTGACGTCATCGTCCACGTGATGCTGCCGCGCGTGCGCGAGTTCTACGCGCTTGAACGGCTGTGGACGGTTGGCGACCAGCCGCCGCCCAGCGACGACGAAGTGGCCTGAGCCACGCAGTGCTGCACCCTTCGACGGCGCCGATGGCGCCGTCGACGTTTTGGAGATGCCATAGATGAAAGCGCGCCTGATCGCCACCGGTGAACGCGCACCCAGCTGGGTCGCGCAGGGGTTTGCCGAGTACCAGAAGCGGCTGTCGCACTGGCTGCCGTTCGAGCTGGTGGAAATCGAGCCTGGCCTGCGTGGCAAGGGCCGCGATCCGCGCCGCGCCACCGAAGACGAAGGCAAGCGGGTGATCGCTGCATTGCCGAAGAATGCGTACGTGGTCGCGCTCGACGTGCCGGGTCGCCAGCTCAGTTCCGAACAGCTGGCGCAGCGCCTGGAACATTGGCGTGGGCAGGGCAGGGACCTGGCCTTCCTGATCGGCGGCCCGGAAGGGCATTCGCCTGAAGTCTCGGCATTGGCCGATGAGAAGTGGTCGATCGGGCCCCTGACGCTGCCGCACATGCTGGTGCGGCTGGTGGTGGCCGAGCAGCTGTACCGTGCTGCGGCGATGATTGCCAATCACCCCTACCATCGCGCGTGAAGAGTGGTTATACTAGTCGTCTGCCCGAATAGCTCAGCCGGTTAGAGCACTTGACTGTTAATCAGGGGGTCGTTGGTTCGAGTCCAACTTCGGGCGCCACTTTGAAAAACCTGCATCGCGAGATGCAGGTTTTTTTTTGCGCCGGGTAGAGTCGAGCTCGCTCGACTGCTCTGTTGATCGGCCACGACAGTCGAGCAAGCTCGACTCTTACAATGCAGCGTCATCGACCAAGGATGTTGATCGTGCGCGCACTCCTGTTGCTGGGCTCGCTGCTGCTTGTGGTGCTGCCGTTCGCCTCGGCGAAAGCTGAACCTCCCACCTGGCACCCGCCGCAGGGCGCCACGGAGCTGCCGTTGTGGCCGCATGGCAAGGCGGCGGTGCCGCCGAAACTGAAGGGACCCGAGCAGCTCAGTGAGGCGATTTCCGAAGCCAGTGGCGAACGCTGGATGATGCTGCAGAACGTGGCGGTGCCGACCCTCACCGTGTTTCCGCCGAGGGAGCCAGGCAACGGCGCTGCAGTGATGGTGGTGCCGGGCGGTGGCTACCGCGTGCTTGCGATGGATCTGGAAGGCAGCGAGATCTGCCAATGGCTGACCACGCAGGGCATCACCTGTGCGTTGCTCAAGTATCGCGTGCCGGCGTCGGGACCGAACTGGGACCGGGACTGCAACTGCCGCGATATCCCATCGGTGCCGATGGCGCTGCAGGATGCACAGCGTGCAATGGGAATGCTGCGTGCGCAGGCCGCGCGCTGGAAGATCGACCCGAAACGCATCGGCGTGATCGGCTTTTCCGCGGGTGGCCATGTGGTGGCTGGCCTGAGCACGCATGCGCAGCGCAGCTACACGCCGATCGATGCGGCCGATGCACAGCCGAGCCGGCCCGATTTCGCGATGGTCATGTATTCCGGGCACCTGTGGGCAGGGCACGGCAAGGGGCTGTCGCTGGTCAAGGACATCGTCGTGGATGACAAGGTGCCGCCAACGTTCATCGCGCAGGCCACCGACGACCTTACCGATGACGTGCGCGAATCGCTGGCCTACTACCGTGCCTTGATCGATGCCGGCGTGCCGGTGGAAATGCACCTGTTCGCACGCGGCGGCCATGCGTTCGGCCTGCGCAGGCAGGATGCACCGGTCGCCGCATGGCCCCACCTGGCCGAGCGCTGGATGCAGGACATCGGCATGTTGCCGGAACGCCCGTTGTAGAGCCGGGCCCATGCTCGGCTCTACAGCGTCAGCTGGCCCTTCGAGAACGCCACCAGCGTGGCAATCGCCACCAGCAGAATCGCAGCGAACAGCACCCACTCCCAACGCGTGAACACCCGCTCGCCGCGCTGGCGCCGGGTCAGCGCGAACAACACCACGCCGGGTACGTACAGCAGTACCGACAGCAGCAGGTTGTCGAGGCCGCCGGCATACACCAGCCACAGCGCATAGGCACTGGCCAGCAGTGCGACGCCGAAATCGCGCCAGCGCACGCCCGGCTCGCCTGCGTAGGCGTGCCCGCGCCAGGCCAGTTGCACGCCGAACGCGGTGGACAGGAAATACGGCACCAGGCTCATCGACGCGGCCAGCAGCACCAGCCCGGTGTAGCTGCCCGCATTGACCAGCACCAGCAGCAGGAACAGCTGGATCAGGCCGTTGCTCAACCAGAGCGCGTTGGCGGGCACGCCGCGTGCGTTTTCGCGGCCCAGGAACGCCGGCATGGTGCCGTCGCCCGCTGCGGCATACAGCACTTCGGCACACAGCAGCACCCAGGCCAGCAGCGCACCGAGTACGGAAATGATCGAACCGATGATGATCACCGTGGCCCCCCACTCGCCGACGATGGCACGCAGCACGTAGGCCATCGAAGGATTGGGCAGCCCGGCCAGTTCAGCCTGCGACAGCACGCCCATCGACAGCAGGCTGACCAGTACCAGCAGCAGCCAGACACCGAGGAAGCCGATCACCGTGGCGCGGCCGACGTCGGCGCGGCGGGCGGCACGCCGCGAGTAGATGCTGGCGCCCTCGATGCCGATGAACACCCACACGGTGACCAGCATCATGCCGCGCAGCTGCTGGCCGAGGTCGCCGAGTGCAGGCGTGCCGAGGAAATCCGCGCGGAACACATCGAGGCGGAATGCGCCTGCCGCGAGCACCAGGAACAGCGCGATCGGCAGCAGTTTGGCCACGGTCACCAGGCCATTGACGATGGCCGCGGTGCGCAGGCCACGCAGCACCAGTAGATGTACGGTCCACAGCAGCACGGACGACGCTGCGACCGCGGCCGGCGTGTTGCCTTCACCGAAGACCGGCATGAAGTGGCCGAGGCCACTGAAGATCAGCACGAAGAAGCTGGCGTTGCCAAGCACGGAGGCGACCCAGTAGCCCCACGCCGCAGAGAAACCGATGTAGTTGCCGAAGCCCTCGCGCGCATACGCGTAGATGCCGGTATCCAGGTCCGGCCGGCGGTTGGCCAGCGCCTGGAACACGAAGGCCAGCATCAGCATGCCGGCGCCACTCACCGCCCAGCCGATCAGTGCGGCGGCCGGGCCGGCGCTGCGCGCGACGTTCTGTGGCAAGGAGAAGATGCCAGCACCGACCATCGAGCCGACCACCAGTGCGGTCAACGCGGGCAGGCCCAGCCGTTGCGATGTTGCGGCCATGGAGATCCCCTGCGGCAGTGATGCCGCGTGGACACGGTAGCCGCGTGGCCGTGAACACGCCTGCAAGGGCCAGGAAGACGAAGGCCCGGGCAGGTGCCCGGGCCTTCGAAGGTACTGCATGCAACGGCTTTCCGCTGTTACTTGAACGTGTACTTGAAGCCGACGGTGTAGTAACGGCCCAGCGCACCGGAGAAGTGCATCGGGTTGTAGTTCACCGCACCGTAGGTGGTCGGATCGAGCGGGGCGATTCGATCGAACACGTTGGCCACCGAGGCATTGAGTTCGAACGAATCGTTGATGCTCCAGCGGCCCGACAGATCCATCGTGGTGAACGAAGAGATCTTGGTCACCGGCGTTTCGTCAGCGTAGAAGGCCAGGTAGCTGCCGCCACGACTGCCCGTGTTGTCCATCTTGCTGATGTAGTTGACGATGCCGCTGACGCTCCACGGGCCCTGCTTCCAGGTGGTGCCGAAGTTGACCTTGTCCTTCGGCGTACCGATGCAGTTGGTGACATCGCAATTGCCGTGGGTGCCCACATAATCGACCGTCTTGCCGCCTTCGGTACGTTCGAACTTCAGGATGTGGCTCCACTGCAGGTCCAGCTCCAGCTGGCCCGGGCCGATCTCGAAGGTCTGGCGGATGTCGGTGTCGATACCGCGGACGCGCGAGGAACTGGCATTCACGTAGCCGGTGTTGACGGCCAGGATGGTGCCGCTGTTGGCCACGCCATTGAGGTCATTGCTGTCACGCAGCACGTTGCCGGCAAGGATGGCGTCGTCGGTGTTGCCCTGGACGATCTCGTTGGTGCGCTTGATCTGCCATGCGTCGATGGTCATCGAGGTGGTCGAGGTCGGCTGCAGCACCAGGCCGATCGAGTAGCTCTTGGACTCTTCCGGCTTCAGCAGCTTGTTCGGCTTGGTGATGATCGCCACCGAATTGGCACCGCACTCGCTCGCTGCGCCGCCACTGATCTGGCAACGCACCGGATCGACCGCGGAGGAGAAGGCGGCCAGGCCACCATCGCCGTTCTCGGCCGGGTTAGGCGCGCGGAAGCCTTCGGCGTAGCTGGCGCGCAGGGCGATCCAGTCGGCCGGGGTCCACTTCACGCCCAGCTTCGGCGTGGCCTTGCCTTCACCGCTCTCGTACTTGTCGTAACGCAGCGCGCCGGACAGTTCCAGCTGCTCCAGTACCGGTGCGGACAGTTCGACGTAGCCGGCGTAGACGTTCTGGGTGCCGTCATAGGCCGAATAGCCCAGGCCGATGATGTCGCCCTGGTCGGTGTAGGTCTGCGGGGTCAGGCTGTTGCTGGTCTTGCGCCACTCGGTACCGATCGCCAGGCCCAGCGGGCCACCCTTGAGGTCCATCAGGCTGCGCGACACGGTGAAGTCGAACATGTCCAGGCTCGACTTGGCACGCGCGCTGATCTTCGGCGAGATGTAGTCGTACAACGCCTGCGAGTTCTTGCCCGCATCGTCACCGATGCGCCACACGCCACCGGCGCAGTTCGCATTGCCCAGTGCGCACTGCACGGCGCTGTAGCGCAGGAAGCCGGTGCGCTCGTTGGTCAGGTCGGTGCCTGAGTGCAGGTAGGCGGTGTCGTAGCTCCAGTCGCCCCAGTTGCCCTTGATGCCGACCAGGAAGCGGTTGAACTCGTTGGTGTTGTCGGTCACGCGCGGGCCGACATCCCAGGCCGAGTAGCGCACGCGGACCGGCGTACCCGGGGTCGGGTTGTCCGGGTGGTTCGGGCCCAGCACGGTGGCGCCAGGGCCGGAGTTGGCATTGACCGGGCCGCCCGGATAGCCCCAGCCGCCCGACACGCCGGACGGGGTGTTGCTGAAGATGGTTTCCTTCTTCGAGTAGCCGATCTCGGTGTAGATCTCGCCGCCTTCACCGAAGGCGAAGCTGGCACGGCCGAACACGTTGACGTACTTCTCTTCCGGAATCAGGTCGCGGTACTGCTGTGCCGGATCCCACAGGCAGCCGTCGGCGGCGATGCTGGCCGGGGTCTGGCCACCGATGGTGGTCAGGCCGGTGCAGCCGGGCAGCGGCACCAGGTGGCCGGTCGGATCGAGGTAGGAACCGTTCGGGCCTGCGCCACCTGAGGTGCCGCCACGGGTGTAGGCACCGCCAAGGAACTGCGCGGTCTTGTCATAGCCCCACGGGCGGGTGTCGCCGGTACCGATCCACTTGCGGTTCTTGCGGTCGCTCAGCTTGATCGCATCGGTCTTGCCGACGTCCAGGCTGAAGAACGCATTCCAGCCATCGGTGGCCAGATCGCCGGTACCGGCGGTCAGGGTCGCCTTCTTGGCGTCGCCGTCGCTGTCACCGGACAGGCCGTAGGAGCCACGCAGGATGACGCCCTGGAAGTCGCTGCGCAGGATGATGTTGACCACGCCGGCGATGGCATCGGAGCCATAGATCGCCGAGGCGCCGTCCTTCAGCACTTCCACGCGTTCAACGGCGTCGAGCGGGATGGTGCTCAGGTCGGTGAAGACCTTCTGGCCGTCATCGGCCAGGCCATAGGTCGCCATGCGACGGCCATTCAACAGTACCAGCGTCGAGCCGGCGCCCAGGCCGCGCAGCGAGATGCCCGCGCCACCGCCGGCAAAGCCGTTGCCGAAGGTCTTGGGAATCGAGCCGGCGCCATCGGCGGTGATGGTCTGCAGGTACTCGGCCAGCGAGGTCTTGCCGGTGCGGTCGATTTCCTGGCGGGTCACCACCTGCACCGGGGACGGTGTTTCGGTGTTGGTACGCGGGATGTTCGAACCGGTGACCGTGATGCGGTCGAGGTTGGTGGCCTTTTCCTGCGCGAAGGCGGAGGTGGAAGCCATGGTGCCCACCAGCAGCAGGGTGCCGCCGGCAAGGACGTGGGTGATGGACGATGCCAGGGTGCAGCGGCGGCGGCTGGCGGGCCGTTGGATCAGGTGTTTCACAGCTTCTCTCCTAACTGGAAAACCGTAGCGTTGAGGGCTGTCTCCGGTACTGCCCGGGACGGATCAATCTAGGTTTCCGACAGGTGACGAAGTAGTGAAATTTTGCTTAATTCGTAACGCTTGATCACGGACTTTGCCGAGTCTGTCCTTTCGCGCGTGAAGACCGGCCCGGAAGGTTGCCGGGCCGGCCCTGAAAGCTTCAGTCCGGCAGCGAGAACTGCACCGGTACCAGGCCGATGGCCGGTACCGCTATGCCATCACGCTGTGCGGGCTCGAAGCGCCAGCGCTTGAGCACCTGCTGGCGAGCGGCCTGGTCCAGGCTGCGCGAGCCGCTGCTGCGCTCGATGCTGACCGCGACCGGTTGGCCGCTGCTGTCGACCTCCACCCGCAGCAGCACCGTGCCCTGCTCGTGGTTGCGCAGTGCCGGCACCGGGTAGGACGGCGGTGGGGCGCTGCGGTATTGCAACTGGGCACCGGCCAACGGCGTCGAACGGTCGATGCCCGGGGCCGACTGCACCGGTGTCGATTCGGCGGCGGGCGTGACGATGCCCTGCGCCTCCTCCAGCGTGGCGGTCGGCGTTGGCAACGGCGTTGTTTCCTTCGGCACGCTCTGCTGCTTCGGCACGACGTCCACATGCTGCGGCTCCACGTACTTGGGCGGCGGCGGCAGCGGCTTGGGCAGTTCCTTGGGAATCAGCCGCACCGTGGTGGTGTCACGCGGCAGCGTGGTGATGGCCTGGTAGGTTGCCGGGATCAGCAGCAACAGGAAGGCCAGAAGATGCAGGGCGATGGCCGCGCTCCAAGCGGCAACGCGGGCGGGGTCGAAGTGCGGGGATGCAACGGGATACGTACGAACCATGGTCCACCTCCATGCCAGTGACGAAGTCCTCAACGCACCAGGGCCCGTGGCGGGGTTGCCGCACGCGGCTGGCAGTCCATCAGTAGCGCGGCATGGCAGCCACTGCCTAGAGGCAGGGGCATGATCGTTGTGCTGGCCTTCAGCCAGCCCCAGCAGCAGGCATGAAAAAAGGCGGGCCCCCGTTCGGGACCCGCCTGGTTCGGCACGGGCGGCGGCGATCAGCGGCCCAGTTCGAACACCACGTCCAGGTTGACCGAGACGGTCGATTCACCCGGCGCGACCGGGGTGGCCTTGTCCATCGCCGCCCCGGCGGCCATGGCACGCATCATCGGCATGGGGCGGTAACCGCCACCGGCGTTCTCGGAGATGCTGACGATGCGGCGCACCTGCAGGCCCAACGACTTCGCATAGGTCTGGGCACGCGCCTGCGCCTTCTTCAGCGCCGCCAGGCGGGCTTCGTCATACACCGGTTCGGGCTGGTCGATCTCGAAGCTGGGGCCGTTGATCTGGTTGGCACCCTGCGCCGCCAGTGCGTCCAGCACCTTGCCGAGCTTGGCGATGTCGCGCACCTTCAGGCTGACCGTGTTGCTGGCCTGGTAGCCGGTGATCTTCGGTGCTTCATTGTCGGCATAGCGGTACTGCGGGTTGAGGCTGACACCGCTGGTCTGCACGTCGCGCTCGGCAATGCCGGCGGCCTTGATCGCGGCCAGTACCTTGTCCATCTGCTGGGCGTTCTGGCGCATGGCGCTGTTGCCATCGGCGGCCTGGGTGACCACGCCGGCCGACAGGGTGGCCACGTCCGGAACGCGAGTGGCCTCGGCGTTGGCCGAGATGTTCAGCAGGGTGCCTTCAGCCGGGGCGGCGATCGACGGCGACGGCGGGGCAGCATGGGCGGTCATCGAGGTTCCAAGGGCGAGGGACAGGGCGAGCAGCAGCGGGGTGGCGGTCAGGCGCATGGAGAACTCCTTGTTGTGCCAGTGAGGGTGGTGTCGTAGCGATGAACGCGCTGTGAGCCTGTTCGGGGTTGAGCGCGTTCCGGAACGGGTTGCCGACGATTCAGGTGGCGGCCTCAGGTTATGCTGTGCCGATGCTCTATCTTGCTTCCCGTTCCCCCCGACGCAACCAGTTGCTGGCCCGACTCGGACGCCCCTTCCAGGCCCTGGACCTGGAGGTCGCCGAGCAGCGCGCCGCGGCTGAAAGTGCCGAACACTATGTCTGCCGGGTCGCCGCCGACAAGGCGCGCGCCGGGCTGGCCCGGGTGCTGGCCGATGACCCGCAGGCGCGGGTGCTCGGTTCGGACACCGAAGTGGTGCTGGACGGTGAAGTGTTCGGCAAGCCGGTCGATGCCGCCGATGCGCGGGCGATGCTGGCGCGCCTGGCCGGGCGCACCCACCAGGTGATGACCGCCGTGGTGGTGGTCGGCGCGCAAGGGCTGGACAGTGAGCTGGTCATCTCCGAGGTGACCTTCGCGCCGATCGACGCCACCGACATCGCCGCCTACGTAGCTACCGGCGAACCGTTGGACAAGGCCGGTGCCTACGCCATCCAGGGCGGCGCCGAACGCTGGATCGAGCACCTGTCCGGCAGCTACTCCGGCGTGATGGGGCTGCCGTTGCTGCACACTGATCGTTTGCTGGCGCGCTGCGGCGTGCCGGCCCCCATTGCCGATGCCGCCAGGGAGGCTGCAGATGTCTGAGGAAATCCTGGTCAATGTGACCCCGCGCGAAACCCGGGTCGCGGTGATCGAAAACGGCATGCTGCAGGAACTGCACATCGAGCGCGGCTGGCGCCGGGGTGTGGTCGGCAACATCTACAAGGGCAAGGTGCAGCGGGTCATGCCCGGCATGCAGGCCGCCTTCGTCGAGGTCGGGCTGGAGCGCGCCGCGTTCCTGCACGCCAACGATGTGGTGCGCCCGGCCCCGGTGGCCAGCGCCGATACCGAAAACACCACTCTGCCGCCGCCGGCCAGCGTGCCGATCGTCGAACTGCTGCGCGACGGCCAGGACATCGTGGTGCAGGTGGTGAAGGATCCGATCGGCACCAAGGGCGCGCGCCTGACCACGCAGATCAGCATTCCCTCGCGCTACATGGTGCTGCTGCCACAGTCCAAGGTGGTGGGCGTGTCGGCCCGCATCGAGGACGAGACCGAGCGCGCACGCCTGAAGGCGCTGGTGACCGAGCTGTCGGCACAACACGGCGGTTACGGCTACATCGTGCGCACCAATGCGGAGGGCCAGCCGGCCGAGGCCATCGCCGAGGACATCGCCTACCTGTCGCGGGTATGGAACGTGGTCGAGCGCCGCGGCCGCGAAGCCGCCTCCTGCAGCATCATCTACGAAGACCTGAGCCTGCCGCTGCGTTCGGTACGCGACCTGATCCGCAAGGACGTGGACAAGGTGAAGGTGGACTCGAAGGAGACCTTCGGCCAGCTGCAGGCCTTCGTTGCCAAGTACATGCCGGTGCTGGCCGAAAAGCTGGAGCTGTATTCCGGTGACCGCCCGATCTTCGACATGTTCGGGGTGGAGGATGAGATCGGCCGCGCGCTGGACAAGCAGGTGCCGCTGAAATCGGGTGGCTACCTGGTGATCGACCAGACCGAGGCGATGACCACCATCGACGTCAACACCGGTTCGTTCCTCGGCCAGCGCAACCTGGAAGAGACGGTGTTCCGCACCAACCTGGAGGCCGCACAGGCGGTGGCGCGGCAGCTGCGGCTGCGCAACCTGGGCGGCATCATCATCATCGACTTCATCGACATGGACGATGCCGAGCATCGCCGCCAGGTGCTGCGCACGCTGGAAAAGGCGTTGGCCCGCGACCATGCCAAGACCACCGTCTACGACTTCTCGCCGCTTGGCCTGGTGGAGATGACGCGCAAGCGCACGGTCGAGAGCCTGGAGCGCCAGCTGTCGGAAACCTGCCCGCAGTGCAGTGGCCGCGGCAGCATCAAGACCACCGAAACGGTGACCTACGAGATCTTCCGTGAGATCACCCGCGCGGTGCGCCAGTTCGATGCTGCGCGCCTGCTGGTGATCGCTTCGACCAAGGTGGTCGCGCGCATCACCGACGAGGAATCCTCGGCGGTGGCCGAGCTGGAGGAGTTCCTCGGCAAGAGCATCCGCTTCCAGGCGGACGAGCAGTACCTGCAGGAGCAATTCGATGTCGTTCTGCTCTGATCCTCGCCGGCCGCAGGCCGGCGGCGGCCGATGAGCGCGCCGCCGCGCCTGCGACTGCGAAGGATCCGCCGTCATTTCATTGCCGCGTGTGCGGTGGGCCTGGTCGGGCTTGCCTTGCTGGTGGGCAGCATCAGCCAGCTGCTGCCGCTGGCCGAGCGCCATCCCGACAGGATCGCTGCGTGGCTGAGCGAGCGTGCCGGCCAGCCGGTGCATTTCGACCAGCTGCAGACTGCGTGGACCCGCCGTGGCCCGTTGCTGCAGCTGAAGGGCCTGCGCATCGGCGCCGGCCAGGGCCTGGCGATCGGCGAAGCGGAAGTGCTGGTGTCGATGTACAGCGGGCTGCTGCCGGGCCGTTCGCTGACCGAGTTGCGCCTGCGTGGCCTGGCGCTGGACCTGCAGCAGGGCGAGGACGGCCGCTGGTCGGTGCGGGGCCTGCCGCAGTCAACCAACGGCGGTGACCCGCTGGATGCGCTGCGCCGGCTGGGCGAACTGCAGGTGGTCGAGGGCCGCCTCGGCGTGCGCGCGCCGGGCCTGGGCATCGATACCACGCTGCCGCGCATCGACCTGCGCCTGCGCGTCAACGGCGACCGCCTGCGCGTGGGCGTGCGTGCCTGGGCGCAGGCCGACGCACTGCCACTGACCGCGGTGCTGGATGTGGACCGCGTGCGTGGCAACGGCCAGGCCTGGCTGGGCGCCGATCCGGTTGATTTCAACGCCTGGTCGCCGCTGCTGGCAGCCGGCGGCGTCCGCCTGCGAGAAGGCAAGGGCGAGCTGAACCTGTGGCTGACCCTGCGTGATTTCGCCCCCGTTGCGCTGACCACCGATTCGGACCTGCGCGACGTCCGCATCGATGGTGCTCCGATGCCCGACCTGGCAGCTCCGTACCTGAAGCTGCAGCGCCTGCAGGCACGCCTGCGCTGGCAGCGCCAGGCCGAAGGCTGGGCCCTGCAGGTGCCGCGCCTGCGCCTGAAGACCGAAGACGGCGAGCAACAGCTTGACGGCCTGCAGCTGCAGGTCGGCAGGCAGCTGCGGGTGAGTTCCGGCGACGTGCAGGCCGGCACCGCGCTGCGCGCGCTGGCGCTGAGTGATCGCCTCGACCCCGGCCTGCGCCACTGGCTGTTCCTGTCCCGGCCGCAACTGGATGTGCGTGAGCTGCAGCTGTCCGGCCAGCGTGATGGCCCGCTGTGGGCGCAGGGTGAACTGAAATCGCTGGGCTTTGCCAGCGTGGGCCATTCGCCGGGCCTGCGCGGCCTGGGGGGCCGTTTCGAGGGCGATGCCGATGGTTTCAGCCTGCAGCTGCAGCCACGCCAGCAGCTGCAGTTCGATTGGCCGACCGGATTCGGCGTGCGCCATGACCTGCACCTGGCAGGACAGGTGGTGGGCTGGCGAGACGAAGCGGGCGGCTGGCGCATCGGCACCGCGGCGATGCGCGTGGAAGGCACCGACTATGCCGCCGACGTGCGCGGTGGTGTCTGGTTCCAGGGTGATGGCACCCGGCCGTGGCTGCAGCTGGCGGCCAAGCTGGACGACGTGCCGATGACCGCGGCCAAGCGTTTCTGGATCCATTCCAGGATGAGCAAGGGCGCCACCGACTGGCTCGACATGGCACTGGCCGGTGGCCAGGTGCGCAACGGTGTCGGCCTGGTCAGCGGCGACCTGGACGACTGGCCGTTCGACAACAACGATGGCCGCTTCGAGGCCACCGGCCACATCACCAATGGTGACATCCGTTTCCAGCACGACTGGCCCCTGATGAGCCAGGTCGACGCCGATATCGCCTTCATCGGCCCCGGCTTCGACATGCACGGGCGCGGCGACCTGGCCGGTGTGGCGGTGCAGACGTTCGAGGCGGGCATTCCGGATTTCGGCCAGCAGCCGCTGTACGTGCGCGCCGACACCCAGAGCGAGGCCGGCAGGCTGCTGGCGATGCTGCGGCAGAGTCCCTTGCACAAGGACTATGGCGACACGCTCGACAACCTGACCGCGGCAGGCCCGGCGCATGTGACCTTCGACCTGCTGCAGCCGCTGCACCTGGATGAAGGCGGCGGCCATCTGCAGGGCACGGTCGACCTCGACGGTGTGAAGCTGGTCGACAAGCGCTTCCAGCTGACCTTCGACAACATGCATGGGCAGGCCCGCTACGGCAACGGCGGTTTCGGTGCCGAGGAACTGGCGGTGCGCCACCTCGGCCAGGACGGTCGCCTGAGCCTGCGTGCCGGCAGCTACGTGCATGACAGCAAGCTGGCGTTTGAATCGCTGCTGTCGGCCCACCTCGATGCCGGCGTGCTGATCGACCGCGCGCCGGAAATGGCATGGCTCAAGCCGTACATCGCAGGAACCTCGCCGTGGACCATCGCGGTCAACCTGCCCAAGGTTGCACCGGGCGCGCCGGCGCCGCCCAGCGAGCTGCGATTGAGTTCGGATCTGGTGGGGACCCGCCTGGACCTGCCTGCGCCGCTGGACAAGCCGGCCGGCGAACCGCTGGCGACCACGGTGGCCGCGCAGTTGCCGATGGGGGCCGGTCGCATCGACGTGGCCTTTGGCCAGCGCCTGGCGCTGGCTGCGCGCAGCCACAACAACCGCACCGGCGTGCAGGTCACCCTGGGCAGCGATCATGTCGATCGCGAGCCACCGCCGAGCGGGCTGGCCGTCAACGGTCGCAGCCCGACCCTGGATGCGCTGGAATGGATCAGCCTCGCGCGCGGAGGCGGTGATGATGACGGCATGCCGCTGCGTGCGGTGGATGTGCAGGTCGGCAAGCTGATGCTGATCGGTGGCGTTTTCGAACAGACCCGCCTGCAGCTGCAGCCGGGCGCGCAGGCGCTGGACGTGCGCCTGGACGGACCTTCGCTGGCAGGTCGCCTGAGCGTGCCCAATGCCGAGGGCGGCACCATCAGTGGCCAGCTGGACCGCGTGCACTGGCAGTCGCTGCCGGCGGCCCCGGGCGCGTCCGCTGCGCCGGCGCGGGTGCAGGCCGGTGCCAACGACATGGACCCGGCCAAGCTGCCGCCGTTCGCGCTGGACATCGCCGACCTGAAGTTCGGCAAAGTGGTGCTGGGGCAGGCGGTGCTGCGCACGCGCCCGCTGGCCAATGGCCTGAACGTGGACGAGCTGCGCTTCCGCGCGCCGGACCAGGAGATCGACATCAGCGGCCGCTGGTTGGGTCGTACCGGTGGCGCCCGTACCGAACTGACCGCGCAGGTACGCAGTGAAGACCTGGGCGGCCTGATGCAGAACCTCGACTACGGTGGCCAGCTGCGTGGCGGCTCCGGGCAGGCACAGCTGCAGGCGTCGTGGAGTGGCGGTCCTTCGGACTTCCAGCTGGCCAACCTGCAGGGCCGGCTCGACCTGCACGCACGCAACGGCCAGCTGCTGGAGCTGGAGCCCGGTGCCGGCCGCGTGCTAGGCCTGCTCAGCGTCACCCAGTTGCCACGGCGCCTGATGTTCGACTTCCGCGACTTCTTCTCCAAGGGCTTCGCGTTCAACCAGGTCGACGGCAGCGTGCAGTTCGGCCAGGGCATGGCCCGTACCGACAAGGTGCTGATCGAAGGCCCTGCGGCGAACATCACCATCCGCGGCCAGGCCGACCTGCGCAACCAGCAGTTCGACCAGACCATCGACGTCAACCCACGCGCCGGCAATCTGCTGACCGTGGTCGGCGCGGTGGCGGGGGGGCCGGTGGGCGCGGCACTCGGCGCGGCCACCAATGCGGTATTGTCCAAACCGTTGGGCGAGATCGGCGCCCGTACCTACAAGGTGACCGGCCCATGGAAGGAGCCGAAGGTGGAAGTGATCGAACGCAGCCGCGAGAAGGCGCCGCCCGCTCCGGCCCCCGGCATTCCGCCGACCGTCACCGACCTGCCACGCTCGCGCTGAGCGTGGCTTTCCTGTTCACCGGGCTTGCCTCGGCGCCCCCGCACCCCCAGATCGAGAGCCATGACTGATATCGCCCTGACGCTTGCCCAAGACCGCCTGCTGCGCCCCGGTGGCCTGGATACCGCTGGCCTGGAGCGCACCTTCGGCCAGCTGCTCGGCCCCGGTGTCGACTTTGGCGACCTCTACTTCCAGCACGCCCGCCGCGAGAGCTGGAGCGTGGAGGACGGCATCGTCAAGGACGGTGCCCATTCCATCGAGCAGGGCGTGGGCGTGCGGGCGATTTCCGGCGAGAAGACCGGCTTTGCCTATTCCGATGACATCCATGCCGATGCGCTGCGGGTAGCGGCGCAGTCGGCACGCGCGATCTCGCGCGAAGGCGGCGCGCAGTCCGGGCGCTCGCTGCTGCGTGGCAACGCGCGTGCGTTGTACCCGGCGCTGGACCCGATCGACGGTATCGGCAACGAGGCCAAGGTCGAGGTGCTCAAGCGCCTGGACGGCTATCTGCGTGCCGCGGACCCGCGCGTGAAGCAGGTGATGGTCAGCCTGTCCGGCGGCGTGGATACCGTGCTGATCGCCCGCAGCGACGGCGTGCTGGGCGCCGACGTGCGCCCGCTGGTGCGCCTGAACGTGCAGGTGATCGTCGAGCACAACGGCCGCCGCGAGTCCGGCTATGCCGGTGGCGGTGGCCGCTATGGCTATGCGGAACTGTTCGCCGACGGCCGGCCTGAAGCGTTCGCGCTTGAGGCGCTGCGTCAGGCGCTGGTGAACCTTGAGGCGGTACCGGCGCCGGCCGGCGTGATGCCGGTGGTGCTCGGCCCGGGCTGGCCCGGCGTGCTGCTGCACGAAGCCGTGGGTCATGGCCTGGAAGGCGACTTCAACCGCAAGGGCACCAGCGTCTACGCCGGCCGCATCGGTGAACGCGTTGCGGCGCCGGGCGTGACCATCGTCGACGACGGCACGCTGGATGGCCGCCGCGGGTCGTTGAACATCGACGACGAAGGCCACCCCAGCCAGTGCACCACGCTGATCGAGGACGGCATCCTGGTGGGCTACATGCAGGACAGCCTCAATGCCCGCCTGATGGGCGTGGCACCGACCGGCAACGGGCGCCGCGAATCGTTCGCGCACCTGACCATGCCACGCATGACCAACACCTACATGCGTGCCGGCCAGCATGACCCGCAGGAAATGATCCGCTCGGTGAAGAAGGGCCTGTACGCGGTCAACTTCGGCGGCGGCCAGGTCGACATCACCAGTGGCAAGTATGTGTTCTCGGCCACCGAGGCCTACCTGATCGAGGATGGCCGGATCACCACGCCGGTGAAGGGCGCGACCCTGATCGGCAATGGCCCGGAAACCATGCAGAAGGTGCGCATGGTCGGCAACGACCTGGCCCTCGACGAAGGCGTGGGCATCTGCGGCAAGGATGGGCAGAGTGTGCCCGTGGGGGTCGGCCAGCCTTCGTTGTTGATCGAGGGCATCACCGTCGGCGGTACCCAGGCCTGAGCCGGGCGATGGCCAGTGCCACCGCCCACGCCGGGGAGGACTCAGTCCTCGTCGGCTTCGCCGGCCTCGACGTCGTCGGCCCCATCGGCCGCGGCCTTGAGGCCCAGCGCCGCTGGCAGCATCAGGCCGCGCAGCACCTGGAAGATCTCGCGGTAGGCGCGCGGCGGCTTGTTCTTCGCTTTCTCGGCCTGGGCATTGCGCACCAGCGTGCGCAGCTGCTGGCGGTCGGCCTGCGGGTAGTCGTTGAGCAGTGCGGCAAGCGCTGTGTCGCCTTCGGCCAGCAGGCGGTCGCGCCAGTCTTCCGCGCGATGCATCATCGCCACTTCGCGGCGGCCGGTTTCGCTGTTTGCGTCCAGCGCATCGCGGATGGCGTCAAGCGTGGCGTCCTCTTCGCGACGCATGTGCTTGGCCAGGAACGCCAGCTGGCGCTTGTGGGCGATGTGGGCGGTGATCCGCTTGCACTCGGCGATGTGCGGCAGCAGGTCTTCCGGGATCGGCAGGCGCGCCAGCTGGGCCGGGGTCAACGACACCAGCTTCTCGCCCAGGGCCAGGACATCGAGCGCGTCGCGCCGGTTCTGGCTGCGGCTCTTGTCGTGGAATTCACCGGTTTCTTCGTCGCGTCCGCGCATCGTCCCTACCTGATCTCAAAAAAAGTCGCCCGGCGTGATGCCGGGCCCAACCTGTACAGGATAAAGCATTGAACGTGATCGCCCCTGAAGTGGCCGTCGGCGACGACAGCCCGGCCCGCCTGGAACGGCTGGCCGACCTTTCCCAGCAGCTGCTCGACCGCGCCCGCGCGCTGGGCGCCAGCCAGGCCGAGGTCAGCTGCAGCGAGGACCGCGGCCTGGAGGTCAATGTCCGCCTTGGCGAGGTCGAGACCGTGCAGTCCACCCGTGACCGCGGCATCGCGGTGACGGTCTATTTCGGCAAGCGCAAGGGCAGCGCCAGCACCGGCGACCTGAACGAGGCCAGCCTGGCGGCCACGGTCGAGCAGGCCTGCGCGATCGCCCGGCACACCGAGGACGACCCGGCTGCCGGGCTTGCCGAGGCGGCGCTGATGGCCCGCGACTTCCCCGACCTGGACAGCTGGCACCCCTGGGCGCTGCAGGCTGACGAGGCGGTGGACTTGGCCCTGGCCTGCGAGCAGGCCGGTCGCGGGGCCGATGCACGCATCAGCAATTCCGACGGTGCCTCGGTGTCGAGCATGCAGAGCGTATCGGTCTATGCCAATTCGCATGGCTTCATCGGCCGCGAGCGCGGAACCCACCATTCGGTTGGCTGCGCCCTGATCGCTGGCACTGGCGATGGCATGCAACGTGATGGCTGGTACACCGGCGGCCTGGCCCGCGAGGACCTGGAGGCGGCCGACAGCGTGGGCCGCCGCGCCGCCGAGCGTACCGTGGCCCGCCTGCAGCCGCGTTCGCTGCCGACCGGCAGCATGCCGGTGCTGTTCGCCCCGGAAGTGGCCCGCAGCCTGGTCGGCCACCTGCTGTCGGCGGTATCCGGCGGCGCCCTGTACCGGCAGGCCAGCTTCCTGCTGGACAGTGTCGGCCAGCGGCTGTTCCCGGAGTGGATGCAGATCGAGGAACTGCCGCACCTGCGCCGTGGGCTGCGCTCGGCCGCCTTCGACGGTGACGGCGTGGCGACCCGTGCGTCGGCCCTGGTCAGCGACGGGGTGCTGCAGCGCTACGTGCTGGGCAGCTATTCGGCGCGCAAGCTGGGCCTGCAGACCACCGCCAATGCCGGTGGCGTACACAACCTGCAGCTGGCCGCCAACGCCGGCTCGCTGCAGGAGATCGCGCGCCAGATGGGCGACGGGCTGCTGGTGACCGAGCTGATGGGACAGGGCGTGAACGGGGTGACCGGTGACTACTCGCGTGGTACCGGTGGCTTCCGCGTCGAGAACGGCGAGATCCAGTACCCGGTGGACGGCATCACCATCGCCGGCAACCTGCGCGAGATGTTCAGCAGCATCGAGGCGGTCGGCAGCGACGTCGACCCGCGCTCACACATCCGGACAGGTTCGATCCTGCTGGGACGGATGACCATTGCCGGTAATGATTGATGGCATTGATGGCGTAAGCTATGCGCGCCTGACGCGACCAGCTTGGTGCTGGTGGGTCAAGACCACCCAATGAAAAGGAGTTTTGTCGTGAGTGAATTCGATAACGTCCCGCCGCCGCCGGCCACCACTGACGCGCCGGCCGACCAGCGCACCATGGCCCTGGCCGCGCACCTGCTGGGCATCTTCACCTGGTTCATCGGCCCGCTGATCATCTGGCTGATCAACAAGGATGACGCCGGCAAGGCCTTCGTGACCGACCAGGCCAAGGAAGCGCTGAACTTCCAGATCACCATCACCATCGCGATGCTGATCTGCATCGTGCTGACCATCGTGATCATCGGCGGCATCCTGGCCCCGATCGTCGGCATCCTGAACCTGGTGTTCTGCATCATCGCCGCGGTCAAGGCCAACAACGGCGAAGCCTACCGCTATCCGTTCGCGCTGCGCCTGATCAAGTAAATACGGCTGCACGTGGATATGGAAACGCCCGGCCATGCCGGGCGTTTCTGTTTGCGGCGCGGGGTAGCGCCAGGCCATGACCGGTGGCCTCGATCAGTGATCCCGTTCCACCGCCAGCGTCGCCAGCGCGCGCAGCGCATCGGCTTCCTCGCCATGGCCGGACAGGATCGAGTGCATGCGCGTGGCAAGCTCCTGCAGCTGGGCCTTCGCGCCGTCCATGCCAAGCAGGGCGGGAAACGTGCTCTTGTCCTGTGCCTGGTCCTTGCCGGCAGTCTTGCCCAGCTGCTCGGAACTGGCCTCGACATCGAGGATGTCGTCAC
The DNA here is from genome assembly GCF_029839665.1 of Stenotrophomonas sp. GD03930. NCBI lineage: Bacteria > Pseudomonadati > Pseudomonadota > Gammaproteobacteria > Lysobacterales > Lysobacteraceae > Stenotrophomonas > Stenotrophomonas sp. GD03930. The sequence continues at coordinate 1,911,266 of NZ_JAOCAV010000001.1, read as the reverse complement.
GCACCTGGAACGCCAGGCCGAGTGCATCGGCGAAGCTGTCGAGCTGGGCCAACTGCGGTTCGTGGGCCTGACCACATAGCGCACCCATGCGCACCGCGGCGCGGATCAGCGCCCCGGTCTTCAGGGCATGCATGCGGGTGAGAGCCGCCAGTGTCTGCTGCTGGCCGGTGGCGTCGATGTCCAGGGCCTGGCCGCCGCACATGCCGGCGGCGCCGGAGGCGTGGGCCAGCGTCTGCAGGCAGGCCACGCGCAATGTGGCCGGCAGCGGTGCATCGGCCAGCAGGCCGAAGGCACGGGCCTGCAGTGCGTCGCCGGCGAGGATCGCCGTGGCTTCGTCAAATGCGATATGCGTGGTCGGCTTGCCACGACGCAGGGCGTCATCGTCCATCGCCGGCAGATCGTCATGCACCAGTGAATAGGCGTGGATCAGTTCGACCGCCATCGCGGCGGCGTCCAGCGCTTCCGGCTGCGCACCGAACAGGTGGCCGCTGGCATACACCAGCAACGGGCGCATGCGCTTGCCGCCGCCCAGCACTGAATAGCGCATGGCCTGGTGCAGGCCCTGCGGTGCCTCGGCAGGCGAGGGCAGTGCGGCGTCGAGCTCGCTTTCAATACGGTCGCGCCAGCGCGCGAACAGGGCCTCAGCCGTCATGGTTGGGCGGGTCGAACGGCTCGGCCGCTTCCGGCTGGGCCGGATCGCTGAGCAGGCGCACGCGCAGTTCGGCCTGCTCCAGCGCCTGCTGGCACTGGCGGTACAGGCCAACGCCACGTTCGTATGCACTGAGCGAAGCTTCCAGGCTCAGCTCGCCGGTTTCCATCTGCTCCACCAGCTGCTCCAGCGACTCGAGCGACTGCTCGAACTGGGCGACCGGGGAGGCGTTTTCGGGGGACTTCTTGGCCATGCGACAAGTGTGGACGGGCCGCGCGCGGGGGTCAATTCACCAGCCGCCCGGGCGCCACTGCAGTTGCGCCCCATGGGCCTGCAACCAGGCCTGCAAAGGTGCTGCGATGACCACGTCGGCGGCGGCCAGCAACTGCGGGCCATCGAAGATCAGCGGCAGCTGCGCGCGTCGCCAGGGCGCGAGGTGTTCCCGTTGCAGGCAGTCCTTCAGGGCATGCGAATGCTGGCGTCCGGGCAGCTGGATGCGCTCACCACCCACGCGTGCGCGAACCTGCAGCGTGCGTTCGAAGGCCGCCGCGCCCTGCAGGCGCAGCTGGCCGCCATCGGGCAGCGGCAAGGGCGCGCGTCCATCCCATTCGGCCTGCCAGTCGCGTGGCAGTACGGGCAGCCGGGCAGGCAGCAGGTAGGCGTGGTCGCGCCATTGCTGGATCGCATGATCGTGCCATCCCACGCGCGCCTGGCGGTCGTTGTCGGCCGGCAGCAGTTCGGCCAGCGCCTGCTGCAGGACCGTGGCCGGCAACGGTGCCGCATCATGGCCCAGCACCCAGGCCCGCAGCACGCGTGCGGCGCGGCCGGGTGAAATCTGCCGCAGCAGCTGCAGAGACAGCACGCGCGGTGCCACCTCCAGATGCGCGATCAGCTCGGCGTCTTCTTCATCAAGCAGCTCACGGGTCTGCGCGCAATGCGCCGCGCTGCCGGCCAGCGCCGCGGCCGCATGTGGCCAGCGCTGGCGCAGCAGCGGCAGCACCTGCAGGCGCAGGAAATTGCGGTCAGCATGATCGTCGCCATTGCTGGGATCTTCGATCCAGTGCAGTGCATGCTGGTGCGCGTAGTCCAGCAGTGCATCGCGCGGGACCTGAAGCAATGGTCGCCACAGGGCGTGTCCACCAAAGTGACTGTGTGCGGACATCGCTGCAAGGCCATCGACGCCGGAACCGCGCAGGGCGCGCAGCAGGAAGGTCTCGGCCTGGTCGTCCTGGTGCTGGGCCAGCGCCAATGTTTCGCCGTCGCGCAACTCGGCGGCGAACGCCCCGCGCCGTGCCTGCCGCGCTGCGCCTTCGAGGCCCAGGCCTGCGGTGTTATCGATTCTTACGTGGTGCACGGCCAGGTCGATGCCCAGCGCTGTGCACTGCTGCTGGCAGTGCCGCACCCAGTCGTCGGCCGCGGACTGCAGGCCATGGTGCACGTGCACCGCACGCAGCGGAGTGCCGGAGGCCTGTGCGCAGCGGCACAGCCAGTGCAGCAGCACGGTCGAGTCGACACCGCCGCTGTAGCCGACCAGCAGCGGCGCATCCAGCGGAACGAGGGCAGGGAAGGCAGTCACGGGGCAAGTATAGGGTTGCTCGGCAGGGCTGCGCCCTGCACCCGCTACGATCAAGAGCAACAGCAACAGCAACAGCAACAGCAACAGCAGAAGCAGGCTTCCTGAGGGATGGCGGGGTGGGTCCGGTTGCGGGGGCCGCTGCAAGTACGTCCATGTAAGCTCGGTCGCCGCATCCATGCGGCTCACGCCCCCGCCACCGGACCCACCCCGCCTTCGACAGTTCTCTGCGATCTGTAGCTTTTTGTAGAGTCGAGCCATGCTCGACTGCCGTTCGTTGCGGAATCGAAATGTTCGACGGCGAACGATCAATTGCCTTCAGAATCGTTCGTTCCGTGCTCGAACAATTCGCCCTGCAGCACCGGCTCTTTCTCGCGGAAACCGCCCAGGCCGACGCCCACCAGGCGGTAGCGGGTTTCGGCCGGCAGGTCGACGCGGGCACGCAGGGCCAGGGCGATGTCGCGCAGTTCTTCCATCGATTCCGGCGGGCGCTCCGGGGTGAAGCTGCGGGTAAGGATGCGGAACTGCGCGGTCTTCAGCTTCAGCACCACCGTATGGCCGACGCGCTCGGTCTTGCGGGTGGCATGCCAGGTCTTCTCCGCCAGCTGCACGATCGCCTCGCTCAGGTCCTCCAGCAGCAGGTCTTCGGCGAAGGTGTCCTCCGAAGAAATCGACTGCACCTGCTGGTCCGGTTCCACCGGCCGCTCGTCCACACCGCGTGCGCGGTTGTACAGGCTGCGGCCGAAGCTGCCGAACGCCTCTTCCAGATCAACCAGCGCCCACTGCCGCAGGTCGCCACAGGTGACGATGCCGCGCGCGGCCAGCTTGCCTTCCATCACCTTGCCCACGCCGGGCACCCGGTTCACCGGCAGCGGCAGCAGGAACGCATCCACACGCTGCGGTGGAATCACGAACTGGCCGTCGGGCTTGCGCCAGTCCGAAGCGATCTTGGCCAGGAACTTGTTCGGTGCGATTCCGGCTGAAGCAGTCAGCTGGGTTTCTTCACGGATCTGCGTGCGGATGGTGCGGGCGATATCGGTGGCCAGCTCGATGCCGCTCTTCGGCTCGGTCACGTCCAGGTAGGCCTCGTCCAGCGACAGCGGCTCGACCAGATCGGTATGGCGCAGGAAGATCTCGCGCACTTGGCGTGACACCGCCTTGTAACGTGCGAAGTCCGGCGGCACGAAGATCGCATCCGGACACAGGCGTTCGGCACGCAGCGCCGGCATCGCCGAGCGCACGCCGAACACGCGGGCTTCGTAGGAGGCCGCACACACCACCGATCGGGCGCCGCGCCATGCCACGACCACCGGCTTGCCACGCAGTGACGGATCGTCGCGCTGCTCCACCGACGCGTAGAAGGCGTCCATGTCGACGTGGATGATCTTGCGCAGTGCGTTCATGGTTGGCCGACATCATACCCGTACCGTACCGGTCCAGACGGCGAAGTATGGTCGTTGTGCATCAACGGGATGCGCGATCTGGGCGGAAAACACTACGCACGCGTACGGTGCGGCGGTTTGATTCCCGCTGCAACCGTCGTGCATCCTCGACGGATTGTTGCCTCGTTTTCGCTTCCAGGATTGCGCTTTCCATGACTCGTCTCCACGCGTTCAACCGCGACCAGCTGCTGGCCAGCGCACGCGGTGAACTGTTCGGCGCCGCCGCCGGCCGTCTGCCCAACGATCCGATGCTGATGTTCGACCGCATCACCGAAATCCGCGAGGACGGCGGACCGCATGGCAAAGGCATGGTACGCGCCGAACTGGATATCCGCCCGGACCTGTGGTTCTTCGGCTGCCATTTCATCGGCGACCCGGTGATGCCCGGCTGCCTGGGCCTGGATGCCATGTGGCAGCTGACCGGCTTCTTCCTGACCTGGCTGGGCGCCCCCGGCAAGGGCCGCGCGCTGGGCTGCGGTGAAGTGAAGTTCACCGGCCAGGTGCTGCCGGATGCCAAGCTCGTGCGCTACGAGATCGATATCAGCCGGGTCATCAACCGCAAGCTGGTGATGGCCCAGTCGGACGCCCGCATGTACGTGGATGACCGCGAAATCTACAGCGCGCGCGACCTGCGCGTCGGCTTGTTCACCGAAACCGGGAGCTTCTGATGCGTCGCGTCGTCATCACCGGCATGGGCATCACGTCCTGCCTCGGCAATGATCTGGATACCGTCTCGGCCGCGCTGCGCGAAGGCCGCTCGGGCATCACCACGCTGGCCGACCACGCCGAAGCCGGGCTGCGCAGCCAGGTCGGCGGCCGTGTCGACCTCGACCTGGAAGCGCTGATCGACCGCAAGCAGAAGCGCTTCATGAGCGATGCGGCGGCCTTTGCCTACCTGTCCATGCGCGATGCCATCGCCGATGCCGGGCTCAGCCCCGAGCAGGTCAGCAACCTGCGCACCGGTCTGATCGCCGGCTCCGGTGGCGGCTCCAGCGAATGGCAGATCGGCGCAGTCGACCTGCTGCGCGAACGTGGCGTGCGCAAGGTCGGCCCGTACATGGTGCCGCGCACGATGTGCTCGACGGTCTCGGCCTGCCTGGCCACCGCCTACCAGATCAAGGGCGTCAGCTACTCGCTGTCGGCCGCCTGCGCGACCTCGGCGCACTGCATCGGCGCGGCCGCGGACATGATCCGCCACGGCGCGCAGGACATCATGTTTGCCGGCGGCGGCGAAGACCTGCACTGGTCGATGAGCGTGATGTTCGATGCGATGGGTGCCCTGTCGACCAGCTTCAACGAAACCCCGGCCAGCGCCTCGCGCCCGTACGACAAGGACCGCGACGGCTTCGTCATCGCCGGTGGCGGCGGCATGCTGGTGCTGGAGGATTACGACCACGCCGTCGCACGCGGTGCGCACATCCATGCCGAACTGATCGGCTACGGCGTGACCTCCGACGGTGCCGACATGGTGGCGCCGTCCGGCGAAGGCGCCGTGCGCTGCATGAAGATGGCGCTGCAGGGCATCGATCGCCCGCTGGACTACCTCAACACCCACGGCACCTCGACCCCGCTGGGCGACGTCACCGAGCTCAACGCGATCCGCGAAGTGTTCGGCGATGCGGTGCCGCCGCTGTCCTCGACCAAGGCACTGTCCGGCCATTCGCTGGGCGCGGCCAGCGTGCACGAGGCGATCTACTGCCTGCTGATGATGCGCGATGGTTTCGTTGCCGGTTCAGCCAACATCGCCGAGCTGGACCCGAAGGTGGAGAGCTTCCCGATCCTGCGCGAAAGCCGCGAGCAGAGGCTGGATACGGTGATGTCCAACAGCTTCGGCTTCGGTGGCACCAACGCCGCGCTGGTGTTCGGGCGGGTGTGAGGGGAAGGTGTGCCGACCAACGGTCGGCACCCACCGGGGCATTGGGGTGTGTCAACCAAGGTTGGCATCCACCAGAGCGGTGAAGTGTGCCAACCAAGGTTGGCACCTACCGTTACCTTGGCAGAAGCGGCAGCAGCAGTGCGTGCGCGTCCACCAGCGAGCCGACGATGCGATGGCCGAGCGCGCGCAGTTCTTCGTCCGGGTGCACCAGGTCCGGCACCTGGATCACGGTCATGCCGGCCGCCAATGCGGCGCGCGTACCGGCCGGTGAGTCCTCCAGCGCCAGGCAGCGCTCCGGCGCCTGGCCCAGCCGCTGTGCAGCCAACAGGTAGATATCCGGCGCCGGCTTCGGTCGCGCCACGTCGCCACTGGTGATCACCGCATCGAAGTACGGCAGCAGGCCGGCCGCGGCCAGCTTGCGGTTGGCGCGCGGCTGCCGCGTGGTGGTCGCCACCGCGCGCGGAACCGCGTGCGCCTTCAGCAGTTCCAGCAGCTCCAGGATGCCCGGCCGCAGCGGCAGGCCGGTCTGCGTGCGAGCTTCATACAGGTCGTGGCAGCGTGCCGCCACCGCTTCGATCACGCTGTCTTCGATGCCCTGCGCGCGCAGCAGTGCGTGCGTGTCACGATCGCCGAGGCCAACCATGCGCAGGAACACTGCCTTGTCCAGGCCCAGTCCGAATTCGTCGGCGGCCTCGCTCCAGCAGGCCAGCGCGACCCGCTCGCTGTCGATCATCAGGCCGTCCATGTCGAAGATGACGGCGTCGGGCAGGAACGGCAGCGCAGCGATAGTGGTCATGGAGCGAACAGCGTATCCAGGTCGGTGGAGGTGAGCTGCCGCCATTGCCCTTCGTCCAGCCCCTGCAGGTCCAGCCCGCCAACGCGGCTGCGGTGCAGGGCCTGCACGTGGTTGCCGGTGGCGGCGAACATGCGGCGCACCTGATGGTAGCGGCCTTCGTGCAGCACCAGGCGCGCGCGGCGCGCGTCCAGCACCTCGAGTTCAGCCGGCAGCAGGGGCGTCTTCTCGGACTCCAGCATCAGCGTGCCGCTGGCGAACAGGGCCACTTCATCGCCGCGCAGGTCGTCGCTCAGTTCCACTTCGTAGACCTTGGGCAGCTTCGACTTCGGCGAAATGATCCGGTGCAGCAGGCCACCATCGTCGGTCAGCAGCAGCAGGCCACTGGTATCGCGGTCGAGGCGGCCGACCGTGGACAGCACCGGGTCGCGGTCGCGGAAGCGCGGCGGCAGCAGGTCGTAGATCAGGCGGCCGGTGTCCTTGGTCGAGCAGGTGTAGCCGGCCGGCTTGTGCAGCGCGATCGACAGGCCCACCGGCGGGTCCAGCGGCTCGCCATCAACCCGGATCGCCTCGTGCGGCACCTGGTCGTCGGCGTACAGCACCTCGCCGTCGGCATCGGTCACGCGGCCTTCGCGGAACATCCACTGCACCTGCTTGCGGCTGCCATAGCCCAGGTTGGCGATGAGCTTGACCAGCTTCACTTGCCCTTCCCCTTCACCGCTTCCACCAGCTTGAAACCGTCGCGCTCGGCAATCACGCGCACCGCGCCGAAGCTGTCGTTGAGGGTGTGCTCGTAGGGCAGGTGGCGGTTGGCCACTACGTACAGGCGTCCGCCCGGGCGCAGCGCCTGCGCGGCCACGGCGATGAAGCGCTGGCCGATGTCCGGGCGATCGGCGCGCGAGGGCGTGTGGAACGGCGGGTTGCTGATGATCACGTCGTAGCCCGGCTCGATGCCGGCGGTGACGTCCTGCCACAGGAAGCGCAGCGGCAGCGGGCGCGGCGGTGGTGCCAGGTTCAGCTCGGCCAGGGCCAGCGCCCGCTGCTCGGCCTCGTACAGGTCCAGCGCGGTGATCTTCGGGCAACGCTCCAGCAGCTCGCGCGACAGGTAGCCGTAGCCGGCACCGAGGTCGGCGGCACGCCCGGCCAGGTCGGCCGGCAGGTGCTCGGCCAGCAATGCCGAGGCCGGATCGATGCGGTCCCAGGCGAACACGCCCGGGCGGCTGAGGAAACGGCCGCCGACGATCGGGCGCACCGCGTCCAGTGCCGACCAGCGCTTGACCAGGTCAGCATCGTGCTGGCCCTGCATCGGCGCGGTCCAGTACACGCGGCAGTGGTTCTTGGTCAGGCTGCCGCCGAGGCCGGTCAGCTGCTTGAGGTCGCCCTCGCCGGAGCGTGCGCCTTCGTTGTTGGACTGGCAGGCCACGATGCGACCGCCGTCGGCTACCAGCGCCAGCGCGCGGGCGAACAGCGCACGGGCCTCTTCGCGCTGGCGCGGCGGCAGCACCAGCACCAGCGGGTAGCGGCCCTTGCCGGCCACGTCATCCAGCTGGCCGCTGACGGTCCAGCCGGCGGCCTGCTGCAACGGCTGCGCGAACGGGGCGAAGCTCTGCTCGCAGTGCACCTCGCGGTGGCCGGCCGCTTCGCGCAACGGCCAGCCGTCGCGGGCACGCAGGAAGGCCACCGGGCCCTCCGGCCAGCGCAGGGCGCCTTGGGAGAACGGCAGGAACAGGGTCTGCAGGGGAGCGTCGTCGCTGGAGGCCATCGGCGCGGGTACTTCAAGCGTGAGGGCCGTCCATTGTACCGGCTTGGCCGGTCCGGCCCCGGCGGGCCACTTTGCGAAACCCCAACGGGGCCTTGATGTGCCAGCAACATTGAAACGTTCAGGGTAGAGGCTCCCCCGCAAACCCAGGAGAACCTGCATGCGAGCCTTGTTCGTCGGTGGCGTGGTCGACAACAGTGAAATGGACCTGGAAGGCAGCCATCCGCCCGTGCACTACCCCGAGGACACCGGCGGCGGCCACTCGCGCTACCGGCTGCACCAGGTCGGCCATGGCGCCGACGGCAGCGTGGCCTATGCGGTGTACGGCGCGCCCGACCTGGCCGACGATGAGGTGGCCCGGGTCGCGGAAGAACGCGCCTATGCGCGCCGCTTCGAGGCGACGCCCACGCTGTTCGAGCATTGATCCCCCTGTAGCGCCCGAGTAGCGCCCGAGCCCGCGCTCGGGCGGTAGCGCCGCGCGAGGACTCGGCGCTACATCGGATCAGGGCGCCCTGGGTGGCAGGCGGTCTACGCTGGTGATCTCATCCAGCCAGACGTGGTGCTGCTGCACCGGCGTGTCGTAGTCATCCAGGCGCAGCTGACCATTGCTGCCTTCATCGCCCGCAGCGTTGCGGTATTGCTGGACGGTGGGCTTGACCGCCACCGTACCCAGCAGGCGGCGACCGTCATGCAGGGTCAGCTGCACCTGCGTTTCACCTTCCAGATGTGGCAACAGGGCTTCCAGGCGCGCGATCTGCGCCGGATCGGTATGGATGCGGGGAGCTATGCGGGACATCGGCGACCTCCTGCATGCAGGGTCGCCGATCGGCCGTGAATGCTCAGTGCAGCGCGCTGTCTGCGCGCGGCACCTGCACCTTGCGTACGGCGGCCACCAGCTGCGCCACCGAATAGGGCTTGGCCACGTGTTCCTGGAAGCCTGACGCCAGCGCACGGCGGCGGTCATCGGCGCGCGCCAGCGCGGTCACCGCCACCGCCGGCAGGGTCGCCGCATCCACGCCCATGTCCTCGCGCAGCGTGCGCACCAAGCCATAGCCATCCATGCCCGGCATGCCGATGTCGGTCAGCATCACGTGGAACTGCAGGTGGCCGGTATCGGCCAGCAGCGCCAGCGCCTCGCCGGCCGAACTGGCCGCAGAGACACTGGCGCCCTGCTCTTCCAGCATGCGCCGCAGGTACTCCAGCACTTCCGGCTGGTCTTCCACCGCCAGCACGTGCATGCCGCGCAGCGGATACGGCTCGACGATCACCGGCTCCAGGATCGGCCCGCTGATCACTTCGCGCAGTGGACGGCGCTCGGCATCCGGAATGTGCTGCGGCAGCCGCACGGTGAAGGTGGCGCCGTGGCCGTGGCCTTCGCTGGCGGCGGTCACGGTGCCGCCATGCAGCTCGACCAGCTGCTGCACGATCGCCAGGCCCAGGCCCAGGCCACCGTGACGGCGCGTGGTGGTGCCATCGGCCTGGCGGAAACGGCTGAACAGGTGATTGAGGAATTCAGGCGCGATACCGTCGCCGGTGTCATGCACGGTGATCACCCAGTGGTTGCCGTCGGCCTGCAGCTGCAGGTCGATGCGGCCTTCGGCCGGGGTGAACTTGATGGCATTGGAGAGCAGGTTCCACAGCACCTGCTGCAGGCGGGTGGCATCGCCCAGCACCAGGCTGGGCTGCTCGGGCAGTTGCAGGTGAACGTCCAGCGCCTTGCCTTCGGCCACCAGTTCCTGCGCGCCGATGGCTTCGCCAAGCAGCAGATTGAGGTCCAGCACTTCCACTTCCAGCTGCACCTTGCCCAGCAGCATGCTGCTGAGGTCGAGCATGTCCGAGATCAGCCGCTTCTGCGCGCCGGCGCTGTTGGCGATCACGTTCAGGCCCTTGAACAGCGGGCTGGTGTTGTCCACGCGCTGCAGCAGCAACTCGCTCCAGCCCAGGATGGTGGTCAGCGGCGTGCGCAGCTCGTGCGAAAGCGTGGCCAGGAATTCGTCCTTCAGCCGCGCCATGTTTTCCGCCGCACTGCGCGCGGCGCGCTCGGACTGCAGCAGCTCCTCGCGGGCCAGCTCGATCTCGCGGCGTTCGGTCACGTCCGGGCTGCTGCCGGCCAGGCCGATGAAGCGTCCCATGCGCGAGAAGCGCGGCCGGGCGTTCATCTCCAGCCAGCGCCACTGGCCATCGGCACGGCGCGCACGCACCAGGGCATGCATGGAACGCTGCGCCTTCAGTGCCTCCTGCAGTTCGTACTCGAACACCGAGGCGTCATCGGGATGGACCAGGCCGCGCCACACGTCTTCCGGCACGCGCGTCTCGTCACCACCGAAGAACTCACTGAAGGCACTGTTGACGAAACGGGCGTGGCCGCGCTCGTCCAGCACCCACACCGGCATCGGCAGGCCATCGGCCAGCGCGCTGAAGCGGGCTTCGCTCTCGCCCAGTTCCACTTCCATCTGCTTGCGCGCGGTGATGTCGAAGAACAGGATGCCGACCTTGTCTTCGCCGGCACGGCCCACGCGCACCGCATCGACCGCGAACGAACGGCCCAACGCGCGCGCTTCCATCTCGAACTGCGCCGGACGGCCGCTGCGGGCGACCTCGCCGTAGATGCGGAACCAGTCCTGCTCATGGTTGGGCTCGAGCACCGACATGCGCTGGCCGCGCGCGTCCTTCAGCCCGGTGTGTCGCTCGAAGGCGTCGTTGACCTCGATGAAGCGATAGTCGACCGCACGATCGCCCTCGAACAGCACCTGGATCACGCAGAAGCCGGCGTTGATGCGCTCAAGCACGCCATGATGCAGGTCGGGTTCGGGCGCCGGCACCATCAACGGTGGGCGCTCCACTAGGGGCGGCAGTGTGGACAAGGGCGTCTGGACGGGCCGGATTGGAGACACAGCATCTTCCAGAGAGCGTATTCACAGCGTCAAGCGCCGTCAGTCAGGGTTGACGACGATGAATTGGCGGCAACCGCTCTTGCGCATGACGCAATCGGCCGTTGCGGTGGCCCGGAAGCGGGATCACACTCGATCCATAGATAGACAGAACCGTCCCCAACGATGGGGCGCAGGAGACCGTCATGAACCGCACATTGGCCACCGCCCTGCTGCTGGCAGGCGCCCTCATGGCCGGCGCCGCGAACGCCGCGCCGCGTACCGTCACCGATCCGCAGGCCCCACGCGCGCTGCAGGCCGATGGCCCGGTCAGCGTGAAGTGGGACGATCCGGCCGGTTTCACCGAAATCCGCCGCAGCACCAACCGCTTCGAAGCCGAACGTGGCGACTGGGTGCAGCAGCTGGCCCGCTACGTGCAGACCACGGCAGCCAAGCCGCTGCAGTCCGGGCAGACCCTGGACGTGACCCTGGTCGACATCAAGCGTGCTGGCGACTATGAGCCCTGGCACGGCCCGCGCGGCAGCGACATCCGGATCATGCGCGACATCTATCCGCCGCGGATCACCCTGCAGTACGCGCTGAAGGACGCCAGCGGCCGCATCGTCGATGAGGGCGAAGCCAAGCTGAGCGACAGCGGCTACCTGCACAACCTGGGGCTGAGGAGCGACAGCGATCCGCTGCGCTACGAAAAGCGCCTGATCGATGATTGGGTGAAGCGCCAGCTGACCAGCCAGGCGACGGCAGCGCGGTAATTCCGCGCCGCGCTCGGCTCTGGTAGGTGTCGACCTTGGTCGACACGCATTCACCGCGCCGACCAAGGTCGGCCGCTACCAGAACCGTGGACGCCAGGCATCCAGGTAGTGCCGGCCGCTGGCCGGCAGCACCTCAGTCCTGATATACGCGCGCCACGCGCTTGACCGCACAGGGCAGCTGATAGGCACTTACGCCACAGCGCGGTGCCAGTTCAGACAACGTCGGCGCGGTACCCCACAGTTCCACGACACTACCGATCCCTGCCTGCGGATGCGCGGTCAGGTCCACGGTCAACATGTCCATCGACACGCGCCCGATCAGGCCACCGGGCTGCCCGTCGATCAGCACCGGGGTGCCGTTCGGGGCGAACTGCGGATACCCGTCGGCGTAACCCAGCGCGACCACACCCACGCGGGTGCGCGACTTCGCCACGAAGCGGGCGCCATAGCCCACCGGCTCGCCGGCCTCGATCCAGCGCTCGGCGATCACCTTCGACTGCATGGTCATCACCGGGCGCAGCCGCGCAGTGATCTCCGAAGCCTCCGGCAGCGGGTTGGCGCCGTACAGCATCAGGCCCGGGCGCACCCAGTCGCTGCGCACATCCGGCCAACCGAGCAGCGCCGGCGAATTGCACACGCTGGTCTCGCCTTCCAGGCCGTCGATGGCGCGGGCGAAGGTCGCGGCCTGTTCGTGGGTGCGTTCGCTGTCCAGCTCGTCGGCACGCGCCAGGTGGGTCATCAGCACGATGCGCTCGACCTGCGGCAGTGCCGACAGGCGTGCGTGCGCGGCGCGGAAGCTGTCCACGTCCAGGCCGAGGCGATGCATGCCGCTATCCAGCTTCAGCCACACCGTCAGCGGGCGCGGGCTGTCGAAGGCAGCCAATGCCTCCAGCTGCCACGATGCGCCCACCGCGAACCAGAAATCGTGCTCGGCCACCAACGCCATGTCGCTGGGCTCGAAGATCCCTTCCAGCAGCAGGATCGGCGCGCGGATGCCGGCCTGGCGCAGTTCCAGCGCCTCTTCGATGGTGGCCACGCCGAAACCATCGGCCTCGCCTTCCAGCGCCTGTGCACAGCGCACCGCACCGTGGCCATAGGCATCGGCCTTGATGATCGCCAGGGCCTTGCCACCGCCCAGTTCACGGGCGAGCCGGTAGTTGCTGCGCAGGGCACCCAGATCGATCAGCGCGCGGGCAGGACGCATGTGCGGTTCTCGTGTTGCGGGGCGTGACCGTACTGGCCGTAGCGGAAAATATCCAGGCCTTCGGTGCTGATCTGCGGCTGGCGCGCGCTCATCAGGTCGGCCAGGTAACGGCCCGAGCCGCAGGCCATGGTCCAGCCCAGGGTGCCGTGGCCGGTATTGAGGTACAGGTTGCGGAACGGCGTGGCGCCGATCACCGGCGTGCCATCCGGCGTGGCCGGGCGCAGGCCGGTCCAGAACTGCGCGCGCGACAGGTCGCCGCCCTTCGGGTACAGATCGCTGACCACCAGCTCCAGGGTCTCGCGGCGGCGCTGCGACAGCGACAGGTCGAAGCCTGCAACCTCGGCCATGCCGCCGACGCGGATGCGGTCGTCGAAACGGGTTACCGCCACCTTGTAGCTCTCATCAAGGATGGTCGAGGTCGGCGCCATCGCCGGATCGGTGATCGGCAGCGTCAGCGAGTAGCCCTTCAGTGGGTACACCGGCAGGCGCATGCCCAGCGGTGCGACCAGCGCCGGCGAGTAGCTGCCCAGCGCGACCACGAAGCGGTCGGCGGTTTCCAGCGTGCCGCCGATGCGCACGCCGCTGATGCGATCGCCATCGAACTCCAGGCCGGTGATGTCCTGATCGAAACGGAACTCGACGCCGGCATCCACGCACATCTGCGCCAGGCGGCGGGTGAACAGCTGGCAGTCGCCGGTCTGGTCACGCGGCAGGCGCAGCGCGCCGACCAGGCCATCGACATGGGCCAGGGCCGGTTCGGCCTGGATGATGCCGGCGCGGTCCAGCACTTCGTACGGCACGCCGTACTGGGCCAGGATCTCGATGTCCTGCGCCGAGGCGTCCAGCTGCTGCTGGGTGCGGAACAGCTGGGTGGTGCCCAGGTCGCGGCCTTCGAACTCGATGCCGATCTGCGCGCGCAGCTCGTTCAGGCAGTCGCGGCTGTACTCGGACATGCGCACCATGCGCGCCTTGTTGATCGCGTAGCGCTCGTGTGTGCAGTTGCGCAGCATCTGCCACAGCCAGCGGTACTGGGCCAGGTCCATGCCCGGCTTGATCGCCAGCGGCGCGTGCTTCTCGAACAGCCAGCCGATGGCCTTCTTCGGCACGCCCGGGGCGGCCCACGGCGAGGTGTAGCCGAACGACAGCTGCCCGGCATTGGCGAAGCTGGTTTCCAGCGCCGGACCGGGTTGGCGGTCGATGACCGTGACTTCAAACCCGGCCTGTCGCAGGTACCAGGCACTGGTGGTGCCGATCACGCCGCTGCCGAGAACTAGGACTCGCATGGGACTTCTCCAACCCGATCATTCCCTGCACTGGAGCGTGCCGGGACCATAATTGGGGAAGTATAGACAGCCGATACCAGTTGATTTGCCTGATTTGAAATCAACCGGCAGGATGTTCTCCTGCAATTCATTCCCCAAGGTTGACGACCATGGCCACCCGTACCCGCGAACTGGACAAGATCGACCGCAAGATCCTGCGCATCCTGCAGGCCGAGGGCCGCATTTCCTTCACCGAGCTGGGTGAGCGGGTCGGGCTGTCGACCACCCCGTGCACCGAGCGCGTGCGCCGGCTCGAGCGCGAAGCAGTGATCACCGGCTACCACGCCCACCTCGACCCGGCGGCGGTGAAGGCCAGCCTGCTGGTGTTCGTGGAGATCAGCCTGGCCTACAAGTCCGGCGACATCTTCGAGGAGTTTCGGCGCGCGGCGCTGAAACTGCCCAACGTGCTGGAGTGCCACCTGGTGTCGGGCGACTTCGATTACCTGCTGAAGGCGCGGATCAGCGAGATGGCCTCCTATCGCAAGCTGCTCGGCAGCACGTTGCTGACCTTGCCGCATGTGCGTGAATCGAAGAGCTACATCGTGATGGAGGAAGTAAAGGAGACGCTGAGCCTGCCGATTCCGGACTGAGGGATCAACGCGGTTGGGGCCAGAGCCCGCAATGCGGGATCCGACCCCGGGCCCGTCAGCGCTGCTGAGGGTGCTTCTGCGAGCGCTGCTCCTGCTGCTTGCCGCCCTTGTGCGACTGCTGCGGTTCCATCTGCTGTTGTTGCTGCTGCTGTTGCTGCGGGTTGCGGCCCTGCGGTTCCTTGCCGGGATGACGGTTCTGCTGGTTTTTCATGATCGCGATCCAATGGACGAAGGACATGCGACGACGGGATGCCGGCGCACCGCCAAAGTGGTCCCGGGACGGTTAATCGCAGGCGAAAAAGCAGTGATCCGCGCGCGGATGTTTTCGTGCGTTCAGGCCGGCGCTAGCGGATCTGCTGGCCGTCGCCCTGCGGCACGCTGTCGTAATAGCGGCCGGTGCGCGAATCGAACACGCGGTTCGGACCGGCCGGGCGCACACCGGGGACGATGCGTCCATTGCGGTCGTAGACCTTGTCGGCCGGCTTCGGCGCCGGGGTGGGTGCAATCCGGGCCGGACCGGTGGATTTGATCGGTTGCGCCGGCTGCGGTGACGGCAGCACCTGGGGCTGCGGGCGGGCCGCTTGCGGCGGCGGTACCACCGGCGCGGGGGCCACGGTGGTGGTGGTGCGGGTGGCGGTCGGATCGGCAGTCGGCACCTGGGCCAGCGCCAGCGCGGGCAGCAGGGCGATCAGCAGCAGGGGAAGGGTCGGTTTCATGGCACGCTCCGGCGTGGATCGCGTTCACCTTGCGCCTGCGCCTGTGTGCCGCCCATGAACGGCCATCACACTTGCAAGGCCGGGCCGCCACCCCCATTTCCGCAGGCATCCCCAGGCCACCACCCACGGAGAGCCGGCATGACTGCCTTCGACCTGACGCCCCCCACCGCCACCCAGACCGAGGCGCTGATTGCCGGCCTCAGCAGCGAGGAGCGCCGCGTGCTGCTGCAGCACGGCACCGAAGCGCCGTTCTGCGGAGTCTTCCTCGACAACAAGCGCGAGGGTGTCTACTGCTGCCGGCTGTGTGCGCTGCCGCTGTTCCGCTCTAGCACCAAGTTCGATTCCGGCACCGGCTGGCCCAGCTTCTTCGCCCCGTTCGACCCGGCGCATGTGCGCGAAATCCGCGATACCAGCCACGGCATGGTCCGCACCGAGATCACCTGCGCCCGCTGTGGCAGCCATCTGGGCCATGTGTTCCCGGACGGTCCGCCGCCCACCTACGAACGCCACTGCCTGAACTCGGTCTCACTTTCATTCACCGGCAATGGCGAGCCGTGGCCTGATCCGCTGCGGCGTGGCGGTGCGGAGGCCGGTGTGGCGGGCTGAAACACCCCGCCGACCGATTTCACAGAATTCCCTCTTCAGAAAACCAGGTGAAGGGCCGACAAGGAGATATCCCCGCTCCTTGCGTCGCGCCATGCTCATCATCGTTGGATTCCTGGTCGTCATCATCAGCGTGCTGGGCGGCTACCTCGGCGCACACGGTCGGCTGGGGGCGCTGTGGCAACCCTACGAGCTGGTCATCATCGGCGGTGCCGCACTGGGCGCGTTCCTGGTCGGCACCCCGGCCAAGACGGTCAAGCAGACCCTGCAGGCCATGGTCGGCGTGTTCAAGGGCCCGCGTTACAAGCAGCAGGACTACATCGATGTGCTCAGCCTGCTGTACGAACTGCTCAACAAGGCGCGCCGCGAAGGCTTCATGGCGCTGGAAGACCATGTCGAGCGTCCGGCCGAGAGCGCGCTGTTCGGCAACTACCCCAAGGTGCAGGCCGACCACCACCTGATCGACTTCATCACCGACTGCCTGCGCCTGATGATCGGCAGCAACATCGAGCCGCACGAGCTGGAACCGCTGCTGGAACTGGAGCTGGAAAAGCACCATGCCGAGGCCATGGCGCCGTCGCAGGTGCTGACCAAGGTCGCCGACGGACTGCCCGGTTTCGGCATCGTCGCCGCAGTGCTGGGCATCGTCATCACCATGGGCTCGATCGGCGGTGACATCGTCGAGGTCGGCGGCCACGTGGCCGGCGCGCTGGTCGGCACCTTCCTCGGCATCCTGCTGGGCTACGGCTTCGTCGGCCCGATGGCGGCGGCGATGGAAGCCCGTGCCGAGCAGGACAGCCGCATCTACGAGTCGGTGAAGACCGCCCTGCTGGCCTGCCTGCGCGGCTACAACCCGAAGATCGCGCTGGAATTCGCCCGCAAGACGCTGCCGTCGAACGTGCGCCCGGCCTTCTCCGATTTCGAGCAGCACCTGAAGACGGTCAAGTAAGCCATGGCCGAGACCAAGCCCACCGTCATCGTCCGCCGGGTCAAGAAGGCCGGCCACGCCGCCCACCACGGCGGCTCGTGGAAGGTCGCCTATGCCGACTTCGTGACCGCGATGATGGCCTTCTTCCTGGTGCTGTGGCTGATGGCCAGCACCAGCAAGCCCGAGCGCGCGGCCATTTCCGAGTACTTCCGCAATCCCAGCCCGCTGAGCGGCAAGAGCGCCACGCCCGCCCCCGGCATGGCCGGCCCGGGCGGTGCCAGCACCTCGATGATCAAGCTCGGCGGTGCCACCGACGTTTCCCGCGGCAACAGCAACGATCCCTTCCAGAACCAGAAGGAGGCGGTGCCGCAGCCGGTGGACCAGCAGCAGCGCGACAAGCAGCAGCTCGAGCAGCTGATGAAGGAACTGCAGGAAGCGATCAGCAGGAGCCAGGCGCTGGAGCCGTTCAAGGACCAGCTGCTGCTGGACCTGACCCCGGAAGGCCTGCGCATCCAGATCGTGGACAAGCAGAACCGGCCGATGTTCGACCTCGGCAGCGCCACGCTGAAGCCGTACACGCAGCAGATCCTGCACGAGCTGGCCGAGTACCTGAACCACGTGCCGAACCGGATCAGCCTGACCGGGCATACCGACATCACCGCCTATTCGGCCGCCCGCGGCTACGGCAACTGGGAACTGAGCGCCGACCGCGCCAACGCCGCGCGCCGCGCGCTGATCGATGGTGGCCTGGAGGACAGCAAGATCACCCGCGTGGTCGGCCTGTCCTCGTCGGTGCTGTTCGACAAGGCCGACCCGCAGAACCCGATCAACCGCCGCATCAGCATCGTGGTGATGACCCAGGCGGCCGAAGCCGCCGCGCTGGCCGGGGCCGGCCCGCAGGTAGGGTTGTCGGCACCCAGCGCCGACCCGGATGTGCAGGCTGCGCAGGGGCCGGCAGAACAATCTGTGCAGGGGCAAGCAGAATAAACTGTGGGTGCGGACCTTGGTCCGCACATCGGGCACAAAGCGTGCGGACCAAGGTCCGCACCCACCAGGGGCATCACCCGGCGCACCCGCTACAATGGCGGTCTTTCCGTATCCAGGTGACCCCACCTCATGTCCCAGAACTCCAAGGCCAAGCGCGACAAGCGCAAGAAGCAGCAGGGCAAGCGCCCGTTCCTCCGTCTGAACGCCCAGCAGCAGGTGCAGAACCACGCCGTGCTGACCAGCGAAGACGGCCAGGTGGTCGCCGCCATCGGCCTGCAGGGCCGCGAGTGGCTGCTGGCCATCGGCGGCCAGACCATGGGCAATGCCGAAAACCCGGTGCCGATGCTGGCCATGCTCAAGCACCTGGCCAACGTGCAGGAGAAGGAAGGCCGCAAGGTCAACCTGGAATACTCCGAGCTGCTGCAGAAGCTGCTGGACACCCTGGCCGAAGAGTCCGGCCAGACCGCTGACGAGTACCTGGGCAAGCTGGTCGCCGAGTTCGAGGGCGTCGAAGCCGCCGAGGGCGAGGAAGACGCCGAAGGCGAGGAAGACGCAGCCGCTGAAGGCGACGTGGCCGAAGCCGCTGCTGCCGACGCCGAGGCCACCCCGGCCGCTGACAGCGACAGCAAGCCGCAGGCCTGAACCGGCCGCGGCGGTGACGGTCTACGTCGATGACGCGGTGCATCCCTGGCGCGGTCAGCGCTGGGCGCACCTGATGGCCGACACCCTGGCCGAGCTGCACGCGATGGCGGCGCAGCTCGGCATTCCGCCGCGGGCCTTCCAGAACAAGGCCAGCGGCGCCCACTACGATGTCACAGCAGAGCTGCGCGCACAGGCGATCGCGCTCGGTGCACGAGCCATTTCCCGGCATGCCGACCGCGAGCTGGTCAAGGCAGTGATCGCCAACGCCCGGGCGCAGTACCGGCCGTAGGCTGCGTTGGTGGCTACCACTTGCTGTGGTGGGTGCGGACCTTGGTCCGCACATCAGGCACAGGGCATGCCGACCAAGGTTGGCATCCACCCATAGGCGGGCTCCGCCCCCACCTCCCCCGCTCAGAACGGGTCGCTGCCCAGCCGGATTTCCACGTTCAGCAGCGAGCACAGCGCCAACATCGCGTCATCGTCGCGGGTCAGCGCCATCACGCCGCTGAAGCCGTCGCTGCCAGCATCCACGCTCCACAGCGTGTAGTTGTGCTCGCGCAGGCGGTCGAAGGCGGTGGACATCAGCTGCACGCCGTCCAGGCCTTCGGCGAAGTCCTCGTCGTCGAGGTCGCCACCCCAGTCCAGCTGCAGGTTGAAGCGCGCCGACAGCTCGTTCACTGCCGACTGCAGCGATTCCAGGTCGTCGCGTTCCACCTCGAAACCGGACTGCCAGGCGATGGCCGTGAACAGCGCCGGCAGCCAGTCGCTGTCCGCTTCCAGCGGCTGGCCGTCCTCGGCCAGCTGCTCGCGCCAGCGGTTGAACTGCTGCAGCGCCAGCTCCTCATCGCCCGGGTTGATCAGCACCAGCAGGTTCCAGACCCGCGCCTCGAAGCCCTCCTCGTCGAAGTCGTGGATGTCTTCCTCGAAGTCGAAATAGTCGCTGTTGTCGGGCATGGCGGAACTTCCTCTGGGGCAGGCCGGCATTCTACGGTTTATCCTGTGCCACTGAAGCCGGCCTTGGTGGCCGTCACTGTGAATGAAGCGATGAGCGATACCCCTCCCGACCACCTGGCGATCAATCCGGCCAGCCCCTTCCATGATGCGCAGGCGCTGGAGCGCGGCGTGGGCGTGCGTTTCAACGACGTCGAGCGCGACAACGTCGAGGAATACTCGGTCAGCGAAGGCTGGATCCGCGTGCAGGCCGGCAAGGCCCGCGACCGCCGCGGCAACCCGATGACCATCAAGGTCAAGGGCAAGGTCGAGGCGTATTTCCTGGAAACGAAGCCGGAGTAACCGGATCTTGTAGAGTCGAGCCATGCTCGACTGCTCTTTGCACCAGAAGAGCAGTCGAGCATGGCTCGACTCTACATTTCAGGGTCATTCGCGCTTGCGCGATTCCAGCAGGTCCAGGTTGCGGATCAGGCGCCGCGAGATTTCGTCGGAGATCACCCCGCGCCGGGTCAGCCGGAACAGTTCCTCGCGCTCGGCATTGAGGCCGGCGCTGCGCAGCTGGCGATAGCCCTGTTCCATGCGGCGTACCTTGTCCGGGTCCACGTCGGGGCCGTCACTGTCCTTTTCCAGGTGCCGCTGGTACAGCAGGCTCACCCGCGAAGCGGCGTCGTTGTACAGCTGCACGTTCTCGGTGTTCTGGTTCATCACCATCTGCTGGCGCATGCGCTCGACCCCAGCCAGCGCCGCTTTCGACGACAGCCGGCGTGCCAGATCCTCTTCCTTTCGTTCGCCCGAATCGGCCGGCAGCTGCAGGCCCTTCAACAGCTGGGGCAGCGCGATGCTGGCGCCCAGCAGCGAGAACAGGATCACCGACGCGGCCAGGAAGATCACCAGGTCGCGGGCCGGGAACGCGCTGCCATCGGGCAGGAACAGCGGCAGGGTCAGCACACCGGCCAGGGTGATCGCACCGCGCACGCCGGCCACCGAGGTCGCGACCACGATGCGCCAGTTCGGCGCCTCGCCCCGCTCCAGGCCGCGGCGGCGTGCGCGCAGCAGGTTCCAGCGCAGCGACAGCCACACCCACAGCAGGCGCAGCGTGATCAGCGCCAGGTTGATCACCACCACGTACACCAGCAGCCACCACGCACTCTGGTGGCCGCTCTCGTTCATGGTGGTGGTCGCGCGCTCGACGATGCCCGGCAGCTGCTCGCCCAGCAGCACGAACATGATGCCGTTGAAGCTGAACTGCAGCATGTTCCAGACCCCGGCACGCTGCACGCGCATGCTGCCGGAGACGCGACCGGTCAGCTCCACGTAGCTCATCGCGATACCGGCGGCGACCGCGGCGAGGATGCCCGACGCATGGATCTCTTCGGCCAGCAGGTAGGCGGCGAAGGGGATCAGCAGGTTGACCAGCATCGCCGCGCCCGGCTCTTCGCCGAAGCGGCGCCACAGCCAGCGCTGGAAGGTCGATACGCCCAGGGTGACCGCAACGCCCACTGCCAGGCCGGCCACCGCCACCCACACGAAGGTCAGCGAGGCGGTGGCCAGCGAGAACGTGCCGGTCATCACCGCCGCCACCGCGAAGCGGAAGCAGACCAGGCCGGACGCATCGTTGAGCAGCGACTCGCCTTCCAGGATGTGCATCAGGCGCTTGGGAATCGGCGCCTTGGAGGCGATCGCACCGACCGCCACCGGATCGGTGGGCGACACGATCGCCGCCAGCGCGAAGCACACCGCCAGCGGCATCACCGGGATCAGCCAGTGGATCAGGAACCCGGCGCCGATGACGGTGAACACCACCAGGCCGAACGCCAGTTCGAGGATCGCGCCCTTGTCGCGGAACAGGCCCTGCTTGGGAATGCGCCAGCCATCGAGGAACAGCAGCGGCGGCAGGAACAGCAGGAAGAACACTTCCGGCTCCAGCGCGTGGCCTCGGTTGAACACCCCGGCGATCACCGCGCCCAGGCCGATCTGCACCAGTGGCAGCGGCAACGAGAACGGCAGGACGCGAACCAGGTAGCCGCTGGCGACAACGGCCACCAGCATCGCCAGGACGACTTCGATGGTATGCATGCTTCTTCCAGGAAGCGGCGCGCGGGGAGGCTCGGGAGCCAGCGCCGGAAACCCGGGAAAAGCTACCACACGCCGCCGCGGCCGCGACCAACGCGGCCGTCGCGCGTCAGCCCCGGCTCATGCCCCGTCGAAGCGATACAGGTCCATGGCCAGGAATCCGGCATCGATACCAGCATCGATGCGCTGGGCACCGAAGCCGCCCTCGCCCGCCGCGCCCATCGCGAAGAACAGCGGCAACAGGTGCTCGTCGGTCGGGTGCGCGCGGTCGGCGAACGGCGCCTGCCTGCGGTAGTCGAACAGGGCCTGGCGATCATCGGTGGCCAGGCGCTGTTCCACCCACTCGATGAAGGGCCGCACGTACGGCGCTTCCTTGCCGTCCTGGTAGTCGCCCCAGTCGTGCAGGTTGTGGGTAATGCTGCCCGAGCCGACCAGCAGCACGCCCTGCTCGCGCAGCGGCGCCAGCGCGCGGCCCAGCGCAAACTGGTGCTCGGGGCCGAGCAGCGGCTGGATCGACACCGGCACCACCGGGATGTCGGCCTGCGGGCGCAGCAAGCGCAGCGGCACCCACGCGCCGTGATCGAGGCCGCGCTGCGGGTCGAGGGCCACCGGCAGGCCGGCGGCGGCGATGCGGTCGGCCACCTCTTCGGCCAGCGCCGGATCACCCGGCGCCGGGTACTGCAGTTCAAACAACGCGCGCGGGAAGCCACCGAAGTCGTGGATCGTAGGCGGCTGCGGATGCGCACCGACCAGCGGCTGCCGGCCCAGCCAGTGCGCCGAGGCCATCACGATGGCGCGCGGCGTCGGCAGGTCCTGCGCCAGCTCGGCCAGGCGCACGCCGACCTGGCCCGGATGCAGGGCAGTCATCGGCGAACCATGCGAGATGTACAACGAAGGCAGGCGGGACATGGAATTCTCCAGTTGCAGGGTCAGGCGGCGATCAGCGCGAACGCAGGGTCCACTTGCCATCGCCGACCAGGAACAGCACCACCAGCGCCAGCGCCCAGAACGCCGGGTATTCCCAGCCGCCGCCGGCATTGGCGAAACCGAAGCCATTGGCGCCGTGCACGGTGACGATGGTGCCCAGCAGCAGCGGCACGCCGACCAGGCCGACCCAGCGCGCGTAGATGCCCAGCAGCAGCGCGGCAGTGATCACCAGTTCGACGCCGATGGTGAGGTAACCGAGCACGCCGGGCAGGCCCAGCGACTCAAAGAACGCCGCCGTACCGGCCGGGGTGAACACCAGCAGCTTGGTCAGCGCATGGACCAGGAACAGCACGCCCAGGGCCAGGCGCAGCAGGGTGGCGCCGTACGGGGCCAGCGGCGAAACAGGAGCGGTCGTGGTGTGCATCGGAAAGCACCTTGAAGGGAGTAGGCACAGGTTATTGCGCCTTCACGGACTGATAAATACGATCGTTTGACCGTATTTATTTCAAAAGGCGCAACAATGGACACCCTTGAGGCGATGCGCGTGTTCGTGGCCGTGGTCGAGCGCAATGGCTTCAGTGCCGCCGCCCAGGCGCTGGACCTGTCAACCGCCGGGGTGACCCGCCAGGTCGCCGCGCTGGAGAAGCGCCTGTCCACCCGCCTGCTCCACCGCACCACGCGCCGGGTCAGCCCGACCAGTGCCGGCGCGGCCTATTACGCCCAGTGCGTGCGCCTGCTGGCCGAATTCGATGCGCTGGAAGCCAGCATCGGCGCGCAGGCGCTGGAACCGTCGGGCACGCTGCGCATCAACGCACCGGTCAGCTGGGGCATCGCCCGCCTCGGGCCCTTGCTGGCCAGCTACCGCGAACGCTTCCCGCAGGTGGAGCTGGACCTGGCCCTGTCCGACCGGCTGGTGGACATGGTCGAGGAAGGCTACGACGTGGCCATCCGCATCACCCGCGAACCTGGCCCGACGCTGATCGCGCGTCGCCTGGGCCAATCGCGGGTGAGCCTGTGTGCCGCACCGTCCTACCTGGCCGCGCGTGGCACACCGCAGACCCCGCAGGATCTGCCGGCACACGCGTGCCTGAGCTACAGCTACTGGGCCGCTGGCGATCACTGGCCGCTGCAGGGGCCCGGCGGCGAAGCGAAGGTAGCGGTGAGCAGCCTGCTGCACGCCAACAACGGCGATGTGCTGCGCGAAGCGGCGATTGCCGGCATGGGCGTGATCCTGCAGCCGGATTTCCTGCTGGAAGACGCGCTGGCCGATGGCCGCCTGGTGCGCGTGCTGCCGGAGTGGGAGGCCTCGCCGATCGGCATTTTCGCGGTCTATACCAGCCGCAGCCACCTGGCACCGAAGGTACGCAGCTTCATCGACCACCTGGTGGAGGCCGGGGTGTAGCCGAGTCTGGCGTTTGCCGGCCAGCGGCCGGCACTACCGTCATGGTTCGGCCTGGCGTTTGCCGGCCAGCGGCCGGCACTACCGTCATGGTTCGGTCTTGCGTTTGCCGGCCAGCGGCCGGCACGACCCGACCGGTAGTGCCGGCCGCTGGCCGGCAGATGCGAAAGCCGCTCAGGCGGGGACTTCATCCAGCGCGTCGATGATCTGCTCCAGCGGCGCCGGCCGACCCAGCAGGTAGCCCTGCACCTGGTCGCAGCCGTGTGCGGCCAGCCAGTCCAGCTGCCCCGGCGTCTCCACGCCTTCGGCGATGATGGTCAGCCCCATGCTGTGGCCCAGCGACAGCAGCGCGCGGCAGATCGACGCATTGCGCGGGTTGGTTTCCACGTCCGCCACGAAGCTGCGGTCGATCTTCAGGATGTCCAGCGGCAGGTGCTGCAGGTAGGACATGCTGGAGTAACCGGTGCCGAAGTCATCCAGCGACACGCTGATGCCCTGCTCGTGCAGGCGCTGCATGGTCTGCATCGCCTGCGCCGGCTTGCGCATCAGGCTGCTCTCGGTCAGCTCCACGTGCAGCGCACCGCGGGCCAGCCCGAACTCCTGCTGGGCGCGGGTGAACTCGGCCACCAGGTCACTGTTGAAGAACTGCACGGCGGAGACATTCACCGCGATCGGCAACTCGCCCCAGCCGGCCTCGACCAGCCGGCGCTGCGCCTTCGCCGCCGCGCGGATCACCCAGCGGCCCAGCGCCAGGATCAGCCCGGTCTCCTCGCACAGCTGGATGAACTCGTTGGGCGGGATGAAGCTGCCATCGGCCTGCGGCCAGCGCAGCAGGGCCTCCAGCGCGGCCGGGCTGCCATCGCCGGCATGCCGGATCGGCTGGAAGTACAGCTGGAATTCGTTGTCGATGGCGGCATGGATGCGCCCGGCCAGGCGCAGGCGGTCGGCCAGCCGCGTGGTCACCGCCGCGTCGAACCACACCACCACGTTGCCTTCCGCACGCGCTGCGTGGGCCGCCTGCGCGGCCATGCCGATCACCTGCTCGGCGGAGTAGCCGTCACCGGGCACATGCACGGCCACGCCGATGCGTGGCTCGAACTGGTGCAGCGAATCCTTGCCCCGCATCGGCGCCGACACGATCTGCAGTAGATCATCCAGCACGCGCTGGGTATCGTGGCCGGTACCGATGGCGAACACGAAGTCCTCCGCTGGCTGGAACGCCAGCGTGCCGCAGCGCGCGCCCAGCCCACCCAGCCGCGTCGCCATCGACTGCAGCACCGCATCGCCGATCTCGCGGCCCAGCGTATCGGCCACCAGCTGCAGGCCACGCAACTGCACGAAGGCGATGGTGTAACCCGCGTCCTGCTCGTCCAGCTGTCCGGTCAGCGCGCGTACGTTGAGCAGGCCGGTGGCCGGGTTGTGCCGCGCCTGGTAGGCCAGGTCGCGCTCGTAGGCCAGCCGCTCGCTGACATCCTCGGCCAGCACCAGGCACGCGGGCTGGCCATCGAAGTCCAGCTTGGACAGGTGCGTGCGGACTTCGAACACACTGCCGTCCTTGCGCCGGTGCAGGCGCACGGTGGCGTCCTGCAGTTCGCCCACGCGGGCTTTGGCGATCGCCCCCTTCACCTCGTCCCAGCCTTCGCGCGGGCGGATGTCGAGGATGCTCATCGCCAGGAATTCCTCGCGGCTGTAGCCGTACTGGCGCACCGCGGCATCGTTGACCTCGATGAAGCGCAGCGTGTCCGGGTCGAACACCCAGAACGGCGCCGGGTTGCGGTCGAACAGCAGGCGGAAGCGGCGTTCCACTTCGCTCATCTGTTCGCGCGCCTGGTAGCGCTCGCTCAGGTCGGTCAGCGCACCGATCATGCGCCGCTCGCTGTCGTCCACCTCCACCCGCTGCCCGCGCGCGCCGACCCAGCGCACCTCGCCACCGGGCAGCACCAGGCGGAACACCTGGTCGAGCACCGCGCCACCGGCGAAGGCCTGGTCGAAGGCCTGCTGCAGGCGCGCGGCATCGTCGCGGTGCACGCGCGCAAAGAAATCGGCGACCGGCAAGGCATCGGTCTGCACGCCGAAGATCTCGCGCGCCAGCGGCGACCAGCGGAGCAGTGCGGCATCCTCGTCCACGTACCAGGTGCAGACACGGCCGACCTGGTGCGCCAGGCGCAGTTCGGCATGGCCGGCTTTCAGTTCCTCGGCCATCGACTGCTGGCGGCGGGTGCTGCGGCGCACGGCATACAGCAGCGCCAGCAATACCGCGATGTAGGCCAGCACGATCGCCACCGAGGCCTGCAGGTAGGGCCACCATGGCGCCAGCACGTCCTCGTCGGCCAGCCCGACCTGCACCGCCAGCGGGCTGCGCTCCAGCGTACTGATGGTGATGATGCGCGGCACGCCATCGACCGCGCCCGGCAGGCTGCCCAGCTCGACCACCGCCTGCTTGCCGAGCAGGTCGCGGCGCGGCAGGTCGTAGCGGCGGCCGACCGTGCCATGCGGGTCCGGCACGCGGGCCAGCATGTAGCCGTCGGCGTCGCTGATCGAGACCAGTCCATTGGGGCCGACATCGAGGCCACCGACGATGCGCTGCAGTTCGCCACAGCGCAGCCGTGCCAGCAACCAGCGGTCGCCGGCCATCGGCAGCGCCAGCGGTACCACCCAGCCGCCATCGCCGGCCCGCTGCGGCGGGCCGATGTACAGCGCGCTGCCCTGGCCACGGCGCTGCGGGTCGGTCCACAGCGGCAGCTGCAGGTCGCCCTGGCCGGCGGTCAGCGCTCGGCCGTAGCTATCGAGCACGACGATGCTGTGCAGTTCGGCATGGCGCCGCAGCACGCCACCGATGGCAGCGTCCAGCAACGCCGGTGCCTGCACCGGCACGCTGCGGAACAGCTCCACGGCATCGGCGGCGATGCCGGACATCGCCCGCTCCAGGTTGCGCAGCTCCAGCGCCAGCAGGCGTTCACTGCCCACCGCCAACGCGCGGCTCTGGCGTTGCGCGGCCTCCAGCCGGCGCTGGTGGTCGTTGACCAGCATGGTGGCCAGGCCCGCCACCAGCAGCACGCCCAGCAGCACGCCGCCCCAGGTAATGGCGCGCAGTGGCCGGGCCAACGCCCGCTTCAGTGCGGGCATCGGTCGATCTTCCTTGTGCAGTCGGCTGGCTTCATGCGCGAACGAATCCTCCACGTCCCCGACCTCAACGGCCGGCGGACGCCATTCTTGACGCCTGACCCAACCCCGCATGGCCACCTCCCCGTGACCGCGCAGGGCTCCCGGGACCAGCATGCACCACCCCGATGACGGCGTGAAGATCGCATCGGCGCGTTCAGCCAGATCCTGCACAGGACAGGCGGCACAACGGGACGGCCAGGCGGGCCGGAGCGGATTAGACTTGGGGTTTTCCGCTGCAAGAGAAGTCCATGTCCAAGCTGCGCCGTCCTACCCTGGCACTGGCCATCATCGCCAGCCTGTCCCTGGCCGCCTGCGACCGCCCGGCCGATCCGGCCGCCGGCACCGCTGCGCCGGCCGATGCGGCGCCTGCCGCAGCCAAGCCGATGCTGGGCAGCTTCGGCTTCGATGCCAGCGGCATGGACCGCAGCATCGCCGCCGGCGACGATTTCTTCGGCTTCGCCAACGGTACGTGGGTGAAGAACACCGAGATTCCGGCCGACCGTTCGCGGTTCGGCAGCTTCAACGTCATCGCCGAGAAGACCCTGGCCGACACCCGCGCCATCCTCGAAGGCGCCGCCGGCAACGCCCAGGCCAGCGGCGACGACAAGCTGATCGGCGACTACTACGCCGCCTACATGGACGAAGCCGCCATCGAGCAGCACGGCATCGCGCCGGTGCAGCCGCAGCTGAAGGCCATCGATGCGATCGCCGACAAGGCCGGGCTGGCCCGCGCCCTTGGCGGCGACATGCGCGCCGACGTCGACCTGCTCAACGCCACCAACTTCTATACCGACCGCCTGTTCGGCCTCTGGGTGTCGGTGGACATGCTGCAGCCGGACCGCACCGCCCCTTATCTGGTGCAAGGCGGCCTGGGCATGCCCGACCGTGACTTCTACCTGGGCGGCGGCCGCATGGCCGAACTGCGCAAGCAGTACCAGGCCTACATCGCGCAGATGCTGCAGCTGGCCGGCGCCGCCGACCCGGCCGGCAAGGCGCAGCGCATCCTCGCGCTGGAGACCAAGATCGCGCAGGCGCATGCCACCCAGGAAGAAACCAACGACGTGACCAAGGGCGCCAACCCCTGGACCCAGGCTGACTTCAACGCCAAGGCCCCGGGCATGGACTGGAACGCCTTCCTCGATGCGGCTGCACTCGGCAACCAGCAGGACTTCATCGTGTGGCAGCCCAAGGCCGTCGCCGGCCTGTCAAAGCTGGTGGCCACCGAACCGCTGGACGCGTGGAAGGACTACCTCGCCTTCCACGCGCTTGACCGCGCTGCCGCCTATCTGCCGAAGAAGTTCGCCGACGCCCGTTTCGCTTTCCATGGCACCGCGCTGAGCGGCACGCCGCAGCAGAGCGACCGCTGGAAGCGGGCCGTGGATGACGCCAACCATGCGGTCGGCGAAGCCATTGGCAAGCGTTACGTCGAAAAGCACTTCGACGCCAAAACCAAGGAACGTGCGGACGAGATGGCGAAGAACATCATCGCCGCCTTCGCCAAGCGCATCGATGCACTGTCGTGGATGTCGCCGCAGACCAAGGCACACGCCAAGGCCAAGGTTGCCGGCCTGACCGTGGGCATGGGCTATCCGGAAAAGTGGCGCGACTACACCGGGCTGGAGATCCGCCGCGATGACGCGCTGGGCAACGCACAGCGCGCCGAGCTGTTCGAGTACCAGCGCAACATCGCCAAGCTGGGCAAGGCGGTCGACCACAGCGAGTGGGCGATGCTGCCGCAGACCATCAACGCGATGAACGTGCCGCTGGAAAACCGCCTGGTGTTCCCGGCCGCGATCCTGCAGCCGCCGTTCTTCGACGGTGCCGCCGACGACGCGGTGAACTACGGCGCGATCGGTGCGGTGATCGGCCACGAGATCAGCCATGGCTTCGACAACGCCGGCGCGCTGTTCGATGAAACCGGCAAGCTGCATAACTGGTGGACCGCCGAAGACCTCAAGCAGTTCAATGCCGCCGGTGACGCGCTGGCCGCGCAGTTCAGCAGCTACGAGCCGTTCCCGGGCGTGCACGTGAACGGCAAGCTGACCCTGGGCGAGAACATCGCCGACGTGGCCGGCCTGGGCACTGCCTACGACGCCTACCAGCTGTCACTGCAGGGCAAGCCCGGCCAGACCCTGGAGGGCTTCACTCCGGACCAGCGCTTCTTCCTCGGCTTCGCCCAGGCATGGCGCAGCAAGAGCCGCGAGCAGGCACTGCGCAATTCGCTGCTGACCGACGTGCATGCACCGGGCCAGTTCCGCGCACTGACCGTGCGCAACATCGACGCCTGGTACCCGGCGTTCGAAGTGAAGGAAGGCCAGAAGCTGTACCTGGCCCCGGACAAGCGGGTCAAGGTGTGGTGATGTAACCGGAACGGGCGCCGCAGGGCGCCCGTTTCATTTTCCGGCCTGGCCCGGGTGGGTGCCGACCTTG
Source organism: Stenotrophomonas sp. GD03930 (assembly GCF_029839665.1). Classification (NCBI taxonomy): domain Bacteria; kingdom Pseudomonadati; phylum Pseudomonadota; class Gammaproteobacteria; order Lysobacterales; family Lysobacteraceae; genus Stenotrophomonas; species Stenotrophomonas sp. GD03930. Next base: position 1,881,594 of record NZ_JAOCAV010000001.1, on the reverse strand, counting down.
GTCGGCACGGGGCAGGAGTCCACCCATGGCGTGGATCTACCTGCGGGTGGTGGCAACCATCAGCAGAGCGCTCGCAGCCAACATCGCCGCAGCCCACAGATTCGCGTGCAGCCCGGTGCTGTCCAGCAGCCTGCCTCCGGCCCACGCCCCCAGCGCGATGCCGATGTTGAACACACCCACGTACAGCGCGGTAGCAACTTCAACCGCCTGCGGCACCGCCTTCATCATCCAGCTCATCAGGCCGACCGAGACACCGCCGTAGGCCAGCCCCCACAGCAGCAGCACCGCGATGCCTCCGGCCGGCGTGCCGCCCATCCACAGCAACAGCAGCGGCGTCAGCAGCAGGCCCGAGGCGATGGCCAGCAGCACGCCACGCGGATGGCGTGCGGCCAGTGGCCCGGCAACGAAGTTGCCGACGATGCCGGCCACGCCATAGGCAAACAGCAGTCCGCCGATCCACGACGCCTGCACCCCCGATACGTCCATCAACAGCGGACGCACATAGGTAAACGCGATGAAGTGCCCGGCCACCAGCAGCAGGGTCAGCCACAAGCCCTGGCGCAGGCCGCGATGGCCGAGCTGCTGCACGAACTGCATCGGCCGAACCGACCTCGCCACCGGCAACGCGGGAAGCACCACAGGCTGCAGCAGCAGTATCGTCGCACTGAACAGCGCCATCGCCGCAAACGCACAACGCCAGCCCAGCGCGTCGCCGATCAATGCGCCGAGCGGCACGCCCAGCACCGACGCCGCAGCCACGCCGCCGAAGATGATCGAGGTGGCCAGGCCGATGCGGTGCGCGGGCACCAGGCGTGCGGCCAGGCCGCCGGCGATGGCCCAGATGCCGCCCATGCAGAACCCGACCAGCACGCGCGCGGCCAGCAGCCAGCCGATGCTGGGCGCCAGCGCGGAGGCGATGTTGGCCACTGTCAGCAGGCCGAGCAACGCACACAGGATGCGACGACGATCGATGCCACCGGCAGCGATCACCACCACCGGTGCGAACAGCGCCGCCAGCAGGGCCGGCAGCGAGATCATCAGGCCGGCGGTACCGGTGGATGCGCCGAGCGCCTCGGCGATCGGGGTCAGCAGGCCGACCGGCAGCATCTCGGTGGTGACCACCGAAAACGTGGCCAGGCCAACCGCGCTGACGGCCCACCATGGATGGCGCACAGGGGGCACGGCATGCGCAGGCGAAGCAGTACTCACGGGACGACTCCTTCAGCGCAGAGAGAGGGAACAGGCCTGCGCAGCGCACGCCAGGCAAGCAGCGCGACCAGCAGCACCACGGCGCCCGCCACCAGCGCGATCACGAAGCCGCTGCGCACGCCACCGGCATCGACGCTGTACCCGGACAGCGCCGCGCCCAGCGCAACGCCGATGTTCAATCCGGCCAGCAGCCAGGTCATGCCTTCGGTAAGCCGCGATGCGGGCACGCGCTGTTCGACCAGCGACATCGCCACGATCATCGTCGGCGCGAAGAACAGCCCGGCCAGCAGCACCGCCGCCGCCAACGCGGGCAGCGTGCCGGCCCACGGCAGTGGCAGCGTGGTCAGGGCGGTCGCCGCTGCCCCCAGCAGCAACAGCCGCGGCATCGGCACCTGCAGCTTCAACGCACCGAACAGCAGGCCGGCCGCGCAACTGCCCAGCGCATAGGCCGAGAGCACCGCACTGGCTGCCAGCGGCTGCCCGCGCTGCTCGGCGAACGCCACGCTGGTGATGTCGACGGTGCCGACAATCACGCCCATCGCCAGCATCAGCAACGCCAGCAGACGGATCTCCGCCTGCCGCAGCAGAGAACGCGAAGGCAACCCGGCTTCTTCGCGGGATTGCGGCGGCGGCTCGGTGCCCCGTTGCAGCACCAGCGCAGCCACGCCCACTACAAGCAGCAGGGCCGCCACCAGCACGCCGGCCTGCGGCCACACCGCCACCGCCAGCCCCACCGACAGCGGTGGCCCGGCGATGAAGGTGACCTCGTCGAATACCGTCTCCAGCGAGTACGCGGTCTGCAACGCCGGACGCCCGCGATGGATCGCGGTCCAGCGCGCGCGCACCATCGCCGACACGCTGGGCATGCAGCCGGCCAGCATCGCCGCGCCGAACAGCATCGCGTCCGGCGCCGCCATCACGGTGCAGGCCAGCAGCAACAGCAGGCCGGTCGCGCTGGCCGCGGCGGCCCACGGCAGCACCCGTGCCTGGCCGTACCGGTCGACCCAGCGCGACACCTGCGGCGACAGCAACGCGTAGGTCAGCACGAAGGTGGCCGACACCGCACCGGCCAGCGCATAGCTGCCGCGCAGTTGCGACAGCAGGGTGATGATGCCGATGCCGGTCATCGGCAGCGGCAGGCGGGCCAGCAACCCGGCCAGGGCAAGCCCGGCCGTGCCGGGCGCAGCGAACAGGTCGCGATAAGGGGTGGCCATCAGGATCTCCAGAGCGGCGGCTTGCCTGGCGCACGGGGCGCCACGACAATACATACAGGGCGTATGAATAAGAGGCTACATTCATACGCTCCGTATGTAAATAATCATGCACTGCGTATGTAAGGAGCTCTGGATGGTCCGCCGCACCCGCGCCGAGATGGAAGAAACCCGCGCCAGCCTGCTGGCCACCGCCCGCCGTGTGTTCAGCGAGCACGGCTATGCCGCCACCTCGATGGATGACCTGACCGCCCAGGCCGGGCTGACCCGGGGTGCGCTCTATCACCACTTCGGCGACAAGAAAGGCCTGCTGGCGGCGGTAGTCGGCCAGCTCGATGCCGAGACCGATCGGCGCCTGCAGGCGATCAGCGACAGTGCCGACGACGCCTGGGACGGCTTCGTGCAGCGCTGCCGCGCCTACCTGGAGATGGCGCTGGAACCAGAGATCCAGCGCATCGTGCTGCGTGATGCGCGCGCGGTGCTGGGGGGCGCCTCGCCGGAATCGCAGCGGCACTGCGTGCAGTCGATGCAGCGCCTGATCGAACGGTTGATCGCGCAGGGCGTGGTGACGCCGGTGGATGCGCAGGCGCTGGCGTCGTTGATCTACGGCAGCCTGGCCGAGGCGGCGTTCTGGATTGCCGAAGGCGAGGATGGCGATGCGCGCCTGGCGCAGGCGACGGCCGCGCTGGAGTTGCTGTTGCGTGGGTTGAGGTCGGCCGGGTAGCGCCCTGCTCGCAGGGCGTGGATCTACGGTGCATACCCGCGCTGCTGGAAGCGCGCGCGGGTCGGCATCCACCCGCCGGGTTGCGCGGTCGGGCCCGATTCCGGGCGATCACCGCGCCGATGGCCGGTCTGCATGCTCAGCCGCGGTTTCATGTGCGGCCGCAGCACGTTTCACCCTGCGACATCCTGTCGCAGGCTGCGACCGCGATGCTGCGATGCAGCAAATTTCACCCATTCAGACAAAACCCTTACCGCGCTAAGCATTTCGCCCATTGCACGGCTCGCTGGAAGTGCTAGAACTGAACCCGCCACACCGTCCAATGCTGATCGACGCACGTTCCACAAGGAGCCAGCCATGATTGCTTTGTTCAAGGGTTTGGGACTACTGCTTCGCGACAACGAGCTCTACAGCAGCCCGTTCGAAAAACAGGTTGCGCACTGGCGCAGCCTCAGCGAGCAGCAGATCCGCGATGAAGTGGCTGTGCTGGCCCAGGCCAAGTGCCAGTGGCTGATCGCCTCGATCGTCGGCTGGCAGGCGGCCTCGCTGCTGATCCTCGGCCTGATCACCAACTACCTGTGGCGCGACGATTACCACATCACCTTCACCCGCGTGGTCGTGGTGTTCGGCTCGTGGATCTCGATCCTGTTCGTGATCTGGTTCATGGCCAACATGTTCGACCGCACGGCCGGCTTCGAGCGCTGGATGAAGGCCTTCAACAGCCGCGCCCGCATCAGTTCCAAGGCCGACAGCGTCGAGCACGTGGCCGAGGCACTGGACCTGGCCGAGCACTATCCGGAAGTGCTGGACTACAAGCAGGCGGTCACCGCCAGGCGCGAGCTGCGCCATGAGGACATCCGCATCATGACCGAGATCGGGCGCATGAAGCAGCACTCCGAACTGGTCGGACGCCTCAACCATGTCGGCGAGAACGAGCATCACCACGACCTGACGCTGCAGCCAGCCTACTGACCCTTCGGGAAAGCGGGGGGACCCACAATGCCACCGTGATCACTCACGGTGGCATTGTTCTATCGGGTCCTGGCTGACGCACTGGCGGAAGCCCTTGGGCAGGTCGCGCATCGCTTCGGTCTTGCCCACCGCCACCGCGAACCGGCGCAGCGGCGGCTTGGCGCAGGCCGCATCGGTGCTGCAGGCCGGGTCCAGCACCACATAGTGGCACTGGCCGCTGCGGCTGGCGATGCACTGGAACCGGGCTTGACCCTCGACCACGGTGCCCTTGCTATACAGCGTGTCCACGCCGTTGGCCTGGGTACGGGTGATCGAGGTGGTGCTGGATTTCTCGCAGCCGCCCAGTGACAGCGCAGCGACGCAAGCAACCAGGAACAGGCGCATGGTGCCTCCAGAGTGTGGTTACATGCCGCGGAACAGGCTCATGAACGGTTGGCTGACCACCAGGGTTTCCGCACGCTGGCGCAAGCGCAGCACGCCGCGCCCGGTATCGTCGCGGCTCACCGCCGCCACCGCTTTCATGTTGACGATGGTGGAGCGGTGGATCTGGCGGAAGTGCTGCGGATCGAGCACTTCCAGCAGCTCGCGCAATGGCGTGCGCAGCAGGCTTTCGCCGGCGGCGGTGACCACGGTGGTGTACTTGTTGTCGGCACGGAAGTAGGCCACGTCCTCCAGCATGATCAGCTGCGTCTCGCGGCCGTTGCTGGCGGTGATCCAGGCCAGCGGCGGGCGCTCCGCGCCTGCCTGCGATGGGCCCAATCGCTGCAGCAGGCGCTCCAGCACGGCATCGTCCTGCCGCGTCGATGGCAGCCGCGACAGAATGCGATCGCGGGTCGCCAGCAACCGCTCGTCGCTGACCGGCTTCAGCAGGTAATCCATCGCGCCCTGCTCGAAGGCGTCGATGGCGTATTGATCGTAGGCGGTCACGAACACCACCTGGGTACGCGGGCTCAGCTCGGACAACGCGCGCGCCACTTCGATGCCACTGATGCCGGGCATGCGGATGTCGAGGAAGGCGATGTCCGGCTGCTTCTCGGCCAGCTGCTCCAGCGCCGTGGCGCCGTCTTCGCATTCGGCCACCAGCTTCAGCTCCGGCCACAGGCGGCCCAGCTGCTCCACCAGCGATTGCCGCAGCAGTTCCTCGTCTTCAGCGATCAGTGCTTCAAGCGGCATGGCTGCGCTCCTTGCCCGACTGCGGCAGGGTCATGGTCGCGGCGACGCCGCTGGGGAAGTTGGCGACGATCGCCACGCCGGCCTGCTCACCGCAGGTCAGGCGCAGGCGCTCGCGCAGGTTCTTCAGGCCGATGCCGGTGCCGCTGGTGCCCTGGCCGAAGCCAAGGCCATCGTCGGCCACGGTCACGGTGACGTGGTCGTCGAAGCCGCGCGCCAGGATCCAGATCGTGCCACCGCCAGGCTTCGGTTCCAGCCCGTGCTTGATGGCGTTCTCCACCAGCGTCTGCAGCGCCATCGCCGGCAGGTGCACGCCATGCAGTTCAGTGGGCACCTGCACCTCCACCGACAAGCGCGCCCCCATGCGGATGCGCAGGATTTCCAGATAGGCGCGGGTGCGTTCCAGCTCCACGCCCAGCGTGGATACCGATTCATCCACCTGCGGCAGCGAACTGCGCAGGTACTGGATCAGGTGGCCGAGCATCTGCTCGGCACGCGCCGGGTCGGTGCGGGTCAGCACCTGGGCATTGGCCAGCGAGTTGTAGAGGAAATGCGGTTCGACCTGCGCGTGCAGCAGGTTCAAGCGCGCCACCGACAGTTCCTTCTCGACCTGGGTCTGTTCGGCGGCGGCCTGCTCGTCGCGGCGCTGGTCGGCAACCCGCCGGCTGATCGCGCGGGTAACCGCTTCGGCATTTTCGTAGTTGCTGCCCTCATCCAGTGCCAGCAGGTCGGCCCACCAACCGGCATCGGGCTCGAACAGCAGGGTGACGGTGCTGGTGCCCTGGCCCGGGGTGACCGTGGCCAGCACGCTGTTGCGCTTGATCGCCAGCCGCGCCGGCAGGTTCCAGCGCGACGGCTGGCGGCCGTTCCACAGATCGACGCGGCGCACATAGGCGCGCACCTGCAGGCTGCCTGCCGAGCTTTCCACCTCTTCCACCCGCGGCAGTTCGCCCACGGCCGCCTCGACCACCGCGAACGCATGGCCGGCATCCATCGGCAGTTCGATCTGCCGGCGCTGGCGCCCCGACAGGGTGGCGCCATCGAGGCGGCCGGCCACCAGCCAGACCCGCCGCACATGGGTCACCGCACTGCCCAGCGCGGAGATCATCAGGAACATCACCAGCAGCCCGAACACCCAACCGGGGCCGTCGTTCATGCCGCTGAAGATGCCGCTCCAGACCATGCCGGCCACGAACAGTGCCGCGGCCCAGGCGAGCAGGTGACGAAGGATGAGGGAGAGGCTGGCGAACACGGCGGCGCCTTGGAGGAAGGGGGTGAGCCGAGCATAGGGCGGCCCGCCGGGCAAACAAGCGGGCTGCGACGAAGGGCCTGAAAGCGGGGATGGAAGCCGTTCTGGTAGAGCCGGCCGCTGGCCGGCTCCCCATGACCTCCGCAAGCATCACAAGGTTCCCGGCCAGCGGCCGGCACTACCGGGAGGCGCCGGGCGAACCCGGCGCCCTCCCTTACTTGCGCTGGTCGGCGCTGGCGTCACGCACGGCGCGGAACGACTCGTCCTTGCTCCAGTTCGGCCAGCTGCGCGAGTTGGCCAGCTGGTCGCCCAGTGTGTACAGCACTTCCAGGTCGCGGGCCGCGCCGGCGAACACCCAGTCCGGCTGCCATTCGTCGCCCTGCTGGTGGTAGCGCTTGGCGGTGTAGTCTTCCGAGGCCTTCTTGCCCGCGGCCACGCCGCCGTCCACCCAATCCTGGCCGGCCGACCACGACAGCGCCGGCACGCCGCGCTTGGCGAACGGGAAGTGATCGGAACGGAAGAACAGGCCTGCTTCCGGCTTCGGGTCCGGGGTGTAGCGGATGTCCCAGCCCTTGGCCACGTCCTTCAGCTGGTCCAGCAACTCGAAGCGCGCCGCACCGTAGATGCCGAAATCACGCGACGGGCCGAACGGCGCCATGCCGTCCATGTTGATCACCGCCACGGTCTTTTCCAGCGGGTACAGCGGATGGGTGGCGTAGTACTCCGAACCCAGCAGGCCCTTCTCCTCGGCGGTGACCGCCAGGAACAGCACCGAACGCTGCGGGCGCTTGGCCTTGGCGAAGCCGCGCGCCAGCTCGACCAGCGAGGCGGTACCGCTGGCATTGTCCAGCGCACCGTTGAAGATGCGGTCACCGCGCGCATCCGGCTCGCCCACACCGATGTGGTCCCAGTGCGCGCTGTAGATGATCGTCTCGTCCGGATGGCGGCTGCCTTCCAGGCGCGCGGCCACATTGTGCGAGGTGATCACTTCGGTCTTCACCGCGTACTTCGCATCCAGGCTGGCGCCGGTCAGCGGCACCGGGGTGAAGTCGCGCTGCTGCGCCTTCTTCTTCAGCGCGTCGAAGTCCTGCCCGGCCGAGCGGAACAGCTCCACGGCCAGGTCGCGCTGGATCCAGCCTTCCAGCAGCGGATGGCTCTCGGCCGGGTTGTCGCGCACCACGTCGAACATGGTGTTGGTGTTGGAGCCGGCCACGGTGGCCCAGCCGTACGAAGCCGGCGCGGTCTCGTGCACGATCAGCACGCCCAGCGCGCCCTGGCGTGCGCCTTCCTCGTACTTGTAGGTCCAACGGCCGTAATAGGTCATGCCCTTGCCGTCGAAATCACCCTGCCCGGTCTCGAAGTCCGGGTCGTTGATCAGCACCACGGCGATCTTGCCCTTCAGGTCGACGCCCTTGAAGTCGTCCCAGTTGCGCTCCGGGGCCTTCACGCCATAACCGAGGAACACCAGTGGCGCCTTGCTGATATCAACGTTGCTGGCGCCATTCATCGCGGCACGCACGGCGATCTGCTTGCCCTGTTCCAGCGGCAGGGTCTTGCTGCCCTGGTGCAGGGCCAGCTGCGGGGCGCCGACGATGTCGCCCTTGCGCAGCGGCACGGCCTGGGTCCACAGGCGCTTGCCGTCCTTGAGGTCGCCGCCGGGCTGCAGGCCGGCAGCGGCGAACTGCTTGCTGAGGTAGGCGACGGTCTTCTCTTCGCCGGCAGTGGCCGGCGAGCGGCCCTCGTAGGCGTCGGAGGCCAGTTCCTTGACGTCGGCGGAGATCCGCGCGCCATCGAATTTCGGCGTGGCCGCCATCAGTGCGCTCGACACCGACAGGGCCAGCACGCCCAGTACTACTCGTTTCATTGCTCTCTCCAGCAGGGAAATCTCTCTGGAGTGTAATGGGATTCGGCAGCGCTGCGCCCCGCCTTTGCTGGGTGTCGACCTTGGTCGACACTCCACGCCATGCGTGGGGTCAGATCCCGTTCCCGTCGGAAGAGAGCGCTGACTCCGATCGCTGGGCGCGCAACAGCAGCAGCTCGCGCTCGCGGGCGTTGCCGGTCAGCGCGGCGGCGGCGGCGAAGGCCGCGCGCGCGTCATCGGCCCGGCCCAGCTGCTGCAGCAGGTCACCACGCACCACCTGCAAGGGCGCATAGCCCTGCAACCGCGCATCGGCCAGCAAAGGTTGCAGCAGCGCCCAGGCCGCAAACGCGCCGTCGCTGCGCGACACCGCCACCACCCGGTTGAGGGCCACGACCGGCGACGGCATCACCTGCAGCAACTGTGCATACAGTGCAGCGATGCGCGCCCAGTCGGTATCTTCGGCGCGGCGTGCGGCGGCATGACAGGCCGCGATGCGCGCCTGCAGCACGTACGGGTCCCGGCCGCCACCGGCCGCCAGTGCGCGTGCCAGTGCCTGCTGGCCGCGCTCGATCTGCAGCCAGTCCCAGCGTGCGCGGTTCTGCTGGTCCAGCAGCACGGGCGCACCGTGCGCATCGGTCCGCGCGGCCGCGCGCGAGGCCTGCAGTTCCATCAACGCCAGCAGGCCCAGCACCGGCGGCACCGGCAACCGGTGCGCCATGATGCGCGCCAGCCGCAGCGCTTCCTCGCACAGCGCCGGGCGCATCCAGTCATCACCGGCACTGGCCGCATAGCCTTCGTTGAACACCAGATAGATCGCCTCCAGCACCGAGGCCAAGCGCTCGGGCATCGCCTCCGCGCGCGGCACCTCGTAGGGCACCTGCTTCTGCGCCAGGGTGCGCTTGGCGCGCACGATGCGCTGGGCGATGGTCGGTTCCGGCTGCAGGAAGCCGCGGGCGATCTCGGTGGTGGTCAGGCCGCCGAGCAGGCGCAGGGTCAGCGCCACCCGCGCATCGGCGGGCAGCACCGGATGGCAGGCCACGAACATCAGCCGCAGCAGATCGTCACCCAGGTCATCTTCCAGCGCCTGGCTGTCATCCGGTGCCGGAAGCGCCGCCGGATGCAGTTCCTCGCCCCACTGCGCATGCTGCTGCGCCACCCGCTGGTGCTGGCGCAGCACATCGATGGCACGGTTGCGCGCAGTGGTCATCAGCCAGGCTCCGGGGTTGTCCGGGATGCCCTGCTCCGGCCAGCGCTCCAGCGCGGCCAGCCAGGTGTCCTGGGCCAGCTCCTCGGCGCGACCCACATCGCCCCCGAGCAACCGCGCCAGGCGCGCGATCAACACCGGCGACTCCATCCGCCAGAGGGTTTCAAAGCGCTGCGTCAGTGCGGGATCAGGCATGCAGCGATCACAGCACGCACGCCCGGCCCGCACAAGCGCCGTGGCTCACGCTTCAACGATGGGCTTGAAGCCGCCCCAGAACATGCGCCGGGTATCGAACGGCATGTCCTTCGGGCCCAGCGACGCCAGCCTAGGGTCGGCCATCACCTTTGCGTTGATGCGGTCGCGCGCCGCCCGAGAGCGGAACACCACGAAGGCCACGATCACCGTTTCACCGGGTTTGGCCTTGACCGCACGCGGGAACGACGTGCTCTTGCCCGGTTCCACATCGTCGGCCACGCATTCGGTGTACTGCAGCGCGCCATGCTCCTTCCACACCGCACCGGCCTTGCGGGCAAGGCGGCGGTAGGCCGCCACCTTGTCCTGCGGGCACGGCAGCACGTAAGCATCCACGTAAGCCATGAGGGTTCTCCCTGCGGCGGCCGTCAGCCCGGCTCGCCGTCCATGTGCGCGATTTCCCAGAGATGGCCATCCAGGTCCTGGAAACCGCGCTGGTACATGAAGCCATAGTCACGTGCCGGCTGCGGTTCACTGGCGCCGGCCGCGAGTGCCTTGTCCACCATCGCGTCCACCGCCGTGCGGCTGTCGGCCGACAGGCAGGTGATCACCTCGGTGTGACTGTGCGCATCGGCAATCGCCTTGTTGGTGAACTGCTTGAAGAACGGCTGCGTCAGCAGCATCACGAAGATGCTCTCGCTGATCACCATGCAGGCCGCATCGTCATTGGTGAAGGTCGGGTTGAAGCTGTAGCCCAACGCGGCGAAGAAGGCCTTGGACGCCTGCAGGTCCTGCACGGGCAGGTTGACGAAGATCATCTGTGGTTGCGGTGCACTCATCGGTAAAGCTCCTTGTGGATGAAAGTGAGACGGATCAGGGCTGCTTCATGCAGTTGACCATCCACGGCTTGCCGTAGCGGTCGATCAGCATGCCCCAGCGATGCGCCCAGAATGTTTCGGCAATCGGCATCTGCACCTGGCCACCTTCGGCCAGCGCGGCGAACACGCGCTCGGCTTCTTCGATGCTGTCGACGTCGACATTGATGGTGGTCGAGCCACCCTCGCCACCGCCGGGGCCGTCGGCCGCCATCACGATGGCGCTGCCGATCTCCAGCTGGCTGTGCGCGACGTGGTCCAGGGTTTCCGGCGGCATCTCGTTGCAACCCGGCGAGCCATCGGATGGCGGCATGTCGCGGTACTTCATCTCCGAAGTGACCTGGCCACCGAGTGCCTTGGCATAGAACGCCATTGCATCGTGGGCCTGGCCGCTGAAGCCGAGGAAGGGAATCAGTTTCATGGCATTGCTCCGTTGATTGATACAGGGTGTTGCCAGGCCGCGCCCGGCGTGGAGTGAGTCGGGTCAGCCTTCCAGCTGTGCACGCAGACGCTGTTCCTGCTGCTGTAAGTCGGGGGTGAAGGCTTCACCGAAGTCTTCGGCGGAGATCAGGGGGCGCAGTTCCAGCGTGCCGCCGCTGCCGAACGGCGCACGGCTGGCCCACTCGACGGCCTCGTCCAGCGAGCGCACGTCCCACAGCCAGAACCCGGCGATCTGTTCGCTGGCGGGACCGAATGGACCGGCCTCGACCGTGGGTGCCGTGCCACCGAAGTGAATGCGACGACCACGCTGGGTAGCGTGCAGGCCTTCACCGGCCAGCATGATGCCGGCGGCCACCAGTTGTTCGTTGAAGGCGCCCATTTCGGACAGCTCCTGCTGGCTGGGCATGCGGCCGGCTTCGGAGTCGGCGTTGGCCTTCACGATCACCATCACTTTCATTGCGGTCTCCCGTGGGAACGCGTGGTGCGTGCCCTTCACTGGGTACAACGAACCAGGGCGATGGGAATCGACACGTTTCTGGAAATTTTTTTTCTGCGTGGAAAGCGCGCCTTCGGCGGGAGCCGGCGAACGGCGGAGCCCCTCCGTGGTGGGGTGGGTGGGTCGCTGAAAGCTGGTTTCCTGGGGGTGGGCCGGGCGGGTGGGGTTGGCGGGGACGCCGTAAACCCGTCCCTGGGGGCTTAGCCGCGCCATCCATGGCGCGGATACCCCGCCAACCCCACCCGCCCGGCCCCAGACAGATTCCGGTGACCGAACCACCACGGGAAGATCAAAGGAAAAGGCAACAGCAACAGCAACAGCAACAGCGATTGGCTGGCGGCCACCGCTTTGCGAGCGAAGCGACCCGCTTCTGCTCTTGCTTGTGATTTTCCGTGGTGGACGCCGCAGGAACCTGTCCAGGGACGGGTGGGTAGGCGGGGCGGGGGTGTCCGCGGCATGGATGCCGCGGCCAAGCCCCCATGGACGGGTTCACGGCGTCCCCCGGCCCGCCTACCCACCCGGCCAAGCCCAAGAATCACGCTGTAGATCCACCACGGAGGGGCCTCGCCGTTCGCCGATCCCCGCCGAAGGCGCGCCTCCCGCGCTGCAACATGCCCACGCGCAATCCTGCGCCATCATGGGCACCCCGCCCGCGCCAGGACCGTGCCATGCAGCAGTACCTGCTTCTGATCTACATCGAGCCTGCCCTGCTGCAGGCGCTGCCCACCGAAGAATTCAACGCGCTGATGCGCGACTGCCTCGCCCACGCCGACAAACTGCAGGCCGAAGGCACGCTGCTGGTCGCGCAGAAGCTGCAGCCGGTCGATACCGCGCAGACCCTGCGCGTGCGCGATGGGCACAGCCGCGTGCTGGATGGCCCGTTTGCCGAAACCCGTGAACTGCTGGCCGGCTTCAACCTGATCGTGGCGCGCGACCGCGATGAAGCCATGCGCATCGCCCGCGACTTCCCGTGGGCACGCTTCGGCAGCATCGAGGTGCGTCCACTCGAAGACATGGACGCCGAGCGCGAACGCTGCGGCGCCCCCGCCGCCGCTATGGCAGCAGCCGTACCCTGATCTCGCGCGGGCCGATGCCTTCGTTGCCGCTGTAGTCGCGCACGCTGGCACGCACGATGTACTCGCCCGGCGGCAGCGCCGCCGGCTGCCAGCGACCGGTTTCCATCAGGCCGTCACGCACGGTGTTGGTGGCCAGGTAACGGAACCGGGTCACCGCGCTGCCGTGCACGGTAATGCCACTGTCCGGTGCATAGGCCACGCGCACCGCTTCCTTCTGCGGCGGCATGCGGTTGAACACGATGTTCCAGCGCGGCTGCTCGTAACCCTGCAGCGGCTGTCCAGCGCCATCGAGGATCTGGTAGCCCACCTGGTACATGCCCAGGCGGCGGCGCGGCAGGTTGTTGTCAACCTGGTCCCAGGCCTCGACCACGATCTGCACGCCGCGACCCTGGCGCGCCACCATCACCACGCCATCGCCACCTGCGGCCATCGGCTGGTCGTTGTCGTCCAGCAGGGCCACACCGGTGATGCGCGGTGCGAAGTGATCGGCGTAGTTGCGGAAGCCCAGCGCCACCGCGTTGGTCTCGAAGCCACCGTTACCCACCGCCAGGTGCACGTGCGCCTGGTTGTTGATGCTGCCCAGGCGATCACCCACGTGGATGCGCATGCCACGTCGCACGCGCATCCGCTGCAGCGTGCCCTGCTCGTCGTACAGCGCCTGCCAGCGCGCGTCGAACGGTGCATCGCGAGGCGTGCGGCCGACCCGCATGTGGATGTACTTGAGGCGATCCACCGACAGGCCTTCGGCCTGCTCGCCCAGGCTCCAGGCGGCCATCGGGCTGCTGACCTTGCCCTCGGCGATCGCCAGCACGGTCTGCCCGACATCGCCGCGCACATCGAAGCCGCCGTGCAGGTGGTGGCGGCTCTCGCCTTTGAAGTTGCCGCGCACCTCGCCCAGCGTGCCGACCACTTCGTGCCAACCGTCCTGCGGTGCCAGCGGCCAGCGCCCGCCGGTGTCCGGCAGCGCGGCATCGGCGGCGGGGCCGACCAGCGCCGGCGCCGGCAGGTCCCCCACCGGCAGCGGACGCAGCCGGTGCAGGCGGTAGCTGGCGGCGTCGGCCACCAGCACACTGCCATCGGCATCCATCGCCAACCCGCTGGGGCGGGCCAGGCGCGGCAGGCGGCCGTTGCCCACCAGCGCGATCTGATGGCCCTGCGGTGTCACCTGCACGATCCGGCCATCCATATCCCCCACGTACAGCACGCCGTCGTGGGTGGTGGCCAACGACAGCGGGCCGTTGATCACGCCACCGGCAGCCACCACCGTGCTGACCGTGCCATCGGGGCCGACGCGGCGCACCGCATTGTTGAACAGGTCGGCCACCAGCAGCGCGCCCTGCGCGTCGAAGGCCAGTGCCACTGGCGTATCGAAGCGCGCCGCATCGCCCACGCCGTCGGCCAACCCCGGACGCCCACCGCCGGCCAGCGTACGCACGCTGCCATCGGTGCCGATCACCCGGATGCGATCGTTGAACGTATCGGCCACGTAGACCTGGCCCTGCGCATCCACCGCGATGCCCATCGGGGCATCGAAGCGCGCCTGCGCGACCGGTCCATCGGCATGGCCCTGCGCGCCCCCGGCCAGCGTGGTCACCTGGCCGTCAATGCCAATGCGGCGGATCGCATGGTTGCCGGTGTCGGCCACATACAGGTTGCCCTGCGCATCGGCGGCAATGCCGGATGGGGTGTTGAAGCTGGCCTGCAACGCCGGGCCATCGATGCGCCCTTCACCCTGCCCGGCCACGGTTTCGACACGGCCATCGGGCAGGCGGCGGCGGATGCGGTTGTTGTCGCCGGCATCGGTGAAATACACGCTGCCATCGGCGCTGCGCAGCAACGCATAGGGATCGGCAAAGCGGGCCTGTGCCGAGGCACCGTCACGATCACCCGGATGGCCGTCGCCGGCCAACGGCTCGATCTGTGCGGTCCAGGCCAACGGCGTGGGCGCCGGGCCTGCCGGTTCAGCCAGCGTGTGCAACGGCGTCTCCCACCAGGTTGCAGCCAATGCCACTGCGGTTGCCACTGCCACGCCTGCTGCCATCCATTGCCACCGTGCCATCGCGCTGCGCTGCCTGCCTGTTGCCTGAAGAGGCAACGACAATAGACGCTGCACAGGCGATCCGCCACGGCCAATCGTACCGTCGGACGCCAGAGTTCCATGCATCGCGCTTGTTCTCGCTGGCGGCAGCGGTTTCAATGTTGTCCCCACGGATGGAGATCCTCCATGCCCCGCACCCTCCTCCTCGCCGCCGTCCTGCTGGCCGCACTGGCAGGCACCCCCGCTTCAGCCTCGATCACAGTTGCGCCACAGAAGCCGTCGGTCACCAGCGATGCCGTGCACATGGCCTACGCCAAGCGCTGGGATGACGCGATCGAGCAATCGCGCAGTGGCAACACACTGGGTGCGCTGATCACGATGGAACAGCTGATGGAGGATCCGCTGCTGGATGACTTCGACGCCGAGCGCCAGGGCCGTGCCTCGCAGGTGGCCGGCTGGACGGCGATGGTGCAGAAGAAGCCGGTCCAGGCGCGCCGCTACCTGCAGCGCGCCGTGGACGCATTGCCGGACGACGCGCAGATCCTGCTGACCCTGGTCTCGCTCGAACTGTCCGAGAGCCAGCCCGCACCGGCCACGAAGTACCTGGTGCGGGCGCTGAAGCATGCCGACGCGCCGCTGCCGCTGCAGAATGACACGGTCAGGTACCTGCAGTACCGCCTGCGCGACCAGCCGCAACAGCGCATGGAACTGCTGCAGGCGCTGTTCGACAACGGCTGGAAGAGTGGCGGCCTGGAACCGACCGGCATGTGGCTGGCACTGGCCACGTTGCAGGCCGAGAACGGCCGTAGCGATGACGTCCCGGCCACCCTGGCCCGTATCAAGGGCCCCGCCGAGATCATCCGGCTGCGCAGCGACAAGCGCTTCGACCGCTATGTCGACCGCAGCGATCCACACTTTGATCCGGTGCAGGCCGCGCAGAAGCATCTGGACGAACTGCGTGTGTCGGGCCTGCTCGATCGCGCACTGGACGCGCGCATGGCCGAATTCAGCAGCACGCTGCTGATGCTGGACCGCAACGAGGAAGTGCTGGCGCTGACCGACGGCATGGCCCGTGCGGCCGCCGCAGGTGAGTCGCCTTCGGCCACCGACGCCGAATGGGTGGGGTGGCTGCTCAACAGCCGGCTCACGGCACTGCGGCGGCTGGGCCGGCTCGACGACGCACTGGCGACCGCGCAGCAGGCCACGCGCATCGGTGCACTCGGTCCCAACAGCATCGAGCACCAGTTGAACATCGGCTTCCTGTTCATCTCGCTGGGTCGCCCGCAGGAGGCGGCGCAGGCGGTGCAGGGCATCCAGGGCCTGGCCGGCTATGGCAAGGCCGCACAGGCGCTGGTGCAGTTCGCCGCCGCCCGCGGCCAGGGCGATGCCAGGGCAATGGAGGCTGCACGGGAGGTGATTCTCGCCCAGCGCGACGATGCCCCCCTGTTCCATCGCGAGATGCTGCTGGAGCAGGGTGACCTGGACGGCGCGGCTGCGGTGCTGATCGAACAGCTGCGCTCGCCGGTCGATCGCGGCGAGACCCTGGCCAGCCTGCAGGACATGCGCACCTATCCGTCGCTGCCGGGCGATGTACGCATCGATGCGGCATGGCGTGCGCTCAAGCAGCGTGCCGACGTGCAGGCCGAGGTCGCACGCGTCGGCCGCATCGAGCGCTACGCGCTGGTCAGCAGCGGCACCTCGCGCTGAGCAGCGCCTAGCGCGCCGGTACCTCGGTACGGATGCCCATCGCTTCGCGGTAGCGCGCGTACAGCGCCATCACCTTGTCCACATAGGCCAGGGTTTCGGCATACGGCGGGACGCCTTTGTAGCGGGTGACCGCCCCGATGCCGGCGTTGTAGGCGGCCGCCGCCAGCGGCCGGTCGCCGTTGTAGCGGCGCAGCAGCGCGCGCATGTAGCGGGCGCCACCATCAATCGACTGCTGCGGCGAGAACGGATCACGCACGCCGTATTCCTGCGCGGTATCGGGCATCAGCTGCATCACGCCCTGTGCGCCCTTGGTCGACACCGCCAGCGCATCGAAGTTGCTTTCGGCATGGGCAATCGCACGCAGCCACGCATCGTCGACGCCGGTGGCCTTGGCGGCGGCCTTGAACTGCCTGGCGTGCTGCGCCAGCTGCGGCGTGCCGACCTTGCCCAGGCCCTCATGGGCCGGCTCGCCCGGCGGCGTGGCCACGGTGAATTTCAGGAACACCCGCGAGCCGGGCAGGTTGCGGGTCGAGTAGACCAGCGCACCGTCCTGCTCGCGCTCGTACAGCACACCGCTGAACACGCCCATGTTGCCCCACAGGTTCGGGGTCTGGATGGCGTTGTCGTCGATCTCCTTCGGCGTGCAGCGCGAGCCCGGTTCCGGTGCGGTGGCCAGGCTGACGGTGTTGCCCTGCACGCAGCGGTAGACCGTGCGCGCGCTGGCCAGCCCGGACCACAGGCCGGGCAGCAGCAACAGCACTAGCAGGAGCGGGCGACAGATCATGGCGGCCGGATGATCCGGCCGCGCCCGCTAATGTTGGGTGAATGGGGGTCGACAGGGCTGCGCCCTGCACCTGCGGTAGTGCCGGCCGCTGGCCGGCAACCTCAACAGCAACGGCAACGGCCGATGCTGAGCAACGGGCTCTGACCCCACTCCAGAAAGATCTCTGGATCAATCAATGGAACGGAAACGCCGGATTACTTCGCAGTCCTCCGCCGCATCCAATACCCCACCCCCAGCAGCACGAACCATGCCGGGCTGGCGATCAGCGCCTGGCGGGTGTCGCCCTGCAGGCTCAGCAGCACCAGCACGCCGGCGAAGAACACCAGGCAGGCCCAGCACATGGCGACGCCGCCGGGCATCTTGAAGATCGAGGCGGCGTGGCGCTCCGGATAGCGACGGCGGTAGACCATGTAGGCCACCAGGATCAGCGACCAGACGAAGATGAACAGCACCGTCGCCAGCGTCGTCACCAGGGTGAAGGCGGTCACCAGGTTGGGAATCAGGTAGATCAGCAGGGTGCCGCCCAGCAGGCACAGGCACGAGAACAGCAGGCCGCGCGCCGGCACCGCCGCACGCGACAGCCGCGACAGCCCGCGCGGTGCGTGGCCCTCTTCGGCCAGGCCGTACAGCATGCGGCTGGTGGAGAAGATGCCGCTGTTGGCAGAGGACGTGGCCGAGGTCAGCACCACGAAGTTGATCAGGCTGGCCGCAGCGGGAATGCTCGCCAGCACGAACAACTGCACGAACGGGCTCTTGTCCGGCACCACCTGGCGCCACGGCGTGACCGCCATGATCGCGATCAGCGCCAGCACGTAGAAGATGATGATGCGCACCGGAATCGAGTTGATCGCCTTGGGTAGGTTGCGCTCGGGGTCGGCGGTTTCGGCGGCGGTGGTGCCCACCAGTTCGATGCCGACGAAGGCGAATACCGCGATCTGGAAACCGGCAAAGAAGCCGACCAGGCCCATCGGGAACATGCCGCCGTCATTCCACAGGTTCGACAGCGCTGCGGTGTGGCCACTGGGCGAGGTGAAGCCCCACGCGACCAGGCCGGCGCCGGTGATGATCAGCGCGCAGATCGCCACGATCTTGATCAGTGCGAACCAGAATTCCATTTCGCCGAACAGTTTCACCGTCACCAGGTTCAGTGCCAGCAACAGCAGCACGCAGGCCAGTGCCGGTATCCATGCATCCAGCCCGGGGAACCAGAACTGCGCATAGGCGGCGATCGCGATCACATCGGCGATGGCAGTCACGATCCAGCAGAACCAGTACGTCCATCCGCAGAAGAAGCCGGCCCAGGGACCGAGCAGGTCGGTGGAGAAATCGATGAAGGATTTGTACTGCAGGTTGGACAGCAGCAGCTCGCCCATCGCGCGCATCACGAAGAACAGCATCGCGCCGATGATCAGGTAGACGAAGACGATGGACGGGCCGGCCAGGCTGATGGTCTTGCCCGATCCCATGAACAGGCCGGTGCCGATGGCACCGCCGATGGCGATCAGCTGCAGGTGACGGTTGGACAGGCTGCGGCGCAGGTGCTCGGGGGGCGTTGCGGGCTCGGTCATGGGCGCGGAAAGGGGCGGGCGAAGCGTTCGACGGTAGTCCTCTGCGGGCAGGAGCGCCAGCACCGGACGAGCTGATTCCGTCAATCTTGGCCGCTTTCATCACAATGTGACGAAATACCGGATTACGCCCATTCCGCCCGGCCCGGCGCCATGCTCAGATAGCCGCATCTGCCCAAGGACCGGCCCGCCCATGCCCTCTGCCCTGCCCCTCCCGCTGGAGCTCCGGCCATGAGCCGGCTGCGTGTCATCATCGGCGGCACCGCGCTGGCACTGCTGGCCGCCGCCCTACCGATCGCGGTGATGGCCTACGCCACCTGGGACCGCGCGGTCACGGTCGAACAGCAGCGGCTGCACGACATCGCGCTGCGCACCCTGCGCCGCTCCGACCTGTCCTACCACGAGGCGCTGGCCGCGCTGAAGTCGGCAGAAGCCGGTACCGCCTCCGGCTGCGACGAGGACCACATCCGGCGCATGCAGACGCTGGTGATGACCACGCCGTCGGCGGACCAGATGGGCTACTTCGAAGGGGGCAAGCTGCGCTGCACCTCGTGGGGGCCGTTCCACTCGGACGTGAACCAGCCCAGGGCCGACCATGTCACCAGCGACGGCGCCGGCATCGCGGTGGACGTGCGTCCCGAAACCAGCGGCCGTCGCCAGGTGCTGGCGATCCTGTACGGCTCCCACGACGTACTGGTCGATCCGCGCCGCTTCGTCGATGTCATCGCCGATCCGAATGTGCGCCTTGCGCTGGCCAGCCCGGATGGGCGTCTGCTGGCCAAACAGGACGGCATGGACCCGGTCCTGCTGCAGAACCTGCTGCGCAATCCCGGCGAGGGGCTGGACCAGGACACGCTGTATGCCACCGCGCGCAACGAGGAATGGCTGGCGATCGCCACCACGCCACGCACCGCGCTGGCCGCCACCTTCCGCCAGCAGGCCTGGCTGTTCGTGCCGCTGGGCCTGCTGCTGGCGGCCGCGGGTGCCGGCCTGGTGATCTGGCTCTCCCGGCGCCGGCTGTCGCTGCGCGGCGAGCTGGCCACCGCCATCCGCCGCCGCGAGCTGTACCTGCATTACCAGCCAATCATCGAGCTGGATACCGGCATCTGCGTCGGCGCCGAAGCGTTGATTCGCTGGCAGCGCCCGGACGGCACCCAGGTGCGGCCGGACCTGTTCATTCCGCTGGCCGAAGAGGCCGGCATGATCGCCGACGTCACCGACCTGGTGATCGAGAACGTGGTGCGCGACATGCGTGAGCTGCTGGTGGCCGACCGCAGCGCGCACATCGCGATCAACCTCGCCGCCGAGGACATCAGCAGTGGGCGTGCGTTGAAGATGATCTCCAAGCACATGGCCGGCAGCGGCATCCTGCCGCAGCAGATCTGGATGGAGGCCACCGAGCGCGGCTTCCTCGATCTGGACCGCGCCCGCACGATGCTGGCGCAGGCGCGCCGCGCCGGCCACAGCGTGGCCATCGATGATTTCGGCGTGGGCTTCTCCAGCCTGCAGTACCTGGAGCAGCTGCCACTGGATGCATTGAAGATCGACAAGTCGTTCATCGATGCGATCGGCACCGAGAGCGCGACCAGCCCGGTCACGCCGCACATCATCGACATGGCCAAGGAGCTGGGCCTGTGGGTGGTGGCCGAAGGCGTGGAAACCGAGGCACAGCTGGCCTACCTGCACAGCCGCCACGTCGAGTTCGGGCAGGGCTGGCTGTTCTCGCGGCCGCTGCCGCGCGACGAGTTCGTGGCGTTCCACAACAAGCGCCAGCAGCGCTACGGCGCGGCACGCGAGCACATGCAGAATCCGCGCAGCGTGCCGATCGAGCGTGAGGGCGTGGAGTAGGACGGCGAACGGCGAGGCCCCTCGTGGTGGGTCGCGTACAGCTATCCCAGAGTTGGCCGGGACGGTCGGGTTCGCGGGGGACGCCGTAAACCCATCCATGGGGGCTTGGCCGCGGCATCCATGCCGCGGACACCCCCGCGAACCCGACCGCCCCGGCCTCTGACAGGTTCCGGCGGCGTCCCACCACGGAATCAACAGAAAAATCAAAGGCAAACGCGGGTCGCTGCGCTCGGTAGATCCACGTCATGCGTGAATGGCGTGGACCCCGGTAGTGCCGGCCGCTGGCCGGCACTGTGCCCTCACCGATCGCCGCCTATTCCCACGCCTTCGGCCGCGCCAGCAACCACGCTGCCGTCACCACCAGCAACAGCAACGGCAACCATCCCAGCTGGCTGGCGCCGCGCGCCTGCAGCAGCACACCGCCTGCCACGCCACCGGCGGCAATGGCCAGGTTCCAGCCGGTCACCAGCATCGACTGCGCCAGATCCGCAGCGGCACCCGCGCGGCGTGCCAACGCGGTCTGGAACAGGGTCGCCACTGAACCGAAGGCCACGCCCCACAGGATCGTCGCCAGCAGCAGCGGGGTCGGCTGGCCGGGCCACAGCAGCAGCGCCAGCACCGGCAGGAGGAAGCCGACCACCGCCGCCCAGACCAGCGCGCGCAGATGACGGTCCACGCCCCAGCCGGCAATACCGATGCCAGCAATCGCCGCGATGCCGAACGCCAGCAGCAGGCGGTCCAGCCAGCCCCCTGCACCGGCCTCCACCGCCAACGGTTCGATGTAGGTGTAGAGCACGTTGTGCGCCAGCACGTACAGCACCATCACCAGCAGCGCACTGCGTACGCCGGGCATGCGCCAGACCGTGCGCAGCGACATGCGCTGGCCGGTCGCCGCCGCTGGCAGTGCGGGCAACGCCCAGCGCGCGTATGCCAGCAGTCCCACGCCCAGCAGGCTCATCAACGCGAACGCCCAGCGCCAGCCGATCTGCTGGCCCAACAACGTGCCGGCCGGCACCCCCAGCGACAACGCCAGCGGCGAACCCACCATCGCCACGGCAATCGCCCGCCCCTGCAGCGAAGGCACCACCATGCGCGCGGCGTAACCGGCCACCAGCGACCACAGCAGGCCGCCACTGACCCCCGCCAGGAAGCGCGCGGCCAGGATCAGCGCGTAGCTGCTGCTCAACGCGGTCAGCGTATTGACCACCACGAACCCGGCAATCGCCGCCAGCAGCAGCGGACGCCGCGGCAGGCGCTGGGTCAGCGCGGTCATCGGCAGCGCAGCCATCACCGAGCCCAGCGCATACACGCTCACCAGCTGGCCCACCGCCGCATCACTCACGCCCAGGCTGTTGCCCATCGGTCGCAGTACGCCGGCCGGCAGGGTCTCGGTCAGCAGGGTGATGAAGCCACCACCGGCCAGTGCCAGCAGACCGGCCCACGGCAGGCGCGTCGCCTCGCCCGCAGGGCTGCCGGCATCGATCGAATGGCCGCTCATCGGGCGCCCTCCAGATCGGCATAGACCGCATTGCGCAGCGCATCGACAAAGGCGCCATCCATGCCCTCGTACAGGGTGTTGGTCAGCGCCACCACGCTCAGCCCACGCGCCGGGTCGACGAACCAGCTGTGGCCATACGCGCCGCCCCAGCGCCAGGTGCCTTCGCACTGCGGCGTGCCGCTGGCAGAGGCATCGCGCAGCAGCGCAAAGCCCAGGCCGAAGCCCCAGCCGGCCGGTTCCGGCGGGCCCTGCTCGCCCACCTGCGGGGTCGCCATCTGCGCCGCCAGTGCGGGCGGCAACAGGCCCGACGCCCGCACATCGCGCAGCGCCTCCAGCACCGCCATCACCTCATCGGCGGTGCCCACCAGACCGGCGCCGGCAGAGGCGAATCGGCTGGCATCGGTGGCACGCGCAAGGCTGTACTCGATGCCGACCGTGCCTTCGAACGGCGCCACCACTTCGCCTTCCTGAAGGCGGTGCGGCTGCGGCATGTCGCTCACATAGGGCGTGGCCAGCCGCGCTGCATCGGCGGTGGCGAAGCCGGTATCGCGCAGGCCCAGCGGTGCGGCCAGCAGGCGCGCGAACAGCGCCTGCAGGGTTTCACCGGTTGCGGCCTCGGCCGCCGCACCGGCCACATCCACGCCCAGCGAGTACAGCCACTGGCTGCCGGGTGCGAACAGCAGCGGCGCCTGCGCGATGCGGCGCACGTTCTCGGCCAGGGACACCGGGCTGGCATCCATGCCATCGCTGACGCCGGCCCGCGCATACGGGCCGTCCGCATCGGCTTCCAGGAAACGGTAGCCCAGCCCGCTGCTGTGGCTGAGCAGCTGGCGCAGGCTGATCGGTGGCGTACTGCCATCGGCCAGTGCCGGGCGGAAGTCCGGCAGCCAACGCTGCACCGGGGCATCGAGGTCCAGCACGCCGTCGGCCACCAGGCGCATGATCACCGTGGTCAGCAGCGGCTTGCTGACCGAGGCCAGCCGGAACAGCTGGTCGCGCTGCATCGGCGTGGCCGATTCGCGGTCCGCCAGGCCGCTGGCGCTGGCGTGGCGCAGCACCCCGTGCTGGCGCACCAGCACCATCGCGCCGACCAGGCGCAGCGGATGCACCTGCTGCAGCAACCGCTGCACCGACGGCAGCGTCGGTACGGGTTCAAGGGAAAGAGCGGCATTCATCGCAGTCATCCGTGGGGAGAGGCCCGCCACGTTAGGCAGCCCGTCGCCGCGCAAAAAGCCGGTTTCCGCTCCGGGCATCATGGACCGTGCAGTCCGCAATCGGCATCATGGCCGGAACTGCAAGGCCACAACCGCCCACAACCCGGCCTCGCACCACAGTGTTGCGAGGGCGGCGCCGACCGCCGCCAGCGCGCCCCTCTACCCTGCCGCTTTCATCGCCCGCACGCCCATGACCGTCCTGGACAACCTCGCCAACCTGCAGACCTTCGTGCACGCCGCCGACACCCGCAGCTTCGTCGAGACCGGGCGCCTGCAGGGCATCTCCGCCTCGGCCGCCGGCAAGTGCGTTGCCCGGCTGGAACACGCGCTGGGCGTGCGACTGTTCCATCGCAGCACGCGCAGCATCACCCTCACCGCCGAGGGCCAGCTGTTCCTGGCGCGCTGCCGGCGCATCCTCGACGAGCGCGATGCCGCGCGCACCGAACTGGCGCAACCACACGCCACGCCGCGCGGCACGCTGCGCATCGGCCTGCCGCTGGTCGGTGACCTGACCCTGCCGCTGATGGCCGAGTTCATGGCCGCCTATCCGGACATCCGCCTCGATCTCGATTTCAGCGATCGGCTGGTCGATGTCATCGAGGAAGGTTTCGATGCCGTGCTGCGGGTTGGCGAGCCCAGCGACTCGCGCATGAACGCGCGGCGCCTGGGCGTGTTTCCGCGCCGCATCGTCGCCTCGCCCGGCTACCTGCAGCAGCGCGGTGTTCCGCGCACGCCGGCCGAGTTGATGCAGCACACGCTGCTGCACTACCGCTTCCCCAGCACCGGCAAGCTGGAGCTGTGGCCGATCCACTGGCCCGAGGATGAAACCCCGCAGGAGCTGCCGGTACACATGGTGGCCAACACCATCGAAGCACGCGTGGCGCTGGCGCTGCGCCACGTGGGCGTGGCGTTCGTACCGGTGCACTCGGTGCGCGATGCGCTGGCCGACGGCCGGCTGGTCACCGTGCTGGACGAACACGTGCATTCCTGCGGCATCTTCCACCTGCTGTGGCCCTCCGGCCGCCACGTGCTGCCGAAGCTGCGGGTGTTCATCGATTTCGTCAGCGCACGCCTGGAAACCGTGCCGTAGCCGCGATCAATCCCGGCCATTCAGCCACCCCCGCTATACTGTCCCCTCATTCCTCCCAGAGGCTCGCGACCAATGCGCCATTGATGCCGCCGTCTTCCCATCAGACGGCCTGACTCTTCCCGCCCCTGCGCGCAGGGGAGAACCCGGCATCCATGGAGGTCGCATGACCCCGCATTCCCTCACGCTCGATCGCGTGTCGTACCGATTGGCCGACGGCCGCCCGCTGTTTTCCGATCTGTCGTTTTCCTTTGAACCGGTCGCCACCGGCCTGGTCGGTGCCAATGGCACCGGCAAGAGCGTGCTCGCCCGCCTGCTGGCCGGCCACCTGTCACCCGACAGCGGCCAGGTGCGCCGCAGTGGCCGCGTGTTCCTGTTGCCGACACCCGGCTATCCACCTTCCGGCACCGTTGGCGCACTGGCCGGTGTCGGTGAAGCACTGGCCGCACTCGCGCGCATCGAAGCCGGCAGCGTGGACGAGGCCGACTTCACCTGCGTCGGTGACCGCTGGGACCTGCGCGAACGCCTGCAGCAGCAATGGCAGGCAGTGGGCCTGCCCGACGACCTCGACCCCGCCCAGCCCGCCGCGCGACTCAGTGGTGGCCAGGCGATGCAGGTCGCGCTGTCCGGGGCGTGGGCCAGCGGTGCCGACTGGCTGATCCTCGACGAACCCAGCAACCACCTCGATACGCGCCATCGCCAACAGCTGTACGAACAATTGCAGCAGTGGCGTGGCGGCCTGCTGGCGATCAGCCACGACCGCGAGCTGCTGGAACAGATGCAGCAGATCGTCGAACTCGATGCGCGTGGGCTGCACCGCTATGGCGGACCGTGGCGGCACTACGCCGACGCACGTGCGGCCGAACGCGAGGCCGCCGCCGCCCAGTTCGACCATGCGCGCGCGCAGCACCGGCAGCAGCAACGCAGCGCGCGTGAACAGCACGAACGCCAGCAACAGCGGCAGGCGCGTGGCAACCGCGATGCGAAGCAGGCCAACCAGGCACCGATCCTGCTCGGCCGGCAGAAGCAGCGCGCCGAGGCCAGCCACGGCCGCGCACAGCAGGTGCAGGCCGATCGACTGCAGGCCAGTGCCGATCAATTGCGCGCGGCGGCCGCTGCGGTTCATGCCACGCCGGAACTGGCGCTGTTTGCCGGTGAAGGGGAACGCGGCAGCGCGCGCCTGCTGCAGGCGCAATCGCTGGTGTTGCCGCATGGCTGCAGTGCCCCGTTACAGCTGGAGATCCGTCGCGGGCAGCGCATCGCGGTGGTGGGTGACAATGGCAGCGGCAAGTCCACGCTGCTGCGCGTGCTGGCCGGCCAGCTGCCTGCACGCGCGGGCACCGTGCAGCGGCATGCGCCGCTGGCCCTGCTCGACCAGCAGCTGCTGGGCTTGTCCGGCGAGCACAGCATCCTCGATACCGTGCAGGCCACCAACCCGGCGGCCGATCCCGCTGAACTGCGCACGCGCCTGGCCCTGCTCGGGCTGGACGCACAGCGCATCCAGCGACGGGCCAGCAGCCTCAGCGATGGTGAACGGGTGAAAGGCGCCCTTGCCAGCGTGCTGTATGCCGATCCGGCACCCCAGCTGTTGCTGCTGGACGAGCCCGGCAACGCGCTGGACCTGGGCGCGTTGCAGGCGCTGGAAGAACTGCTGGTGGCCTGGCCCGGTGCCCTGATGATGGTCAGCCATGACCGGCACCTGCTGCAGGCCTTGCGGCCCACGCAGGTGCTGCAGGTGACCACCGACGGCTGGCACTGGCGCGACGCAGTGTAGAGTCGAGCTTGCTCGACTCCGCCATGCGCTCATCCACGCATGGCGTATCAATCCGGGGTAGTGCCGGCCGCTGGCCGGCACATCACCAACCGTCAATGCGCGCTCACCGCTTCCACACCGGGAACGCCTGCGGCAATTGCTGCCACAGCAGCGGGCCGGCGCGCAGTTCCTGGTCGTTCAGCAGGCACGCGTCCAGTTCTGCTCGCACCGCGCGCTCATCCATGTGCACCCCGATCACCACCAGCTCCTGGCGGCGGTCACCCCACAGCGGGTGCCACAGGCGCTGCATCGCCGAATGCGCGGCCATGTCCGGGAATTCCTCAAGGCCCGGCAGCGGCGCGCTCCAGCACTCGGCCTGCTGCCGCGCCCAGCCGAGGTCACTGTAGGGCAGCGGCGTCGGTGGCAGCAGCGGCGTGGTGTCTTCCTGCCCGGCGCGCACGCGCTCGCGCGCGGCGTACCAGAAACCCGCCGCCTGCGTGCGCGTCGCCGCACCCACGGTGTTCAACTCGCCCACCCAGTCCATGCGGTTGGCCAGCCAGAACCAGCCCTTGCTGCGGATCACACCCGGCATGCCCGACTGCAGCGCGCGCGCGAAGCGTGCGGGGTGGAACGGACGCCGCGAACGGTAGACGAAGCTGGCGATGCCGTATTCCTCGGTTTCCGGCGTGTGTTCGCCGCGCAGCTCCTTCACCCAGCCGGGCGCGCGTTGTGCACGCTCCATGTCGAAACGACCGGTGTCCAGCAGTTCGCTCAGCGGCACGTCACCGAAGCTGGACAAAAGCAGCTTGGCATCGCGGTTCAGCCCGCGCAGCACCGCCAGGGTGTCCTGCAGTAATTCGTCGTCCACCTGGTCGACCTTGCTGACCACGATCACGTCGGCGAATTCCACCTGCTCGCACAACAGGTCGACCACGCCGCGGTCATCCTCCGGCCCGGCCTGCTGGCCGCGCTCGGCCAGGCGCAGGGTCGAGCCGAAGTCAGCCAGGAACGCGCTGCCATCGACCACCGTCACCATCGTGTCCAACCGCGCGATGTCGCTGAGGCTGAAGCCGTGCTCGTCGCGCACCGCGAAGGTGGCGGCCACCGGCATCGGCTCGCCGATGCCGGTTGATTCGATCAGCAGGTAGTCGTAGCGGCCGGCATCGGCCAGGCGCCGCACTTCCTGCAGCAGGTCATCGCGCAGCGTGCAGCAGATGCAGCCGTTGCTGAACTCCACCAGCGTCTCTTCGGTGCGGCGCAGTTCGGCGCCACCCTCGCGCACCAGCTGCGCATCGATGTTGACCTCGCTCATGTCGTTGACGATGACCGCCACGCGCAGGCCCTCGCGGTTGCGCAGGATCTGGTTGAGCAGGGTGGTCTTGCCGGCCCCGAGGAAGCCGGACAGCACGGTGACCGGAAGGCGACGGTCGGCGCGGGAAACAGTGTTCATGTCGGAGCGGGTTGGCTGCGGAACTTAAATGTTACTGTATAACACTTGTCGCGCAAGGAACCTCCCCCGATGAAGTCGCCCTCTGCCGCCCTGCTCGATGCCGGCGCGGTCGCCCTGTCCAGCCTGTGCCTGCTGCACTGCCTGGCGCTGCCCCTGCTCGCGGCCGCGCTGCCGCTGTTCGGCGCCTGGGCCGAAGCAGAATGGGTGCACCTGCTGTTCGTGGCCATCGCCCTGCCGCTGACCGGCTATGCGCTGTGGCGGGCCGAGCGCCGTCGGCCGCTGCCGGTACTGGCCTGGGCCACCGCCGGCATGGGGCTGGGCCTGCTGCTGGCCGGTGCGCTGGCGCTGCCCTCGCACGGCTGGGAAACGCGACTGACCGTCACCGGCAGCCTGCTGCTGGCCGCAACGCATCTGTGGAACGCACGGCACCGGCACGCAGGGTAGTGCCGGCCGCTGGCCGGCATCCCCATGAACACCGGACATACCCGGTAGTGCCGGCCGCTGGCCGGCATCCCCATGAACGCCGGACATACCCGGTAGTGCCGGCCGCTGGCCGGCAACCGCATGAACCCCGGACATACCCGGTAGTGCCGGCCGCTGGCCGGCAATCGCATTAACCCCACCACCACCTGACGTTGCCGGCCAGCGGCCGGCACTACCCGGCTATTTACCGTAGCGGCGCAGCAGCTCCACCAGCACTTCGGCCTCGGCCGCGCGCTGCTGCGGATCCTCCGCGCCCACCACGTGCTCCTGCAGGTGCTCGTGCAGCAGCTCCATCAGCAGGCTGTGGGCGGCGCCGCGCACCGCAGCGACCTGTACCAGCACGTCCGCGCAGTCGCCCGCCTCACCCTCGGGCCGGTCCAGCGCCTGCTCCAACGCCGCCACCTGGCCGCCGATACGGCGCACCCGGGTCAGCAGCTGCTTTCGGTTCTTGTGTACATGCGCCATGGCTGGATCATATACCCTATGGGGGTATCCACTCCACCCCTCGGGTCTGACATGCACCTGGACACCCTGGCCGCCGCCCGCCGTCACGAACACCGCTTCGACGACGGCAACCCGCTGGCCGAACGCAACACCCGCCGCGCCCTGTGGCTCACCGTCGGCATGATGCTGGTGGAGATCGTCGGCGGCTGGTGGTTCAACTCCATGGCCGTGCTCGCCGATGGCTGGCACATGAGCTCGCACGCGCTCGCGCTGGGCCTGTCGGTGTTCGCTTACCGCTGTGCACGCCGCTACGCGCACGACCCGCGCTTTGCCTTCGGCACCTGGAAGATCGAGATCCTGGCCGGCTACACCAGTGCCATCGCACTGCTCGGTGTTGCGGCGCTGATGGCTGTGCAATCGCTGCAACGGCTGTGGGTGCCGGCACCGATCCACTACAACGAAGCCATCGCCATCGCGGCAGTCGGCCTGGGCGTCAACCTGCTGTGCGCGTGGTGGCTGCACGATAGCCCGGGCCATGCGCATCACCACCACGGGCACGGCCACGATCATGGCCAACACCACGGGCATGATCACGACCATCACGACCATAACGACCACGCACACGGTCACGACCTCAACCTGCGCTCGGCCTACGTGCACGTGCTGGCCGACGCCGCCACCTCGGTGCTGGCCATTGTCGCGCTGCTCGGCGGCAAGCTGCTGGGCCTGACCTGGCTGGACCCGGTGATGGGCCTGGTCGGCGCAGTGCTGGTCACGGTGTGGGCAATCGGCCTGCTGCGCGACAGCGGCCGTATCCTGCTCGACGCGCAGATGGACGCGCCGGTGGTGGCCGAAGTGCGCGACGTGATCGAGCAGGGCCCGTGGCCGGCACGCCTGGCCGACCTGCACGTCTGGCAGGTCGGCCGCGGCAAGTACGCGGTCAGCGCCAGCGTGGTCACCAGTGATGCCCGCCTGGATGCCGATACCGTGCGCGATGCGCTGGCGATCCATGAAGAACTGGTGCACGTGACGGTGGAGATCCGCCGCAGCGCCTGACCCCTATCCGGTAGTGCCGGCCGCTGGCCGGCAACCCCATGAACTCCGCACGCAACCTGCAGGTGCCGGCCAGCGGCCGGCACTACCACTACAGCTTCAGCATCATCCGCAGCAGGTACATCAGCAGCGGCAGCGCGCTCACGACCGCGCCGGCAATGCCGATCCACGGCCAACGCTCGCCGCGCACGCGCGATGCCACGGCAAAGCCGGCACCCACCAGCGCCGCACCCAGCACCGCCACGCCCATCCCCGCGGCCAGTCCATTGCCGCCGGCCGCCACCGCCGCCTGTGCGGCCACTGTGCCCGCGCCCCAGCCGACCACCATGCCCAGCCAACTGGCCACGCCGCACCACGGTGCCTTGCCCTGCGCCATCCGAAAACCCCTCTTCTCTTGCCGAATTCCTGTACGGGCCGTGCCCGCGTGCTGCCTACACTAGCCGCACCCGCCCCGTAGGGACATCCCATGCGCACGCTCCGCCTGCTGCTGCCCGGTGCCCTCCTGCTGCTCACCGCCTGTAGCGGTGATGCCGGGCTTCCCTTCTCCGCCGACCCGTTGCAGGGCTGTTTCGCCACCAGCGCGCGCAAGCCCGCCGACTTCCGCATCGAGAAGGAAGGGGGCCAGTACTTCGTCTCCTTCAACCGCGACGGCCAGTGGCAGCGCGAGCCGAATGCCCTGCACAAGGCCAGCAACAGCGAGATCAGCCGCTACTTCCGCGATGACGCCGCGCAGATCGACAGCGCGCTGATCCGCATGGCCGGGGGCTTCGGCATCTTCCATTTCAATAAGGGCGCCACGCTGAAGGGCAAGGCGAGCGACAGCGACTACATGGCGCTGATGCTGATCGGCGCCGGGCCGGTGTATGCGGTGAAGTGCGATTGAGCGGGGGAGCCGAGCACGGCTCGGCACTACAACAGCTGCGGTACCATGCCCTCCCCCGAACCGCCCCGGTACCCGCCGTGCCCCACTACACCGGCCCCCTGCTGACCCGCGACAGCGCCGACACCCTGCGCCGTGCCCATGACAAGGGCGCTGGCGACTGGCAGGGCTCGCTCGATCTCGGCCGCAGCCAGGACACCGTGGCACTGGATGCGGACGGCTTCCACTTCCGCGGCCAGGCCTACCCGTGGCCGGGCAAGCTGAAGGACCGCACGCTCTACTACTGGGATGGCGAGGAGTTCGCGCCGATCTCGCGCTACAGCGGCTCGCTGATCAAGCTGGTGCCCACCGAGTGGGGCGCGCCCACCTTCGAGATCGACGGCATCAAGATGCTGCCGACCTCCAAGCTGTCGCCGTTCGAGGACGCACGCCGCAAGGTCGAGCTGGTCGCGCCGGCCGGCAAGGTCATCCTCGATACCTGCGGCGGCCTCGGTTACTTCGCCGCCTGCGCGCTGGAGGCCGGCGTCGGCCAGATCCGCTCGTTCGAGAAGAACGCCGACGTGATGTGGCTGCG
Organism: Stenotrophomonas sp. GD03930; assembly: GCF_029839665.1. Taxonomy (NCBI): domain Bacteria; kingdom Pseudomonadati; phylum Pseudomonadota; class Gammaproteobacteria; order Lysobacterales; family Lysobacteraceae; genus Stenotrophomonas; species Stenotrophomonas sp. GD03930. The sequence goes on along the minus strand of NZ_JAOCAV010000001.1, from coordinate 1,850,539 downwards.
CACGCTCAACCCGTGGTCGCCGGACCCGGACTCGGCCGCCGCCGGGGGCCGCCTGCAGTTCAGCCACGGCGACGTCTCGCAGCAGATCGAACAGGTCGCCAGCAACAGCGTCGACGCGATCCTGCACGACCCGCCGCGTTTCGGCATTGCCGGCGAGCTGTACTCACAGGTGTTCTACGACCATCTCGCCCGCGTCATCCGCAAGGGCGGCCGCCTGTTCCACTACACCGGCGCGCCGAACAAGCTGACCAGCGGGCGCGATGTTCCGCGCGAAGTGGCCAAGCGGCTGGAAAAGGCCGGTTTCAAGGCGGAGCTGGCGCTGGACGGCGTACTGGCCGTCAAGCGCTGAGCCTCACTCCGAATCCACCTTCGCCAACTGCATCACCCACTTCGGCACCACCGGCTCCCCAGCGTAGAAGTCCTTCGGCTTTTTCTCCGCCATCGCCCAGCGGTGCAGCCAGCTGGGGCCGTAGCGGCCGTTGTAGCCTTCGGCGCCACGCGCGTAAGCCGGGTCGCGCATCGCTTCGTCCAGCGACACGAAGCGATAGTCACGCCGCTGGGTCGCCGCCACCAGTTCGGCAAACGTGGCCGCGTTGAGCTCGTTGGCGTGCATCAGCCACACCTGCGGCAGCGCATAGCCCAGCAATGCCTGCGACTGCTTTTCGTAGTAGTCCAGCTTGTTCAGCATGTACGGCACATAGCCCTTGCGCAGCTGTGCCAGCGTCGCCTCGCGCTCGGCGGAATCGGGCTGCTCGTTCATCACGTTGGCATAGGCGAACGCCCACACCCACTCACCGTTGTCGACCGTCACCGGCGCCACGCGGTAGCCGTGCTGCTTGAAGAACGCGTCCATCTGCACGCGCTCTTCCGCGGTACGCCCGGCGCGCAGGTACGGATGGCGCATCCACTGCGGCACCTGCCCACGCTCGGCCAGCAGCGGCCGCAGCACCGTCTCCCCACGCAGGAAATCCTGCTGGAACGCCGCCACGCCCTTGGCGTTCAGGTCCATGTGCGAATACGTGTGGTTGCCCAGCACATAGCCCGCGTCCAGCCAGTCGCGCAGCATCTGCACGCGCGCAGGCTGCACCTGCCCGTCCACTTCCAGCTTGTTCTCGTTGACGAAGCCCACCACCGGCACATCCGCCTGGCGCAGCTGCGCCATCAACGCGGCATGCCGCGCCTGCAGGTCTGCCGGCACGATCTCGTCCACTCGCGCCCAGGGCAGGTCATCGATGGTCACCGCAATGCGACGATCCACCTCGGCCGCCTGCACCGCCAGCGACAGCAACAGCAACGGCAGGGCTCGCAACAACGCACGCATCAGCACTTCCTTGTCGGGGCAATGCGTGGACTGTAACGCGATCAGGTAGGCGTCCGCATACCCTTGGCCGCCGCACGCCACAACACGATGCTGGCCACCATCGCGGCCACCAGCAGCGATACCGCCATCATCGCCAGATCATCCGGATTGCGCTGCAACGGGGCGTACTCGCGGGTGAGCACGTGCAGCACCACCTGCTGGGCCTGTGCCAACGGCACCCGGCCCTGCTCGGTCAGGTCCACCAGGCAGGCCGCCGGCGACAGTCTTGCCACGCTGCTCCACGCATCCTCGTACAGGTGCAGCGTCCACCCTGCCAACGCCAGCACGCCCACATGCAGCGCCACCAGCGCCCGGCGCAGCCTGCCCAGCCGGTACTGTTGGGGCATGGCACGCAGCGCACAGACCGTTGCCGCGCCGAGAAGCGCCAGCAGCGTGCCCACCAGCGGAATCCAGCGCAGTGGTTGCCAATCATCCAGCGCTTCGGCGCGCGCCAGCAGTTGCTCGGCCACGCGCAGGCGCGCTACCGGATCGGGACCACCGCAGCCGTCCACCACCGGCACCAGCAGCAGATCCACGCGGGAGTGGAAGTAGCCGGCCCCCAGGCCAAGCGACAGCAGCGCCACCAGCTGCAACAGAAACACCATCACCCCCGGTCCGAACAGGCGGCCGAGGCGGGAAACAGCAGAGCGCATCGATTCATCCATGACAACAACGCGCCATGCTATCCAGCCGCACCACCGCTGTCGGCTGGCAGATACGACAACAGCTGGCGCCTATCGGTAGGATGTCGATCGAAGTGGATGCATATGTGAGGACGTGCACAGGATGGTGATGTTGTACCTGGTGGTGCGAACTCTGCTGCCACTGCTGGCATTCGCACTGGTGGCATGGGCGGTGTCACGCCTGATCAAGGCGCGCGTTGCCCGCCTGCCGCCGGTTCCGCTGAACCTGCCTGCGCACAGAAGCAGCCCGCGCAAGAAGGACCGACGCCTGTACGCACGTGCACTGCGTCGCCGGCCAAGCCTGCGCACCGCAACCCGCCCCGCCAGCGCACCGCGCAGCTGGCATCTGCTGGGCGTGATGGTGGCGATCGCTGCGCTGGCCGCCACAGTGGTGGTCATGCCCGACGGCGCACGCTTCCAGGTAATGGTCGAGAGCGTGCGTGGCTACCCGGTCACGCTGGCTGAAGTCCGCGTTCCGGCGGCGGCACAGGCCGTGGTGCTGCAGCGATGGCGACCCTCGCTTGCGCCGCTGGCGCGCCCGGTAACGATGCGCTATCCGATCGGCCGCTTCGGCGGCGACCATGAAGCGCACGCCCTGCTACCCGTGCAGATCCGCCACCTTGACGATCGATTGCAGGTGGCCCTTCCTGCCGCCGTGGATGCGGTGGCATTGCAGGCCGAGCTGGCACAGCGGGCGGGCCTGCCAGCCGGTGCGGTTTCGATGCGCCAGGCGCAGGTAGCGCCCTGGATGGACGCCGGCTGGGAACCGCTGGGCGACCCGTAGAGCCGAGCCCGCGCTCGGCTGCCAGGCTTACACCTCGCGCGGCAGTTTGGCCGCCCACATGTTGTCGACCAGATTCGGGTACGGGCGACCATTCTCCTCCGCCCGCTGCCGCGCCGCCTCTTTCTGGGCAGGCGACAGCGGCTGGGATTTCTGGCCCTTGGGGTTGGGCTTCTTCCACGGCGGGGTTTCGGTCTTGCGCATGGCGCCAGCTTACTTCTTCAGGAAGTTCAGCAGCGCCAGATTGAAGTGATCGGCATGGCTGGTGTTGCAGCCGTGCGGCGCGCCTTCCAGGATCACCACCTCGCTGCCCGCTATCGCCTGGTGCGTGCGCTGGCCCGAACCTTCGAACGGCACGATCGCATCGCTGTCGCCGTGCAGAATCAACGTCGGCACGGTGATTTTCTTCAGGTCGTCGCGGAAGTCGGTGGTGGCAAAGGACTGCATGCAGCCCAGCGCTGCCGTCTGGTCGGACTGGTGGCACAGCGCGATCGCTGCCTGGCGCTGCTCCTCAGTCACCATCAACTTGCCATCGGCGCTGAAGAAGTCGCGGGTGAAGCCATCGAAGAAGCTCTCGCGGTCCTTCTCCAGGCCGCTGCGCATCTCATCGGCCTTGTCCTGGGTCAACGGGCCGTCCGGGTTGTCGTCACTGCGCAGCAGGTAGGGCGGCACGGCCGCGGCGAACACCACGCTGTGCAAGCGGTCCTCACCGTGGTTGGCCACATAGCGCGCCACCTCGCCACCGCCCATCGAGAAGCCGACCAGCGTTACGTCGCGCAGATCGCGTTCTTCAATCAGCGCGGCCAGGTCCGCCGCCAGCGTGTCGTAGTCGTAGCCGTCGGCGGGCTTCTCGGAACGCCCGAAACCGCGTCGGTCATAACTGATCACCCGGTACTGGGCATCGCGCAGGATCGACACCTGCGTCTTCCAGGCGTCGGCCGACAGCGGCCAGCCGTGGATCAGGATGACCGGGCGGCCGTCGCCGCCGGTGTCTTCAACGTGCAGGCGGATGCGGGAGGCAGGCATGGGGGCTCCTGTGGAAGGGAAGAGTTGCAGGCTAGAACCCCGCCCCTATACCGCCCGTGAGGGAATCGCGGCGCGCTGTGACACGGCGTGCACAGGCTGAAGGGACGCCCGCCCCGCCAGACTCCCGTTTCATCGCGTCCAGCGCCGGTTTCGTCGCAGCATAGCGGCAGGGTGCGGTGGACCGTGCCAGCCTGCGCGGACCACTTCCGGGAGATTCGCCATGCTGCTGCTCACCCTGCCCCTGCTGGCCGCCGGCCTTGCCGCCGCCCCGACCTCGCCCGACAGCCTGCGCGAACAGATCCGCCAGGCCGATACGCAGCTGTTCGCCGCCGCGTTCGATGCCTGCGACGCCGACAAGGCCGCGTCGATGACCACCGAAGACATGGAGTTCTTCCATGACAAGGCCGGCAAGTCCGCCAGCAACCGCGACGACTTCCGGCGCAGCGTGGCCGCCCTGTGCGAGAGCAACCGCGCCAACCACACCCATCTGCGGCGTGAGCTGGTGGAGAGTTCGCTGCAGGTGTTTCCGCTGCACGACGAGCGGGCGCTGGAGATCGGCGACCACCGCTTTCACGAGCGCGATGCGAAGGGTGTGGAGCGTTGGACCGGCCAGGCGCGCTTCATCCAGGTCTGGCGGCGGGTGGATGGGCAGTGGCAGGTGGAACGGGTGATCAGCTATGACCATCGGCCGGCGGATTGAGGGAGATGAGCCTCCCGCCCCGACTACGGTCCGCCACCGTCGGCTCCGGTCGGGATTCTGCTCTGCGCATTCGGATCGCTCGCTGCGCTATCAGGCCCTCGCCAGTAGTGAACATCAATGGATATCTCACCTCGCGGCTGGCGATGCGCAGTCGAATAGACGCCGTTGGCGTGCATCAGAACCCGAGCATCCAAGGGAATTCCAGGATACCGGTGCGCGCTCTGATAATCCCCATAGAACGCAGCCCATCTGCCCAGCCGCTCGAGGCTTGGCTTCCATGAAGGGGAAAAATGGAGGGGAATCGTCAGGGCAACAAACAGCACGGCGAGACCGATCATGCGCATCGTAGAAACGTAGAGACTTCCACCAATGCGCGACCTGACCTTGCGGCCAACCGACGGCACGTGTGCGGACAGGAGAAACTGCGCGATTGCCACCAGCCCGAGTACCAATTGCAGGGCAACGACGGTAACGCCCATGACCAGTACAACGAACCACAGCCAAACGAGTGGATAGAGTGGTAGTGCGAGCGCGCTGGTCGCCAGGGTGAAGTCCTGCCCCGGCAAGCCAGTTGCCGACGTCATGATGTTACGAGCCACCGCGGCCGTTACTACCAGTACGCCCAGATGAAAGAGCAGAACAATTCTTCGAACCGCAGGCTTCTCCCACACGGTTCTGCACAGGGGTACCAGTCGGAACAGCAAGCCGATCGCCATGCAGAGGCAGCCTACTGCCAAAAGAGCGAGGCACCAGCCTGCATGCATCCCCAGCAAGGGCCCAAACGATCCGATTGCCAGAGGCAGCAGCCCCACCGCGTACAGCTTCAATTCCTTGCTGAGACTCTTGAACTTCTCGATGTAACGTCCTGTCTCGAACATGCTGCCAGATGCGTGGATGGGCAGTCGCTACTTTGCTGCATTGACTTCAGATTGGCCACCAAGGGAACGCGGCTCCCCTGGTGGCCATTCCACATTGCTTACAACTGAATTCGCGCCACGCTCTCGTCAGCGCCCTTGTCGTCCTTCTCGCCGTTCTTGATGCTCACGAACAACACGTTGTTCTTCGCATCCAGCGCCAGGCTGTTCGGGTGGGTCGGCACCTTGTAGGTGGCCACCTTCTGGTAGCTGTCACTGTTGTACGCCGTCACCGTGCCCGCTTCGCGGTTGGTCACGTACAGGCGCTTGCGCGGTGCATCCAGCAGGATGCCCAGCGGGCCGGCATCGGTCGGGATGCTGGCCAGTTCCTTGCCGGTGCTGCGGTCCAGCACCAGCACGCGCTGGCCCGGGTGCTTGCTGACCAGGCCGCTGCTCTTGGCCTGGTAGCCACGCAGGAATTCCGAGCCCTGGTCGGTCACGAACAGTCGCTTGCCGGCCGGGTCCAGCGCGATGTTCATCGGCTGCTCGGCGGCGATCTTGTGCTGGGCCACCACCTTGTTCGAATCGGTGCCCACCACCACCAGGTCGGCCAGCAGGTTGCTGGTGTAGACGCGCTTGTTGGCCGCATCCAGCGCCAGGCCCGGCGCCTTGGCGTTGCCCAGGCCGTCGATGGTGTTGATCACCTTCAGCGTGGTGGTATCGATCACGAACAGCACGCTGCTCACGTCCGGCTGGCTGCTGTGGCCGGTCACGTACAGGCGGTTGCCGGCGCTGTCCACCACCAGCTCGCGCAGGTCGTGGGTGTAGGCGGCCTTGCCGTCCTTGCCGGTCTTCTTCTCCATCAGCTGGATGGTGCCGATGGCCTTGTTCTGCGCGGTATCGACCACGGTCACCGACAGGTCCACGGTGTTGCCCACGTACAGGCGGTTGTGGGCGTCGTCCAGCACCACGCCGAACGCCTTGCGCTCCAGCGGGATGCGGGTTTCCACCGCCAGCGTAGTCGGGTTCAAACGCAGCACCTGGGCCGGGCCGGCGTCATCGCCGAAGCCACCGGACGAGGCCACGAACACGGCGTTCTGTTTCGGGCTGTAGGCCAGTTCGTACAGGCCCTTGGCCACGGCCTCGCGCTGCACGGCGGTGCTGGCACTGGCGGCGGGGGCGTTATCGGCGAACGCGGACGGCACGCCAAGGCAGAGCGAGACGGCAAGGGCCAGGGCGGCCGAGCGGAGAGCGGAATGACGGAACATGCGAGCATCCTTGAAAGGGCACGGGAGGGTGTCCTGGCTCGCTGGGCCGTACTGCGACGGCCCGCTCCGGCGCGGTTTGCGCGGGGTGGGCTGGCTGGGTTGCGGGGGGAATGTTAACAGGAGACAGCGAGCGGGGGCGATCTCCGGTACTGTGCGCCCGCGCCACCCCTGCCAAACGCCCATCCGCAGCCGCGTCGTGCCAACGAGGGGGCGTTGCAGGCCCGTAAGGTTGCCGCTTGGAACTCACGGCCCTGCCGCCCGCCTAGAAGTCCGGAGCACGGGTCGTCAACACGTCCCCGACCACAGGTCCATGTTCAATGACACCGTCTGCTCCGCGCCGATACCCGATGCCCGCCTTGCAGGCACGCGGTGCCATATCCCAAACCCATCCGTGGAGTTGGCGACTGGCACTTTCAGGCGAATAGAGCGGCATGTTCATGCGCAACCCGTCATCCTCGCCCAGATCAAGCGTGCACATGACGGTACCCTCGCCTTCATGCGCTTCGTCGGGATCTGGATCGCCTACATGGGTAATGGTCGCAAGGAGATGGTCGACATGAATCAGCTCCTGCAGCGCATGTGGCAGATTCATGAACGATGGTACTGCACGGCCATCGCCAGGCTCCTCCACGAAGGGGTCATCCAACGTAACGCGGCGGAAATAGTGTTCACTCCGTCCCATTACGTCACGACCGCCGATGGCAGTTGCCATGTCCTCCAACGCTTCGCTGCGAAGCAGGAAGGTCGCTTCCTCTGCATGCATCACCACCAGTTCTTCATCGTTCGCGTCACTGCCTAACGAATCCTCCCGCAGGGTGACGTCGAGCACGACGATGTCATCCCCCGCGGAGTTGGCGAAGATCGCGTAGGCGCCGCTGTAAGCACGTATTTCCGTGCGCTCGAAGGTCGTGTGATGAATGCGCCAGAACAGCAAACGGTACTGGCCGTTCGGTTGCAGCGCCAGCAGCCGATGCCAGTCGATGTAGGAAGACAGATACAGGCCGGCGAGTCCCGGCCCTGTTGCAATGCCCTCGAACATGGAGCGATGTTCGACCGGCAGCGCGTTAGCTACTGTCGTCGGCTTTTCGGCCGTTGGCGTGGGCGGATCAACGGCGTCGCGAAGACGCCGATGCTTGCCGAGTGCATCCACTTTCGCAATCCGCAGCATCTGCATGGAGAACAGCATCTGATCGACTTCGTAGACCTCGCCGGGGGCAAGTGCTCCGCACTCTTCTCTTGCGGACCGAACCAAGGCCATTGGAATGAGCGATTCGAGTGCTTCTCGCTCGCAAAGGAACGTGTTGAAGAAGTCATCGAGACTCCACGCCAGATCACCCGTCTTCTTTGACACGGGATCGACGTAGGCCACGTCCTCGTTAGTTTCCGTCAGCTTTCGGTAGTAGAGAAGTGTGCCGAAAGGCGTCAGCGCGATGGGAACGCGCCGTACGGCTCCGGGCGGCGAGACGATCCACCGATCGAGCACGGATTGCCATGGCCGGGGATCGATCGGGGCGAGTTGAAGGTCGCCGTAGAATCCGAGACCTTTTCGGCGCCACAGATCGAGAAGGCTTTCAGGAAGAACACCCTCATAAGCGGAAACAAGCTCACGGGGAGCAGGGGAAACTTGTCGTGATGGAGGATGGGTATTTACGAAGCGATGCAGGGCGAGGCGGCGAAGAAAGATCATGCAAGTGTTCCTATGTCGTTGGATCGATAACGGCCAGCAAGCCAGGATCGTTCATTTCCATCTCGAGGAGGCCCATCTCTAGACCTGATTCCCATGAAGTGCCACTGCAATTTTCCTTGAGGGGTGACGGTGTTGATGACAGCGGTCTGCCAACCAGACTCCTCGATCATGGCTGGAAAGCGAATCAACTTGGGAACACCGGCGTGGGCACTCCGTCATCCCGGGCTGGACATGCTTGTGTGAGCCGTGCAGCAGCAAGCGGGGCCTCCACTTAGCGGCCGCTGATGCCAGGCAATGGACGCTATCCTGTAACCGCACCGGAATGGAAACCACGCATGCCCCGTTTGAACGTCGCCCTGGCACTGACCCTCGTTCTGATGCTGCTGGGCGCTTTGCCTGCCATTGCCATGGATACAGACCCACGCATTTCCACGGAGGTGTTTGTAGAGGCCGGGGACAACCCCACCTTCAAGCTGAAGCAGGCGCCTGCGGTGGTGTATTCAACGGCACCGGTCACGGCCGCCGATACGTTGCCGCAGTTTCCCCTGCAGGTGCTGTTGGTGGCCCAGCTGGATGAGCTGGGTCACGTGTCCAACGTGATGGTGGCGCGGTCCAGCGGGCGGCGGGAGTTTGATCGTGCGGCGCTTGATGCGGTGGATGAGTGGCGCTTCGATCCGGTCGTGATTGAGGGCGTCGCGAAGCATGCGCGGGTTCGGGTGCGTTTGATCTTTACGCCGGAGACCGAGGCGCCGGCCGCCTGAACCGCTGATCCAGCCTGTCGCAACTGGCCCTATATCGCGGCCCTCGCTGCAGGCATTTCTGTGCTTGGGGTCAAAAACGCCAAGCCCTTCAAGACCATTGCGGCGCAATCGCTTGCTGGCTTAACACCCTGTGCGACAATGCCGAAAGCGTCAGGACCGGCAATCGCCGGTTCTGCAGTTTCTTGGCATTTGGCAGCTGCGCGGGTATCTCTTGGCGTGCCACCGAAAAAGGGTGGCGCGGGACTCGAAAACCCGTTTCTGTACCAGCTGTATGCGCTTTGCCAGCCGGCGTCACCCTTTGTGTGGCGTCGGCTGGCAATCCGTTCGCGTTCCATGGCGGGCGGTGCGTGGGGGTCTTCGGACCCGCCGGTCTGGTACTTACCGGTTTTCGAGCCCGCACCGTCCGCCACCTTTATCGGTGGCCCTGCTTTCTGTCCTGTACGGAGCACTGCCATGAGCGCAACGAAGCTACCCGGTGTGAACACCCGCCGCGATCCGGCCAACGCCGATCACGAGAAAGAGCCCTCCCCCTATCCCCTCGGATTTGTCGCCAACCTGCATCGCATTGGCGCGGGCGCCGCTGCCGATGGGCAGCCCTGGCCCGAGCGCAATCTGAGCCTCGGGCGCAGCATGCAGATGGCCGATGCGGACTGCGCGCTGGGCGGCTTGCGCGTGGTGGCGGAGCTGATGCTGGCAGCGGAGCGCACGCGGCAGAACGGCACCGACGAAGAGTATGTGGGGGACCGGGTGATGGAGGGGTTGAAGATGGCGTGTGTGGCGTTGACTGTGATGGCTACTGAGCGGGTGCAGGGGCAGAAGTAGTCCAGTTTGACTTAGCCATCTGCCGCGTGATTGCAGGCTCTCCACGCATTATTGGCCGACCGTTCTCTTTCCAGCCCCCCCATCTGCAGAGCGTCCAATGAGGCCTGTAATCTATGGCGCCGTCCTGTTGGCGGCGCTGTGTGCGGCGATCGCCAGCTGTCATGTACCCAACGCTGGCCTGCAACTGCGGACCTTTCGGAAAGTCTCCGACGCTGAGTTTGCTGTCATGCGCGAGGAGGCCGTTCGGCTTGTGCGCGAGGGCCTGGTACAGGACGCGCGGCACCTGGGTGCGAGGTACTTCGAGGTCAGTTGCGACGGCAAGCCCGTGATGGTGGTGGACAACTCCTTGGAGCAGCTTGTGATTGTGCTGTATGCGAGCAGGGAGATTGATGTTCCCTGCGTTGTGCCGCTTCTGTCGCATTGGAGTGGCGCCTTGTGGAGGAGCGAGCGCGCGCATAACGAATGTGAATACAGCGGGATGGGAGGCCACGCTGGACCACCTCTGTAAGGCCCGCATTCTGATACGACCATCTCCCACCACTGTGCCCCGCATCTAAATCTGGTGTTGCACACTCTCGTCGTCCGCATGCAGTTGGCGGGCACCAATTGCACCCTAGGCGCCCGGTCAGAATGGCCTTGGCTGAGGAGCTCACGCGGCAGAAGGGCGGACCCGAACAGCGTCTGGGCGACCGGCAGATGGGGGGCAACTGATGGCGGTACTTTCGCTGACTTTGATGGCGAGCGAGCGGGTGCGGGGGCAACGATGAGCACCTGCCCCAGTATCCCCTCGATCACGCGCAAGGTGTTTCGCCATGACCAGCACACCGGCACGCCGGCTGGACTGCGCCACCATCCACGGGTTTGGATGACGATATCGCCGATAGGCTCGGGCGCACCAACAGCCTCCGCACCATGGGCTGCCCCACCTACACGGCGCAGCCGATGGAGGCCAACTTGGGCCCGCACTGTTTGATGTTCCCGGCGTATATCTACTACAACCAGATCGGCCTGTTTGCCGGTGGCGGTGTTCTGGCCGGACTTCGATGCCGCGCCGTCGGGGGATCAGCCGCTGCGGTCGGTGGAGCATGGGCACCGGCAGGTCTCGATTGAGCTGCGGTATGTGGGGGGCGGGAAGGCGGCTGATTACTTGGCGCAGGATTTGAGCGAGCGCGTGGCGCTGACGCCGCGCTGGCGGCTGACGCCTTATGCGGCGGACCGGTCGATGGTGGTGCGCGATGTGCGGGAGGTGACGCCGGACTGGTATGTGGTGCGCGTTGGGGACGGACGGGTGAGGACGTTCGTCAGCTGTGACCCTTGGGAGTACATGCCGGATGGGGGTACTGATGGAGGGTGGGAAGCTTGTGCGGTTTAGTGGGGGCCGAGTGGCGATGTGCCGGCATTTGATGTTGGATCTGGACCGAGGGATTGCCATGGAATTGGCGTATACACGGGTGCTGCTGGTGGACTGGGAACGTTTGGATGGGGTGGTTGGGGCGCTGACTCAGCGGTCCAGATCCCAAGTATGAGGAGGTTTCCTTGGCCTAGCTGCGCTGGAATCACTTGATGCGTGCCGCCTATAGTTATGGCGACCATTGCAAGCAACGCGCTGATGGACGCTGAACGATTCGGGATGACCAGCAGCGCTCACCGCGTGCGCGCCCGCGGCTGATACGGGAGCCAGCGGTGCAGACAAACGGCCGGCTGAAGGGCCAGCGTCGGGGGAGCCACTGGATTCAGGTGTACTGCAAGACCGCCTGATCGCCTATACCGCCTCCCTTCGTGAAACCGCAGATGCGTCGGAAGATGCGTTTTCAAATGGAATGAAAGTCACGCTAACGCCGTTCGAACTAGGGCGTCCTGGCGGAGAGGCCGGGAATCAGCCGGTGGCCGATTGCTATGAGTTCCACGCTAGCTATGGCGGTCTGGCGGGCGGCATGAAGGTTCCCTATCACGGCATCTCCCTCCTTAGACCGGGCGACAAGCCGCTCACGGATGACCCGAACGCGCCCGGCTTCTGATCTTCCACGCCGGCAGGACAAGCGCTGGCAGAAAGCGGACACGCGCGCGGCAGCGAACGCGCCTTCCAGAGAGGGCGCCTGCAACAGTACCGTCCGCCGGTGGCACGGTCTTCCATGCCGATTTGCTGACCTACGGTGCAGGTGGTGCGGCTGTGGACGCCTGCGTCTAAGAAGTGCGATTCGCGGGGGATGTGCAGTGAATGGAGTAGATGCACGCGTAGGGCCGACGAGTCACGCCCGCGTGCTACTAAGCGACCGGCAACGTTTGGCGGCTACGGTACGAGAACTTATTCACCGCTATAGCGTCAATCAATAAGCGAGCCTAGAAGATGAACATGAGCGAGCTCGCTGATGAGAAGGCCCGCTTTCTGCCGCTCGCACCTGCATTTTGGACAACGCCCATAATCAAACACGCTGCGCTCTGCGCGTTAACGCGCAGAGCGGTCCAACACGCGACTAGGCACCCAGCCTGACGATCGACTACTGGGCCGCGATGAATTCGGACAACACTTCCCGCGCACATGATGCGAACAGAAGTCATTCGGACCGACACCACTTCGGTGATGAATCAATAGGATCGAAGTGCTCGCGCCCTGTTAAGCATCCGATGGCAGCTTGATCGGCAGGGCTATGCAAAAAATAGGCCAAACTCAGACCCATCGCGTACCGCCTTACGAGGCGGTATCCTACGAGAGTTTTTGCGCCGCAATTGATTTAAGTACCGCCTTACTGCAAGGAGCCGCTTGTCCTATGGAGAACCATGTGTCCCTTACTCTTCCTGACTCAGTTGCCAGCAAGAGGCTTGCGCCAGATCCGGAAGGAACGGCAGCTTTCATGAGTCGAATCGGCTACTCACTGGAAGAAGCCCTCTCAGACATAATTGACAACTCCCTAGACGCTAGAGCAAAGGCAGTTGTAATTAGATTCGTCTGCGGCAGCGATAGAATTAATCAAATCGTCATCGTCGACGATGGACATGGGATGCTTCCCGATGAGCTGCATGCCGCGATGCAGTATGGTGTGAGACAGCATCATAAAGAAAAGGACCTCGGAAAGTACGGAATTGGACTGAAAGCCGCTGCCTTCAGTCAATGCAAGTCACTCTCGGTACTGAGCCGAAAGGCGCAGAAAAGCTCTGGGCGCCGCTGGACCATTGAATCGATCAAGGACGACTGGCGCCTCGAGGAACTCGATCCGGATCAAGCCGGCAGGATCTTGGATCTCGACTGGCAGCCCGCCGAGCTAGCGATCTCTGGGACCGCAGTAGTCCTCGATAAGCTTGACTCACTCCAGTCTTCCATGAGCGACTTTAGCAAGAATCTGCAGAAAACGATCGTAGAACTGAAGGTTGACCTCGGCATACGATTTCACCGCTTCTTGGACTCCAGGCAACTGCGAATTGTTATTGACGTAACTAACGGCTTGGGAAAGCTGCCAGACACCCAGTTTCATGTGGAGCCCCTCGATCCGTTCAGATACCCAAAGTCAGGCCGGAAGGGCTATCCGGCGACTTTCGAGTTGCAGGTGGGAACGGAGAACGTCAAAGCCGTGGCGCATATTTGGCCGCCTAAGTCAAAGGATTCCAATTACAAACTTGGTACGGGCAAGGTCGCTGAACGTCAAGGATTCTATTTCTATAGGAATAACCGCCTCATCAAGGCTGGAGGCTGGCACAACCTCCAATCGGACTCTGAGCCGCACTCGTCTTTGGCACGCGTGCTAATTGAGATGCCCCCGGAGCTCGATTCGACTTTTCGCCTTTCAGTACAGAAGAACGACTTTAATGTGCCGGCGGAGTTCATTGATGCCGTCCGGGCATCCAAGGCGGGGAACACAACATTTCCTGAGTACCTTAAAGCCGCCCAGGACGTCTATCGGAACGTACCGGAAGCAGAGGAAATTGTCTTCTATCCAAAATCGGGAATTCCCAGCGGGCTAGCAAAGAGAGTCGCTCGCTTGCTTGCGGGCAGCTCGGAGAGCGCCTCAACGCATCCTATAGACTTTAGGTGGGAAAGAATGGATACCGACCTCGTCTTCCGATACGAGCCCACGGAACAGACACTAATTCTAAACTCAGTCTTCCGAAGCGCAATCACAGGCGGGAAGAACTCCTCAGCCGACGCTCCCTTGTTCAAGATCATGCTCTTTTTCTCATTACGGGATCTGCCTGCAGCCGGTCGGATGTCGAAGAGGCTGAAGGATCGTGTTGATATGCTTAATCGAATTCTTCTTGAGGCATTGAAATGTCAGGCATAGATGACTATCGACTGCCTCCATTTGATGAAATTGAAGCAGCTTTGGCAACGGAAGCTCCACGCAGGTTTGGGCTAAAGACATCGAGAGAGGTTAGCCTGATCACTGAGCCCGAACATGGCGCACTGTGGCTACTCTACCCTGCAGACGGAAAGGCACTTTCCACGGTATCCACGACCAGTGTCATAGAGATGTCGACCCGACGAATCGGACACGTCCATTACTACCAAATTGGATCACAATTCCCCCCACTCTTCCGAGAGGTCTATTACTTCCTTTGTGGAATTGTTCATCGCGCAGAGATCTCCCAAGATTCTTTCCAAGACGTCGTCGCGAGCGAACTTGCCGCTTGGGAAGCGCTTCTTCGTGTACCAGATCACCTAGACAGAAATCAGGCAATCGGCCTTCTCGGCGAGCTCTTCGTTCTATGGCGAGTCTTGGAAAACCTTGGCGCCACGGCGATTGACTCTTGGACTGGTCCGGCCCGTGAACAACATGACTTCCGACTGTCGACCGACGATATTGAGGTAAAGACGACTTTGTCGCACTCGCGCGACCACACGATTAGCAGCTTGGATCAGTTGACCACTAATCATCAGCGCTCGCTTTCCGTGGTCTCCATCCAACTGAAGCCGGCGGGTGAGGGACCGGGCGCGAACCTAGGGGAGGCGGTCAAGAAAATTCGCTTAAACTTAGCTGATCATCCAGTGCCTCTTAAGAAATTCAACGACAAGCTGGCAACCATCGGATATCGCCATGAAGACGATCCTCGATATTTGGCAAGATACTGTCTTCGAACTTCGCCAACTATTGTGAGGGTCGACAAGAACTTCCCATGCATCACCATGGAGACACTCTCTTCAAGTCTCCCAAGCTCGACCCTACGACGTATTACCAAGCTTACTTACATCGTCAACCTCGACGATATGGGCTTCCCCCTAGACCAGGCAGGGTCGCCCGAGGCACTCCGTCATCCGGATAATAAGGATCTTTATGCCTGATCGCCCTACCGTTGCCCTCAAAGCTATTCGAGAGATCAAAGACTTGACTGGCCGACCAGCTAGCTTGGTGGAAGCGCTAGCAAGTTGGTCGAAGAAGGAGGACCTCGACGACCCAATATCTGTTCAAGAATTTTTGGGCTGGCTTCAGCCGGCAGCGCATGAACCTTATGTGCGGCAGAATTTTCACGGAATGATTTCACAATGGGACTATCGCCAAGAATTCGACTGGAGCAACGGCACCGCACCGAGCTCCGAGGCCAGGAGGCACCTAATTTGCTCTCTTCTTCATCTTTCGGAGCAAGAGGAGGAGCTGGTCTCGCAGATTTTCCCGGTGTATCCAAAGATCGACCAGCCAATCAGAATCTCCGCAGAGGAGCCGGGCACTACGTCTTGGTACAACGAGCAGCGACGTGATCAAAGCTCTTTCTACTGGAAGAGCTACGAGCGGTATCTATTGCAGGAAAAGGGTTGGACACCAAAGAACGTTGCTGTTCTCGATTCGACAAGTACAGACGTTGTTGCAGATCTTTGCGATCCGCTAAGCGCTGAAGCACGCACGACACGCGGGCTCGTAGTGGGATATGTCCAGTCAGGGAAGACGGCCAACTTTACGGGCGTCATCGCTAAAGCACTGGATGCAGGCTATCGCTTGGTGATCGTTCTTGGAGGTTTGCAGAATACTCTACGGAGCCAGACTCAGCGACGAATCGACAAGGAGCTTGTAGGCAGAGAGACCTTGGAAGCGAGTACGGATGAGTACACTGCGGATAGCGATTGGTCAGATTTCAACATGCACGGCTCGATGCCCGACAAGCTTGGTTCTTTCTATATAGACCGTTTGACAACGAGCTCACAAGATTTCCGTAATCCGATGGGAGACCTTTCCAGACTACGCTTTCTCAAGTCAAATCCTTCGCTGCCTTTTAATGATCCAACGAACTTGGCAAGGCACCCAGCCAAGCTTGTTGTCATCAAGAAAAACAAAACTCCGTTAACCAACCTCTTGCGTGCGCTCGAAAAGTCACAGAAGGCCGGCACATCCTGGGCTGAAGTCCCGTCGTTAATTATTGACGATGAGTCGGATCAGGCGTCGCTTAACTCAAAGAAGCCGGCGAGCTCTCAGCAGCAGGAGCGCACAGCCATTAACGGACTCATTGTCGACATTCTATCCATCCTGAAGCGAGGACAGTATGTTGGATATACTGCTACGCCATTTGCAAATGTATTTGTAAATCCCGATGATGCAGAAGACTTGTTCCCGTCAAACTTCATAACATCGCTCCCACGCCCCGATGGATACATGGGAGTTCAAGACTTCTACGACCCACCTGAGATTACAAAGAGCACGCCAGACCCGAGTAGCAATTACGGCTCTTACGTCCGCCCGGTCAAAGGAGAAAACGATCTCCCGGAGAATCTTCCGCGTGCGATTGACGCCTTTGTCCTTTCGGGCGCCATTAAACTCTTCCGCGAAGATAGGAATAACGTAAAGTACAAGCATCACACGATGCTCGTACATCTCACGACAAGCGTCAAGGATCACGCGCTTCTCAAGGGCCAAATAGATACCCTGTTCTCCAGTGCCGCATACGCGACTGGCGGAAATGGATTTATGAGGCTCAAGGAACTATGGGAGGCGGACTATAAAACTATCTGCAATGGCGGGCGCCACGCCGACGGAGCCATCCCTATAGATTTTCAAGAACTAAAGCCATTTATTGGCGCGTGTGTCTCCAAGATAGTTTCAGACGGCCCACCCACACTTGTTCTGAATGGGGATGATAGCGAAAATGCTCCCGACTTCGACAAATCGAGTGTCTGGAAGATCATTGTTGGCGGTGCAAAGCTATCTCGCGGATATACAGTTGAGGGATTAACCATTAGCTATTATCGACGAGTCGCTGGAGCAGCAGACACGTTGATGCAGATGGGACGCTGGTTTGGCTATCGCGATGGGTATCGGGATTTGGTGCGCCTTTACATCGGAACTCACGAGCCGAAGGGAAAGAAGGAGAATATTGATCTCTACGAGGCGTTCCGTGGTGTATGCGATGATGAAGAGGAGTTTAGATCTCAACTCAAGGCTTACTCTAGACTCCAAGGGGATGAGCGACTGACACCGAAGCAGATACCACCGCTGGTTCCCAGTCACATGCTCATGCCAACCTCAAGAAACAAGATGTACAACGCGAAAATTTTGTTCTTGAACTTCGGTGGTGATCAGAAGCAAAGTACAATTGCCTCAACGGATGCCGGCATCAGGCGGGCCAATGAGAAGGCCATGAAAGCCCTTCTTCAGCGAGCGGACCCGACCGAAACGAATATAGCCATTGATAGCGACGGGGACTCGTTCTCATTCGGCGCATTTGTTGGAGCTGCGAATCCTAGTGATATGGTCAAGTTCTTGCTCTCCTACAAGTTTGGCCCAACCGCCAAAGATCAAAAGGACCTCTCACTTGTCTTGGAGTACATTAGTGGCATTCATGGAGATCCGGAGATCCAAAGGTGGCTTGTCATCTCTCCGCAGTCTGTCGGGGAGAGCAATGGGTCGTGGCTCGTTCCAGGAGTTGGGGGTTTCTCGATTCGGCGCCGCGAGCGGGTCGGCGACGGGCAGAAGCGGTACAACGTCTTCACTGAGTCACGGCATGTTGTCGCTGCGAAGGTGCTAACTGGAATCTCGAAGTCAGCGAAACCATCCAACCTTTCAACACAAAGACTGCTTCTGCCGGGCACCGCAGCAATGCTCTTCTATCCGGTATTATCTAGCTCAGAGATTGAACAAGGTCAGATTCCTACCATGGGCTTCTCGCTATTATTTCCAAATAACAAGATGCGACGTCGCATTAGGTATGGCGTTCAATCCAAGGACCGCCCAGCCGACGTTACAGTTGACCTGGTGAGCTGACTTTCGGTTCGCTAGGGGTAGACTTCACGCAGTTGGAAGCAATATATCTGTGTCCTTTAACAACGAGCTTCTCGTTCAGGGCCATGAACTAAAGATGGGTACGGCGGAAGCATCCTCCGCCGTCTCTATGACGCCCGTGCGCTGAAGGCATTGTCGCTCCCGGCTTGGTTTAGCTATCAATTTCTTTTTTTCTAGCCATTAGCTTTTGGGCTTGATGCTTACGCGCTGAACTGCTTGAACTTTGGTAGCCCGAGTATCTGAGGTCACGGTGCATTCCTAGGTCGTTTGGGCGCAATTCTTATTGAAAATTGCGCTAGGGCATGACATCCTGGCGGCGCTAGAAGGGCGCACCTGCGCCTCTATTTATAATTGTGAAAATAGGCATGCACATCCCAGTCGTCGACATCTTCGCAGGCCCCGGTGGGCTGGGCGAAGGGTTCTCCGCTTACACCCCTTCCCGCTCTTCGAAGTCACGCCCGTTCAAGATCGCCATTTCGGCCGAAATGGAGGTCAATGCAGCCAAGACGCTTCGACTTCGCGCGTTCTATCGCCAATTCGCACCCCACAAGGTGCCGGATAGCTACTACGACTACGTGGCAGGACGGGGGGATCGGCCTTGGACGGAGGCGACCAAGACTGAGTGGGAGAATGCTTGCCATGAGGCGAGGCAGTTGAAGCTCGGCGATTCCGAAGACGACAAGGTGCTTCATGCCCGCATTCGCGAAGTTGCATCGCAGGAAGACCCATGGGTTCTGATTGGTGGACCTCCCTGCCAGGCGTACTCCTTAGTCGGGCGTGCCAGAAACCGCGGCGTAGTGGGCTACAAGGCAGAGGAGGATCCGCGTCATTTCCTCTACCAGCACTACTTGAAGATCATCAAGAAGTACTCACCCGCCGCGTTTGTGATGGAGAACGTCAAGGGCATTCTCTCCTCGAAAGTAGGTGGTGAGCTGATGTTCCCGCGCATTCTCGCGGACCTTCGAGCTCCTGGTGGTCGGAACGGCCCGCGCTACCGAATTATTCCTTTGGTAGAGGACCAGAGTGGTCTGTTCGACGACGACGATGGACGCCGATACATCCTGAAGGCCGAGGAACTTGGTGTTCCCCAGGCACGGCACCGCGTGGTCCTTTTCGGTGTCCGAGAGGATGTTGACGTTTCATCGCTACGCCAGATCCGTCGCGCGCCGACCAAGTACAGCGTGGGCGAAGTGATCGGCGGAATGCCTCACCTCAGGAGCGGAATCACCAATGTCGATTTCGAGAATTGGCCCGATGCCGCTAGGGAGATTCTGCTCCGTGCGGCACAGTTGTCTGACGATGCGCAGGTTTCAGCTGAACTACGCACCCAAGCGAAACTGGTACCTGCTCTGGATGCTGGCGCTGGCGGCAGGGCCAGGCCTTGGACGAGAACGGTGGATGAGGTTCCAGAGCATCTCAAGCCATGGTTGCTGGACGAGCGCCTCGGCTACATTCTGAATCATGAGGTTCGCCCTCATATGTGGATGGATCTCATCCGCTATGGTTACGCATCCGCCTTCACTAAGGTTTATGGCAGGTCGCCGCGTGGTTCTGGCGAATTCCCTGAGGCCATGCATCCAGATCATGAGAACTGGACAAGCGGGAAATTCGTTGACCGTTTTAAGGTCCAGCGCAGGGATGAATCAAGCTCCACGGTAACAAGCCACCTTCAGAAGGATGGCCATTACTTCATTCACCCAGACCCGACGCAACTGAGAAGCCTCTCTGTTCGTGAGGCCGCGAGACTGCAGACGTTCCCCGACAACTACTTCTTTGAGGGCTCTCGTGGCGCTCAATTCCGGCAAGTGGGCAACGCAGTACCGCCGTGGATGGCGAAACAGATTGCCGACGTGGTCTATTCAACACTCGTCCGTTGATCCAGCGTAAACTCTTGGACAATTTCGCTAGATCTTACAAATTCTTTTAGACGCCGCAGAGTATCCTGCGGCGATTTCTTAAGGGCGCACTCCCATACGACTGCGCTGCGCCACCCCATCTTCTGTAGTTCGATCTGAGCAAGCTCGTCGCGCTTGCGATTCGCGTTCAACTTTTCCAACCAGAATTTCGTTCTTGTCTGGGGAATAGTCGCGTATCTACATCCTAAGTGGTGATGCCAGAAGCACCCATGGACAAAGATCGACAGATGATAGCGCCTCAGCACGAGATCAGGCGTCCCCGGCAACTGCTTCTTATGCAGAGAATAGCGAAATCCATTCGAGTGCAAGAACCGTCGAACCAGAAGCTCAGGCCCGGTGTCCTTGCCTCGAATCTTTGACATCATCCTCTGCCTAACTTCCTTCGAAACAACATCCACCATAGCTCGGACACCGCCATTGTTTGGAAAGAAGCCGGCCCAACCTGCGACAGATTAGATTCTCAATCCGAATTCTCTGCCCAGGCCTTTAGAACTCTTGCAAACTCACCAACGCCTTCGGATAGATTCTTCTTCTTGTCGTTTGCAGTTGCGACCCCATACTGTTCGATCAATAGTTCAGCCACGTCAAGCGCATCTCCGCTTAACGTCTCACGCGACATGGTTGTAAGAGTATCTGGATTCACCTTTCCCAAGTAGCGCGCAAGCACTGAAAGAAAGCTCTTGTCCTCTCTACTAATATTCAGAGAATCAATTTTATTGAGGCTATCCGCATCAATCTTCATAAAAACCTCAACTAAACGTAGTGAATTCCAGTTAATGTAGGGCAACTTGCGACTCCCGAGTCGCCTCGACCATCAACTGTCTGCTCCGTCTCACGCACGAACTGTACGTTCAATAGTGCGCCGTGGGTGCCCGGCGGAAGATCAATTTCAACAAATCCTCCTTGGGCCTCTCGCCACGAAGCAATGACCTGACGGCGATCGGCTCCCCGTGGAGGTCGGCTAATATTAACCATCCCGAGCGAAGAAAGGGTGAGCACTGACGACCCTGGGTCGTCGGCTAGCACTGACGCATATCTCGCGGACCATCGGTTAGAGAGCTGCGGCCCGTCCATCAAAAGAGCGATGACCATATTTGGACCGACTGATCTAACCACGTCAGCAACGGGATCCTGCCGAGCCAAGTCCTCGCAGATGAGGGGACAAACTACAAGATCATCCGTGAAAGCAAAGAAGTTCACCTCTCTCGGCTTGATTTCGATGTTTTCCCACCACTCACTCTGGCAGGAAAGCGTACCGCCAAGCCCGTAACTCTGAATCTGATTCTTCTCAATCTTCCATCGATGATGCTTGTTCTGAGATAGGAGATCGCCTGGATTGCCTGGAACTTTCAGCTTCACCGAGTTGGTCGCCACACCTTGTGCACCCCGCCCCGCCACCCCTGCCAAGAGAGAGACTTTCTTCAGAAGAAGCACTTTAGAAAGCGCTTTCCACTGAGACTCATTGATTGAACATTCGGGAAGCACGACTAGGTCGACACGCTGACCCATGCTTTGAGCTCGCTCGATAAGGCTACTTACGCTACCAATTACATCCACATCTGCTTTCGGGACGTAGTCAAAGTAGCCCATATTACTTGTTCCACTTTCTCTAACGGACGCTTGGATGTCCGAAGGCAAGACCTCGAATGGCCAAGGGACCAAAAGAATGTTGAACGAGGCTCTTTTCTTATCCAAGATCGGGTTTATATTCCACCGAACGCCGACTTCCGAATTCTCAATAAAGGCCAAGTGATGCGTAAGATTTCTGATGTTAAGGCCAAATTTTGGCGTATGTTGCTTGGGTAGCACGCGGACAACATTCGAATCCAGAAACCTGCAAAGCGTACCCCTACGAATCAGCCTCCAGTTAGAGACCAGCCCGAAAAATCCAGTGTCCCCACCGTCGGGCAACCCGATGCCGCCGCAAGCCTCATCACTCGCAGCGATCAAATAAAGGACACTCGAAATTACTTTCTGGGGAACTGGCTTGTGCTCCGCGTTCAACGGTGTTTTCGCTGCAAACCGAATCCACTCAGAAACCTTGTCCCAGCTATCAATTACTCGAGAGGGGACCGAGCCAAGAAAGTTTGCCCCAAGCTGCATGTGGTTCGCGCTTTGCAGCGAAGTTAGCCAAGCTTCTCCATCAGCCTTGCATTGAGCAGAAGGGACGATGTTTTTCTTCGTTTTTGTCGAGTACGTTAGATAGCAACCAGTTGCCTTTGCGACTTTAGCGCATACGGCGAACACATCCGCTGGCGACGATAAAACCGCACCGTGACTACCAGCGTTCAAAACTGCTTCTTTGTATAGACGATCCATTGTCAATTCGCATTTTGATATAAAGAAGGGCGGAGAATATAATTCTCCGCCCCAGCTAAATCACATCTAACCAAAGACAGCCAGATCAAACCCCAACAGGATTAGCCTTCTCCGGATCAATCTTGTACTGCTTGATCGCCCGGGCCACATCCTTCGCGGTCATCTTCCCTTCCTTCGCCAGCGCCGCAATCGCGGCATGCGCGATGTAGTACCGGTCAACCTCGAAGAACCTACGCAGGTTCGCACGCGTATCCGAGCGGCCGAAGCCATCCGTACCCAGCACGGTGTACGACATCGGCACGAACGCGCGGATCTGGTCCGCATAGGCACGCACGTAGTCGGTGGCGGCAATCGCCGGGCCCTGGCGGCCTTCCAGCAGCTCGGTCACGTAGGCCTTGCGCTGCTCGCCTTCCGGATGCAGGCGGTTGGCACGTTCCACGTCGAAACCATCGCGACGCAGTTCGTTGAAGCTCGGGCAGCTCCAGATGTCGGCGGTCACGCCGAAGTCCTTGTCCAGCAGCTCGGCGGCGGCAATGGCTTCGCGCAGGATGGTGCCCGAGCCCAGCAGCTGCACGCGCAGCTCGCCCTTCTTCGGCTTGCCGGCGTCGGTCAGCAGGTACATGCCCTTGACGATGCCCTCGGCCGCGCCTTCCGGCATCTCCGGGTGGGTGTAGTTCTCGTTCATCAGGGTGACGTAGTAATACTCGTCCACCTGGTCTTCCATCATGCGCTTGGTGCCGTGCTGCAGAACCACGGTCACTTCGAAGCCGAAGGTCGGGTCGTAGCTGCGCACGTTCGGGATGCCGCCGGCCACCAGATGGCTGAAGCCATCTTCGTGCTGCAGGCCTTCACCGTTCAGCGTGGTGCGGCCGGCGGTGCCACCCAGCAGGAAGCCGCGGGTACGCATGTCGGCGGCCTGCCAGGCGATGTCGCCCACGCGCTGGAAGCCGAACATCGAGTAGTAGATGTAGAACGGCAGCATCGGCACGTTGCTGACCGAGTAGCTGGTACCGGCGGCCATCCACGAGCTGATCGCACCCGGCTCGCTGATGCCCTGCTGCAGCACCTGGCCGCTCTGGTCTTCGCGGTAGAACATCAGCTGGTCGGCGTCCACCGGCTTGTACTTCTGGCCGAACGGCGCGTAGATGCCGATCTGGCGGAACAGGCCTTCCATACCGAAGGTACGGGCTTCGTCGGCCACGATCGGCACGATGTGCGGGCCCAGTTCCTTGTCACGCAGGGTGATGTTCAGGCTCTGCACGAACGCCATGGTGGTGGAATAGCTGCGCTCGCCGCTGCTCTTCAGCAGGCGGTCGTAGGCTTCCAGCTTCGGCGCCACGAAGGTCTTGTCGGCCTTGCGGCGGCGCTGCGGCAGGTAACCGCCCAGCGCGGCACGGCGTTCCTGCAGGTACTGCACTTCCGGCGAATCCGGGCCCGGGTGGTAGAACGGCACCTGGCCGTCGGCCAGCTGCGCGTCGGTCACCGGAATGTTGAAGCGGTCGCGGAAGTGGCGCACCGCTTCGTCGTCCAGCTTCTTGGTCTGGTGGGTCGGGTTAAGCGCTTCACCGGCGCTGCCCATGCCGTAACCCTTCACGGTCTTGGCCAGGATGACGGTCGGCATGCCCTTGGTGTTCACGGCCTGGTGGTAGGCGGCGTACACCTTGTGCGGGTCGTGGCCACCACGGTTCAGGCGCCAGATGTCGTCGTCGCTCAGGCCGGCGACCATCGCAGCGGTTTCCGGGTACTTGCCGAAGAAATGCTCGCGGGTATACGCGCCGCCGAAGGCCTTGCAGTTCTGGTATTCGCCGTCGACGGTTTCCATCATCAGCTTCTTCAGCACGCCGTCGCTGTCCTTGGCCAGCAGGGCATCCCAGTAACCGCCCCACAGCAGCTTGATCACGTTCCAGCCGCCGCCACGGAACACGCCTTCCAGTTCCTGGATGATCTTGCCGTTGCCGCGCACCGGGCCGTCCAGGCGCTGCAGGTTGCAGTTCACCACGAAGATCAGGTTGTCCAGGCCTTCACGGCCGGCCAGCGCGATGGCACCCAGGGTTTCCGGCTCGTCGCTCTCGCCGTCGCCGATGAAGCACCACACCTTGCGGTCGGACTTCTCGATCAGGCCACGGTTTTCCAGGTAGCGCATGAACTGCGCCTGGTAGATGGCGGCCAGCGGGCCCAGGCCCATCGACACGGTCGGGGTCTGCCAGTAGTCCGGCATCAGCCACGGGTGCGGGTACGAGGACAGGCCACCGCCGTCCACTTCCATGCGGAACTTGTCCAGCTGCTCTTCGCTGATGCGGCCTTCCAGGAAGGAACGCGCGTAGATGCCCGGGGCGCTGTGGCCCTGGATGAACAGCAGGTCGCCCGGGTGGTTCTCGCTGGGGGCGCGCCAGAAGTGGTTGAAGCCCACGTCGTACAGGGTGGCGCCGGAGGCGAACGAGGCGATGTGGCCGCCCAGGTCACCCGGCTTGCGGTTGGCGCGCACCACGGTGGCCATCGCGTTCCAGCGGATGATCGAACGGATGCGCCATTCCAGCTCGGCATTGCCCGGGCTCTTGGCCTCGAGCTGCGGCTCGATGGTGTTGACGTACTCGGTGGTGGGAGAGAACGGCAGGTAGGCGCCCGAACGACGGGTCAGTTCCACCATGCCTTCCAGCAGCTGATGCGCGCGCTCGGAGCCCTCGACATCAATAACGGCCTTCAACGACTCGATCCACTCCTGGGTTTCCACAGGATTCGGGTCGTTGTTCAGCACCTCGTTCAACCAGTTCATTAGCGCTCCCATAACCGCACGCACGCGCGCGACTGTTGTATAGATTTCTAGACCGCAAAGTGTAGCGCACCAAGGGCTTTCGTCACTTGGCTACGCAGGCGTATGGATGCAACCGGCCAGTGTCCGCAAGGGGCTTGCAAGGGCCCGTGATGGCCCTGCGGCGGGCCTTGGCGGCTGCGCGGGCTGTCGCTTGCGGGCCGCTGCGGCCATGTGCAGGACGCAGTGTTACCGCTGCCGATGACGGTTGTAGGGCAATTCTGGAGCCACGGTAGGTGCGGTGCGGGCTGCGGTTCTGAACCGGCGACAACATGTCGCAGCCGCCTCTGGATCGGCGCTGGCAATGGGCCCAGCGTGGGTCGCGAGTGATGGGCCTGGCGCCCTGCTCCCTTCCACAGTACCGCCGGGGCGCCCTGCAAGGGGCGCCCCTTTTTCTGTGCGCGCGGCCGGCCGTGGCCCAAAACGGAGCTGCTTGTGGCCGGATCGATGATTGCCGGCTTCGATATATCGATATATCGTTTGCACACTCGTTTACCGATATATCGAAATGAGCCGCACTCCCTCTCCCAGAGCCCGTTCCACCGATCCGGCGGTGCCGCGCCGCAACGGCCAGCCGCGGGTGCTCAGCCGTGGTGACCTGCGCCTGCTGGTGCTGGCGCTGATCGGCGAGCAGCCGCGCCATGGCTACGAGCTGATGCAGTTGATCAGCAACCAGTTCATGCAGGCCTATACGCCCAGCGCCGGCACCATGTACCCGCTGCTGGCCAGCTTCGAGCAGGCCGGCTGGATCGAGGCCGAGGAAGTGGATGGCAAGCGGATCTTCCGCATCACCGCCGCCGGCGAGTTCGAGCTGAAGGTGCAGCGCACCCAGGTGCGGCTGGCGCAGCGACGCGCCTTCGACCGCGCCCGCGAGATCACCAAGGCCTCGCTGCCGCCGCCGCTGGCCAGCGCCCTGCGCGAGTTCAAGCGGGCGCTGGTGCACCACCACGGCCGCTGGGCCGAGGGCGAGGCGGACGAGGTGGCGGCGCTGCTGACGCGGGCCTCGGTCCTGCTGAACGGTACCGCCGGTAACGAGGCATCACCGCTTTCAACGACCCAGCCAGACTGACTCCAGCCAGGTCCTCCCCCATGCCGCGCGCCCCCGCGCGACCCTTTTACAGGTATCCCCATGACCGAACACAACAACACGCGCCTGCGCCTGGATGTGCGCTTCCGTGAACTGACCGTGCTGCGCACCGAGGAAGTCACCCCGCACATGCGCCGCGTGGTGCTGGGTGGCGACGATCTGGCCGGCTTCGATTCGCCTGGCGCCGACGACCACATCAAGCTGTTCTTCCCCAACAGCAGCGGCGAGATGGTGCTGCCGGTGCTGACCGCCGAAGGCCGCAGCTACCCGGAAGGCAAGGAGCCCTCGCCGGCCCGCGACTACACTCCGCGCTGGTGGGACCACGAAACCGGCGAGCTGGCCATCGACTTCGTGCTGCACGACCAGGGCATTGCCGGGCCGTGGGCCGAGCAGGCGCAGGCCGGCGACGTGCTGGTGATCGGCGGCCCGCGCGGCTCGTTCGTGGTGGCCGACAGCTACGACGCCTATGTGCTGATCGGCGATGAAACCGCGCTGCCGGCCATCGCCCGCTGGCTGGACGTGCTGCCGGACGGCGCCGAGGTGCAGGCCTTCATCGAAGTGAGCGATGAGGCCGAGCGCCAGGACCTGCCGCAGTACGAGAACGTGCGCATCCACTGGCTGGAGCGCAACGGCTTCCCGGCGGCCAGCAGCACGCTGCTGGAAGACATGCTGACCGACTTCGAGGCGCCGGACGGCGATGTCTTCTACTGGATCGCCACCGAATCGCGTCGCGCACGGATGATGCGCAAGTTCATCGAAGGCCACCTGGGCGTGCCGCGCGACTGGATCCGCTCGACCGGCTACTGGAAGGCCCACCCGGACGAAACCGACGGCGATTGAGCCATGCACCAGGATGGGTGCGGACTTCCCTTGGGTGGTTGCTGACTTCCCTGGGTGGGTGCGGACCGTTGGTCCGCACGCCCTTTGACCGGTAGTGCCGGCCGCTGGCCGGCAACCTCATCAACCTTCGGCAGGAACCTGCAGCTGCCGGCCAGCGGCCGGCACTACCACGCTGGATGCCACCTGCAGCGCGATGATCAGCAGCGGCAGCAGCCCCAAACCCGCACGCATCGCGCTGCGCGCGATGAGTCGAGCGTGGCTCGACTCTACAGGGAGCCATCGGTAGTGCCGGCCGCTGGCCGGCAACCTCATCAACCTTCGGCAGGAACCTGCAGCTGCCCGCCAGCGGCCGGCACTACCACGTTGGATGCCACCTGCAGCGCGATGATCAGCAGCGGCAGCAGCCCCAAACCCGCACGCATCGCGCTGCGCGCGATGAGTCGAGCGTGGCTCGACTCTACAGGGAGCCATCGGTAGTGCCGGCCGCTGGCCGGCAACCTCATCAACCTTCGGCAGGAACCTGCAGCTGCCGGCCAGCGGCCGGCACTACCACGTTGGATGCCACCTGCAGCGCGATGATCAGCAGCGGCAGCAGCCCCAAACCCGCACGCATCGCGCTGCGCGCGATGAGTCGAGCGTGGCTCGACTCTACAGGGGGCCATCGGCGGTCATGCACTTTTTGCCCGGGGGTAGTGCCGGCCGCTGGCCGGCAACCTCATCAACCTTCGGCAGGAACCTGCAGCTGCCGGCCAGCGGCCGGCACTACCACGTTGGATGCCACCTGCAGCGCGATGATCAGCAGCGGCAGCTGCCCCAAACCCGCACGCATCGCGCTGCGCGCGATGAGTCGAGCGTGGCTCGACTCTACAGGGGGCCATCGGCGGTCGCCTGGGGGTAGTGCCGGCCGCTGGCCGGCAACCTCATCAACCTTCGGCAGGAACCTGCAGCTGCCGGCCAGCGGCCGGCACTACCACGCTGGATGCCACCTGCAGCGCGATGATCAGCAGCGGCAGCTGCCCCAAACCCGCACGCATCGCGCTGCGCGCGATGAGTCGAGCGTGGCTCGACTCTACAGGGGGCCATCGGCGGTCGCCTGGGGGTAGTGCCGGCCGCTGGCCGGCAACCTCATCAACCTTCGGCAGGAACCTGCAGCTGCCGGCCAGCGGCCGGCACTACCGCGCTGGATGGCACCTGCCGCGTCCACCCGAACCGCCGCGCGGCCCAGATCTCCAGCGCTATCAACAGTGCGATGACCAGCAGCGGCAGCAGCAGCCCGAAATACACGCCGGGCATCATGCCGTTGATCTGCGCCTTCACCAGCCGCAGCACGCCCCGGGTGTGCAGCAGCTCATCGACGTGCATGGTCAACGCCTCGCGCACTACCTTGGGCTCCAGGCCGAGCGTGCCAGCCTTGTCCACCAGCGTGTCTTCCACCATGCCCCGCAGCAGGCCTTCGCGCACCTTGCCGATCACCCAGCCGGTGCCGCGCGCCAACGGGCCGTTGCCAAGGCGGTCGAGGCCGGGCAGCGGGTGTTCGCTGAGGTAGGCCGAGGCGATGGTGTCGGCAACATCGCCCACCGTGCCCTGGCTGCGCAATGCCTCGCGCATGCGCGGGTCATCCAGTGAATCGGTGAAGCCTTCGCTCCAGCCTTCCACCAGCGTCTGCAGGTGCGGCTGGAAATGATCGAGCTGCTTGAACAGCGCGCGGTGCGCACCGGCAGTGAAGCCCAGTTGCAGGCCGAAGAAGGCGGTGGCCAGCGGCAGCAGCACCACATAGCTGGCCAGCAGCCAGTGATGCCAGCGCGTGCGCCGCTGCAGCCAACCGCGGCGGTGCAGCCAGCGCCAGCCGAGGATGCCCAGCGCCAGGCCCAGCAGCGTGCCGAGCACACTGCCGCCGAGCAGATCGAGCACGCTCAGGCCCGTCCAGAATTCGTTCAACCAGTACTGCGCGTCCTGCATGGGTCTTCCTTCCGTGGGTGATACAGCCCACCATTGTAGAGCCGAGCCCATGCTCGGCGGCTCCGCCTTCGGTGGGTGCGGAGCGTTGGTCCGCACGAGCCGGCCAGCAATGCGACAATCGCGCTCCTTTCCTGCAGCAACGAGGCCCACATGGCCAAACTGACCCTGGCCAGCGTGGATGCGCTGCGTACCCGCTTCGCCGATGACGCCGCCTGCGATGCCGCGCTGACCGCCTTCGCCGACGCTGCGGCCGTGCGTGCGCCGCTGCGCGACCTGGTGGAAGCACAGCACCGCTACCTGCAGGCCGAATTCGAAGTGGCGCAGGTGGCTGATGTGCTGCGCCGCGACCAGAAGTACGCACCGGTCGGTCGGCCTTCGATCAACATCGTGCAGCTGCGCAAGCAGCAGGCCGCCACCAAGCAGGCCGCGTTGATCGCACGCCAGGTGGTGGCACAGGCCGCGCAGACCTTCGTGCGCGTGAGCGGGCTGGCGGTGAAAGCCAAGCAGAGCCCGAGCGAGGCGTGCGTGGCGTGGCTGGGCGCGTTGCGCTGAGGGATCGTGCGGACCAACGGTCCGCACCCACCCGATGCAGGTTGGCACCTACCGGTAGTGCCGGCCGCTGGCCGGCAACCCCATCGGCATCGGGCACCTACCGGTAGTGCCGGCCGCTGGCCGGCAACCCCATCGGCATCGGGTTCCTCGCGTGCAGCCGGACAGCGGCCGGCTCTACCGGAACCCAAAAAAGAAGGCCCGCTTTGCAGCGGGCCTTCTGCCTTCTCACGACGAGTGAGCGGGGTGCATCAAGCGGCCGGCTTTTCGCCAGTGGCTTCGGTGGTGATGCGGATCTTCACTTCATCGCTGACGTTCGGGGCGTAGGCGCCGACGCCGAAATCGCTGCGCTTCAGCGTGGTGGTGGCATCGAAGCCGGCAGCCGGAACCTTGGCCATCGGGTGCTCGCCGCCGCCGTTGACGGTGACGTCCAGGGTGACCGGCTTGGTGATGCCCTTGATGGTCAGGTCGCCGGTGACGGTCAGCTTGTTGGTGCCGGCCGCTTCCACCTTGGTGCTCTTGAAGGTGGCATCGGCGAACTTGGCGGCGTCGAAGAAGTCGGCGCT
Organism: Stenotrophomonas sp. GD03930; assembly: GCF_029839665.1. Taxonomy (NCBI): domain Bacteria; kingdom Pseudomonadati; phylum Pseudomonadota; class Gammaproteobacteria; order Lysobacterales; family Lysobacteraceae; genus Stenotrophomonas; species Stenotrophomonas sp. GD03930. The sequence continues at coordinate 1,820,357 of NZ_JAOCAV010000001.1, read as the reverse complement.
CTTCAGGTGCTCGTCGAACTTGGCGGTGAAGCTGTTCAGGCCGCTCAGCGGCAGCTTCACTTCCACGGTGGACTTGGTCACGTCTTCGGCGTTGTACACCAGCGTGCCTTCAACGTTGCCGAAGTGCGCGCTGGGGTTGGAGAAGCCGAAGTGGCTCCACTGGGCCAGCACGTCGGTGTGGCTCGGGTCCAGCTTGTAGGTGCCCGAGGCGATCTTGATCGCTTCGGCCGCCGGCGCGGCAGCAGCGGCATCAGCGGCCGGGGCAGCAGCCTGTTCGGTGGTGGCCGGGGCAGCAGCATCCGCGGCCGGGGCAGCGGTGTCGGCCGGCTTGGAGCAGGCGGCGATGGCCAGGGTCAGGGCCAGCGGCAGCAGCAGTTTACGGGTGGCGCTCATCTCAGGAACTCTCCGGATCGTAGGGTGGGTGCAACAGGGGCCGCCAAGGTGACGGCCCGAAACCGATACAGCGACTTACGCGATGCGCGCCGCTTCGTCGAACGACAGGCGCGGCAGACGCGGGAACAGGCCCGCCGGGTCACCGTAACCCAGGTTGACCAGGAAATTCGACTTGATCGAGGTACCGGCGAAGAAGGCTTCGTCCACCTTGGCCGCATCGAAGCCGGACATCGGGCCGGCATCCAGGCCCAGCGCGCGCGCAGCCAGGATCAGGTAGGCGCCCTGCAGGCTGCCGTTGCGGATGGCGGCTTCGTGGCGGCCTTCCTGCGGGCCGTCGAACCAGGCCTTGGCATCGGTGTGCGGGAACAGGTACGGCAGCTTTTCGTGGAAGTCCAGGTCGAAGCCGATGATGACGGTGACCGGCGCGGCCATGGTCTTGTCATGGTTGCCTTCGGACAGGGCCGGGGCCAGCTTGGCCTTGGCTTCCTTCGAGGTGACGAAGACGAAGCGGGCCGGCGTGGTGTTGGCCGCGGTCGGGCCCCACTTCACCAGGTCGTACAGTTCCTGCAGCAGGCTGGCCGGGACCGGCTTGTCGAGGAAGGCGTTCTGGGTACGGGCAGTGCGGAACAGCTGATCGAGGGCAGCAGCGTCGAGCGCGTGGGACATCGGTGGATCTCCAGGGCGGCGAAGGGAAGTCAGTGCCCGCGGGCGGCGCGGGGCGAATCGACGAGCCGCAGTGTAGAGTGTCGCGACTGTTGCAACACCCAGCAGGGCTGAAACGAATTAATGCCAATGGTGAAACGATCGAGCGCACCCTGGACGGTCACGGACGGCCGCGCGGGCAATGTCCGCCAGGCGGTTGCGCTGGCCTCGGCGCTGCGCCAGGGCACCCATCGGCCGCTGGTGCTGCAGCCTCGCGCGCCGTGGCGCTGGCTGTCGCCGCGGCGGTTGCCCGGCGATGTGAACGGCTACGGCGAGGCCTTCGCGACACTGGCCGCCGAGGCCCCGGCGCTGGCGATCGGCTGTGGCCGCCAGGCCGCCGGTGCCCTGCGCGTGCTGCGTGCGCGCGGCAGCCAGGTGGTGCAGATCCTCGATCCGCGTATCAGTGCCCGCCATTGGGATGTGGTGGTGGTGCCCGAACACGACACCCTGCGCGGCAGCAACGTGCTGACCCTGCTCGGCAGCCTCAACCCGGTGGACGACGACTGGCTGGCCTGGGGCCGCGCCGCGTTCGCCGGCTTCAGCACCCTGCCCGGCCCACGCACTGCATTGCTGGTGGGCGGGCCCACGCCATTGGCGCCGTGGGACGAGGCGGCGATGGTGGGTGTGTTCCGCGCCCTGGCCGAGCAGATCCGCAGCGAGGGAGGCAGCCTGCTGGCCACCACCTCGCGGCGCACGCCGCCCGCATTGGCCGAGATCCTGCGCGCGACCTTCGCCGACCTGCCACACGTGATCTGGGGCGATGGCGGCGACGGGGTGAATCCGTATGGCGGCCTGCTCGGCTGGGCCAACCGTGTGGTGGTCTCGCCGGATTCGGTGAACCTGCTCTCTGAAGCCTGCGCCACGCGCATGCCGGTGAGGGTGGCGCTGGCGGGTACCGCACAGGGACGGCTGGCACGTTTCCAGCAGCAGCTGCGCGAACGCGGGCGGTTGCAGGAGCGCTGGCTGGACTGGCAGTACGACCGCATCGAACCGCTGCGCGAAACCGCGCGGATCGCCGCCGAGGTGAAGCAGCGCCTGGCATCAAGGTAGTGCCGGCCGCTGGCCGGCAGCGCGGTATGCATTACCAAATACCCTGCAGTTGCCGGCCAGCGGCCGGCACTACCCGATCGCTCAGCGATTTTTGAACATCTCGATTGGGCCGCACGGTTAGAGTCCGGTGTTTCCGATCGGACTGAACGCCTCCATGCGCACCCTGCTCCTGCTGCCGCTGGCCCTGCTCGCCGCGTGCTCCACATCGCCCACCGAGCTGGACCCGATCTCCTACCAGTGCCAGCAGCAGCTGGATGCGTACCGCGAGCAACCCGCGCTGCGCGACCCGAAGGGCCAGCGCCCGCCATTGCCGGTGGCACCGATCAGCGACGCCTGCGACAAGGAACTCAAGCGCAAGGGCGTGGACCGCCCGCTGCGCTGACCGGCGTATGATCGGCACGCGGCCCTGACCGCCGTCGAAGGTACTGACATGGATCGTTTCTATCGCCTGCCGCGCGCCGCGCTGCTGACCGCCTGCCTGCTGGCGACCGCACCGGCGTGGGCCAACAGCACCGAATGCCGCGAGCGCTACCCCAGCGTGGCCGCACAGGCCGCCATGCTGGATGTGGCCTGGACCACCGCCGAACGCCTCGATGCGCTGCCCGACGTGGATGTGGTGGTGGCCGCGCGCGGTGGCCAGGACCTGAGCCGCTACGGCCTGCGCCATAGCCACCTGGCCTTCCTGCTGCGCGAGGACGACGGCCGCTGGCGCGCGATGCACCTGCTCAACCGCTGCAAGACCGACAGTTCGCAGCTGTACCACGAGGGCCTGGGCAACTTCGTCGGCGAGAGCGGTGGCCATACCGATCTGCGCATCGGCGTGCCGTCCGCGCCGCTGCGCGCGTCACTGCGGGCGATGCTGGTATCGCCCTCGATCCAGCCCAAGGCACTGCACGAATCGAAGTACAACGTGGTGGCCTACCCGTTCGCCACCGACTACCAGAACTCCAACCAGTGGGTACTGGAAGTGCTGGCCGCGGCGATGGCGCAGAGCGAAGGCGCGCCTGCCATCGTCAAGCGCGAACAGGCGCAGCAGTGGTTGCGCCTGCAGAAGTACCAGCCCAGCGTGCTGCATATCGGCCTGGGCAAGCGCGTGGGTGCGCGCCTGTTCGTGGCCAACGCCACCACCACCGATCATCCGGCCGGCGAACGCATCTCCGGCAACTACTCGGTGGTGACGGTGGAATCGGTGTTCGACTTCCTGCACCAGCGCAGCCAGCTGCAGCAGGAACTGGTGATTCCCCATGTGCCGGTGGCCGGTGCGGCCGCAGCCATGCCGTGAATTTCATCCCCTTTTTCTGGCGACCAGGAGGTCCCATGTTCCGTTGCCTGCGCGTTCCCGCGTCTGCCCTGCTGCTTTCCGCCTTGCTGGTGCCCACCGTCCATGCGGGCGCTGCGCCGCAGTTGAACAGCAGCCAGGCCAGCGTGATCGTGACCTCGTTCGTGGTGCTGTCGCTGCCGATGGCGGCCTCGATGGGCCTGTCCGAACTGTCCAAGGCGCCGTTCAAGGCCAGCGAGCGCAACGGCAAAGCCACCCGCACCAAGGCGGTACCGCTGCCGCCGATGGAAGTGAAGAAGGTGGAGACCACGCCGGAGGGCGAGCGCCAGGTGCAGCTGCAGGTGCCGGACAAGGCCGACCACACCGCCACCCTGCGCTGGACCGTGCAGCCGCAGGGCGAAAACCCGACCGACGCCTTCGTGGTGGGCCAGCAGGTGCATTTCGACCCCACCGAGGCTGGCGCCGGCTGGAACGTGAAGAGCGCACAGGGCAAGACCCTGGCGTACGTGCCGACCGCGTATGCCGCTGGCGATGTGATGAGCGAAGCGCTGTAAAACTGAACGAGCGGTTTTGGATTTGCCGCGGGCCGGGCGGATAATGGGCAATCCCCTTTATTCCCCTGGCTCGCCATGTCCGTGCGTCCTGCCCCTGTGTTTGCCCCGCTGACCCCGCGCGCCCTGGTGCTGGCGGTGCTGGCGATGGGCGCGGTGGTGCTGCTGTCCAACGTACTGGTGCAGTACCCGATCAATGACTGGCTGACCTGGGGCGCCTTCAGTTATCCGGTCGCGTTCCTGGTCAGCAACCTGATCAACCGCCGCTTCGGCCCCGGCCCGGCCCGCCGCGTGGCGTGGATCGGGTTCCTGGTGGCGGTGCTGCTGTCGATCTGGGTGGCCACGCCGCGCATCGCCATTGCTTCATGCTCGGCGTTCATCGTGGCGCAGCTGCTGGACATCACCGTGTTCGACCGCCTGCGCCGTGGCAGCTGGTGGCGCGCGCCGATGGTGGCAACCACCTGCAGTGCCACCGTGGATACCACCATTTTCTGGTCGATCGCGTTTGCCGGTTCGGCGCTGCCGTGGGTGAGCTGGGCCGCCGGCGACCTGGCGGTGAAGCTGGCGATCGGCGTGTGCCTGCTGGCCCCGTTCCGCGCGCTGCTGTGGAAGATGGCGCCGCTGCGCGCCACCAGCTGACCGCACTTCTCTGGTGGGTGCCAACCTTGGTTGGCACGCTGTTGCCGGGGTCATGAACCCTGATGGGTTGTGCCAACCAAGGTTGGCACCTACCAACAGCAGGCCAACGGTCAGATCATTGATCCGGTGGGTGCCGACCGTTGGTCGGCACGCTCTCGCCGAGGTCATGAACCCTGATGGCCTGTGCCAACCAAGGTTGGCACCCACCAGAAGCAGGCCATTGCCCAGCTATCGCTGCCTGTCAGGCGAACGGCAGCTTCGCTTCAACGCACGCCGAAGTGATCGCCGCACACGCCTCTTCAATGGCCGGGGTGGTCGGTGCCAGCCGTGGCCGCCGATCCAGCGTGCAGGCCAGGCCAACCTCCAACAACGTCGCGTGCGCGGTGTGCAGCGCCTGCGTGGTGGCTTCGGGCAGGAAACCGGCGGCGCCCAGCGCATCGATCAACGACGGTGTGTCGCGCGGCTCGAGCAGCGCCGGCACCTGCGCACTGCGCGCCAGCACGCCGGTCTGCAGCAGGAATTCCAGATCCACCACGCCACCGGCGCCCTGCTTCAGGTCCAGCCGCGCGGCATCGCTGCGGTCCAGTTCGGTGCGCATGCGCCCGCGCATCTTCAACACGTCGGCATACAGCACACCGGCATCACGCTCGCGGCCCAAGGTCTGCGCACGCACCTGCTCGAAGTCGGCCAGCAGGCTGACATCGCCGGCCACGCCACGCGCGCGCACCAGCGCCTGGTGCTCCCAGGTCCACGCGCGTTCGCGCTGGTAGTCGGTGTAGCTGGCCAGCGACGACACCAGCGATCCCTTGCCACCATCCGGGCGCAGGCGCACGTCGATGTCGTACAGGCGCCCGGCGGCGGTGACCGCGCCGAGCAGCGCCATCACCTTCTGTGCCAGCCGCGCGTACCAGCGCCCCGGCTCCAGCGGGCGCGCACCATCGCTGGCGTCCACGCCGGCCGGGTTGTCGTGCAAAAACACCAGGTCCAGATCGGAACCGAAGCCCAGCTCCAGGCCGCCGAGGCTGCCGTAGCCGATGATCGCAAAGCGTCCACCGGGAATCTCGCCGTGCGCGGCGCGCATGTCCGCCTCGGCCATCGCCAGCACGGTGATCACCACCGCCTGTGCCAGTTCGGCCAGTTGCCGCGTGCTGTGCACCGCGCCCTGGCGACCATCCAGCGTGGCCATCGCCATGCGGAAGCTGAGCGCCAGCCGCGTCTCGTTGAGCCAGCGCAGTGCGGATTCGGGGTCTTCCACCGCCAGCACCTGCTGGCACTCGGCCAGCATGCCGGCGGCATCGGGCATCGGCCCGGACACGCGCACGTCCAGCAGCTCATCCAGCAGCAGCGGATAGGCCGCCAGGCGCTCGGCCAGCAGCGCACTGCGCGCCAGCACGTCCACCAGGCGCGCCAACGCGCTCGGCTGTTCGTCCAGCAGCGCCAGATAACTGGTCCGGCGCAGCACCGCCTGCAGCAGGCCGAGCACGCGCTTGAGCGCGGCATCGGGCTGCGGCGAGCGCGTGGCCGCATGCAGCAGCGCCGGCAGCACGCGGTCCAGGCGCGCACGTGCGGCATCGGACAATGACTTCACACCCGTGCCCTGGGCGAAATCGCGCAGCGACTGGTCGGCGCCGTTGGCATCGAGGAAACCGGCTTCGGCCAGCAGCGGCGCATTGCTGCCGTCGGGCAGGCTGCGCCAGTAGTTGGCCAACGCATCGGGTGCGGCCTGGCCCTTGCGCGGTGCCAGCAGCGCGGCGAATTCGGTGCTGACCCGCTGCTGCTGTTCGGCCAGCGCCGCGCGCAGCACCTCCCAATCCGGATAACCGAGGCCGACGGCGATGCGCTCGCGGTCCAGTGCATCGGCGGGCAGCACGTGGGTCTGCGCATCGCGCAGCATCTGCAGGCGGTTTTCCAGCCTGCGCAGGAACAGATAGGCCTCGCGCAGCGCGGCGCCATCCTCCGGCGCGATCTGCCCGGCCGCCACCAGTGCCTCCAACGCCACCAGCAGGCGACGCTCGCGCAGTGCCGGTTCACGGCCGCCGCGGATCAGCTGCAGTGCCTGGCACAGGAACTCGATTTCGCGGATGCCACCGGCACCGCGCTTGATGTCCTCGTGCAGTTCACGGCGCGCGACCTCGGCAGTGATCGCCGCCTTCATCTCGCGCAGGCCGTCGAGCGCGGTGAAATCCAGGTAGCGGCGGTACACGAACGGGCGCAGGGTCTGCAGCCACGCTTCGCCGGCCTCGATGTCGCCGGCCACGGTACGCGCCTTCAGCCAGGCATAGCGTTCCCAGTCGCGGCCCTCGCGCTGGAAATACTGGTCCATCGCCGCGAACGACAGCGCAACGCGGCCAGCGCTGCCGAACGGGCGCAGGCGCAGGTCGACGCGGTGGCTGAAACCATCGACGGTGGTTTCGTCCAGCAGTTTGGCCAGGCGCTGGCCGAGGCGGGCGAAGTACTCCTCGGCGGCCAGCGCGCGCGGGCCATCGGATTCGCCCCCCTGCGGGTAGGCGTAGACCAGATCGATGTCGGAGCTGAAGTTGAGCTCGCCACCGCCCAGCTTGCCGAGGCCGAACACCACCAGCTGCATGGGCTGGCCGTGGTCATCGAGGATGACCCCGTGGCGCTGCGCGAATTCCTGCTGCAGCGCGTCCAGCGCCAGCCGCAGGCAGTCTTCGGCCAGGGTGGTGGCGCCAGCCAGGGTCTGTGCCACGTCGTCCAGCCCAGCCAGGTCGCGCCAGATCAGCCGCGTCGACATCACCGTGCGCCAGCGCCGCAGCTGTGAAGGCCAGTCGCTGGGCTGCAGCGGGTCGAGCACCGGCGCCGGGATCGGCGGGCACGCGGGCGCGGCCAGCTGCGCCAGCAGCGCCGGTTGGCGAACCAGGGTGTCGAGGGCAAAGTCGCTGGCCACCGCCAGCCGGGTCAGCAGCGGCTGCAGCTCGGGCGGGATCGGCTCGGGCAGGACCTGGGCCAGGCGCGCCATGGCACGGTCGACAAGGGGCTGCAGGGTAGCGGGCAGTTCAGCGGGGGCGAGGGTCATGGCCCGATTGTATCGACCCGGCCGGGGCGCAACGGACCCCGTAGTGCCGGCCGCTGGCCGGCAGGGGTGCGGAGGTTGCCGGCCAGCGGCCGGCACTACCGATAATGGAGGCCGCGTATTCATAATGGGCGGCAGGCAATAAAAAAGCCCGCTTGCAGCGAACTGCCAGCGGGCTCTGCTCCCTCCCCCACGTCGGGATGCAGGGCCATCGTGCGGGCTGCGAAAGCACTTTGCACGCTGCACTGCAAAACAAAACCGGCCGGTACGGGTGACCCCGGTAGGGAAAAGCCATTCCACGAAGGTAGAACCCCCCGTACGGATGAGGATGGCCGATAATCGGGTTTCCCCCCAGAAACACTGTCGTCATGTCTGTTGATCGCATCGCCAACGCGCGTCTCCGTGACCGCGTGGTCTCCGCCGAGACCGCAGCCGCGCTGATCCAGCCCGGTGAAACCGTGGCCATGAGCGGCTTTACCGGCTCCGGGTATCCCAAGGCCGTTCCCGTCGAACTGGCGCGCCGCATCGAAGCGGTGCATGCCCAGGGCAATCCCTTCCAGATCAAGCTGATGACCGGCGCCTCCACCGCGCCGGAACTCGATGGCGCGCTGGCCAAGGCCGATGGCATCGCCATGCGCATGCCGTTCCAGAGCGACCCGGATGCGCGCAACCGCATCAACGAGGGCAAGCTGGATTACATCGACATCCACCTCAGCCACGTCGCCCAGCACGTGTGGTTCGGCTTCTACGGCGAGATCGATACCGCCGTGATCGAAGTGTCGGCCATCCGCGAGGATGGCTCGCTGGTGCCCTCCACCTCGGTCGGCAACAACAAGACCTGGCTGGACCTGGCGAAGAAGGTGATCGTCGAGGTCAACGAATGGCAGCCGGCCGGCGTCGACGGCATGCATGACATCTACTACGGCACCGCGCTGCCGCCGCACCGCAAGCCGATTCCGCTGGTGAACGCCAACGACCGCATCGGTGACACCGCGCTGCGCTGCGACCCGGACAAGATCGTGGCGGTGGTGCGTACCAACGGCCCGGACCGCAACAGCCCGTTCAGCCCGATCGATGCGACCAGCGAACAGATCGCCGCGCACCTGATCGAGTTCCTCAAGCACGAAGTGAAGAAGGGCCGCCTGCCGCCGAACCTGCTGCCGCTGCAGTCGGGCGTGGGCAACATCCCCAACGCGGTGCTGGCCGGCCTGGCCAAGAGTGGTTTCCGCGACCTGGCCGCGTTCACCGAGGTGATCCAGGACGGCATGCTCGACCTGCTGCGCGATGGCGTGCTGAGCTACGCCTCGTGCACCGGCTTCGCACTGAGCCCGCAGGCCAACGAGACGTTCAAGGAGCACATCGATTTCTACCGCGAGCGCATCATCATGCGCACGCAGGAGATCTCCAACCATCCGGAGCTGGTGCGCCGCCTCGGCTGCATCGGCATGAACGGCATGATCGAAGTGGACATCTACGGCAACGTCAATTCGACGCACGTGATGGGCACGCGGATCATGAACGGCATCGGTGGTTCGGGTGACTTTGCCCGTAATGGCTTCCTGTCCGCGTTCCTAAGCCCGTCCACCGCCAAGAACGGCACCATTTCGGCGATCGTGCCGATGGCCAGCCACGTCGACCACACCGAGCACGACGTGTCGGTGATCGTCACCGAACAGGGCCTGGCCGACCTGCGTGGGCTGACCCCGCGCAAGCGTGCGCAGGTACTGATCGACAACTGCGCGCATCCGGATTTCCGCGCGCAGCTGCAGGACTACTTCGACCGTGCCAGCCACGAGAGCTACGGCAAGCACACCCCGCACCTGCTGCCGGAAGCACTGTCGTGGCACCAGCGCTGGCTGGATACCGGCACGATGAAGGGCTGAGGCCCGCGAACACTGGTAGAGCCGGCCGCTGGCCGGCTCTCCAGAACAGCCGGCCAGCGGCCGGCTCTACCTTCACGCGGTACGCAGCGCCGCCAGCGATTCGGCCTGCAGCCGCTCGTAGATCTCGAACTCGTCATTCACCGCCGCGCCCAGCGCCTGCTCGAAGGCCTCGCGGTTGGCGTGGGCGGCATAGGCGCGCTGTTCTTCACCACCCAGGTTCGACTGGAAGATGCCCGCAGCGCTGACCGGCAGGAAATCCTCGTAGACGATCGGGTCGGCGGTGGCCAGGCCGGTGGCCACCAGCACTTCGGCCGGCAGATCGGCCACGCGTTCCGGCGCGGCGCGGCCGGCGTCGGTCAGCTGGTAGCGGTAGTAGCCCAGGCCTTCCTGGCGCAGCGTGTCATGGTCATCCGGGAAGCTGGCGAACACTGCCTGCAGGCGCTGGCCGTAGTCGCCACCGGTACTGCCTTCGCCACCGGCATCGCGTGCCTGCGACAGCAGCTGGTCGTACAGCGCGCGGCCCTTCGGGGTCAGCGCAAGCCCGCGCTGTTCGATCTCGCCGAAACGCGCGGTATGCGTGCCGGCATCACCGCCTTCGCTGTCCGGGAAATGCACCGCTTCTTCCAGTGCCTTGAAGCTGGTCTGGCGCAGCAGGATCGGGCAGGCACGGCGCGGCGGGCCCTCGATCACGGCCTTGGCGGCCATGCCGTGCTCGATCATCGCCGCCTGCGCCGCGTCGATATCCAGCGTGCGCGGGGTCAGGTGGTTGATGTGCGGGCCACGGAAGCTGACCACATCGGCCACCAGCCGGTGCGACTTGTTGAGGGCGTGGTAGGTCGGCAGGTCGACGGTGGCGTCGCCGTGCCAGCGGAAGGTTTCCAGCGCCTCTTCGACGAAACGTTCGGCGTCGGCCTGCGGCAGGCCACCGTCACGCTCGGCCTGGTCGATCAGTGCCAGCGCGCCCTCGGTGAAGATGCGGCGGCGTTCGAGGATGCGCGCCGATTCGGCACGCAGCGCTTCGTCTTCGATCAGCTCCAGGCGCAGCAGCGAGGTGAACACGCGGAACGGGTTCTGTGCCAGCGCGGCACCGGTGAGCGGCCGGAACGCGGTGGAGTGCACCGGCACGCCGGCCACCGACAGGTCGTAATAGCCGACCGGGAACATGCCCATCACCGCGAACAGGCGGCGCAGCGTCGCCAGTTCCTGCACGGTGCCGACGCGGATCGCGCCGTGGCGCTCCTCGTCCAGGCGCGCGCGCTCGTCATTGCGCTGCAGCTGCGCGGCCAGCGCCGGGTCCTGCTCCAGCACCTGCGCGTTGATCCGCTCCACCAGTTCCACCAGCGTGCCGTACAGCGGCACTTCGGTGCGGTACATGCGGGACATGGCCTGGGCGAACAGGCGGCGGATCACATCAGGCGAAACGAAAGAGGCGCTCATCAGTCACTCGATTACGGGAACGGGGAACAGCTCGAACCCGTATTGTCGCCGGAGCGCGCGGCGGCGGCGATATGCAGAGCAACATGAAGGAAATCGGTAGTGCCGGCCGCTGGCCGGCAACCTCTGGATGCCTGGAGTACAGGAATTGCCGGCCACCGGCACTACCGCTTCAGCTGGCGCTTCAGGGTGGCATCGAGGGTGATCGGCCGGTCCCAGTGCTCATAGCTGGCGACGATGGCGTGGCGCACCGCACGGTAGTGCAGGTTGTCCGGCGCGCGCGGCATGCGCTTGACCACCGCCTCCCAGCCGCCCTCCGGGTTCTGGCTGAAGGCGCGCACGCTGTCGCGGCAGGTCTGGTCGCTGGCCTTGGCCCAGAAACAGGCGAAATAGATATCCCCGGCCTGCCAGCCGTGGATGGTGAACAAGGCGCTGATGTAGCCGCGCGGCACGCCGGCATAGCGCGATACTTCGTCGAGGAAGGCGTCGGGATAGCGTTCGGCGTAATGGTTGATGTCCTGCAGCTGGGCATCCACCCAACTGTCACCGGTTTCCACGGTGTAAGCCGCCGAGCGCTCGGCGGTCTGCTGGGCCAGCACGGTGGCCGGCGCCAGCAGCAGGGACAGCATCAGTGCGCGCAGTCGGACGTTCATGCCCCGATTCTGCCGCAGCCGCCCGCCCCTGTCAGGCCGCCGCAGCTGCCTTGGCCTCGATCGCCGCCAGCGCGGCTGGCCAATCGTGCGCGGTATCGGCGGTGACCATGCGCGGTTCGTCGTCGGCCACGCCGTGCTGGGTCTCGTGGGCCCAGGTCACCGCGTACGGGGTATGCACGCCCCAGCCGCCAAGGGTCACCACCGGCTCGATATCCGAACGCAGCGAGTTGCCGACCATCACGAAGCGCTGCATCGGCAGGTCGAACTCGGCCAGCACGCGCGCGTAGGTTTCCGGGTCCTTCTCCGAGACGATCTCGATGCGCGGGAACAGCTCGCGCAGGTTGGCCACCTTGATCTTGGCTTCCTGGTGGAACAGATCGCCCTTGGTGATCAGCACCACCGGGTACTGTTCGGCAATGGCCGCCACCGATGCGCGCACGCCGTCGATCAGCTCGACCGGGTGGCGCAGGGTGTCATGGCCGATGTCCAGCATGCGCTGGATGTCCTTGGCATCGATGCGCTGGCCGGTGATGTCGATGGCCGCTTCGATCATCGACAGCACCATGCCCTTCACGCCATAGCCGAACACGGCCAGGTTGCGCTGCTGCACTTCCAGCAGGTGGCGGGCGGTCTGGGTGTCGTGCACGTCGACATAGCGCGACAGCAGGTCCAGGTAATCCTGCTCGGCCTTGCGGTAGTAGTCCTCGCTCTTCCACAGCGTGTCGTCACCGTCAAAACCAACCAGGCCGATGGCGCGCGACGGCGCAGGCGTGGGGGTATTCATCCGCCAAGGATACAGCGGCCCGACAGACGGGAAAAACCCGGGCGGCCGTAGCCGCCCGGGTCCCCATGCACCGGTTTTCCCGAATCAGGTGTGGATCAGCGGCCCTGCGCCGCGCCGGCACCTGCACCGGCCTGCTGGGCGGCCACGTAGGCCTTGTACTCATCGGCACTCAGCTCGCCGTCCTTGTTGGTATCGGCCTGGTCGAACACCTGGGCGAGGCCGGCGTTCACCTGTGCCTCGCTCTTGCTGATGGTGCCGTTGCCATCGGTATCGATGCTGGCCCAGGTCTGGCCACCGCCATTGGCCTGTGCCGAGGCCGCTGCGGCCGCGTTGGTGGCCTGGTCAGCCGCCTGCCCGGCCTGTGCCGCCGCCTGCTGGGCCTGCGCGGCTTCGTTCTGCGCCTGCGCGGCCTGCTGCTTGGCCGACTGGGCCATCGCCGGGATGGCCAGCACGCTGCCGGCGGCGACGATCAGGGCGATCAGGGGCTTGCGGTTGCGAATAGTCATCAGGGGTGTCTCCTACCGATTGGGTGGTGTTGCGCGGCGTGTTGTTTCCGCACGGCACCTACCCTGCCACCGCGTTTCTGAATCGATTTTGCGGTGCGATGTGCGTGCACACGCACGATTAACCACTGGCCAGCGCGCATGCATTAGCACGCTGGTTAGGGCGGAGTGAGCGGCTCATAAGCTGCGCATTCAGCGCAGCAGGATTTAACCGGCAGGCAACGAAAAACCTGCGTCAGTCGACGGTTTTTTCCAATGACCGCGAACTGAACATCACCCATCCCAAGGCGACACCGGCCAGCGCACCGGCGATTTCCAGCACCACGCGGCTGCCCAGTTCGTTCGGATCGTGGATGGTGGACAGAAACAGGCGCGCATACAGCGGCGACTCCAGCCGCACGATGCCCATGTAGAACAGCTTCCATGCATCGATGCCGGTGGAGATCACCACCGAGATGACGCACGACCAGCCGATCGCATGGCCCACCGACCAGTGCAGCAGCCGGCACAGGCGCGACCACAGGAAGTACACCAGCAGGCCGACCAGCAGGGCGATGGCGCCGGCTTCCAGGGTGCCGAGCAGGCCGAAGTGCAGGGGAAGGTTCATCGGGTGGGCAGGGATGAGAAGGCGGCCAGTGTAAGGGTATCGGCAGGGCGGCGCCCTGCAGATACCCCTACCGCACCGGGACGTCGTACGCGGTGCCGGGGTCCGGTTCGGGCTGCAGCGTGTAGTGCCACCACTCCTGCGGGTAATTCACGAAACCGCGCCGGGCCATCGCGCGCACCAGCTGCTGTCGATTTACCTGCTGCACGTCGCTCAACCCGCTCGCCTGCGTATGCGCACGCGGGCCGAAGAAATCGAAATCCGTCCCCATGTCCAGCGGCGTGCAGGTACCGCTGCGGCAATCCAGCAGGCCAAGGTCGACCGTGGCACCGCGGCTGTGGCCGGAACGCTCGGCGATGTAGCCGTCGGCCAGCAGGCGTGGCTTGTCAAGGTCCGGGTACTGCAATGCCTTGCGCGAAAGCTCGCGCGGGTCGTTCACCCAGGCCATGAAGGCCTGCACCGAGCGCACCGGTCGATAGCAGTCGTAGATCCGCAGGCCCCATCCATCTGCGCGCAGATCCTGCTCCACCTGGGCCAGTGCCTTCGCCACTGGTGCCAGCAGATAGCAGGAAGGCGCCTCGTAGCCGGGTACCGGCGCGCCGGTGAAGTTGTTCGCGCCGGCGTAGCGGATATCCATGTCGATATGCGGCGACAGCGTGCGGATCTCCACCAGTCCGGCGCTGGCTGCATCAGTGGCCGCTGAAACGCGCGGCGGCTCAGCGCCGCTGGCGGTCGCGGCCAGCGCAATCGCCAGTACGAGTGAAATGCAGGTCCTGGAAGTCATAGCTGAAGTCGATGTCCGGATCGATGGCGCGCAGGTCCAGCGTCGGCGACGGGTCTTCGCCCGGTTGCAGCCACGCCTGCGCTTCGTCGCCCAGCGTATCCCAGCGCAGCAGCCAGCGCCCCTGCCGATGCAGTACCGTGGCCTGCAGCCGGGGTGACTTGTCCACGCTGAAGCGCAGGCCGTCCCTGCCCGGGCACAGCGAGGCCGGACCCAGCCACGGGTCGCTGTAGCGGCCCTGCCAGCGTGGCAGATCGGAAGCCGATGCCTGCCGTGCATCGGAAGTGGCTGGCCGCTGATGGCCGGTTGCCGCCCGCGTGGCCTGGCCAGTCTTCAGCTCGTCCAGGTAGGCCATCGCCGGGCGCGCTTCATCGGGTGCGGTGAAGCGCTTCAGCATGGCCTGCATCAGCGCGGTACGCGCATCCTCGCCCTCGCCGTTGATCAGCATCACCACACCCAGCTTGCGGTCGGGCAGCAAGGCCAGCGACGAATACATGCCCGACAGCGTGCCGGTGTGCGCCACCTTCCACTGCCCGTCCATGTCCGACACCCGCCAGCCGTAGCCATAACCGTAGAAGTGCGCGTTGTCCCAGCGCCGCTGCCGTTCACTCAACGGCATCGGCATGTGCAGGGTCCACAGCGTGCGCCGCTGTTCACTACCCAGCCAATCCGGCGCCAATGCGGGGTCCAGCAGCACCTGCATCCAGCGCGTCATGTCACGCAGCGAGCAGCGGATGCCACCGGCGGCCATCGAGGGCAGGTCCGGGCTGATGGCCCCATCGGCTTTCACGACTTCGTTGCGTTCGCCGCGCCAGGCATGTGGCTGCGCCACGTTGCCCACGCGTTTCACCGACCACGCCCCCACCTGGCAGCGTGCCATGCCCAGGGGCTCGAACACCTGTTCGCGCATCAGCTGGTCATAGGGTTTTCCACCGGCCGCAGCGGCTACTTCGCCGGCCACCACGTACATCAGGTTGTCGTAGGCATAATGGCTGCGGAAGCTGCTGACCGGCTTCAGGTGCGCCAGCCCCGCGATGATGTCGGCACGGGTAAACGTGTTCGGCTCCGGCCACAGCATCAGGTCGCCCGCACCCAGGCCGAGGCCGCTGTTGTGGATCAGCAGGTCGCGCACCTGCATCTGCTGGCCCACCCATGCGTCATGCATGCGGAACTCCGGCAGATGGCGCTGCACAGGGTCATCCCAGCGCAGCCTGCCCTGCTGCACCAGCCGCGCCAGCAGCGCGGCGGTCATCGCCTTGCTGTTGGAGGCGATCTTGAACAGCGTGTCCTCATCGATGCGCCCGCCATCGCCGCGCTTGCCTTCGGCGTGCCGGTAGATCACCCGCCCCTGCTCGACCACGGCCATGGCCAGCCCGGGCAGATGCTCATGCTGGACCACGGCCGCGACATCGGCATCGAGGGATGCGGTGCCGGCCGGCTGCGCTGCCACAGCCGGAAACACTGCCAAGACGGCCATACACAGGCCACGCCGCGCGTGCACGATGGGCGTCAGTACGCCCATGTCACGGTCAGCTGCGCGTAGCGCGGCGACTGGAACCCGGTACCGTAGCCAAACAGCGGGTTCGGCGTGCCGATGCTGTCCTGCGGTTCGTAGTCCTGGTCCACGGTCACCACGCGCTGCTGGTTGAGCACGTTGTACACCGCCAGCTTCAGGCGCAGGTCGGTCGGGATCGGCACCTTGTAGGACACGCTCACGTCCAGATCGTAGGTCCACGGCGTGCGCCCATCACCACCGCGCGGGGAATGCACGAACACCCGTTCGGACGGCACCGTGGCCTGGCAGTTGGACACGCACACGTAATAGCTGTGGAAGTCGGTCGCATCGAACGGATTGCCTGCGCCGAAGCGGGTGATCGGGCTGCCCGACTGCACGCCCAGGGTCGCGGCCACGCTCAGGTTCTCGGTCAGCGCGTAGCTGCCGCGGAACTTGAACTGGTGGCGGCGATCATTGGCCAGGTAGCCATAGCCGCCGTAGTTGACCCACGGATTGTCGAAGTTCTCGGTGCGTCCGGCATCGGCGAAGTCGGTATCGGAATTGACCGGCCCTTCGGCGTTGCCGCGGCCGTAGGCCAGTGTGTAGGACGCGTTGAAGCCCCACTTGCCATCCCAGGCACGATCGACCTGCAGCTCCAGCGCCTTGTAGTCGCGCTTGGGCTTCACCCAGCCGCGCTGGCCAACATAGTTGCCGTTGTCGTCATACAGCGCCCAGCCTTCCTTCGAGGTATCGATGCTGATCCAGCCATCATTGCGGCCGTCACAATCGGTATCGCCCCACACGGTGTTGGTGCGGCCCGGGTTTCCCATGATCCATACACTGTCAATCGCACCGCACTGGCCGGTGGCGGTGATGTTCATGTCATCGATGGCGTTGTGCAGGCGCCGGTAGGTCACGCTGGCGCCGATCGACCAGGCTTCGTTGATCATCTGCTGGAAGCCCAGGATCGCTTCGTCCTGGTAGACCGGATCCATGTCGCGGTTCACTTCGGCACGCAGGTCCGGCACGCTGCCGTCGCCCTGCGAGTTGTCCACCGGTCCGATCTGTGCGCCCAGCACCGGCACGTTGTTGGCCGCGCCGCTGTAGCCCAGGAACTCATACCAGGTGCGTTCGTCGAGGAAGCCGCCGGCCTGCTTGATGTTGATCACATTGGCCACCGGCAGGAAGTAGCGACCGAGGTTGCCGAACACCTTGGTGGTGCCATCGCCACGCACGTCCCACGAGAAGCCCAGGCGGGGCGCCAGCATGTTGTCGATCTTGATGTAGCTGCTGCCGTCGCCGCCCTTGTTGTCGAAGGCTTCCATGCGAAGGCCGAGGTTGAGCAGCAGGTTCGGCGTCACCTGCCAGTTGTCTTCCAGGTAATACGCCGAGTTGATCGTTTCGAACGCGCCTTCCACCTCATAGCGGCGGGTGCGTGCCACCAGTCCACTGGCCGGCACCACGCCGCCGTTCAGCGAACTGCCCGGCGTGCGCGCGTAGATGTCGTAGCGCAGGCCGCCCGGGCCGGGATAGGCGCGACTGTAGTCGGACGTGTTCTCCTCGCGGTCCAGCCCGAAGCGAAGCAGATGGTTGCCCAGTGTCCATTCGAAATCGGCGCGTGCTGCCTTGCGCGTATCCAGCGCGGATTCGAGTTGGGAACTGCTGGTACAGCTGCGATCACCCTGCAGCGCGGTGGGCACGCCCTGGCTGGCGGTACGATTGTCGAAGACCCGATTGCAGTTCTCGTCCATCAGCGAGCTCTGCACGCGGTTGCGCTTGTTCTCGCCGTACATCAGCTTCATGGTCAGGTCGTTGTTCACCTGCCAGCTGTAGGTACCCGACCAGTTGCGGCCACCCACGGTGTTCATGATCTGGTTGGCACGTTCACCCACGGTGCTGCCACGCTCGTAGTCATAGGCGTAGACGTCGGTGAGCGTCTTGTTGCGATCGGAGAAGCCGAACAGCGAGAACATCTGGTTGTCGGTGATGCGCCAGTCGAACTTGCCGCCCCAGAACGGATCATCGGCCTTGCCCTGGTTGAGGCGGGTCCCGGCGTCGTTGGTCGATGTCGGGCGATAGTCGCGGGCTTCGTACATGCCGAAGAAGAACAACCGGTCCTGCACCAGCGCACCGGAGGCGAACACGTTCAGCGCGCTGCGGCTGTAGTCGTCGCGGCTGGCGGTGATGTAGCGGCTGCCGCTGCCGTCGTATCGGTCGCGCGCCTGCGACTGCCACGCGCGCGGCTCGAACACCAGTTCGGCGCCGGCCTTGAAGTCGTTGCTGCCCGAGCGCGTCACCGCGTTGATGACACCACCAGTACTGCGCCCGAACTCCACCGAGTAGCCGCCGGTCTTGACCTGGAACTCCTGGTAGAACGAGAACGGCACGGAGGAGAAGCCAACCCGGTTGTAGAAGTCGGTGACGTTCAGCCCGTTGATGTACACGGTGTTCTCGGCCACCGACGAACCCCCGAAGGAGATGCCCTGGCCACCCAGTGAGCCCTTGCCCTTCACGGCACCCGGCGCCAGCAGGGCAACGGCGGTGATGTCACGGTCCACCGGCAGGCGCGACAACTCCTCGCGGGTAATGTTGGTGGCCGACTCGGTGGACTTCACGTCCACCATCGACACCACCTGCGGAGCACGGACTTCGACCGTGCCCAGCGTGCTGACCGCACCCAGCGGCACGTTCACCGTAGTCGCGCTGCCCAGGCTGACGGTGACCTGGCCAACACGGCTCGCCGCTCCTCCCGGCAAGCTCACTTCCATCTCGTAGGTGCCGACCGGCAGCAGCGGGATGCGATAGCTGCCATTGGCTTCGGCCTGTACCGAACGGACGAAGCCCGTGGCCGGATTGCGTACGGTCACCGTGGCACCGGCCGGTACCTGGCCGGCATCGCTGCTCAAGCGGCCAACCACCGAACCATCCTGTGCGAATGCGCTGGGCGCGATCACGCCCAGACACGCCCCGAGGGCGACGCACAACGCCGCCCGCTTGATGCTGTAAGCCTTCATCCCCTGCTCTCTCCTGCAAGAATTGAATGGTGTGGAGTGTGATGTGTCGCGCTAGCGTTGCCTGGCTGGCAGTACCCGCCACTGGAAGTCGTAGCTCCATTGGTCGAAGTACAGGTTGCCGCCTGCCCACTCGGCCTCGCCGCGCTGCGAGTCGACCGTTTCCGAGCGGAAGTGCTGTTTGGCCGGCACCAGGGCCTGGCCGAAATCATCGTTGAAGGCGATGCGGTAGCCGTCCAGGCCACCCAGGTAGAAGTCGCGCAGGGCCGGCACGTCACTGGCCAGTGCGCCGGTGGTCACGTCCATCGGCAGCCAGCCATACGGCGCCAGGTAGACCTGCCCCCAGTCATGCAGGTTGTTGTAGCCACTGCCATCGCCGGAGAACACCATGCCCGACTGCCAGCGCGCGGGAATGCCGTTCATGCGCAGCAGCGTGATCAACAGCAGTGTCTGCTGACCGCAGTCGGCATGGCCCGCACGCAACGCGTAATCGCTGAGATTGCTGATCGTGGAATATTCGCGCGCACCGGCCCACGGAATGCGATCAACCGCAGCGAACAGCTTGCGCACCACCTCATACGGCCGCGTCTCGCCCTGCAGCACCTGGTCGGAGAACAGCTTCAGTGCGGGAGTGAAGCGCACATGTGGCAGCTGCTCGGACAGGTAGGGTTGCAGCGCTGGTTCGACCGGTGTCGGCTGCACCTTGGCCGGATCAATCGCGGTATGCCGGGCGAAGATCGTGACCGCGTAGCGGACCTCGAAGCGGGTCGGCTTGCCGGCTACGGCTTTGGCTTCCAGGTAGGCAGTGCGCTGCAGCGTGCTTGCCGGTGCCACGCGCGCCTTGCCCGGCGTGCTGCCCAGCCACTGCACCTGTTCCTGCTGGCCGGGAATCTCACGCGGGTATGGAATCCATGCGCGTACGGTTTCGCCGGCCGGCACAACATCGGCCTTCACCGTGAGCGACTGGGTGAATTCGATGCGCTGCGGCAGCACGGAGGCCTTGCCGCTCTGTTCGGCCGCGGCAAGCACGCGCGCGTGGTGGGCGTTGAGCACTTCGTTCGGGCCCGGTGCCGGCATCGGTGCATCCGCACGGCGGCGTGCACGTGCTTCATCGCTGAGCAGGAACAGGTTCGACGGTGCGCGCTTGAAGTACCAGCGCGTGCCATCGATATCGAGGTGCTCGATCAGGCCGAGCTGATCCCAGCGCGCGAATTCCTCGTCGGTCAGGTCGGGAATCCAGCGCCGCACGGCAGCCTTGGCGGCGGTTTCGTCAAGAGAAAAATCCAGGCGGATGCGGCGCATGCGTTCTTCCTGGAACGCGATGTCATCGAAACTGACGCCCGGTTCCGCCGCATCGGCCGCCGACCAGGTATTCAGCTCGCTATGGGCTTGGGAGAACCGTCCCGCGTCGATCATCTGCACGACGCGCGCGAACTGGATGGCCGAGGGTGGCGGCTCCGCGCCCGCCGACCACGCCCACAGCAGCAGCGCGGCCCCCAGGCCGGCAGCAGCAGTCAGACGCGGTTTGCGAACGGCAGGATCCACAGCGACACTTCCCCAGCGCGGGTGGTAACGGCTGTGTAACACGGGCCGGGATGCCGGTCAATAATTTATTCTTGATTTCGCAGCCGAAAGGAATAAATATTCCAACAGGCATTCGAGGAGGGTGTGCAGCGCATGATCCTGGCTTCCCGCGAACGGCACCGGCATTGGCCGCGCCGCTTGACCCTGGCGCTGTGCCTGCTGGCGGCGCCGGCCTTTGCGCAGACCACTCCGGCACCCGATGCCGGCGCACCACTGCCCTATGTGATCGGCCTGCACGAGGCGTTCCTGACCCCGCAGTACTGGGCCGCACGCCTGGACAACGCCGATGCGCCGATCCTCGACCGCGCGCAGATCGACGCGCAGAACGCACGGATGCGGGCGCAGGACAGCCACATCCAGGACATCGCTTTGCTGCCCGCGCAGCTGGATGCAACCGCGGTGCGCGACAGCATCACCGCACTGTCGAGCTGGCCCACGCGCGCCCTCTACAACGACAAGGGCCAGCCCATCACACCGGCATTGCGCAGCGCGATCGAAGCCAACCTCGGGCTGGAGGCGATTCCCGCGCAGGTAGCGCCGCAGTTTGGGCTGGTGGTGAAGCGTGCCGCGCTGCGCACCTTCCCCACCCGCGAGCGCGTTTTCAGCAGCGTCGGTGACACCGACATCGACCGCTTCCAGGAATCGGCGCTGTTCCCCGGCGACAAGGTCGCCGTGGTCCATCGCAGTGCCGATGGCCGCTGGCTGTTCGTCCACAGCGAGCGCTACAGCGCGTGGGTCGAGGCCGACGCGATTGCCAGTGGTGACAAGGCCACGGTACTCGGCTACGGCGCAAAGGGGCCCTACCGCATCATCACTGGCGCCACCGCGCAGACCGCCTACACCCCGGAAGAACCGCGCGTGTCGCGCCTGCAGCTGGACATGGGCGTGCGCCTGCCGGTGCTGGCCGACTGGCCGGCCGCCGAGCCGGTGAACGGCCAGCAGGCGCATGCGTCGTGGGTGGTGCAGCTACCGGTACGCGAAGCCGATGGTCGATTGAAGCTGGTACCGGCGCTGCTGCCGCGCTCGCAGGACACCGCCGCCGACTACCTGCCGCTGACCCCGCGCCTGCTGCTGCAACAGGCCTTCAAATTCCTCGGCGAGCGCTACGGCTGGGGCCACGACTACGACACCCGCGACTGCAGCGGTTTCGTCTCGGAGATCTACCGCAGCTTCGGCGTGCTGCTGCCGCGCAATACCAGCGCGCAGGCGGTCAGCCCGGCGTTGGACCGCCTGCCGTTCACCAGCAAGGACGGCAAGACGGTGCGCGACCGCGCCGTCACCGGTCTGCAGGTGGGCGACCTGGTCTACATCCCCGGCCACGTGATGATGGCCATCGGCCACGTCGACGGCCGCACCTGGGTCATCCACGATACGGCAGGCGGCAGCTGGTTCGGTGCCGACGGCAAGCGTGTGCAGGCCCATCTCAATGGTGTTTCGGTCACGCCGCTGGAGCCGATGATGGCCAGCGACAGCATCCGCTACATCGACCGCATCACCAACATCCAGCGCCTGCGAGCCAAGACTCCCTGAATGAAGATCACCGCCATCGAACTGGGCATGCTGCGCGTGCCGCTGAAGACGCCGTTCAAGACCGCCCTGCGCACGGTGGAGACCGTGGAGGACGTGGTGGTGCTGATCCGCACCGACACCGGCCACACCGGTTATGGCGAAGCGCCGGCCACGGCAGTGATCACCGGCGATACCCATGGCTCGATCATCGAAGCGATCCGCCACTTCATCGCACCTCGCCTGATCGGCCAGGAGGTGGCCAACCTCAACCGGCTGTGCGGGCTGGTGCAGAGCGCGATGGAGCGCAACACCAGCGCCAAGGCCGCGGTGGAAATCGCGCTGTACGACCTGTGGGCGCAGCTGCATGGCGCGCCGTTGTACCAGATGCTTGGCGGCGGCGACCCGGTGATCACCACCGACATCACCATCAGCGTGGACTACATCGACAAGATGGTGGCCGACTCGCTGTCGGCGATCGAACGCGGCTTCGAGTCGCTGAAGATCAAGGTCGGCAAGGACATCGGCCTGGACATCGAGCGGGTCAAGGCGATCCATGCCGCCGTCGAGGGCCGCGCACTGCTGCGGCTGGATGCCAACCAGGGCTGGACCGCCAAGCAGGCGGTGCATGCGATGCGTACGCTGGAAGAAGCCGGCGTGGTACTGGAGCTTCTGGAGCAACCGGTCAAGGCCGCCGACATCAGCGGACTGAAGTACGTCACCGACCGCGTCAACACGCCGGTGATGGCCGACGAGAGTGTGTTCAGCCCAAGCCAGGTGATGGACCTGATCCAGCAGCGTGCGGCCGACATCATCAACATCAAGCTGATGAAGACCGGCGGCCTGTCCAACGCGATCCGCATTGCCGACATCGCCGGCATCTACGGTGTGCCGTGCATGATCGGCTGCATGATCGAGTCGAGCATCAGCGTGGCCGCCGCGGTGCACCTGGCGGTGGCCAAGAGCGATGTGATCACCAAGGTCGATCTGGACGGCCCGTCGCTGGGCCAGTTCGATCCGGTCAGTGGCGGCGTGCATTTCAACGAATCGGAGATCAGCATCAGCGATGTTCCGGGCCTGGGCATCACCGAAGTGCGCGGCCTGGAGATGCTGGGTTGATCCGACCCGGTAGATCCACGCCATGCGTGGATGCACCTGCTCTTGCTTCTGCCCTACCCCGTAATCCCTTCGCGGCTGGCACGCGCGCGATGTGTCCGGGGTCGGGCGGGTGGGGCTTGCAGGGGTGTCCGCCGCATGGATGCGGCGGCCAAGCCTCCATGGACGGATTCACGGCGTCCCCTGCAATCCCCACCCGCCCGACCCATTCCATGACACGCTCTACGCTGCCAACCGCAACGCCTTTGCAGACACCCGGACACCCCGCATGCCGCCCCTGCTGAAGATCCGTTCCGAGCGCGGGCAGATGTCGGCCATCGAACGCCGCATCGCCGACTTCATCCTCGACAACGCCCACCTGCTGCGCGATTACTCGTCCCAGCAGCTGGCCAGCGCACTGGGCATCAGCCAGTCCAGCGTGGTCAAGTTCAGCCAGAAGCTCGGCTTCAAGGGCTACCCGGACCTGAAATACTCCATCGGCCAGGATGTCGCGCGTGCCGGCACCGACCCGCAGCAGGCACCGAGCGAGCCAGACAGCGGCGACGACTACCTGCGCCTGGGCGAGGCCCTGCGCCGCAGCAAGGCGCTGGCCGAAGAGGAAACCCGCCAGGCCAACCCGCGCGCGGAGATCGAACGCATCGTGCAGTTGCTCGACGACGCCCCGAAGCTGTTCGTGTACGGGCTGGGCGATGACGGCCTGTACGCCCGCGAGTTCGCCATGCGGCTGTCGCTGCTCGGGCTGCTGGTGGTGCCGCATACCGACCCGGTCCTGATGCTGGCCAACCTGTCGGCGGCACGCCCGAACGATGTGCTGCTGGTGTTCTCCGAATTCGGAAGCCTGCCCCAGCTGTCGCAACTGTCGCGGCAGTTCCAGGACATGGGTGGCAAGGTGATTTCCATCACCCGCCACACCGCCAATCCGCTGCGCGCGCACGCGGATGCGGCACTGGCGGTCTGCGCGCACGACCGCACGCCGCAGGTGGCGCAGCTGCTGTACCGTAGCGCCATGCACGCCCTGCTGGATTTCCTGTTCGTGCTGCTCTGCCACGCCAATCCGGACCGCCAGCAGCAGCTGGCCGTGAACCTGGAGCGGATCGACCACCTGCTGGATTCCTGACCGGAGCGCACGTTGATGAAATCGCTGGTCCGCCTCGCCACCGCTGCGCTGCTGCTTGCCACAGCGTGGGCCGTCCACGCCGCGCCGCTGGACGGCGCACGCCAGTTGATCGTGGTCACCAGCGAAGGCTGGGACAGCACCCAGGGCCAACTGCAGGCGTATGTACGCGACGGCAAGGGTTGGCACCCGCATGGGCAACCATTCCCGGTGGCACTGGGCCGCACCGGCAGCGCCTGGGGGCTGGGCCTGCATCCGGCACAGGCCGATGGCCCGCAGAAGCAGGAAGGCGACGGCCGCAGCCCGGCCGGTGTGTTCGCGCTCGGCAGCGCGTTCGGCTACGCCGTCACCCGCCCCGGCACCGCGATGCCGTACCAGCCGATGCTCGACAGCAGCTACTGCATGGACGTGCCCGCCTCGCCGTTCTACAACCGCATCGTCGATGCGAACAAGGTCGGCAGTGCAGCGGTCAAGGGCTCCACCGAGCCGATGCGGCTGGACCTGCACAACAAGGGCGACGTGCGCTACCAGCAGGGCTTTGTGATTGCCCACAACCCGGACAACCAGCCCGGCAAGGGCAGCTGCATCTTCGCCCACCTGTGGCGCCAGCCCGGCGAAGCCACGGCCGGCTGCACCGCCATGCCGCAGGCACGCATGCAGGCGCTGCTGGACTGGCTGCGGCCGCAGGACACGCCGCGCTTCGTGCTGCTGCCGCGCGCCGAGTACCAGCGCCTGCAGGCACAGTGGCAGTTGCCCGCACTGAGCGGAGACGCCCGTTGAGCGCGCAGGACGAACCGCAGCTGCAGCGCGCGGTCAGCCGCTGGCAGATCGTCGGCCTGTCGATCAACGATGTGATCGGCAGCGGCATCTACCTGCTGCCGGCCGCCACCGTCGCCCTGCTCGGGCCCTTCAGCCTGTGGGGCGTGGTCGCCGCCGGCATCGTCGTCGCGCTGCTGGTGCTGTGCTACGCGCAGGCCGCCAGCTACTTCGATGAGCCGGGTGGCAGCTACCTGTATGCGCGCGAGGCGTTCGGCCGTTTCGCCGGTTTCGAGATCGGCTGGATGATCTGGCTGACCCGCATCAGTTCGGCCGCGGCGCTCAGCAATG
Organism: Stenotrophomonas sp. GD03930; assembly: GCF_029839665.1. NCBI lineage: Bacteria > Pseudomonadati > Pseudomonadota > Gammaproteobacteria > Lysobacterales > Lysobacteraceae > Stenotrophomonas > Stenotrophomonas sp. GD03930. The sequence continues at coordinate 1,795,134 of NZ_JAOCAV010000001.1, read as the reverse complement.
CGCTGGCCGATGCGGTCGCACGCTTCTGGCCGTGGGCTGGCGCCGGCCTGGGTCGCATCGCGGTGATCGTGGTCTCGCTGGGCTTCCTCACCGGGGTCAACATCATCGGCGTGCGCTCGGCCGCGCGCACCGGCGTGGTGCTGGTGATCGGCAAGATGCTGCCGCTGCTGCTGTTCGTGGCCATCGGCGCGTTCTACATCGATCCGCAGCTGGCGTTCTCCGGCCAGCGCCCGGACCCGCACGACCTGCAGCGCATGGGCGAGGCCGCATTGCTGCTGCTCTACGCCTACGCCGGCTTCGAGAACATCCCGGCCGCGGCCGGCGAGTACCGCAATCCGCGCCGCGACATTCCGTTCGCGCTGATCACCATGATCATCACCGTCACCGTCATCTATGGCGCGGTGCAGGTGGTGGCGCAGGGCACGCTGGCCGGCCTGTCCAGCTCGGCGACACCACTGGCCGATGCCGCCGCCGGATTCGGTGGCGAAGCGCTGGCGCTGATCCTGACCATCGGTGCCACCATCTCCATCCTCGGCACCAACAGCAACACGATGATGATGGGTCCGCGCTTCCTGTTCGCGCTGGCCCGCGATGGCTACGGGCCGAAGATCCTGGCGCAGGTGCATCCGCGCTTCCATACCCCGGCCGCGTCGATCCTGTGCCAGGGCCTGATCGCGCTTGGCCTGGCGTTGTCCGGTTCGTTCGTGCAGCTGGCGCTGCTGTCGATGACCACGCGCCTGTTCGCCTACATCGGTACCGCCGCTGCGGTGCTGGTGCTGGCCAAGCGCTATGCCGACCGCCCGGGCGCGTTGAAACTGCCCGGTGGCCCGCTGATTCCGGTACTGGCGCTGCTGCTGTGCCTGGCGCTGTTCGCCAGTGCCAGCTGGCAGAACATCGCCGCCGCGCTGGTGGCGTTCGCCATCGGCGCGGTGATCTACAAACTGCCGCGCAAGGACGCTGACGCCGGGTGAATGATGGCGTGCCCTGACCGGCAGATTGATCTGGCGATCACGCTGCCGGCCCCGGCCGTTAACCCGCCCCCAGGCACGATCAGGCTTCGTCCACAACGGAGCCCTTCCATGACCGAGTACCAGATTCCCGGCCGCGTACCGGACGACAGCACACCGCGCGACGCGGTCAGCAACTTCTGGCGCGAGCGTTACACCGCCGAGCCGTACTACGACGACCAGCTGTTCTTCGAGGACTATGAACCGGCCTACCGCATCGGCCATGCGGCGCGTGCGCAGGACATCATCCGCGCCTACGAGGAAGTGGAGGGCGAGCTGGAATCACGCTGGGCCAGCGAGCGCGGCCGCAGCCGCCTGGACTGGGCGCAGGCACGCAGCGCGGTGCGCCGTGGTTGGGAGGAGGCGGTCAACCTCGACCAGCGGCTGGACAAGGGCGTACCGCGCGGTACCTGATCGAACCGCGCCCACGACAGAGCCGCGTGCTGCCCGGCTCTGTCCAGACATGCACCTGTTCAGGACCTTCGGGCCACGACGGTCACCGCTCCAGTGGTATACAAGGGACAGCCCGGCCATCCGCATCCCCGCACTGGAGATACCCATGACCCGCACGCCCCTGCTGCTCGCCCTCGGCCTGGTGCCGATCCTTGCCACCTCGGCCTGCAACGCTGCCGACCCGGCCGCCAACGGTGGCCAGGCCGCTGCACCAGCGACCACCACCGCCGCCGACCAACGTCCCTTCACCGCCACCGAAGTCAGCCGCTTCGACCAACCGTGGGCGATGACCTTCCTGCCCGACGGCAGCCTGCTGGTTACCGAGAAGCGCGGAAAGCTGCAGCATCTGGACCTGGCCAGCGGCCAGAAGCATGAAATCACCGGCGTGCCCAAGGTCGCCTATGGCGGCCAGGGCGGTTTCGGCGACGTGATCCTGCATCCGCAGTTCGCCCGCAACCACGTGATCTACCTCAGCTACGCCGAGGAAGGCACGCTGGATACCCGCGGTGCCGCCGTCGCCCGCGCCACGCTGGCGCTGGACGCCAGCGGCGCCGGCCAGCTGAAGGACCTGAAGGTGATCTGGCGGCAGAGCCCCAAGGTCAGCGGCGAAGGCCACTACGGCCACCGCCTCGCCTTCGGCCCGGACGGCAAGCTGTGGATCAGCTCCAGCGAGCGGCAGAAATTCGATCCGGCGCAGGACATGAGCGGCAACCTCGGCAAGATCATCCGCCTCAACGATGATGGCAGCCTGCCCGCCGACAATCCGTTCGCCTCGCAGGGAGGCATCGCCGCACAGGTATGGTCGCTGGGCCACCGCAACATCCTCGGCATGGCCTTCGATGCCAACGGCAAGCTGTGGGCACACGAGATGGGCCCGGCCGGTGGTGACGAACTGAACCTGATCGTGCGCGGTGCCAACTACGGCTACCCGATCGTCTCCAATGGCAACCACTACGATGGCCGTCCGATTCCCGACCACGATACCCGTCCGGAATTCGCCGCGCCGAAGGTGACCTGGACGCCGGTGATCTCCCCGGCCGGCTTCGTGATCTACAGCGGCACCCTGTTCCCGCAGTGGAAGGGCAGCGGCTTCATCGGCGGCCTGTCCTCCACCTCGCTGGTGCGCGTGGCCTTCGACGGCGACAGCGCGCGCGAAGCCGAGCGCTTCAACATGGGCGAGCGCATCCGCGAAGTGGAACAGGGCCCGGATGGCGCGCTTTGGCTGCTGGAAGACGGCAGCAAGGCACGCCTGCTGAAGCTCACCCCGAAGACCTGACGCCCGATAGTGCCGGCCGCTGGCCGGCATCGCTCCTACCCAACGGCCCCGTACACGGGGCCGTTTGCATTCACTGGATGGTGCCGACCTTCACCTCGGTACGCGCACAGGCCTTGTCCAGGCACTCGCCGGTCAGCCAGACCTGCCCATCACCGATCATCACACCCTGCTGGTTGACGAACACCTTGCCGAAGTCCTGCCCGGACATCGCCTTGACCACCGCCGGCGTGATGATCTTCTCGTAGTTGCGCTGGAATTCGCCCGGCCCGGTGATCTTCTTGCCACCAGCGATGTTCAACGGGAAGCGCACTTCCTCCACCACGGCCGCGCGGTCACCACCAACCACGGCGGTCTTGAACGCGTTGAACACCTTCTCGTACTGCGCGGCATCGCCCAGCACGCTGTCGATGCGCGCGCGTGCATCGCCCTCCTCGGCGGCGGCGGGGGCGGGATTTTCGCTGGCGTGCTCTGCCGCTGCCTGCGGCGCAGCGGCCGGGTCCGGCGTGGTGCTGGCTGCCGCTTCGGCCGGGGTGGAACCGGTCATCGGCGGCGGCGCATCCGCCGCAGGCTCGGCCGGCGGTGCCGGCTGCGAACAGGCGGCCAGCAACAGGGCCGGAACAAGGAAAGCCATCTTGCGCATGCGCGAACTCCATCGGATCAAGGCCCCGATGGTAGCGCCGGGCCAGTGATGGCAACAAAAAGGGGACGGAGGGAATTAAGTCGTTTATGGCACAAACGACTTAATTCCCTCCGTCCCCTTTTTCTTCGATCAGCCCTTCAGCAGTTCGAACTGCACCGCTTCGCCAGCGGCCGACGAGGCGCACACCCACACCTCGAACTGTCCAGGCTCGGCACGCAGCACGCCGTCGCGGCCGGTGAAGGCCAGCTGCTCGCGGGTCAGGGTGAACACCACTTCCGTCGACTCGCCCGGCTGCAATGCCACCTTGCGGAAGTCCTTCAGTTCACGCACCGGGCGCACGCGGCTGGCCACGCGGTCGTGGATGTACAGCTGCACCACTTCCTCGCCCGCCACAGCACCGCTGTTGGTCAGCGTGGTGGTGAGCGTCAGGGTCTCGTCCCAGCCCAGCTGGGCGGCACTCAGCTGCGGCACGCCGTAGTCGAACGAGGTGTAGCCGATGCCGTGGCCGAACGGATACAGCGGCTCGTTCGGAATCTCGCGCCAGCGCGCCTTGAACTCCGACATGGTCGGCAGTTCCGGACGGCCGGTACGCGGGTGGTTGTAGAAGTACGGCTGCTGGCCGGACACCTGCGGGAAGCTGACCGGCAGGCGGCCGGACGGGCTGTAATCGCCGAACAGCACATCGGCCACGGCATGGCCGGTCTGCGTGCCCAGGTACCAGGTCACCGCCACCGCCTGTGCATTGCGCACCGCCCCCTGCAGCGCCAGTGCGCGGCCGTTGCGCAGCAACACCACCAGCGGCTTGCCGGTCATCGCCACGGCCTCGGCCAGCGCCTGCTGTGCCGGCGGCAGGGTGATCTCCACGCGCGACTGTGCTTCGCCGCTGTAACGCTGCGGCTCGCCCAGCGCCAGCACCACCACATCGGCGCGCAGCGCGGCGGCCACGGCCGCTTCGGTGCCGCCCGGAATCGCGGTTTCCAGTTCGCAGCCCGGCACGATCTCCAGCAACGCCTCGTCGCCGATGGCGGCACGCACGCCGGTTTCCAGGTCCACGTAGCGCTGCTTGTCGCCGAACAGCGTCCAGCAGCCTTCGATGTTCTCGCGGTCCTGCACGAACGGGCCGATCAGCGCGATCTTCTGCCCGCTCTTCTGCAGCGGCAACACGTTGTCGCGGTTGTTCAACAGCACGATCGAACGGCGTGCGGCATCGCGCGACAGTGCGTCATGCGCGGCGAGGTACGACGTATCGGCTTCGCGCGCTGGATCCAGCGAACGGTACGGGTCGTCGAACAGGCCGATGGTTTCCTTCAGCCACAGGATGCGGCGCACGCCTTCATCCAGCACCGCCATCGGCACGTCGCCGCTCTCGACCAGGCCCGGCAGGTGCTCGGCGTAGAAACCGCTCTGCATGCTCAGGTCGAGGCCGGCGGTGAACGCCTTGGCGGTGGCATCGCGGTCATCGGCGGCATAGCCGTGTGCGACCAGCTCCATGTCGGCGGTGTAATCGGAAATCACCACGCCCGGGAACTTCCACTCACCACGCAGGATGTCGGTCAGCAGTTCGGCGTTGGCGCTGGCCGGTACACCGTTGATGTCGTTGAACGACGACATCACGGTAATCGCGCCAGCTTCGAAGGCAGCCTTGAACGGCGGCAGGTGCACATCGCGCAGGGTCTGCGGCGAGATGTCCACCATGTTGTATTCCATGCCGGCCATCACCGCGCCATAGGCGGCGAAATGCTTCGGCGTAGCCAGCAGCGAATCGTCGGCGCGCAGGTCGCTGCCCTGGAAGCCACGCACGCGGGCGGCGGCGAAGGCACAGCCCAGCACCACGTCCTCACCGGCCCCTTCGGCGCCACGGCCCCAGCGCTGGTCGCGGGCGATGTCCACGGCCGGCGCATAGGTCCAGTGCAGGCCGGCGGCAGTCGCCTCGATGGCGGTGGCGCGGGCGGTGCGCTCGGCCAGCTCCGGTTCGAAGCTGGCAGCCTCGCCCAGCGGGATCGGGAACACGGTGCGCATGCCGTGGATGACGTCGGCAGCCAGGATGACCGGAATGCCCAGGCGGCTCTCCTCGGTGGCGACCTGCTGGATGCGGCGGCCCAGCTCGGCGCCGACACCATTGAACAGCGAGCCGACCTTGCCCTCGCGCACCTGCTGCAGCACCTGGTCGGCATTGCGCACGTTGGCTTCCGGGTTCACGTCCGGGGCGAACGGGCGGACCATGTCCGCGAAGACACCCAGCTGGCCGACCTTTTCTTCGACGGTCATCTGGGCAATGAGGGATTCGATGCGATCGGAGGCCACCAGCAGTCCTTGATGAAAACGTTTACAAGCCCGGCATTCTAGCGATCCCGCGCCATTTGGCGAGAGGTTTCGTCGTTCAGTTTCAGGCTCCAGCCGGATCCGTACGGTCCGGCCGGAGGCCTCGCAGCTTACTCCGAGCCGGCCAACTGGCGCTGCCCGGCCATCAACATGGCATCGCTGGAGGCCTGGAACACCCGCAGCCCGAAGGCCGGCAGGATCGCCAGGAGGTGGTCGAAGATGTCCGACTGCACCGCTTCGTACTCGCCCCAGGCGGTGCTGCGGGTGAAGCAGTACAGCTCCAGCGGCAGGCCCTCGGTGGTCGGTTGCAGCTGCCGTACCAGCAGGGTCATGTCGGTATGGATGCCCGGATGGCTGCGCAGGTAGCGCTCCACATAGGCGCGGAACGTGCCCAGGTTGGTCACCCGGCGGCTGTTGACCTCGGCCACTCCCTGTTCGCGCAGGCGCCCGTTCCACTGCCCCAGCTCCTGCGCCTTCTCGTGCAGGTAGTCGCGCAGCAGCGCGAACTCGCCGAGGAAGGCCAGGTCACCCTCGTCCAGGAAGCCGACGCTGTGCTGGTCCAGGTACAGCGCGCGCTTGATGCGGCGGCCACCGGCCTCCTGCATGCCGCGCCAGTTCTTGAACGACTCGGTCACCAGCTTCTTGGTCGGGATGGTGGTGATGGTCTTGTCGAAGTTCTGCACGGTCACGGTGTGCAGCGCGATGTCGATGACGTCACCGTCGGCGTTCTGGCTGGGCATCTCGATCCAGTCGCCGATGCGCACGCGGCCATCGCCGCTGATCTGCACGCTGGCCACCAGCGACAGGATGGTGTCCTGGAAGATCAGCATCAGCACCGCGGTGGCCGCGCCGAGGCCGGTCACCAGATAGCGCAGGTCAACGCCGGCCAGAGTGGCGACGATGGACAGCCCGGCGATCACGAAGATCACGATCTTGGCGACCTGCAGGTAGCCCTTGATCGGCTTGTTGCGTGCCTCGGGGCGGCGCTCGTAAAGGTCGTTGGCCGCATCCAGCGCATGCGATATCGCCAGCACCACGGTCAGGATCGCCCACGCCTGGCAGGCGCCGATGATGAAGCTGACCAGACCCGGCGGCAGGTCCGGTACGATGCGGATGCCCGAGGCGATCACCTGGCTGGGCACCACGTTGGACAGGCGCGAGATCACCCGCATCAGATGGCTGCCACGGCCTGTGTCGGCACCCGGCAGGCGGCTGAGCAGACGCCGCAGCCCGCGCAGCAGGATGCGCTTGGTCACCCAGTTGGCCAGGCCCGCTGCGACCAGCAGCGCCGTGATCATCAACGCCAGGTAGGCGCCGGGATAGGGTTCCAGTGTGTTCTGCAGCTTTTCCAGCCACTGTACCGCCACCACCGCGTCCACCATCGGTTGTCTCCTTGCTTCGTTCTTTGCTGTTGAGGTTGCCGGCCAGCGGCCGGCACTACCAGGTTGCCGGCCGCAGCCGGCGTCGCCGGGTCAGTCCCGCGTGCGTTCGATGATCACGCCCACCGCGCGTGCGCCACGCACCGCACCCGGCTTGCTCAGCTTCAGGCGCAGCCACTTCACGTCGAATTCGTCCAGCACGATCTGCGCACAGCGCTCGGCCAGGGTCTCGACCAGGCCGAACTCCGACTCGCGCACGAACTGCTCCAGGCGCTTGCTGACCGCCTTGTAGTTCAGGGTGTGGGCAATGTCGTCGGTGGCCGCGGGGCGACGGTTGTCGAAACCCATTTCCAGGTCGAACACCAAGTCCTGGCGGATCCGTCGTTCCCAATCGTAGATACCGATCAGGGCGTCGATCGTCAGCCCCTCGATGAAAACCTTGTCCATTGCGGTTACCAGCCGAATACAGGCAACCATGGTAACGGCACGGCGGTGAGCCTGCCCGGAACGGGCGGTGGGCACTCCGCCCGAGGCGGGCGCGAAAAAAACAAAGGGCCCCGCTAGCGGAGCCCTTTGGTACTACCTTTGTCCCCGGGGGGAACTTTCTCAAGCCGCGAGTCCCGGTGGCGCAGGTGCCCAGACTAGTCAGTCATCAAACGGTGGGTCAAGGCCAATCCCGACAACGCAGACCCTCATGTTCGCCCCGGCCGAAACGCGGGAAACAGGCCACGCACGCAAGGAGGTTTCCTGATGGTGGCCGACTCGATCCCTGGACAACCTGCGTCTTCCCTTCACCACCGCACATCACGATGGCTGCATACGATGCATTGAGGCGCGCGTTGTCAGCGGAGCGGTTGTCGACCTACGAGAGAATCGCATCAACCTGCGGCCCAGACGTCACTGCCGAATCCCTGTATGTGTGGAACATGCGGATGTGCGGCGCGTTGATGATGCCGGTCCACCTGTGCGAAGTGGTCACGCGCAACGCAGCGGCCTCGGCATTGGCCCGACAGCACGGCCCGCGGTGGCCTTGGAACGATGCCTTCAGACGCAGGCTACCTGCCTCTTCATCCACCTCAGCCAGAGCCGCGCTGGAACAGGTCGCCAGCCGCGCAACCGATACACCCAGGATCGTCGCCGACCTGCCGATGGTGTTCTGGCAGCAGCTCTTCACCTGTCGCTTCGACGCCACGCTGTGGATACCGGCGCTCGGGACGGTTCTGCGTCATGCGCCTGCAGCTCATCCAAGCGTGATCAGGAAAGCCATCCATGCAGACATCGGGCGCATCCGCCACCTGCGCAACCGCATCGTGCACCACGAACCGATCCTGGAACGCGACCTCGGTGCCGACCTGGCCGCGATCGGGCGGCTGATCCATGCGCGCTGCCCGCATACGCTGGAGTGGCTGCAGCGCCACGAGCGGGCCACGACCGCGCTGGCGGCGTCGCCGTTGGGTGCGCGTGCGTAGCCTCGATCACGCGCAGTCGAGCATGGCTCGACGCTACAGAGCGCGGCGGTCGGGGTTCACACCGCCGGCAACGTCGCCATGTCCCAGCGTGGAGTCACGTCCACCTTCGGCGGGCTGTGCTGGCCGGCCTGCAGGCGCAGCGCGCCGGCGAAGGCGATCATCGCGCCGTTGTCGGTGCACAGTGCCGGGCGCGGGAAGCAGGCGCGGCCGCCGAGGCGCTCGGCCATCTGCTTCAGGCGTGCGCGCAGGCGCGTGTTGGCGCCGACGCCGCCGGCCACCACGATCACGTTGGTCCCCGCCGCTTCCAGCGCGCGCTCGCACTTGATCGACAGGGTCTCGACCACGGCATCTTCAAAGCCACGGGCGATGTCGGCGCGGGTCTGCTCGCTCTGGTCGCTGTCGCGCCAGGCCATCAGGACCTGGGTCTTCAGGCCGGAGAAGCTGAAATCCAGCCCCGGGCGGTCGGTCATCGGCCGTGCGAAGCGGTACGCGCCGGGTGTTCCCTGCTCGGCCAGCCTGGCCAGCTGCGGGCCGCCCGGGTACGGCAGGCCCATCAGCTTGGCGGTCTTGTCGAAGGCCTCGCCGGCTGCGTCGTCCAGAGTCTCGCCCAGCAGGCGGTACTGGCCGATCGCGTCCACCGCCACCAGCTGGGTGTGGCCCCCGGACACCAGCAGGGCCACGAACGGCGCCTGCGGCGGGTCATCCTCCATCAACGGCGCCAGCAGGTGGCCTTCCATATGGTGGACACCCACCGCCGGCACCTCCAGCGCCCAGGCCAGCGAGCGGGCCACGCCCGCACCCACCAGCAGGGCGCCGACCAGGCCGGGGCCAGCGGTGTAGGCCACGCCATCGATGTCGCCCACGCCCAGGCCGGCCTCGGCCAGGGTCTGGCGCACCAGCGGCAGCAGCTTGCGCACGTGGTCACGGCTGGCCAGCTCGGGCACCACACCACCGTATTCGGCGTGCAGGGCGATCTGGCTGTAGACCGCATGGGCGCGCAGGGCCGCGCTGCCGGCCAGGTCGGTGTCATACACCGCCACGCCGGTCTCATCACAGGAAGATTCGATGCCAAGGACTCGCATGCCTGCTATTATGACGCCCCTGCCGCCTCCTCGGGGGACGCGCAGGTCTCACTGCTTTCGAACCTCTGGCCCGTATTCAGGGTTGGCCGCTTGCAGTTTGTCGTTTCGCCGCTATAATGTGCGGCTCGCCGGGCGTGACCCGGTTCTACTGTGTCCCGGAGATTCCATGCCCAGCGTCAAAGTCCGCGAGAACGAGCCCTTCGAGTTTGCTCTTCGCCGCTTCAAGCGCACTTGCGAAAAGGCCGGTGTGCTGGCCGAAACCCGCAAGCGCGAGTTCTACGAAAAGCCGACCCAGGAGCGCAAGCGCAAGGCTGCCGCTGCTGTGAAGCGTCAGCTGCGCCGCTCGTCGCGCGACGTCACCAAGCGTCAGCGCCTGTACTGATCGGACGCATCTTCATTGCGGCGGGCCTGCCTGTCGCGATGGAGCCGAAGCCGGCACGCGCGAGCGTCGCCGGCTTTTTGCGTTTCCGGGTCCGGGCATCCGCCCCGCCCTACCTACCACCACGAGGTTCCTCATGAGCATGAAGCAGCAGCTCACCGAAGACATGAAGGCCGCCATGAAGGCGGGCGAGAAGCACAAGCTGGGCGTGATCCGCCTGATCAACGCCGCCATCAAGCAGCGCGAAGTGGACGAGCGCATCGAGCTGGATGACACCGCCGTGATCGCCGTGCTCGACAAGATGGTCAAGCAGCGCAAGGACTCGGTCAGCCAGTTCGAAGCCGCCAACCGCGAAGACCTGGCCGAGATCGAGCGTGCCGAGATCGTGGTCATCGAAGCCTACCTGCCGGCCAAGATGGGTGAAGCCGAGATCGTGGCCGCCATCCAGGCCGCCATCGCCGAAACCGGTGCTTCCGGTCCGGCCGACATGGGCAAGCTGATGGGCGCGCTGAAGCCCAAGCTCGCCGGCCAGGCCGACATGGGCCTGGTGTCCAAGCTGGTCAAGCAGCAGCTGGCGTAAGCCATTGCCGGGGTCGGATCCCTTTCGCCCTGCGGAAGGGCTCTGACCCCATCGATGCACCCGCTTCACCGCACCTTCGACCCCCGGCTGCTACAACATCCCCATGGTCGAGCCATCGCACTCCCCCGCCGACACGCGTCCCCACGGCATCCCCGCACGGCTTCGCCACTACGCTGATCGCCTGCAGGACAGCTTCCCGATGGCGGTGGCCAAGCGCTTCGTCGAAATCGACGTGCTGACCCAGGCCGCCTCGGTCTCCTTCTACGCCCTGCTGTCGATGGCGCCGCTGCTGGTGCTGCTGCTGTGGCTGACCGCCTCGTTGTACCCGCCCGCGCAACAGACGCTGATCAGCCAGATCGGCTCGGTGGCCGGCAGCAGCGTGGCCAGCGTCGCCGACACCGTGCTGCACAACGCCAACAGCCAGCCCAGCGTCGGATCGCTGGCCGGGCTGTGGAGCACGTTGCTGCTGTTCGTCGGTGCCACCGCCGTGTTCGCCCAGCTGCAGAACGCGCTGAACCGGATCTTCCACACCAGCGGCCAGCGCCTGGAAGGCATCAAGGCCTGGCTGCGCAAGCGCGTGTTCTCGTTCGGCGTGGTACTGGCACTGGGCTTCCTGCTGATCCTGTCGATGACCGCCACCACCGCGCTGCAGGTGGTGTTCGCGCAGCTGCCCTCGGTACTGCCTGCGATCGGCTACCTGACCTCGTTGCTGCTGTACACGCTGGCCTTCGCCTTCCTCTACCACTACCTGCCGGACCGCCGCGTGGCCTGGCGCCAGGCCTTCATCGGCGGTGCCATCACCTCGGTGCTTTTCACCCTGGGCCGCTATGGCATCGGCGTCTACATCGCTACCGTGGCCCCGGGCAGTGCCTACGGGTCGATGGGCGCACTGGTGATCGCGCTGGTCTGGATCTACTACGCCACCGCCGTGTTCTTCGTCGGTGCGCTGATGACCGCGGTGATCGACGAACGCCAGCATGCACGGGCGCAGCTGGCCCGTGCCGGCGCTGAAGGCCAACAGGCCGGTCCCGGCATCGCCAGCGAGTAAACTAGGGGAACCTGCCGCCCCCGCAGCGCGCCCTGGCGGCCGCGCCCCGTTCTGTTGCCCATGGCCCGTATCCCCGACGCTTTCATCGACGACCTGCTGGCCCGCACCGACATCGTCGAGGTGGTGGGCAGCCGCGTGCCGTTGAAGCGCCAGGGCAAGGAGTACGCGGCGCGCTGCCCGTTCCATGACGAGCGCTCGGCCTCGTTCACGGTCTCGCCCACCAAGCAGTTCTATCACTGCTTCGGCTGTGGCGCACACGGCACCGCGATCAGCTTCCTGATGAATTACGACCGCCTCGAGTTCCTCGATGCGGTGGATGAACTGGCCAAGCGCGCCGGCATGGACGTGCCGCGCAACGAGAACCCGCGCAGCCCCCAGCAGCAGGATGACAGCCGCGAGCTGTACTCGGCGCTGGAGGCGGCCACCAGGTTCTTCCAGAGCAACCTGCAGGGCAGCGACAAGGCCCGCAGCTATCTTGATGGCCGTGGCGTGGATGAAGAGAACCGCGCGCGTTTCCAGATCGGCTACGCGCCGGATGGCTACAGCGGCCTGCGCGATGCGCTGGGCAAGGACGAGCGCCGCATGAAGCTGCTCGATCGCGCCGGCCTGTTCTCCAAGAACGACCGCGGCCACGTCTACGACAAGTTCCGCGACCGGGTGATGTTCCCGATCTTCGACCGCCGTGGCCGGGTCATCGCCTTCGGCGGCCGCGTGTTCGAGAAGGACGACGGCCCCAAGTACCTCAACTCCCCCGAGACCGCGCTGTTCCACAAGGGCCGCGAACTGTACGGCCTGTGGCAGGTACGCCAGGCCAACCAGAAGATCGAGCGGCTGATCGTGGTCGAGGGCTACATGGACGTGGTCTCGCTGTTCCAGTTCGGGGTCACCCAGGCGGTGGCAACGCTGGGTACCGCGACCACGCCGGACCATGCCGAACTGCTGTTCCGCAACGCGCCGGACGTGTTCTTCTGCTTCGATGGCGATGCCGCCGGCCGCCGCGCCGGCTGGAAGGCGCTGGAGTCGGTGCTGCCGCGCATGAAGGATGGCCGCCAGGCCTTCTTCCTGTTCCTGCCCGATGGCGAGGACCCGGACACCATCGTGCGCAAGGAAGGCGCCGAGGCGTTCAACGAGCGCCTGAAGCAGGCCACCCCACTGTCACAGTTCTTCTTTGACGAACTCACCCGCGAGATCAACCTGGGCACGCTGGACGGCAAGGCACGCCTGGCCGAGCGGGCAAAGCCGATGCTGGCGCAGATTCCCGATGGCGCCTTCGGCGACCTGATGAAGCAGCAGCTGGCGCAGCTGACCGGCCTCGGCGGCAATGCCGCGTCCGCGCGCGCACCGATGCCGCAGCGCCAGCCGGCGCGCACGATCCAGCCGGTGGCCAGGCGCAGCCTGGTGCGCGGCGCGATCGCCGTGCTGCTGCAGCAACCCTCGCTGGCGCTCACGCTGGGCGGCAAGCATCACTTCCAGGGCCTGCGCCTGCCCGGCGTGGAGCTGCTGCTGGAACTGCTGGGGTTGGTCGAGCAGCGCCCGGACATCAGTACCGGCGCCCTGCTGGAACACTTCGACGGCCGTGAAGAGCAGGCCGCGCTGCATACGCTGGCGGCGCAGACGCTGCCTGGCACTGAAGCCAGCTGGACCCAGGAACTGCACGACGCCGTGGCCCAGCTGGAGAAACAGCTGCTGGTGCAACGTCTGGAGGAGTTGTTGGCAAAGCAGCGCCAGCAGGGTCTGGACGATACTGACAAGTACGAACTGCGCGAGCTGCTGAAGGCCCGCGCCGGACTGCGCCTGTAGCGGCAGATTGCTTTCCCGGAGAGGACCATGCTGCTGCGCCTGACCTGCCTGCTGTTGTTGTCGCTCTGCCTGCCGCTGACGGCCCTGGCCGAAAACGCCCCTCTCAATGAAGTCCGCCCTGGCCTGTATGCCGGCGGCCAGCCCAGCGGCACGCAGCTGCGGGCGTTGGCCGCGCAGGGCGTGCGCACGGTGATCGACCTGCGTCAGCCCGATGAGGACCGCGGCTTCGATGAAGCCGGCATGGCCGAATCGCTGGGCCTGCGCTACGTACGCATTCCCGTGGCCGGGGCCGATGGCCTGGATGCGGCCAACCTGCGCGCCGTGCACCAGGCCCTGCAGCAAAGCGCAGGTCCGGCGCTGCTGCACTGCGCGTCCGGCAACCGCGCCGGTGCCGTGCTCGCCCTGGTCACTGCACGCTACGAACACGCCAGCCCGGAACAGGCCCTGCAGCTCGGGCAACGTGCCGGCCTGACGTCGCTGGAAGCCGCCACCCGCCAACGCCTGGCCGCGCCCGCCGCTTCGCCCTGACTCCTCCGTCCCAAGGACTCTGCCCACCATGACCCGCTGGTGGTCGCGCCTGCGACCTGACAACTTCACTATCGCCCTGCTGTGCACCGTCGGCCTGGCCTCACTGCTGCCGATGAAGGGCGCCGCCGCCATCGTCCTCGACGATGTCACCACCGTCGCCATCGCCGCGCTGTTCTTCCTGCATGGCGCGCGCCTGCCGCGCGAGTCGATCATCGGCGGCATGCTGCACTGGCGGCTGCACCTGACCATCCTGGCCTGCACCTTCATCCTGTTCCCGCTGCTGGGGCTGATGTTCAAGCCGCTGTCCGGCTGGCTGCTGACCCCGGAGCTGTACCTGGGCGTGCTGTTCCTGTGCACCCTGCCCTCCACCGTGCAGTCGTCCATCGCGTTCACTTCGATGGCGCGCGGCAACGTACCCGCAGCGGTGTGCAGTGCTTCGCTGTCGAGCATCCTCGGTGTGTTCCTGACCCCGCTGTTGCTGACCGCACTGGCCGGCACCTCCGGCGGCATCCACGATCCGCTGCATGCCATCGGCGGCATCATGCTGCAGTTGCTGGTGCCGTTCGTGGCCGGCCACCTGCTGCGGCCGTGGATCGCCGGCTGGGTCGAGAGGCAGCGCGCGCTGCTGCGCTACACCGATCAGGCCACGATCCTGCTGGTGGTGTACTCGGCGTTCGGCGAGGCCGTCACCGAGGGCCTGTGGAGCAAGACGCCGCTGCTCTCGCTGCTGGCCGTAGCGGTGGTTGCCGCCGTGCTGCTGGGCATCGCCATGCCGCTGATCACCTTCATCGCCCGCCGCCTGCGCTTCAACCGCGAAGACGAGATCGCCATCGTGTTCTGCGGCTCGAAGAAGAGCCTGGCCACCGGCGTACCGATCGCCAAGGTGCTGTTCGCCGGCGGCAGCCTCGGTGCCATCGTGCTGCCGGTGATGATCTACCACCAGATCCAGCTGATCGTCTGCGGCGTGATCGCGCAGCGGTATGCCAAGCGCGCGCCCTGACCGGGCGCGCGGGTTGTTGCCGGACACGCATCCACGCATGGTGTGGATCTACTGAACGCGACGGCATGCTGCGATCATGGCGCCATAGAGCCGGGCCATGCTCGGCTGAACGTTGGACGGTGAAAGTAGATCCACGCCATGCGTGGATGCATCAGCCCCTTACAGCCAGGGCAGGATCCAGTGATCGACCAGCAGGAAGGCGAACAGCGCCATCAGGTAGACGATGGAGTAATGGAACATCTTCATCGAGAACAGCTCGTCCGGTGGGTCCAGCATGCGCCAGGCGTACCAGAGGAATACGGCGTTGAGCACGATCGCGCCGCCCAGGTAGAACGCACCGCTCATGCCCACCAGGTATGGCAGCAGGCAGACCAGCGCCAGCACCACCGAGTAGGCCATGATCTGCTTGCGGGTGTGTACCACGCCGTGGGTCACCGGCAGCATCGGGATCTCGGCCTTGGCGTAGTCCTCGCGGCGGAAGATCGCCAGCGCCCAGAAGTGCGGCGGTGTCCAGATGAAGATGATCAGCACCAGCAGCGACGAATACGCCCAGTCCGACGAGCCCTGCATGCCGGTCACCGCCGCCCAGCCCAGCATCGGCGGCATCGCGCCGGCCAGGCCACCGATCACGATGTTCTGCGAGGTCGCACGCTTGAGGTACACGGTGTAGATCACCGCGTAGCCGATCAGCGAGGCGAAGGTCAGCACGGCGGTGATCAGGTTCACCCACAGCACCAGGATGGCCATCGACAGCACGATCAGCACGCCGGCAAACACCAGCACCTGCCACGGCTTGACCTTGCCCACCACCAGCGGGCGCCACGAAGTGCGCGCCATCTGCGCATCGATGTGCGCGTCCAGCAGCTGGTTGATCGCCGCGGCGGCCGAAGCGGCCAGCCAGATACCGAGGAAGCCGAGCACGCCGGCGCGCACCTGCTCCCAGCTGGGCACGCCGGGGATGGCCAGGACCATGCCGACCAGGGCGGTGAAGACGATCAGGGCGACGACCTTGGGCTTGGTCAGGTCCCAGTACTGGCGGTAATTGGAAAACATGGAATCAGTCCGGGGCACGCAGGCGGGCCAGCAGGCTGACCAGCACGAACAACAGGGCAACGGCCACGCCGTTGTGGGCCACCGCCACTTCCAGCGGCAGCGCCAGCTTTACATTGAGGATGCCGAGGGTGACCTGCAGCACCAGCAGCGCGATCAGCGCGCTGGCCCAGCCACGCATGCTCGGCAACCGGAACAGGCGCACGCCCAGCCACAGCAGGTAGACGGCCACCACCACCGCGAACATGCGGTGCGCCATCTGGATGGCGATGCGCGACGCGCCGTCCAGCACGCCGCCTTCGTAGTCCACGCCGATGCCACGCCACAGGGTGAAGCCTTCGACGAAGTTGTGCTGCGGCCACCATTGGTTGGCGCAACGCGGGAAGTTGTCCAGCGAGGCGCTGCCGCCGCCGCATGCAAGTGCGGCATAGTTGGCGCTGACCCAGCCACCCAGTGCGATCTGGGTGACCAGCACGGCCACGCCGATGCGCAGCAGCCACTTCAGCTTCGGCGCTTCGGCCAGGGTGATCGGCATGTGCGTCGCGCGCCAGGCCATCCACACCAGCAGGCCGAACATCAGCATGCCGCCCAGCAGGTGGCCCATCACCACGATGGGCTTGAGCAGCAGGGTTACCGTCCACATGCCCAGCAGGGCCTGGAAGATCACCACCGCCAGGGTCAGCAGTGCAGCGCGCGCCAGGTCGATGTTGCTCCAGCGCAGCGCGGCGATCAGCAGGATCGCCTCGCCGATCAGCGCCAGGATGCTGGCGGTGCCATGCCAGCCCATCATGTACAGCGGTATGCCGGCGGCCACCAGTACGCAGGCGGTCACCACCGCCGTGCTTCCGAAGCGGCGCTTGCGCGTGGCCAGCAGGGCCAGGGTCAGGATCTCGATGCCCAGCGCACCGGCCAGGAAGCGATGCACCTGTTCACGCCAGGCTTTGTGGGTCTCCAGCGGGCGGATCTCCGCCGCCGGGTGGCCGATGGTCTCTTCCACGTGCTGCGGCCAGGTGGCCTGCCCGTAGCAGGTCGGCCAGTCCGGGCAGCTCAGGCCGGCATCGGACAGGCGAACGAAGGCGCCGAACATGATCGTGCTCGCGGTCATGATCATGGCGAACCACGCCAGGCGGTGGAAATTGCGGTGCAGCGCCGGACGCGCGGAAAGGCTCATCAAACGGGACTCACTTCAGTTTCAGCAACGTGGCCATGTCCTTGCGCAGCCCACCAAGGTCGGAACCCGGGGCATGGCGCATGATCACGAAGCCGTTCGGATCGATCACGTAGACCGGCAGTCCCGCCGGATCATCGACGCCCGGCAACGCCGCGCGCAGGGCTGGCGACGGAGCCAGCGGCCGCAGCGCGGGCAGCGAGGCGATCGACGCCGGTGGCGTACCCAGCCACAGGATCTCGACATTATCGGCGTTATGGCCGAACAGCTGCCACACCTTGCCCAGTCCCTGCGACAAAGTGACGCACTGTGCATCGCAGGCGCCGGCCGGGGCCACCAGCAGGCGCCAGGTACGAGCCTCGGGATTCCATGGGTAAGGCTGGCCGCTGGCCAGGGTCGGCGCCTGCTGGCGCAGGTCCACCGGCGGCTTCAGCAGCTGGCCGGCGTTGCGGTGCCCGGTTGGCTGCCAGCCCGAGAAGCGCAGCACGGCGGCCAGCGCCACCGCCCCGAAGAACACGGCAAACAGCAGCACCAGGGTCCGGCGGCCGGAGCCGCGCGCCTGCGGGGACGTAGCAGTGTTCATGCGGGGCATTTTCTCACGGTTGGGAAAGGGATGCGGGTGCGGTACCCCGGTAGTGCCGGCCGCTGGCCGGCATCCAGGATTCCGGGGATGCCGGCCAGCGGCCGGCACTACCGGGCGATGGGGCGTCTCCTGCGCCGCTCCAGCACCAGCGCGACCACCAGCACGGTCAGGGCCAGCCCGAACCACTGCACGGCGTAGCCCAGGTGGCGCTGCGGCGGCAGCGTGTTCGGCAGCAGGTCCAGGTCGCGCTCATCGCCGAACGGCAGCGCCGGGTCCAGGCGCAGCACGCGGTCGGGTAGCGCCTGCAGCCCCAGCGCGCGGGCCAGGCCTTCGGCGGGCAGCCGGCTGGCCAGCCAGCGCCCGGCCTCACCCGTCGCGGAGAACGCCGGCCCCAACGCCAACCCCGCCGACGGCGGCGGCGCCAGCAAGCCACGCACGGCTACCGGCGAAGGCGGTGCAGGCAGATCCGGCAAGCTGCGATCCGGTGGCAACGCGCGCCAACCGAGATCCACCAGCAGCACACTGCCGTCGTCACTGCGGAACGGGCGATAGATCTTCACTCCGGCGCGGCCATGCCGGGTCTGGTTGTCCAGCAGCACCACGCCGGGCAGGAAGCGGCCGTGGTCGGCCACGCCGTGCAGCGCACCGGGCGCCGCGAGTGCCTGCGCCAATGGCAACGCCTGTGCCACTGCTGGACCCTGCGCATCCAACATTGCCTGTTTGGCATGCATGCGCTGCAGCTGCCACAGTCCCAATGCGCTGAAACCGGCCATCGCCAGCACCGCCAGCAGCCATCCGATCACGCGCGTGTGCTGGCGCATCATGACAAGTCCGCGCAAACGCGGTCAGATAGGCGCATCCACCCTGCCCTCGAGCCGCGCATGAGTGATTCGCTGAAGACCCTGCTGGTAATCGCGTTTCTGATCGTCATCGTCTGGAATCTGGGCGCCGGCCTGTATTACCTGCTGGTCGACCGCGGCCAGACCAAGCGCACGGTCAACGCACTGACCCGCCGCATCGCGGTGTCGGTGGCCTTGATCGTACTGGTGATCGTGAGCATCTACATGGGCTGGATCAAACCGCACGGCATCGGTGGCTGACCCCACCGATCCGCGCGTGGTCAGAGCACGTAGACGAACAGGAACAGCATCAGCCACACCACGTCGACGAAGTGCCAGTACCACGCGGCGGCTTCGAAACCGAAATGGTTGTCGCGGGTGAAGTGGCCCTTGGCCGAACGCAGCCACATCACGATCAGCATGATCGTGCCCAGCAGCACGTGCGCGCCGTGGAAGCCGGTCAGCATGAAGAACGTCGACCCGTAGATGCCCGAGCCCAGCGTCAGGTTCAGTTCCTTGTAGGCGTGGATGTATTCCTCTGCCTGCAGGGTCAGGAAGCCGAGACCGAGCACAACGGTCAGGCCCAGCCAGATCAGCAGCTGGCGGCGGTTGCCGGCCTTCAGTGCGTGATGGGCGATGGTCAGGGTCACGCCGGAAGTGAGCAGGATCAGCGTGTTGATCAGCGGCAGGCCCCAGGCCGGGATGGTCTGGAACGCACCACCGATCGCCGCAGGACCATTGGTCGGCCATCCAGCGGAATAGCCCTGCCAGAGCAGCTCGTTGGTCATCACCCCGCGGCCTTCGCCGCTCAGCCACGACAGGCCGAGGTTACGGGTGTAGAACAGCGCGCCGAAGAAGGCGCCGAAGAACATCACTTCGGAGAAGATGAACCAGACCATGCCCATCCGGAACGAGCCGTCGACCTGGCGGTTGTAGTTGCCGGCCTGCGATTCGCGCACCACGTCGCTGAACCACCAGAACAGGGTCAGCACCAGCATCGCGATGCCGATGTAGAACGTCCAGCGTCCCCAGCTGGCATCGTTGAGCCAGCTGGCCACGCCGACCATGGTCACCATCATCGCGATGGAGCCCACGAACGGCCATTTGCTCTGGGCCGGGACGAAGTACACGTTGGCGTCGGTCGGTGTCTGGGCCATGTCGGTATCCGGGTCAGGGTGCGGCGTGCGCGCCTTCCGAAGTGGCGGCCGGGGCCAGCCGATCGGACAACGCGTCGTTGCGGTAGAAGGTGTAGGACAAGGTGATCGTCCTGATCTCCGGCGGCAGGTCCGGATCGACGATGAAACGTACCGGCATGTCGCGCTTCTCGCCGGCCTGCAGCGTCTGCGCGGTGAAGCAGAAGCACTCGGTCTTGCTGAAGAATCCCGACGCGCGTGCCGGTGCCACCGAAGGCACGGCACTTCCCACCACGGCCTGCGTGCTGTCGTTGCGGGCAAAGTACAGCGCTTCGTTGAGCTCGCCGGGCACCACGTCCATGGTCAGCTGCTCGGGATGGAACGACCATGGCAGGCGCGAATTGACGCCGCCATCGAACTCGACGCGCACGGTACGCTTGCCGGCCACCGCGCCCGCGCTGGCCTCGCTGCCGGGGCCACGCTCCAGGCGCACGCCGAACACCTTCTCGCAGGCGATGCGGTACAGCGGCACCAGCGAGAACGTCAGCAGGAACACCGCTACCGCCACGCCGATCAGGCGCGGCAGCCCGGCGCTGCGTGACGGGGTGCTGGCCGGTGCGTCGCTCATCGGCCGATCACCCCACTGAGGATGAAGCCGACGTAGACCATCACGGCGATGGCGCCGACCCAGGCAGCGGTACGCTTGGCACGCTGGCGCTGCTGCTCGACGCTCCCGCTCTGGTAGAGCCGACCGCTGGTCGGCTGCTCTTCGCTGTTGTAGAGCCGAGCCATGCTCGGCTGCTTTTCGTCAGTCGAGCATGGCTCGACTCTACCCAAGGCATCAGCCGAGCCTTGCTCGACTCTACCGATCGGAAGCGGGCTCTCGTTATGCATGCCCCACCTCAATGCGTGATGTCGTCATGTGCCAGGTCGCCCGGGCGGATGGTCGGCGGTGTGGTGAAGGTGTGCGCCGGTGCCGGCGACGGCAGCGTCCACTCCAGGCCACGCGCGCCTTCCCAGCTGCGCGCCTCGGCCTTTTCACCGTTGCGCAGCGAGGACAGCAGGATCGCCGCCATCATGAACGGCGTAACGAACATGCCGAACGCACCGATCGAGCTGATCAGGTTCCAGTCGGCGAAGGCCACGCTGTAGTCGGGAATGCGGCGCGGCATGCCGGCCAGGCCGAGGAAGTGCTGCGGGAAGAACAGCAGGTTGACGAACACGATCGACCACCAGAAGTGCACCTTGGCCCACTTCTCGCTGTACATGCGCCCGGTCCACTTCGGCCACCAGTAGTACACCGCGGCGATCAGCGCGAACACCGCGCCGGTTACCAGCACGTAGTGGAAGTGCGCCACCACGAAGTAGGTGTCGTGGTACTGGAAGTCGGCCGCCACGATGGCCAGCATCAGGCCGGAGAAACCACCGATGGTGAACAGGATGACGAAGGCCACCGACCACAGCATCGGCGCCTCGAACGTCAGCGAGCCACGCCACATGGTGCTGACCCAGTTGAACACCTTCACGCCGGTCGGGATCGAGATCAGCATGGTGGCGAACATGAAGTAGATCTCGCCGCCCAGCGGCATGCCCACGGTGAACATGTGGTGGGCCCAGACGATGAACGACAGGAACGCGATCGCGGCGGTGGCGTACACCATCGCCTGGTAGCCGAACAGCGGCTTGCGGCTGAAGGTCGGGATGATCTCGCTGACCACGCCGAAGGCGGGCAGGATCATGATGTAGACCTCGGGGTGCCCGAAGAACCAGAAGATGTGCTGGTACATCACCGGGTCACCGCCACCGGCGGCATTGAAAAAGCTGGTACCGAAGAACTTGTCGGTCAGCAGCATGGTCACCGCGCCGGCCAGCACCGGCATCACCGCGATCAGCAGGAACGCGGTGATCAGCCAGGCCCAGCAGAAGATCGGCATCTTCAGCAGGTCGATGCCCGGCGCGCGCATGTTCAGCACGGTGGCGATGATGTTGATCGCGCCCATGATCGAACTGATGCCGGCCACGTGGATCGCGAACACGCTGAAGGCCACGTTGTAGCCACCCTGCAGCGACAGCGGCGGGTACAGCGTCCAGCCACCGGCCGGCGCACCACCGGGCAGGAACAGGGTCAGCAGCAGCAGGCTGAAGGCCACCGGCAGCAGCCAGAACGACCAGTTGTTCATGCGCGGCAGCGCCATGTCCGGTGCGCCGATCTGCAGCGGGATCATCCAGTTGGCCAGGCCGACGAAGGCCGGCATCACGCCGCCGAAGATCATCACCAGCGCATGCACGGTGGTCATCTGGTTGAAGAACTCGGGCTTGACGAACTGCAGGCCCGGCTGCGCCAGCTCGGCGCGGATCACCACGCTCATCGCCGCGCCGATGATGAACATGATGAAGCTGAAACCCAGGTACAGCGTGCCGATGTCCTTGTGGTTGGTCGAGAAGAACCAACGCTCGAAGAAACTCTGCTGGTGATGGTGATCGTCGTGCCCAACTGCCGAGTGCGCCATTGCAAAACACCTCTCAGAATCGGTTGTCACCGCAGCCGCAGGCGGCCGCGGGCTTTACATCACGCGCCGCTGGCTGCGGTGGCAGGTGCGCTGCCGGCTTCTGCAGCAGCAGGCGCTGCCGGTGCCTCACCGGCCGGCGCCGCGGGTTCTGCTGGTGCCGCAGGCGTTGCAGGCGCGGCCGGCGCCGGCTTGCGCTGCGCCAGCCACTGCTTGAACTCTTCCTTGGACACCGCCTCGACCACGATCGGCATGAAGCCATGGTCCTTGCCGCACAGCTCGGCGCACTGGCCGCGGTACACGCCGGGCTGCTCGATGCTGGTCCACGCTTCATTGATGAAGCCGGGAATGGCGTCCTGCTTCCAGCCCAGCGCCGGCACCCACCAGGCATGGATCACGTCGTCGGAGGTGATGACGAAGCGCACCTTGGTATCCACCGGCAGCACCAGCCGGTTGTCCACGTCCAGCAGGTAATGCGGATGGCTCTCGCGGGTCGGCACGATGCCGCTCTGCCGCACGCGGTCGGACTCACGGTCCAGGCGGCTGGTGAAGGTGACGTTCTCGCCGAGGTATTCGTACTTCCACATCCACTGGTAGCCGGTGACCTTCACCGTCATCTCGGCATCGCGGGTGTCGTACATCTTGATCAGGTTGGCCGTGGCCGGCCATGCCATCACGATCAGGATGATCACCGGGATCACCGTCCAGATCACCTCGGCCTTGGTGTTGTGGCTGAAGGTGGCGGCCACCGCGCCCTTGGATTTGCGGAACTTGAAGATGGCGTAGGCCATCGCCCCGAACACGATGACGCCGATCACCGTGCAGATGATCAACGACAGGTTGTTCGACTCCCAGGCCAGGCGCGAGGTCTGGGTCACCCCCTTGCCCATGTTCAGCTGCCACGGCTTGGGATCGGCCGCCTGGGCCCATGCCAATGCCGGAACCAGTCCCCCGGCCACCGTGGCGGCGACCGCTGCAACGCACTTCGTGCCCCACCTGCTGCTTTGCTTCATTGCCTAGACCCTTAGCGTCGTCGGTTGCCGCCATCGCTGGCGGCGAGCAAGCTTTCAAGTGTCTCTGCAAGCGTCTGACGTTCGGCCGGCGCGAGGAAACTCCCCACCTCCACCTGCCGGCCGCTGGATGCCAGCCGGACCCTCTCATCGTCGGTGAGCAGGCGCACCCAGTGGGGGTGGGCCCGGAACACCGGCGATCCACCGGGTACGGGGATGACCTCCACGTACGCCGGCACTACCCGGATCTCCTCCTGCCGTTCTCCGCTGCGCCACAAGGCACGCAGCGCCGCCGCCAGCACCAGGCTGTACAGCAGCGCGAACAGGGGGGCGAATGCATTGCCGGCCAACCACCCGAGGGCGGACACCAGCCACATCGCACCCGACAACACGGTGAACAACAGGACGAACTGCCGGGCATCGAGCGCCCGTGGGGGACGCAGCCGCAGCTGCGTACCTGACCCATCCGGAGCTGGAAGCACCTCGATCATGTCGCAACCGCGTTCCTGCCGCGGGAAACGTCTCGATGGTAGCCCCGCCCTCTCGCCGGTAGCAAGGGTGCATTCACACTTTTTCCCATGCTGCAACACAGCATGAGGTCGGCGGCCCGAATGACGAATTCAGCACAAATATTGCCGAGCCTGCTGAACACGCTGAATCCACCGCAGCTAGGGGCTATCAGCACTTCACGAAGGGAGCTGCGGGGCACTTCCGGAACCCGGAAAAATGATTAAAATCGCCAAGTTTTCCACTGGCCGGACCGGCATGAACGCACCCTCCTCTTCCCCTGCCGCCAGCGACGCCCCGCGTCCCGGCGCGCTGCTGTCGCCGGAACTGCCGGCGTCCCCCAACCCGTTCCGCCAGGCCATCACCGATGCCTGGTTGAAGGACGAGGCCAGCCACGTCCGCGATCTTCTGGCGCAGGCCCGCCTGCCCGCCGAGGAGCAGGCCAGGGTGCAGGCGCTGGCCGCCGACCTGGTCGGCCGCGTCCGCGTGCGCGCCAAGGACCAGGGCGCGATCGAAGCCTTCATGCGCCAGTACGACCTGGGCAGCGAGGAGGGCGTGCTGCTGATGTGCGTGGCCGAAGCGCTGCTGCGCATTCCGGACCAGGACACCGCCGACAAGCTGATCCGCGACAAGCTGGCCGACGCCGACTGGGAAAAGCACCTGGGCGGCAGCGACTCGGTGCTGGTCAATGCCTCCACCTGGGGCCTGATGCTGACCGGCAAGCTGGTGCAGATGAACGACGCCACCCGCGCCGATGCGCCCAGCGCGTTCAAGCGCCTGGTCGGCCGCGTCGGTGAGCCGGTGGTGCGCCTGGCCGTGCGCCAGGCGATGAAGATCATGGGCCACCAGTTCGTCATGGGCCGCACGATCAGCGAAGCGCTGTCGCGTTCGCACAAGGGTGACAACGCAGACTACCGCTACTCCTTCGACATGCTGGGCGAAGGCGCGCTGACCATGAAGGACGCGCTGCGCTACCTGGAAGACTACCGTCGTGCGATCCACGCCATCGGCGGCGATCACAAGGCACGCGGCGGCCGTCCGGATGGTGACGTCAACAACGCCCCGGGCATCTCGATCAAGCTGTCGGCGCTGTACCCGCGCTACGAACACGCCAAGCGCGAGCGCGTGCTGAAGGACCTGGTGCCGGGCGTGCTGGAACTGGCGCAGCTGGCCAAGAGCTACGGCATCGGCTGCACCGTCGACGCCGAAGAATCCGACCGCCTGGAACTGTCGCTGGACATCATCGAACAGGTGTTCGGCGATGCCTCGCTGGCCGGCTGGGATGGCTTCGGCGTGGTCGTGCAGGCCTACCAGAAGCGCACGCCGTACACGATCGACCACCTGGCCGACATGGCGCGCCGCGCCGGTCGTCGCCTGCAGGTGCGCCTGGTCAAGGGTGCCTACTGGGATGCCGAGATCAAGCGCGCGCAGATCGAAGGCTACCCGGGCTACCCGGTGTTCACCCGCAAGCAGAACACCGACGTGTCCTACCTGGCCTGCGCCAAGCGGCTGTTCACCCATGCCGACGCGATCTACCCGATGTTCGCCACGCACAACGCGCACACCATCGCCGCGGTGCGCAGCATCGCCAACGGTGGCGTGTACGAGCACCAGAAGCTGCACGGCATGGGCGACGACCTGTACGCCGAAGTGGTACCGGCCGACCGCCTCGGCCTTCCCTGCCGCGTGTATGCGCCGGTCGGTTCGCATGAAGACCTGCTGCCATACCTGGTGCGCCGCCTGCTGGAAAACGGCGCCAACTCCAGCTTCGTCAACCGCATCACCGACGAACGCGTGCCGATCGCCGACCTGATCCGCGATCCGGTCGAGATGGTCGCCTCGTTCGCCTCGATCCCCCACCCGAAGATCCCGCTGCCGGTTGACCTGCTGCGCAGCCAGAACCACGACAGGAAGAACTCCATGGGCGCCAACCTCGCCAACGACAACGAACTGCGCGCCCTGGCCGAGCAGATCAACGCGGCCGTGAAGCCCTGGCAGGCCGCCCCGCTGGTACCGGGTGCGAACCCGGCCGGCGCCGCGCTGCCGGTGACCAACCCGGCCGACACCCGCGAAGTGGTCGGCCAGTGGCTGGCCGCCGATGCCGCCACCGTGCAGAAGGCCCTGGCCAACGCCGTGGCCGCGCAGCCGGCCTGGAACCGCACCCCGGCCGCCAGCCGCGCCGCCATCCTCGAGCACGCCGCCGACCAGCTGGAAGCGCGCATGCCGGAGTTCATGGCGCTGTGCGTGAAGGAGGCCGGCAAGAGCCTGCCCGACAGCATCGCCGAAGTGCGCGAAGCCGTGGATTTCCTGCGCTACTACGCCAAGCAGGCACGCGAGCAGTTCAGCCACGCCGAGAGGCTGCCGAGCCCGACCGGTGAATCCAACGAGCTGCAGCTGCACGGCCGTGGCGTGTTCGTCTGCATCAGCCCGTGGAACTTCCCGCTGGCGATCTTCCTGGGCCAGGTCGCTGCCGCTCTGGCCGCCGGCAACAGCGTCATCGCCAAGCCGGCCGAACAGACCAACCTGATCGGCTACTACGCAGTGAAGCTGCTGCACGACGCCGGCGTGCCGGCCGAGGTGGTGCAGTTCCTGCCGGGCGACGGTGCCACCGTCGGCGCCGCGCTGACCGCCGACCCGCGCGTGGCCGGCGTGGCCTTCACCGGCTCCACCGACACCGCGCGTGCGATCAACCGCGCGATGGCCGCCCGCGACGCCGCCATCGGCGTGCTGATTGCCGAGACCGGTGGCCAGAACGCCTTCATCGCCGACTCCTCGGCATTGCCGGAACAGCTGGTCAAGGACGCCATCGGTTCGGCCTTCACCTCCGCCGGCCAGCGTTGCTCGGCCGCGCGCGTGCTGTTCGTGCAGGACGACATCGCCGACAAGGTGATGACCATGCTGGCTGGTGCGATGAAGGAACTGAAGGTCGGCAACCCGGGCCTGCTGTCCACCGACGTCGGCCCGGTGATCGACGCCGATGCACTGAAGATCCTGCAGGACCACGCCGTGCGCATGGACCGCGAAGCACGCCTGATCGCCGCCGCCGAGCTGTCCGCAGAAGCCGCCAACGGCACCTTCTTCGCACCGCGCGCGTATGAGCTGAAGGACCTGGGCCAGCTGCACAAGGAAATCTTCGGGCCGGTGCTGCACGTGATCCGCTGGAAGGGCGACCAGCTCGACGCGGTGATCGACCAGATCAACGCCACCGGCTACGGCCTGACCCTGGGCGTGCATTCGCGCATCGACGAAACCGTTGATCGCATCAGCAACGGTGTCCACGTCGGCAACGTCTACGTCAACCGCAACCAGATCGGTGCGGTGGTCGGCGTGCAGCCGTTCGGCGGGCAGGGCCTGTCCGGCACCGGCCCGAAGGCCGGCGGCCCGCACTACCTGCTGCGCTTCGCCACCGAGAAGACGGTGACGGTGAACACCACCGCCGCGGGCGGCAACGCCTCGCTGCTGACCCTGGGCGACTGATCGCCCGGTTGATGCGGTAAACGAAAAACCCCGCGAAAGCGGGGTTTTTTGTTGCTCAACGTGCTTCGACGCGCATCAGGTTGCGCCAATGGCGCAGCGCCACCAGCGCGTTGATCCAGAAGCCGACATACAGGATCGAGGTCAAGTGCAGGCCACGGCTGTAGTACAGCGGCACCGCCACGGTGTTCACCAGCAGCCACACCCACCACGATTCCAGCTTGCGCCGCATCATCAGGATCTGCGCGATCACGCTCAGCACCAGCACCGCCGAATCGATGTACGGCGCGTAGGCGTTGGTCAGGCGGGTCAACATCCAGCCATAACCGAAGGTGGCCACCACCGCCAACGGCGCCAGCCAGGCCCACGCACGCGGGCGCAGCGCGGTGATCGGCAGCGGCGAACCATGGTCGCCACGCAGCCACTGCCACCAGCCCAGCACGCTGATGGCGATGAAGAAGAACTGCAGCACCATGTCCGCGTACAGATGCGAGCGTTCGAACACTGCTGCGAACAGTGCACAGCCGACGATGCCCAGCCACCAGGTGTGCACGTTGTTGCGGCCGGCCAGCAGGATCGAGCCGGCGACGGCGATGTTGGCAGCCAGCTCCAGCTGGAAGTTCGGGTCGGACAGGTTCATCGCCCTATTGTCATGGATCCGCGCCCTGCAGGGAGGGCACGCCATGAAAAAGGAAAGGCCCCGCTTGCGCGGGGCCCTCCATGTCCTGCTTCAGGCGAACGCCTGGATCAGAACTTGTACTGGAACGAAGCAGCCAGCACGTCGCCACGGACCTTGTACTTGCCAGCCAGCGAGTTGCCCTGATTGTTGGTGGTCGGCTGGATGTTCACGTTCGGGTCGCTGGTGAACAGGTGGGTGTAGCCGAAGTTGTATTCGGTGTTCGCCGACGGGGTCCAGCCCACGCCCAGCGACAGCCACTTGCGGCTGGTATCCGGCACGCGGACGTCACGATGAGCGTCGGTGGTCGGGGTCTGGTCCAGCGCGACACCACCGCGCAGGGTGACGGTATCGCTCAGCTTGTAGTCCGCACCCAGCGACACGAAGGTGGTATCGCGATAGCCGAAGTCCAGCACAGAGTCCTTCTGGGCCGAAGCATAGTCGATGGTGACAGAGTCGAATGCGGTCGACCAAGCGGTGCGGGTGACGTCACCCATCACGGTCCAGCGATCGTTGACCTTGTGCGTCACGCTCAGGGTCGCCGACGCCGGCAGCTTCACGGTTGCCTTGCCACTGGTGCTGACGAACTGGCCCGGCTGGGTCTGACCCAGGATGGTCGCAGTGCGGCCATTGTCATTCGGCATCAGGAAGGTGGCATCGCCGCCGGTGATCTTGTGCGTGACCTTGGAGCGGTAGCTCAGGCCGATGTGGGTGTTCTCATCGATCGAGAACAGGCCACCGACCGTCCAGCCCACGGCATTGTTGTCGCCTTCAACGGTCAGCTTGCCATCGGCGCTGCCCGGGGCGTAGCCCGGCACGCGGGCCTGGGCCAACGCAGTACCGAAGTCGATGTTGTTGCTGAGCTCGATGGTCAGGTGTTCAACGAACACCGACGCGCCGAACGAGACGTACGGGTTGACGTCATAGGATGCGGCAAAGCCAAGATCGATGGCCTTCAGGTCGGTCTTCAGGCCGCTGTAGCGCCCCACCCAACCATTGTCGTACTCGGTCTTGAAACCAAACGGAGCAGTCAGCGACACACCGAAGTGGGCCTTCTCGCCGATCGGCATGTGGAAGTACGCGGCCGGAACCGGGGCGATCATGCCAGCGTCGCCGCCGTCACCGCCGGTCTGCGCGGCGCCGGTCGGCTTGCGGCCCTGGCCCTTGAACTCGGCCTTGAAGCTGATGGCGCTCACGTCACCCTGGATCAGGGTGCCGTCCAGCTGGCGCATGCCGGCCGGGTTGACGGCGATGATGGAGGCGTCGCCCTCGGCGCTGCCGGAGCCGGCGAACGCACGGCCGAGGCCCTTGGCACTGTTTTCCTTCAACTGGAATGCGGCGGCGTTGGCATCGGCGGCGGCCAGCGCACCGGCAACGCCGACGGCCAGCAGGGTCAAACGGGCAATGGTGGAAGCGGTTTGCATCGTAGTTCTCTCTCCGGTAAGCGGTGATGGTGCTCTGAGTGCGCCTGCGCCCGGCCGGCCCTGGGGCCCTTCGGAGCGCGCCGGATTCCCCTCCCGACATACGACGCCGTATGCGAGTATTACCCAGAGCTGTTAATGAAACAATAACAGCGCCGGCGGTTTTTTCGTCTCAAAAGCTGAACAGGACCATCCCCGCCACAAGCGCCCGCACGCTAGGCTAATGCCATGTTCGTCTCCCTCCCGTCGCGCAAGAAGGCGGCCCTGCGCTGGGCCACGCCCGTGCTGTTTGCGGCATTGTGGCTGGCGTTCCTGTGGTCGATCTCGCGCCCGGACGATGCCCGCGGCAGCCTCTGGCTGGACTGGGGCGCCCTGTCCACCGGGCTGACCCACCCGCTGGACTGGTGGGCGACCCTGCAGGACGGCAGCGTGCTGCGCCTGTTCACCGCCCTGTTCCTGCACGCGGACTGGTCACACCTGCTGGGCAACCTGGTGTTCCTGCTGATCTTCGGCCTGCCCGCCGAGCGCGTGCTGGGGCCGTGGCGGTTGCTGCTGCTGTTCCTGGTCGGCGGCGCGGTGTCCAACCTGGTCGCGATCTACACCATGGGCAGCCCGGACCAGATCATCATCGGCGCCAGCGGCGCGGTCTCGGCGCTGATCGGCGCCTACCTGGCCCTGTTCCCCGGCGCCCGGCTGGGCGTGGTGATCCCACTCGGCCTGTTCCTGGAGTTCGTGCGCGCCCCGGCCTACCTGCTGATCGGCGTGTGGGCCGCACTGCAGGTGGTGTTCGCGCACATCGGCCCCAGCTTCGGCATGGTGGCCTGGTGGGCGCACATCGGCGGCTTCGTGTTCGGCCTGCTCTATGGCGTGTACGTGCGCGCGGCCATCGCGCGCCGGCTGCGCAAGCGCCACGGATTCTGACCTACCGGGTAGTGCCGGCCGCTGGCCGGCTCCACGCTCACCCGCTCGTAGATCAGTCGAGCATGGCTCGACTCTACAGAATCAAGGCTTGGCCGGGACCGGTGCGGGCTTGGCTTCCGGCGCGCTGTCCACCTTCGGTTCCGGCTTGGCTTCGGGCTTGGCCGCAGCGGCCTTCGCGGCCTTGGCCGCCTCCGCCTTGGCGGCTTCGGCCTTCAAGCGTGCCGCCACCGAACCCGGGTTCTTGAGTTCGGCCAGCGCATCGTTGATCGGGCCATCGCCCGGCAGCACGGCACCGGCGTGGTAGCCCTCGGTGCCTTCATCGTCGCCGCGCAGGTGGCCCGGCAGGGTCGCTTCGCTGTAGTCGCTGAGGCTGGCCGGCAGTGCATCCTCGGCCGGCGTGGCAGCGGGTTTCAATTCAACGTCCGGCACGATGCCGGTGGCCTGGATCGACTTGCCGCTGGGCGTGTAATAGCGCGCGGTGGTCAGCTTCACCGAATCCCCGTTGTCCAGCGGCAGCACGGTCTGCACCGAACCCTTGCCGAAGGTGCGGCTGCCGACCACGCGGGCGCGCTTGTTGTCGCGCAGCGCGCCGGCCAGCACTTCCGAGGCACTGGCCGAACCGGCATCGGCCAGCACCACCACCGGTGCGCCCTTCAGCAGGTCGCCGGGGGTCGCGTCGAACCGTGCGTCGCTGATGCTGATGCGGCCGCGGGTGCTGACGATGTTGCCCTTGTCGAGCAGATCATCGGCCACCTGCACCGCGGCGGTCAGCAGGCCGCCCGGGTTGCTGCGCAGGTCCAGCACCAGGCCCTTGAGCTGGCCACCGGACTGCTTCTGCAGCTGCTGCACGTGCTTCTGGAAGTCCGAACCGGTATCGGCCTGGAAGGTGCTCAGGCGGATGTAGCCATACCCCGGCTCCAGCAGGCGGCTGCGCACGCTGGTCACGCGGATGGTCTGGCGGGTGAGGCTGACGTCGAACGGCTTCGGCTTGCCTTCGCGCACGATGGTCAGCACCACCTTGCTGCCGGCCGGGCCGCGCAGCGGCTCGCTGGCATCGATCGCGCTGATCGGCTTGCCGTCGATGGCGATGATCAGGTCACCGGCGAGGATGCCAGCCTTGGCTGCCGGCGTGTCGTCGATCGGCGAGATCACCTTCATGCTGGCGTTGTCCGGCTGCTGCTGCAGTTCCACGCCGATGCCCTCGTAAGCGCCGTTGGCCTGCTCGTCGAAGGCCTGCGCGTCTTCCTTGTTGAAGTAGGTGCTGTGCGGATCGAGGTCGAGCAGCAGGCCACGCACCGCTGACTGCATCAGCTTCTTGTCGTCCACCGGATCCACGTAGGCGGCGCGCACCGCGTTGTACACGGCCACGAAACGGCGGATTTCCTCCAGCGGCACCTTCGAGGTCACCGCCTCCTCGCTGTTCGCTGCCTGCCCACTGGTTTCCTGGCTCGGGGCGGGCGCGGTCTGCTGCGCCCAGGACAGCGCTGGCAACAGGGCCAGCAAGAGGGTGGCGGTACGGGCTGCGCGCATGGATCACTCCTGTCGACGGTGGCATCGTGCCCAAGGCACATGCGCCGATTATGCGCGAAGCACAGCTAAATTCCCGTTGAATCCGCCCGTCACCCGACCGCGCCGGATTCAGCGCCGCTGCAGCCAGCTGTCCGGATTGACCGGCTGCCCGCCACGGCGCAGCTCGAAGTAAAGCGCGGTGACGCCCTGGCCGCCGGAATTGCCGACCTTGGCCACCGCATCGCCGCGGCTGACCCGTGCGCCGGCATCCTTCAGCAGGGTGTCGTTGTGTGCGTACAGGCTCATGTAGCCGTTGCCGTGGTCGACGATCAGGATCATGCCGTAGCCGGTCATCCAGTCGGAGAACACCACCGTGCCATCGGCCACGGCGGTGACGGTGCTGCCGGCCGGCGCGCCGATCAGCACGCCGCTGCTGGTGCGCCCGTCGGGCAGCTTGCCGCCGTAGCGGGCCAGCAGATTGCCCGACAACGGCCAGCCCAGTCCGCCCACCTTCGGTGCCGGCGCCGAGGCCACCGCGGGCGGCACCTTGGTCGGCGGTGGCGGGCGGCCTTCCGCCTTGGCCTGGCGTGCGGCCTTCTCGGCGGCGGCTTTCTCGCCAGCGGCGCGGCGCGCGGCGGCACGACGCTCGGCTTCGGCACGGGCCGCCGCAGCACGCAGATTGGCCAGCAGCGTTTCCAGCGCCTTTGCATCCTGGCCCAGCGCTTGTTCCTTTTCGCGCTGGTCCTTGAAGCGTTCGTCCAGCGAGGCCACGGTCTGCGCCCGATCACGGCGATCGGCCGCCAGGGTGGCCGCCTGCTGCTTCTGGTCACGCTGCGCGCCCTGCAGCTTCTGCTGGCGTTCGGCGATCTGCGCTTGCAGGGCTTCCAGTTCCTTCAGGTCGGCGGTCAGCGTGGTGATGCGCTGCGCGCGTTCGCGCTGCAGATAGCGGTGATAGGCCAGGGCACGGTTGGCATCGGCCACGGTGTCCTGCGACAGCAGCAGCTTCAGCGGTGCGTGGTTGCCCAGCTGATAGGCCGCGCGCAGCAGGCCGGCCAGTTCGCGGTGCTGCTGGGCCAGGTTGTTCTGCAGGCTGCTGCGGCGCTGCTCGGCTTCGGCCAGGGCACGGCTCTGCTCACGCAGTGCGGTCTCGGTCTGCGCAAGCGCGCGTCCGCTGCGGGCCACCTTCTCGTCGGCCTCGCGCAGTTGCTGTGACGCCTGGCCGCGCTGGCCTTCGATCTGACGACGCTCCTGCGCCACGCCTTTCAGTTCGGTACGCAGCTTCTGCAGCTTGCGCTCGGTCTCACGGGTGCTCTGCGCCGCGGCGGGCAGTGGCAGGGCCAGCGCGATCGCCAGCGCCAACAGCAGGCAGCGCCCGCCGCGGGCAGCGGCGATGTGATGTCGGCGTGATGGGAAGGCGTTGTCGCGCAAGGGCTTTCCAGTGACTTCAGGCAGTTGCGGGGGCTACCGGGGAATGGTGACATCTCCGCACGCGGCCTGCCAGCCGCACATCCATCGAGGTCCCCATGAAAACTCTTTCCATTCCGCTGCTGTTGGGCGTCCTGCTCGCAGCCGGCCCGGCCGGCGCCCAGGACAACATCAGCAAGGTCAACGGCAGCATCAGCGCCGAACCCGGCCAGCGCTACGGCAAGCTGGATACGGTCAACGGCGGTATCCGCGTTGGCGAAGGCGCGGAAACCAGCAGTATCGATACCGTCAACGGCGGGGTGAAAGTGGCCGACCGCGCACGCACCGGCAAGATCGAGACAGTCAACGGCGGCGTGCGCCTGGGCCGCGAAGTCATTGCGCATGGCAGCGTCAGCACGGTCAACGGCAGCATCTTCAGCGACCGTGGCAGCCAGATCGAAGGCGGCGTTGAAACCGTGAACGGTGGCATCGGCCTGGTCGAAAGCCGCGTCGGCAAGGATGTGGAGACCGTCAACGGTGACATCACCGTGGGGATCGGCTCGCAGGTCAACGGCGGTGTGCACGTCCGCAAGCCCAATTTCAGCGTCTCGCTGACTGCCAGCCGCAAGCCGCGCGTAATCATCGGCCCCAATGCCGTGGTCAATGGCCCCCTGCAGTTCGAACGCGAGGTGGTGCTGTACGTGCACCGCAGCGCCCGCATCGGGCCGGTCACCGGCGCCGAGCCGATCCCGTTCGACACCGAAACCGCCCCGGCGGACTGAGCCACCGCGCCTTTCGGTCCGGTGATCCTCGCCCAACCGGTCGTGCACAACGTACGGCCACCCTTTGTTACCCAGGAATCGACGATGCCCCGCAAACTCCTCCTGTGCCTGGCCGCCGCGGCCGCGCTCAGTGCCTGCAAAGGCGAAGATACGCCGGCCGCCACGCCAGCCACCGATACTGCGGCCGCCAAGCCCGCCGCCCATTCGTTCTCGCCGGACATCAATGCCGGCGACTTTGCCGAGATGGTCAAGACCCTGGCCTCGGATGAGTTCGAAGGCCGCGCCCCGGGCAGCAAGGGCGAAGAGCTGACGGTCAACTACATCCGCGACCAGATGCAGCGCATCGGCCTGCAGCCCGGCAACGGCGACAGCTGGTTCCAGAATGTGCCGATGACCGAAACCACGGCCGACGAATCGACCGTGCTGAAGATCACCCAGGGCGGCAAGACCACCGAGCTGAAGTTCGGCACCGACATGGTGGTCGGCACGCGTACCGGCCAGGCCGAGGTCAAGGTCGATGCCAGCGACCTGGTGTTCGTCGGCTACGGCGTCGATGCACCGGAGCAGAAGTGGAACGACTACGCCGGCCAGGACTGGAAGGGCAAGACGGTTGTCATGTTCGTCAACGACCCCGGCTTCCACGTCGATGACGAGAAGCTGTTCGACGGCAAGCGCATGACCTACTACGGCCGCTGGACCTACAAGTTCGAAGAGGCCGCACGCAAGGGCGCCGCCGCCGCGCTGATCGTGCACGACACCGCCGGCGCCTCCTATGGCTGGGATGTGGTGAAGAACTCCTGGGCCGGCCCGCAGTACGACCTGCCCGCCAAGGATGATCCGGAAGCCCGCATCCCGGTGCAGGGCTGGCTGAGCGCGGAGGCCGCCAAGGCGCTGTTCGCCGGTGCCGGCCTGGACCTGGCGCAGGCTTACAAGGACGCCAGCAAGCGCGGTTTCAAGCCGGTGCCGTTGAAGGCCACCGCAGCGGTTGATCTGAAGAGCCGGATCGCGCAGAAGCAGTCGCGCAACGTGGTGGGCGTGCTGCCGGGCAGCAAGCGTGCCGACGAGGCCGTGCTGTACATGGCGCACTGGGACCACCTGGGCAAGCACGAGGGTGAGGCCGGCGACAACATCTACAACGGTGCGGTCGACAACGCGACCGGCGTGGCCGGCATCCTCGAGGTGGCCGAAGCGATGGCCCACCAGCAGCCGAAGCCGGAGCGTTCGGTGGTGTTCCTGGCCGTGACCCTGGAAGAGTCGGGCCTGCTCGGTTCGAAGTACTACGTCGCGCACCCGACCTTCCCGCTGGACAAGATTGCCGGCGTGATCAACATCGACGCGATGTCGGTGGCGGGCCGCGCCAAGGACGTGACCGTGACCGGTTTCGGCAGCTCGGAGCTGGAAGACATCCTCAAGCCGCTGGCCGCCGCCCAGGACCGCACCCTGCACGGTGAGACCTCGGTGCAGAGTGGCTTCTACTTCCGTTCGGACCACTTCAACTTCGCCAAGGCCGGCGTGCCGGCCCTGTATGCCGATGGCGGCGAGGACCTGCGCGAGGGCGGCGTGGAGGCGGGCCGCAAGGCCGCCGCCGACTACGGTGCCAACCGCTACCATGGCCCGAAGGACGAGTTCGACGCGGCCACCTGGAAGCTGGACGGCACCGTCGAAGACCTGCAGCTGATGTACGGCGTCGGCAAGGAACTGGCCGGCGGTGATCGTTGGCCGAACTGGTACGAGGGCAACCCCTTCAAGGCGGCCCGCGACGCGATGATGAAGGACAAGGCCGCAGCCAAGTAGAGTCGAGCCTGCTCGACTGAGTATCGTTGAGGTCAAAGCGGCGCCCCACGGGGCGCCGCCTTTTTTTTGCGCTCCGCCATGGGTGGGTGCCAACCTTGGTTGGCGCCTCTTTACACGGCGGGCGCCTCATCCACGCATGGCGTGGATCTACTGGTAGTGCCGGCCGCTGGCCGGCAAACGGCGGCGGGGGCATCAACTCATCCGCCGGCCAGCGGGCACCACCACCCGCATTTTCTGCGCCCAAAGAAAAACCCCGCTGCGCAAGCAGCGGGGTTTTGGGTGTAAACCCTGGCGATGACCTACTCTCGCATGGCTTGAGCCACACTACCATCGGCGCAGCTGCGTTTCACTTCCGAGTTCGGGATGGGATCGGGTGGT
This sequence comes from Stenotrophomonas sp. GD03930, assembly GCF_029839665.1. Classification (NCBI taxonomy): domain Bacteria; kingdom Pseudomonadati; phylum Pseudomonadota; class Gammaproteobacteria; order Lysobacterales; family Lysobacteraceae; genus Stenotrophomonas; species Stenotrophomonas sp. GD03930. Next base: position 1,759,015 of record NZ_JAOCAV010000001.1, on the reverse strand, counting down.
TCCACAGCGCTAATTTCACCAGGGAGACGGTTGCAGCAGCGCTTGCAGCGCCAGCATCGCGATCTTGCCCGTGGGGCGGAAGGTACCCGGAAAATGCAGTGCCTTCACTTAATAAGAAAAACCCCGCTGCGTGAGCAGCGGGGTTTTGGGTGTAAACCCTGGCGATGACCTACTCTCGCATGGCTTGAGCCACACTACCATCGGCGCAGCTGCGTTTCACTTCCGAGTTCGGGATGGGATCGGGTGGTTCCACAGCGCTAATTTCACCAGGGAGGCTTTTGGAGAGTCGCACTCGTCCCTTGGGACAAGGCGCCAGCCTCGCATAGTTCTTGTGACGTAGCGTGCACTTGGATGCTCTTACGACGCTGTCGTAAAGCCAAGGCAACTTGAGGTTATATGGTCAAGCCGCACGGATCATTAGTATCAGTTAGCTCAATACATTGCTGTACTTACACACCTGACCTATCAACCACGTAGTCTACATGGTTCCTTCAGGGGGCTTGTGCCCCGGGAGATCTCATCTTGAGGCGCGCTTCCCGCTTAGATGCTTTCAGCGGTTATCGCTTCCGAACATAGCTACCCGGCAATGCCACTGGCGTGACAACCGGAACACCAGAGGTTCGTCCACTCCGGTCCTCTCGTACTAGGAGCAGCCCCTCTCAAATCTCCAACGCCCATGGCAGATAGGGACCGAACTGTCTCACGACGTTCTGAACCCAGCTCGCGTACCACTTTAAATGGCGAACAGCCATACCCTTGGGACCGACTACAGCCCCAGGATGTGATGAGCCGACATCGAGGTGCCAAACACCGCCGTCGATATGAACTCTTGGGCGGTATCAGCCTGTTATCCCCGGAGTACCTTTTATCCGTTGAGCGATGGCCCTTCCATACAGAACCACCGGATCACTAAGTCCTAGTTTCCTACCTGCTTGATCCGTCGATCTTGCAGTCAAGCACGCTTATGCCTTTGCACACAGTGCGCGATGTCCGACCGCGCTGAGCGTACCTTCGAGCTCCTCCGTTACTCTTTAGGAGGAGACCGCCCCAGTCAAACTACCCACCATACACGGTCCCCGACCCAGATAATGGGCCCAGGTTAGAACGTCAAGCACGACAGGGTGGTATTTCAAGGATGGCTCCGCTGCAGCTAGCGCCACAGTTTCATAGCCTCCCACCTATCCTACACAGACGAACTCAACGTTCAGTGTAAAGCTATAGTAAAGGTTCACGGGGTCTTTCCGTCTTGCCACGGGAACGCTGCATCTTCACAGCGATTTCAATTTCACTGAGTCTCGGGTGGAGACAGCGCCGCTGTCGTTACGCCATTCGTGCAGGTCGGAACTTACCCGACAAGGAATTTCGCTACCTTAGGACCGTTATAGTTACGGCCGCCGTTTACTGGGGCTTCGATCAAGAGCTTCGCCTTGCGGCTGACCCCATCAATTAACCTTCCAGCACCGGGCAGGCGTCACACCCTATACGTCCACTTTCGTGTTTGCAGAGTGCTGTGTT
>NZ_JAOCAV010000001.1:1327500-1747500 GCF_029839665.1 Stenotrophomonas sp. GD03930 | reverse complement strand
GCCCTTCGTGGGGGTTCCGCGAAGGGCAAGAGCAGTCGAGCAACGCTCGACTCTACATACAAAGCAGGAAGGGCCGGCTGGCGCCGGCCCTTCCTTCCTGTCAGGCAGTGACCAGGCGCACGCGGGCGAAGGTGCGCTTGCCGACCTGCAGCAGGCCTTCAAAGCCCGGCAGCAGCACCTGCTGGCCGTCTTCCACCACGTCACCATCCACCTTGACCGCGCGCTCCTTGAGCTTGCGGTTGGCTTCGGAGTTACTCGGGGTCAGCCCGGCCGCCGTCAGCAGCGCGGCGATACGCAGGCCCTCGGCCGGGATCACCACGTCCTGCAGCGGCAGCTGAGTGATGTCGCCCTGCCCGGTCACCGCCGCTTCCCAGCCGGCAATGGCCTGCTCGGCGGCCGCAGCGTCGTGGAAGCGGGTCGCCAGTTCACGCGCCAGGCGCAGCTTGACCACGCGCGGATTCAGCCCGCCGGAGGCCACCTGCTCGCGCAGCTGCACGGCTTCGGCCTGGCTGATATCAAACGACAGCAGCTCGATCCAGCGCCACATCAGGGTGTCGTCCACCTTCATGGTCTTGGTGACGATGTCGATGGCCGGTTCGCTGATACCGATGTAGTTGCCCAGCGACTTGGACATCTTGTTGACGCCGTCCAGGCCTTCCAGCAGCGGCATGGTCAGCACCACCTGCGGCTTCTGGCCATGGTGCTCCTGCAGGCCGCGGCCCATCAGCAGGTTGAACTTCTGGTCGGTACCGCCAAGCTCGACGTCGGCTTCCAGGGCCACCGAGTCGTAGCCCTGCACCAGCGGGTACAGGAACTCGTGGATGGCGATGGACTGCTGGGCGGCGTAGCGCTTGGCGAAGTCGTCGCGCTCGAGCATGCGCGCCACGGTGTGCTGGCCGGCCAGGCGGATCATGTCGGCCGCGCCCATCTTGCCGAACCACTCCGAATTGAAGCGGACTTCGGTACGGCTGCGGTCGAGCACCTTGAACACCTGCTCCTCATAGGTGCGGGCGTTGGCCAGCACATCCTCGCGGCTGAGCGGCTTGCGGGTCAGGCTCTTGCCCGACGGGTCGCCGATCATCCCGGTGAAGTCGCCGATCAGGAAGATGACCTGGTGGCCGAGGTCCTGGAACTGGCGCATCTTGTTCAGCAGCACCGTATGGCCCAGGTGCAGGTCGGGCGCGGTGGGGTCGAAGCCAGCCTTGATCCGCAGCGGACGGCCTTCCTGCAGGCGCGCACGCAGATCCTCGAGCTTGAGGATCTCGTCGGCACCACGGCCGATCAGGGCAAGGGCTTCTTCAATCGAGGACACGTGACTACTCCCGGCAACGCCGATTCTTGTGTGGGGTGTTAAAGCAAAGTTAACCCGATTGGCTTCACAAAAGCCAATGGGCACAAGGGTTTGACGCGGTTTTCTCAGGTGTCTATGGTAACCGGCGTTTAGGCCCGCGCTCCCGGGCCGTCAGGAAAAATCGCCGATGCACAACTCCGAACAAGGGCGCGCACGCAAGCAGCGCTTCCAGGAACGCCTCCACGTCCTGCACGACAACGCCCTGCATCGGAAGCTCAGGCAACACCTTCCCGCCGCATTCAATGAACGCTGGACCCGGCGCCATTGGATGCATGCCAGCCTGTTTGCGACCATCGGTGCGCTGGTGGCGACGATCGTCCCCGGCTTCTCGCACACCATCGACGCGCCGTTCGCCGACAGCCACACCAGCCTGGCACTGCCGTTGCCGCCGCTGAGCATGGCCCGCCAGCAGCAGGTGCCGGGCGACAGCTGGCAGGTGCTGCGGGTGCAGCGCGGCCAGACCCTGAGCGACCTGTTCGACCAGGCCGGCATTCCGGCCAGCACCCTGCACCGCGTGCTGGACCATCCCGGCGCCCGCGAATCGCTGACCAAGCTGCGCCCCGGTACCGAGATCGCCTTCGACATGCCGCTCTCGGGCGACCTGCGCAGCATCCGCTTCGACCGTGATGGCGACAACCGGGTCGAGTTGAGCCTGGCCGGCGATGACATCAAGGAGAAGGTGACCAAGCGCGAGACCTCCACGCGTACGGTGGTCACCAGCGGCGAGATCACCAGCTCGCTGTACGCCGCGGCCCGCCGGGCCGGGCTGTCGCCGTCGGCGATCGCGACGATGACCGACGACATCTTCAAGTACGACATCGACTTCTCGAAGGACCTGCAGCCGGGCGACCGCTTCAGCGTGGTGATGGATGAAACCTGGCGCGAAGGCGAGAAGGTGGACACCAGCAAGATCCTGGCGGCGACCTTCACCACCGGTGGCAAGACCTATTCCGGCTTCCGCTTCGACCGCAACGGCAAGTCCGAGTACTACGACATCAACGGGCGATCGCTGAAGAAGAGCTTCATCCGCATGCCGATCCCGTTCGCGCGGCTGAGCTCGACCTTCGGCGCGCGCAAGCACCCGGTGCTGGGCAAGATGCGCATGCACAAGGGCGTGGACTACGCCGCGCGCACCGGCACCCCGATCATGGCCGCCGGCGATGCCCGCGTGCAGTTCGCCGGCGTGCAGCGCGGCTACGGCAACGTGGTGATCCTCGACCACGGCCGCGGCCACACCACCCTGTACGGGCACATGTCGCGCTTTGCGAACATCAAGACCGGCCAGCGCGTGGCCCAGGGCACGGTGATCGGCTATGTCGGCTCGACTGGCCTGGCCACCGGCCCACACCTGCACTACGAATTCCGCGTCAACGGCGAGCACCGCAACCCGCTGACGGTGACCATGCCACCGCCGGAACCGCTGAAGGGCGCCGAGCTGGTGGCCTTCCGTGCGCAGACCGCGCCGGCGATGGCACGCATCCAGGGCATGGAGAAGCTGATCTACGCCGACGCCAGCCCGGCCCCGACCAGCCGCGACGAGGCCGCACCCGAGGTGGCCAGCGCCAAGGACAAGAGCAGCGCCGGCCGCAAGCGCGGCTGAGCCCCTGCGTTGACGAAGAAGGACGCGGCAGCCCAAGCTTGCCGCGTCCTTTTTTTATGCCTGCCATGAACACCACTGCCGACGCTGACGCCCCCCTGTACCTTGGCCTGATGTCGGGCACCAGCGCCGATGGCATCGACGCTGCCCTGGTGCAGTTCCCCACCACTGGCGGCTGCCGCTTCGTGCACGGGCTGACCACCCGCTGGGAGCCGGTGCTGCGCGCACGGCTGGTGGCACTGGGCGAAGGCGGTCCACTGGACTCGCTGGAGGAACTGGGCGAGCTGGATGCGCGGATCGCGATCAGCTTCGCCGACGCCGCCAACCAGCTGCTGGCCGAGGCGGGCGTGGACCCGGCGCAGGTACGGGCGATCGGCTCGCATGGGCAGACCGTGCGCCATCGGCCGCTGGCCGACCCTGCGTTCACCGTGCAGCTGGGCGACGGCAACCGCATCGCCGAACTGACCGGGATCACCACGGTGTGCGACTTCCGCCGCCGCGACGTAGCGGCCGGGGGCCATGGCGCACCGCTGATGCCGGCCTTCCACCTGGGCATGCTCGGCACCGCCGATGAAGACCGCGCGGTGCTGAACCTGGGCGGCATCGCCAACCTGACCCTGATCCCGCGCGAAGGCGCGGTGCGTGGCTTCGATACCGGCCCGGCCAACGCGCTGATGGACGCCTGGTGTCAGCGCCACACCGGCCGCACCTTCGATGCCGACGGCGCGTATGCCGCCAGTGGCGCGGTGGACGACAGCCTTCTGGCCGGGTGGCGTTCGGACCCGTGGTTCGCACTACCGCCACCGAAGAGCACCGGCCGCGAACAGTTCCACCTGGCCTGGGCCGAGGCGCACATGGGCGAAGGCGAATACGCCGCCGCCGACGTGCAGGCGACCCTGCTGGAGCTGACCGTGGCGACGGTGGCCGACGCACTGCTGGCGCAGCAGCCGCAGACCCGGCGCCTGCTGGTCTGTGGCGGTGGCGTGCGCAACCGGCAGCTGATGAAGCGGCTGGCGGCACGGCTGCCGGAGGTGCAGGTGGAGTCCAGTGCGATGCACGGGCTGGACCCGGAGTACGTGGAGGCGATGGGGTTTGCGTGGCTGGCGCAGCGGACGATGGACGGGCTGGCCGGCAACCTGCCGAGCGTGACCGGGGCGAAAGGCCCGCGGATCCTGGGCGCGATACATCCTGCGTGAGCAGAAGCAGTCGAGCATGGCTCGACGCTACAGAGGCGCTAATCGAAGCCCTGTCCTGCGGGCAGGGCCTGCAGGGCGGCGATGGCATCGGACAGGGCGTCCACTTCGGGATCGCCGAAGCCGGAGCGGACCTCCAGTTCACTGCTGAACAGGCCCTGCTCCAGCAAGGCCGCGCAGGTCTGTTCGTGGGTCCAGCCGCGGGCAACCGCGACTCGACGGATACGGTCCAGCAGCAGCGGGTCCAGGTCCCGCAGCACAACGTCGGCCATGCTCACTTCCCCGTTCGCAAGGCACCGCCCCCTCGGCGCGTCGGGGCGATGATCCCGCAGACCGGACGTACAGGCAATCAGGCGACCGGCGGGGGCCCGCGATCCACGATCCGCGGCCACAACCAGGCCAGCAGCAGCAGGGTCGGCACCACGGTGACCGAGCTGAGGATGAAGAACGTGCTGTAGGAGGTGGCTTCAACGATATAGCCGGAAACGCCACCGACGAACTTGCCGGGCAGGTTGGCCAGCGAGACCAGCAGCGCGTACTGGGTGGCAGTGAAGTTGCGGTCGGTCAGCGACGACATGAAGGCCACCAGCACGGTGCCGGCAAAGCCCTGGAACAGGTTGTCGGCGCTGAGCGCGGCATAGAACGCCCACAGCTTGCCCGGGTTGTGCGCCATCAGCAGGAACGCAAGGTTGGACAGCGCCACGCCCAGCGCGGCCACCAGCAGCATGCGGCGGAAACCGAACGCGGCCACCGCGATGCCGCCCAGGAAGGCGCCACCGATGCCCATCCACACACCGAACAGCTTGGAGACGGTCGCGATGTCGGCCTTGTCGAACCCGGAGTCGAGGTAGAACGGCCCGGCCATCACGCCGATGACCTGGTCCGGGAACTTGAACAGCCCGACGAAGGCCAGCAGCACCAGCGCCAGCGCAACGCCGTTGCGGCTGAAGAAGCTGGTGATGGGCTGGACGAACGCCTCGGCGACATCGATGCGGCGCTGCACGGTGGTGGCCGGACGCTCCGGTTCGGCGCACAGCAGCGTGGTGACGATCGGCAGCAGCATCAGTGCCGCCATGGCCAGATAGGCCACGATCCAGCCTTCGAACTGGGCCAGGTACAGCGCGCCGGCACCGGCCAGGATCAGGCCGATCCGGTAACCCAGCGTATAGGTGGCCGCCAGCGCGGCCTGCGCCGCCTGCGGCGCGATCTCGATGCGGTAGGCGTCGACGGCCGAGTCCTGGGTGGCACCGGCGAACGAGGCCACCAGCACCCAGGCCACCAGCGGCCAGACGCCCTGCTCGGGACGCACGAAGGCCAGTGCGACCAGGCCGACCAGCACCAGCGCCTGCGACACCAGCAGCCACGAGCGGCGGCGGCCGAGCCCACCGAGCAGCGGGAAGGCATAGCGATCCAGCAGGGGCGCCCACAGGAACTTGAGCAGGTAGAAGAAGCTGGCCAGGCTGATCAGGCCGATGCTGCCCAGGTCCAGGCCGACGTCGCGCAGGCGCGTGGACAGGGTCTGCGAGGCGATCAGCAGGAACGGCAGGCCGCTGCCGAAGCCGAGCATGGCCATGGTCAGCGCCGACGGAGTGCCGAAGGCGCGCTTGATGCCTGCCCAGCCCTTGTAGCTGACCGGCGTGGCGGCCTCGGTCACAGGTCGTAGTCCACGATGAACGGCGCGTGGTCGGAGAAGCGCTCGTCGCGATAGATCGAGCAGCTGCGCAGGCGGTCACGCAGGCCCGGGGTGATGAACTGGTAGTCGATGCGCCAACCGACATTGTTGGCGCGGGCGGCGCCGCGGTTGCTCCACCAGGTGTAGTCCTCGCCGGTGGGGTTGAGCAGGCGGTAGGCATCGGCCCAGCCGCGGCCGGCGGTGACATCGGTGGCCTGGCCGTGGTCGGCGCACAGCGCGTTGAGCCAGTCGCGCTCTTCCGGCAGGCAGCCGGAGTTCTTCTGGTTGGACTTCCAGTTCTTGATGTCCAGCGCCGAACGGACGATGTTCCAGTCGCCGCACAGCACGTAGTCGCGGCCGCTGCGCGCCCATTCCTCGAGGATCGGCCGCAGCCATTCCATCACTTCGAACTTGAAACCCTGGCGCAGGTCGCCCGAGCTGCCGGACGGGATATAGAAGGAGACCACGCTGAGGTTGCCGTAGCGCGCCTCGATGTAGCGGCCTTCGTCGTCGAACGGGGCCCAGCCCAGCGAGGTGATGACCTGGTCCGGCTCGCGCTTGCTGTAGATCGCCACGCCGCTGTAGCCCTTCTTGGTGATGGCGTCGCGGTAGAAGCAGTGGTGGCCGTCCGGGCGGAACATCGGGTCGGTCAGCTGGTCTTCCTGGGCCTTGGTCTCCTGGATGCACAGGACGTCGGCGTCCTGGGCCCGGAACCAATCGAGGAAGCCCTTGGTTGCGGCGGAACGGATGCCATTGGCGTTGAAACTGATGATGCGCATGCGGGGGACCTGCGGCGGGAAACCGGGCAAGCATACCGGTTGCCCGCAGGGCTGCGCAGTCCGCCAGAGGGGGGCGCAACGGCCCTCACCCAGGGCCGGACGAGCGCGAAACGCCCAGCTGGATTAGGATTTGTGCTCCAAATGAAGATGAATCGAGTTTTGATGAGCGACCACCGCCACCGTTTCCTGCAGCTGGCCCTGACCGCCGACGCCCTGCGCTTCGGCCAGTTCACCCTCAAGTCCGGCCGGCTGAGCCCCTATTTCTTCAACGCCGGTCGTTTCGACTCCGGTTCGCTGCTGTCGCAGCTCGGCGCCTGCTACGCCGATGCCATCGACGCCACCGGGATCAAGTACGACGTGGTGTTCGGCCCGGCCTACAAGGGCATTCCGCTGGCCACCGCGATGGCCTGCGAGCTGGCCCAGCGCGGCCGCGACCTGCCGCTGTCGTTCAACCGCAAGGAAGCCAAGGACCACGGTGAAGGCGGCCAGCTGATCGGCGCCGACATGAATGGCAAGCGCGTGCTGATCGTCGACGACGTGATCACCGCCGGTACCGCGATCCGCGAAGCGCTGGGCATCATCCGCGCCGCCGGTGGCACGCCGGCCGGCATCGTGGTGGCGCTGGACCGCCAGGAGATCGCCTCGGAATCCGACCGTCGCTCCGCCGCGCAGTCGGTGGCCGAAGAGGCCGGCATTCCGGTGATCGCCGTGGCGTCGCTGGCCGACCTGCTTGATTTCGCCTCCGGCAACCCGGAACTTGTGGGTTACCGGCAGCCGCTGGAAGCCTACCGGGCCCAGTACGGCGTCCGTTCGACCCGCTGACCGACCCAGGGGAAAGGTCATGTCCCGAGTTCCTGCTGTGCTCTTTGCCGGCCTGCTGCTGGCCGTGCCGTTCTCCGTTCCGGCACAACCGCGGGGCGGTGGCAAGGTGGAGAAGAAGCTGTACTGCTGGAACGAGGGCAAGGAGCGGATCTGCAGCGATTCGCTGCCGTCCGACGCGGTCAACCATGCCCGCGACGAGTTCAACGCAAAGAGTGGCCTGCGCAATGCGCAGGTCCAGCGCGCGTTGACCGACGAGGAGCGCGCCGCCGCCAGCACGGAAGCGGCGCAGCGGCAGCTGGACCTGATGGCCGCGCAGACCCGCCAGCGCACCGAGCAGGCGATGCTGACCACCTATGGCAGCGAGGACGACCTGCGCCGGGTGTTCGCCGAACGCCAGGAAGTGCTGGACAACAACCTCAAGACGGCCGAGTACAACGTCACCAGCCTGCGTGAATCGCTGGTGGCGCTGCTGGCGGCTGCCGGCGATCGCGAACTGGCCGGCGGCAAGGTGGCCGGCAAGCAGGCCGAAGCGATCCGCCAGCGGCACGTGCAGCTGCAGGCGCAGCAGCGGCTGCAGGCCGGGTTCGTGCAACAGCAGCAGGCCCTGAAGGCCGAGATCGACAGCAGCCTGCAGCGCTATCGCGAGCTGAAGGGGCTGGCGCCGGCGGCAGCACCGGCCGGCTGACGAGCCTCCCACTACCGGGCGTGGCCCGGCGCTACCCGGGGCCTGGTTACGGGTTGGCCCACCGAATTTATGCACTCTTTACGCGTCGGCCCGGTCCGGCGCGTAGTGCGTTTATGGGGGGCAGGACGACGATGGCGGCCTGAGGTGGAGGGGTTCCACCAGGACGCTATTGCAATGTCCCCCTGGCTGTCGTTGTTGTGTGGCGTGCTGGTGCTGGTCGCCGCCGCCTATCTTCTCTATGTCGTGCTTCGGCCCGAGTCGTTCTGACGGAGCCGGCCATGACTGAGATGCTTGTCATTATTGCTGCCAGCCTGCTGCTGGCGTGGCCGCTGGGCCTGTACCTGGCGCGCGTGATGCGCGGTGCGCCGATGAAGGTCGACGTGCTGTTCCACTGGATCGAAAAGCCGCTGTACAAGGTATTCGGCGTCGATCCGTCGCGTTCGATGTCCTGGCGCGGCTATGCGCTGGCCTTCGTGCTGAGCAACGTGGTGGTCGCGGTGCTGACCCAGGCGGTGTTCATGACCCAGGCCTGGTTGCCGTTGAACCCGGACCAGATCCCGAACATGCGCTGGGACACCGCGCTGCACACGATGATCTCGTTCCTGACCAACACCAACCAGCAGCACTACTCGGGCCAGGCGCAGCTGTCCTATCTCTCGCAGATGACCGGCATCACCGGCCTGCAGGTGGTGACGCCGATGATGGGGCTGGCGTTGGCCGTGGCGACGCTGCGCGCGTTGTTCTCGCGTGCGCCGCAGGCTGCGGCGGCCACCGGTACCGGCGATGACCGCCAGGTGGCGGTGGGCAACTACTATGTGGACGTGGTGCGCCTGTGCGTGCGCTTCCTGCTGCCGCTGTGCCTGGTCTGGACCCTGCTGCTGACCAGCCAGGGCGTACCGTCGACCCTGGCGGGCGGCCCGCAGGCCACGCCGATCGATGCCAGCGCCGGCATGGCCGGGCAGAAACTGCCGCTGGGCCCGGTCGCGGCGATGGTCGCGGCCAAGCAGCTGGGCGCCAACGGCGGCGGCTGGTACGGCCCGAACAGCAGCTTCCCGCTGGAGAACCCGACCCCGCTGTCGAACGCGCTGGAGGTCGTCGGCATCCTGCTGATACCGATGGCGGTGATCTTCATGATCGGTGCCTTCACTGGCCGCCGCCGCTTCGGCGCCCTGGTGTTCAGCTGCATGCTGGGCATGTCGCTGCTGTCGACCGGCGCGATGATGTGGAGCGAAGGACACAGCGCCAGCGCCGCCACCCCGCTGCTGATGGAAGGCAAGGAGGTGCGCTTCGGCGCCGATGGCACCGCGCTGTGGGCGGCGGTGACCACCCAGGTCTCCAACGGCTCGGTCAACGGCATGCACGATTCGCTGGCACCGCTGAGTGGCGGCATCGCGATGGTCAACATGCTGGTCAGTGCGATCTGGGGCGGCATCGGCTGCGGCCTGCAGCAGTTCATCGTGTACCTGCTGCTGGGCGTGTTCCTGGCCGGGTTGATGACCGGGCGTACGCCGGAGCTGTTCGGCCGCAAGCTGGAGACGCCGCAGGTGCGCCTGCTGGCCCTGCTGGTGCTGCTGCAGCCGATCACCCTGCTGGTGTTCACCGCGATCACCCTGGCCGTGCCCGGCCTGGCCGGCACCTCCAACCCCGGCTTCCATGGCATCAGCCAGGTCTTCTACGAGTACGTGTCGGCCTATGCCAACAACGGTTCGGGCTTCGAAGGCCTGGGTGACGCCACGCTGTGGTGGAACCTGAGCTGCTCGCTGGTACTGCTGCTGGGCCGCTTCCCGCTGCTGATCATTCCGCTGGTGGTGGCCGCACAGCTGGCTGCCAAGCGCCAGGCGCCGGAATCTGCCGGCAGCCTGCAGATCGAAACCCCGACCTTCGCCCTGACCCTGGTCTCGGTGATCGTCATCCTGACCGTGCTGCAGTTCATGCCGGCGCTGGTACTCGGCCCGATCGCCGACCACCTGAGCCTGGGACTGCACTGAGGACACCCCCATGAGTAGTCATGCAAGTTCAACCCGTAGTACCCATGCACCGCGCCCTGCCCTGCTTGATGGCGCCGGCCTGCGCCGTGCACTGGTCGAAGCGGTGCGCAAGCTGTCGCCGATGCATCTGGTGCGCAGCCCGGTGATGGCGGTGGTGATGGCCGGCACGATCGTCGCCGCCATCGTCACCCTGACCGGCAATGCGCCGCTGGGCTTCGGCCTGGCGGTGACCGCGATCCTGCTGGTGACCGTGCTGTTCGGCAATTTCGCCGAAGCCGTGGCCGAGGCACGTGGCCGCGGCCAGGCCGCCTCGCTGCGCCGGGCCCGCCAGGACCTGGTGGCGCGCCGGCTGGCTGCTCCGCAGCCAGGCGCCGCAGAAGCCCAGGTGCCGGCCGCCGAGCTGCGCCCGGGCGACCATGTGATCGTCAGTGCCGGTGAACTGGTGCCGGCCGATGGCGAGATCGTGCAGGGCCTGGCCACCATCAACGAAGCGGCGGTGACCGGCGAATCGGCACCGGTACTGCGCGAGGCCGGCACCGACCGTTCCGGCGTGATCGGCGGCACCAAGGTGCTGTCCGACCAGATCATCGTGCGGGTGACCGCCGAACCGGGCCACAGCTTCCTGGACCGGATGATCGCGCTGGTGGAGGGCGCCAACCGGCAGAAGACCCCGAACGAGGTCGCGCTGACCCTGCTGCTGGCGGCGATGACGCTCACCTTCCTGGTAGTGGTGGCGACGCTGCCGGCGATCGGTGCTGCGGTCGGCGTCAAGGTCGATCCGCTGCTGCTGATCGCGCTGCTGGTGTGCCTGATCCCGACCACCATCGGCGGCCTGCTGCCAGCGATTGGTATTGCCGGCATGAACCGTGCACTGGCCGCCAACGTGCTGGCCAAGTCGGGCAAGGCGGTGGAAGTGGCCGGCGACGTCGACGTGCTGCTGCTGGACAAGACCGGCACCATCACCTACGGCGACCGCCAGGCGAGCCACTTCCATCCGTTGGCCGGCATCGACGCCAGCCAGCTGCGTGAAGCGGCACTGCTGTCCTCGCTGGCCGACCCGACGCCGGAAGGCAAGTCGATCGTGCGCCTGGCCCGCGAGCAGGGTTGCGCCACCGCCGAGCCGGACCATGCCGACTACCTGGCCTTCAGTGCGCAGACCCGCATGTCCGGCGTGGACCTGGAACATGGCCGGCAGATCCGGAAGGGCGCACTGGATGCGATCCGCAACCATGTGCAGGCGCTGGGTGGCACGGTGCCGGCCGAGCTGGCCGGGCGCGTCGAGCAGGTGGCACGCAACGGTGCCACCCCGCTGGTGGTGGCCGAGGGCCGCCACGTACTGGGCGTGATCGAGCTGTCGGACGTGGTCAAGCACGGCATGCGCGAGAAGTTCGCGCAGCTGCGCGCGATGGGCATCCGCACGGTGATGATCACCGGCGACAACCCGCTGACCGCCGCCGCCATTGCTGCCGAGGCCGGCGTCGACGATTACATCGCCGAGGCACGCCCGGAAGACAAGCTGGCGCGCATCCGCCAGGAGCAGGCCGGCGGCCGCCTGGTGGCGATGGTGGGCGATGGCACCAATGACGCGCCCGCGCTGGCGCAGGCCGACATCGGCCTGGCGATGAACTCCGGCACGCAGGCAGCGAAGGAGGCCGGCAACATGGTCGACCTCGATTCGGACCCGGCCAAACTGCTGGCGGTGGTGGAAGTGGGCAAGCAGCAGCTGATCACCCGCGGCGCGCTGACCACCTTCTCGCTGGCCAACGACGTCTCCAAGTACTTCGCGATCCTGCCGGCGCTGTTTGCCGCTGCGGTGCCAACCATGGCCGCCTTGAACGTGATGCAGCTGTCGAGCCCGCGCAACGCGGTGCTGGCCGCGCTGATCTTCAACGCGCTGGTGATTCCCGCACTGATCCCGCTCGCCCTGCGCGGCGTGCGCTTCCGCCCGGCCACGGCCACCGCGCTGCTGCGCCGGAACATGCTGGTGTACGGCCTCGGCGGCGTGCTGCTGCCGTTCGCGGCGATCAAGCTGATCGACCTCCTTCTTGTCCTGGTATTCGGCGCATGAACCGTTCTGCTTCCACTTCGTCTTCCCTGTCCCGCGAAGCCAAGGCCGAGGCCCGCGTGGCCGGCCTGCAGGATGGCGCCAGCTGGCGCCCGGCCATCGGCCTGGGCCTGGCCACGCTGTTGCTGGCCGGAGCGGTCTACGCCGGCATCGCCACCGGTTTCGCCGGCCTGGCCTACCCGACCCAGGCCGAAGGCAGCCTGCTGCGTGATGGCAGCGGCCAGGTACGCGGCTCGGCGTGGCTGTCGCAGCCGTTCACCGGCGATGGCTATTTCCAGGCCCGGCCGTCGGCCGCCAACTACGATCCGATGGCCGCAGCGGGCTCCAACATGGCGCGCAGCAACCCGGCGCTGGCCGAACGCGTAGCCGCCAGCACCGCGGCGGTGGCCGCACGCGAAGGCGTAGCGCCGGCACAGGTGCCGGCGGACCTGGTCACCCAGTCCGCAGGTGGCCTGGATCCGCAACTGTCGCCAGAGGCGGCACAACTGCAGGTGGCGCGCGTGGCACGTGCCCGTGGCCTGCCGGTGGAGCGCGTGCAGGCGCTGGTGCAGGCGCATACCGAAGGTCGCCAGTGGGGCCTGTTCGGCCAGCCGCGGGTGAACGTGGTAACCCTGAACTTCGCACTGGACCACGCCGCCAAGGCGCCGTGATGCCGGCCTGCACCCGCTGCGCGCACAATGGCAGCCATGACAGCGGCACCCATGACTGATGCACGTACCCGCCAGGCCGATGCCCTGGTCGAAGGCCTGCAACGCGAAGCCGGCGGCAAGCTGACGGTATTCCTCGGCGCGGCGCCGGGCGTGGGCAAGACCTACACCATGCTGACCCGCGCGCAGGAACAGCTACGTCGCGGCGTCGACCTGGTGGTGGGCCTGGTGGAAACCCATGGCCGCGCCGATACCCAGGCGTTGCTGGAAGGCCTGCCGCAGCTGCCGCTGAAGGAAGTGGCCTACCACGGCCACACCTTGCAGGAGATGGACCTGGACGCCGTGCTGGCCCGGCATCCCGCACTGGTGCTGGTGGACGAACTGGCCCATCGCAACGCGCCGGGCAGCCGCCACGAGCGGCGCTGGCAGGATGTGATGGAACTGCTGGACGCCGGCATCGACGTCTGGACCACGGTCAACATCCAGCACCTGGAAAGCCTCAACGACGTGGTGATGCGCATCACCGGCGTGCGTGTAAGCGAGACCGTGCCGGACGGCGTGCTCGACCGCCTGCATGACATCGTGCTGGTCGACCTGCCGCCGCGCGAACTGATCGCGCGCCTGCAGCAGGGCAAGGTCTATGTGCCCGAGCAGGCCACGCAGGCGCTGCAGGCGTTCTTCTCGCCGGCCAACCTGACCGCCCTGCGCGAACTGGCAATGCAGGAAGCCGCCGACCGCGTCGACAGCAGCCTGCGCGAGACCCGCGCCGCACGCGGTGAAGGCAACCTGCCACTGCGCCGCGGCGTGCTGGTGGCCATCGATGGCGGCGGCCAGAGCGAGTACCTGGTGCGGGTGGCACGGCGCATCGCCGAACGCCGCGATGCGCCATGGACGGTGGTGACCGTGCAGGGGCGTCGCCAGGATGATGCGACCCGCCGCGAGATCGATGCGGCCTTCGCACTGGCGCGGCGTCTGGGCGGTGATGCTGAACTGCTGCATGGATCGAGCATCGCCGATGCCCTGCTCGACCATGCCGCACACAATGGCGTGTCGACCCTGGTGCTGGGCCGCACCCGCGAGCGACCGCTGGCACGGATGTTCAACCGCACCCTGACCCAACAGTTGATCCAGCGCGGCGCGCACTACGAGATCACCATCATCAGCACGCCGCAGGCACGTGCACGCTCGCGCCGCGAGGGGCTGATGGCACCGGTGCGTGGCTTCAGCCACGAGCCGGTGCAGGCACTGATCGCCACGGCGCTGGCCTGCGTGGTGGCCTGGCTGGCCGAGCGTTGGGTGGGCATGGCCGACCTGTCGATGGTGTTCATCGTCGCGGTGGTGCTGGTGGCCGCACGCACGCGTGCCAGCGTGGCGGTGATGGCGGCGATCCTGTGCTTCCTCGCCTACAACTTCCTGTTCATCGCGCCGCGCTTCACCTTTGCCATCGGTGCACGGCAGGGTGTGATCACCGTCTTCCTGTTCCTGGCCGCCGCCCTGGTGGCCGGACGCCTGGCCTCGCGGCTGCGCATGCAGGTGATCGCGCTGCGCGCGGCCAACCGCCACGCGCGCGCGCGCCAGCAGCTGGGCCGGCAGCTGGCCAGCGCCGCCGGCAACGGCGAGGTGGCACAGGCCGGCCGGCATGCGCTGGAACAGGCCATGGATGTGCCGGCGTGGCTGCGGATCGGCACCGATACCGCGGCCGGGGGCCGCAGCCAGCCCGGCGACACCGATCTGGCCGCCGCCGACTGGGCGCTGCGCCACGGCCAGCCCAGTGGACGCTTCACCGACACCCTCGCAGGGGCGCAATGGTGGTTCCTGCCGCTGCTGGATGGCGAAGACCATGCGATCGGCGTGGCCGGCCTGTACCTGCCCGGCGCGCAGGCACGCCTGCTGCCCGAGCAGCGGCAGCTGGCCGAAGCGATGGTCGACGACATCGCCCAGGCCGCGCTGCGCACGCGATTGGTGGCAGAGCTGGAGCAGGCCCATGTGAGCAACGAGACCGAACGGTTGCGCTCGGCCCTGCTCTCTTCGGTGTCGCATGACCTGCGCTCGCCACTGGCGGCGATGATCGGTTCGGCCGACAGCCTGGCCAGCTATGGCGCGGCGATGGACACGACCGATCGCCGTGCCCTGCTCGATACCATCCTGGTCGAAGGCGAGCGCCTGGACCGCTACATCCAGAACCTGCTGGACATGACCCGGCTCGGCCACGAAGGGCTGAAGATCAACCGCGACTGGATCGGCGTGGATGAACTGATCGGCTCGGCGGCGCGGCGCCTGCAGCGCTACCAGCCCAAGGTGCGGCTGGAGCTGGACATTCCGTCCACGCTGGCACCGATCTGGGTGCACCCGGCGCTGGTGGAACAGGCCGTGTTCAACGTGATGGAGAACGCCGCCAAGTTCTCGCCGCCGGATGCCGCCGTGCAGGTGCAGGCGCGCGAGCTGGATGGCCAGCTGCGCATCGACGTGATCGATGCCGGCCCCGGCATTCCCGACGACGAGCGCGCGCGCATCTTCGACATGTTCTACAGCGTCGAGCGCGGCGACCGTGGCCGCCACGGTACCGGCCTGGGCCTGACCATCTGCCAGGGCATGATCGGCGCGCATGGCGGCAGCGTCCAGGCGCTGCCCGGACGCGACGGTCGCGGTACCCTGATCCGCATCACCCTGCCCCTGCTCAAGCCAGCCTCCCACGATGAGCCCGACCCCGATTGATGCCAGCGTGCCGGCCGCGCGCGTGCTGGTGATCGACGATGAAACCCAGATCCGCCGGTTCCTGGACATCAGCCTGCGCGCGCAGGGCTACCAGGTGCGGCAGGCGGCCACCGGCCAGGAAGGCCTGCAGCTGGCCGCCAGCGAGGACATGGACCTGGTGATCCTGGATATCGGCCTGCCGGACATGGAAGGCCACGAGGTGCTTGAACAGCTGCGGCAGTGGAGCCAGGTGCCGGTGATCATGCTGACCGTGCGCGCCGGCGAGGCCGAGAAGGTGCGGGCGCTGGATACCGGCGCCAATGACTATGTCACCAAGCCGTTCGGCACGCAGGAACTGATGGCGCGGGTACGGGCGCTGCTGCGCACCCGCAGCGTACCCAGTGACGGCACCCCGCCGGTGTTCGACGACGGCCACCTGCACGTGGACCTGGTGCGCCGTGAAGTGGCGCTGGATGGCGAGCCGGTGGCGCTGACCCGCAAGGAGTACGCGCTGCTGTCGCTGCTGCTGCGCAACGCCGGGCGGGTGGTGACCCAGCCGCAGATCCTGCAGGAGATCTGGGGCCCGACCCATCAGCACGACACCCACTACCTGCGCATCCTGGTCGGCAAGCTGCGGCACAAGCTGGGCGATTCGGCACTGGATTCGCGCTACCTGTTCACCGAACCGGGCGTGGGCCTGCGGTTCAAGGGGTAGTGCCGGCCGCTGGCCGGCAACCACAGGATGGATCAGGGGTTCATGAGGTTGCCGGCCAGCGGCCGGCACTACCCGATCGATCCAATCCCGATCAATCAGAACCCCAGCGGGGTATCGCCCAGCACCGGTTGCAGCTGGCTGCGGAACAACGCCTGGATGCGTTCCAGTGCGGCCTCGTCGTTGCCCTCGAAACGCAGCACCAGCACCGGCGTGGTGTTGGAGGCACGCACCAGGCCCCAGCCATCGGGGAAGTCCACGCGCAGGCCGTCGATGGTCGACAGTCGGCCGCCCACATAGGGGTTGTCCGGCGATTGCGCCGCTGCCACCAGCATCGCCACCAGCGCGTGCGGCGTGCCCTCGGCCACCGGTACTTTCAGTTCGGGCGTGGCCACCATCTGCGGCAGCTCGCCCAGCACTTCGTCCGGCGATTCCTCGCGCTGGGCCAGGATTTCCAGCAGGCGCGCGGCGGCGTACAGACCATCGTCGAACCCGAACCAGCGCTCCTTGAAGAAGAAGTGGCCGCTCATCTCGCCGGCCAGTTCGGCATCGGTCTCGCGCATCTTCGCCTTCATCAGCGAATGACCGGTCTTCCACATCAGCGGGCTGCCGCCGTTGCGCAGCACATGGTCGGACAGCTTGCCGGTGCACTTCACATCGTAGATCACCATCGCGCCCGGGTTGCGCATCAGCACGTCGGCCGCGAACAGCATCAGCAGGTGATCGGCATAGATGATCCTGCCTTCGCCGGTGACCACGCCCAGCCGGTCGCCATCGCCATCGAACGCCACGCCGAGATCGGCGCCGAAGCGCTTGACCGTCTGCACCAGGTCTTCCAGGTTGGCCGGTTCGCTGGGGTCGGGATGATGGTTGGGGAAGCTGCCGTCGACATCGCAGTACAGCGGAATCACTTCGGCGCCGATCGCTTCCAGCAGCTGCGGTGCGAGCGCGCCGGCGACGCCGTTGCCGGCGTCGGCCACCACCTTCAACGGGCGGTCCAGCTGCACGTCATCGGCGATGCGCTGGATGTAGTCGGCGCTGACATCGCGCTGCTGGTAATCGCCAGGTTCGGCGGCCTGCACCAGGCGGCCCTCGATGATGCGCTGGTAGAGATCGGTGATGGCATCGCCGGACAGCGTCTCGCCGCCGATGACCACCTTGAACCCGTTGTACTCGGGCGGGTTGTGGCTGCCGGTGACCGCCACGCAGGTGCCGGTACGCAGATGGAAGGCGGCGTAGTACACCAGCGGGGTCGGTGCCAGGCCGATGTCGATCACCGCGCAGCCGGCACGACGCAGGCCTTCGGCCAGGCCGGCGGCCAGCTCCGGCCCGGACAGGCGGCCGTCGCGACCGATCACCACCTCGCGCAGACCCTGCTCCAGTGCCGCGGTGCCGATGGCCTGGCCGATCAGCGCCGCGGTCTTCGGCGTCAGCTCGCTGCCGACCACGCCACGGATGTCGTAGGCGCGGAAGATACCGGCCGCCAGTTCCTCGGCCGGTACCGGTGGCGGGGGTGGGGGCGCGCCTTCCTCGCTGGCGGCGGCGGTGGCCACCGGCGGCGGTGCCATCTGCAGGCTCTCGCTCAGCGTCGGACCATGATCGGCGTCCGCCGCCGCGGCGCGGCGCGGCAGCGGCAGTGCCTTCGGCAGGCGGCCACGACCGACCACCAGCAGCACCGCGATGAAGGCCAGCAGCAGCGCAACGATGGCACTGGCCAGCGCCCCCAGTCCCAGCGGACCCGGTTCGACATTGGGCACCGCAGCCACCAGCCGCAGCGGAGTGCCGGCCACCGGCCGCGCCAGCGCCTCGGCGCTCTCAGCCAGATGAGCATTGCCCTGGGTCACCAGATCGTGCGAGCCCTGGCGCAGGCCGAGGAAGCCGGTGGACGGCGCACTCACTTGGTCCAGCGGCGAGGTCAGGCGCAGCAACGGTTGGCGCACATAGAGCACGGCCGGGCCCAGGTTGCCCAGCTCGACCGGTGCCGCCAGGCCAAGGCGGTTGCCACCGCCGTCGCGGACCACGCGCAGGCGCGGCTTGCCGTCGGCCAGTGCGGCTTCCAGCAGTGCCAATCGGGCATAGCCGAAGGTGGCCGGGTCGGCGTAGGCGTTGGCCAGATCCGCGGCCAGCACGTCCACCTGCTCCACGCCGGTCCAGCTCTCGCGCACGGCCAGTGCTGCCGCGGCGGCATCGCCGGCCTGCAGGGCCTGCTGCACGCGTTCATTCTTCAACTGCTGCTGCAGCTGCTTCAGCTGGCCAGCGGCGGCCTCCTGCAGCCCCTGCACGGCCTGGTCACGCGCGTGTTCCAGCGCCTGGCCGTTGGCCTCCTGCCGCCATTGCTGCACCGCGCTCCATCCGAACCAGCCGGCCAGCAGGACCAGCAGCACCCCCAGTAGTGGCGCGCTGCGTCCCAACGACCGTCCCCGCTGTCCTTCCCCGATGCCGCTCATCGATGTCCCCTGTCAACGCACCCCGGTATGGCCGAATCCACCCGTTCCCCGCACGCTGTCGGTGAAAGTATCCACCACCTGCAGGCTGACGCGGGCAATCGGCACCACCACCAGCTGAGCGATGCGATCGCCCGGCTCGATGGTGAAGGCCTCGCGGCCACGGTTCCAGACGCTGATCAGCAGCGGCCCCTGGTAGTCGGCGTCGATCAGGCCGGTACCGTTGCCGAGCACGATGCCGTGGCGGTGGCCCAGCCCCGAACGCGGCAGGATCACCGCGCACAGGTTCGGATCGGCGATGTGGATGGCCAGGCCGCTGGGGACCAGCGCGGTATCGCCGGGCTGCAGGGTCAGCGCGGTATCCAGCGCCGCGCGCAGGTCCATGCCGGCGCTGGCTTCGGTGGCATAGGCCGGCAGCGGCCAGCTGTCGCCGAAGCGCGGATCGAGCAGCTTGACCTGCAGCGGTTGGGAAGTGAAAGCCTGGGTCATGCCTGGAGTCTCCGCGCGATCAGCGCCAGCAGTTGTTCGGCCAGCTCGCGCTTGGAGGTGGCCGGGAATACCTGTTCACCGTCCTGCCAGAAGGCAGTGGCGGCATTGTTGTCGCTCTCGAAGCCGCCGCCGCTGATGCCGACCTGGTTGGCGATCACCAGGTCCAGGCGCTTGTCGACCAGCTTGCCGCGCGCGTATTTCTCCACGTCGTGGGTCTCGGCGGCGAAGCCGACCACCAGCTTCAGCGCCTGCGTCTGCGCGGCGACCTCGGCCAGGATGTCCGGCGTGCGCACCAGCTCGATCACCAGCGACTGGCTGTCGGCGGTCTTCTTCAGCTTCTGCGCGGCCACCTGGCGCGGCGTGTAATCGGACACCGCGGCGGCACCGATATAGATGTCGGCCGGCAGCGATTTCAGCACGGCGTCGCGCATCTGCGCGGCCGAGCGCACATCGACACGCTGCACGCCGGGCGGCGTCGGCAGCTGCACCGGGCCGCTGACCAGCACCACCTGCGCACCCATCGCCGCCGCTGCGGCGGCCAGGGCGAAGCCCATCTTGCCGCTGCTGCGGTTGCCCACGTAGCGCACCGGATCGATGTCCTCATAGGTGGGGCCGGCACTGATCAGCAGGCGCAGGCCCTGCAGCGCGCGGGTCTCCGGCGGCGCCACGGGGGCCGCTGCGCCGCCGTTGGCGGCCAGCGCGGCGACGATGTCGCCCGGCTCGGCCAGCCGGCCGGGGCCGGATTCGCCTTCGGCCAGTGGACCGTCGACCGGGCCGATCACCTGCGCACCGCGCTGGCGCAGCAGGGCGATGTTGGCCTGGGTCGCCGGATGCAGCCACATGCGGTGATTCATGGCCGGGCAGATTGTCAGCGGCGCGGTGCTGGCCAGGCACAGGGTGCTGACCAGGTCATCGGCGTGGCCCTGGGCCAGCCGTGCCAGCAGATCGGCGGTACCGGGCGCGACCACGATGCGGTCGGCCCAGCGGGCCAGTTCGATGTGGCCCATGGCCTGTTCGGCGGCGCTGTCCCACAGCGTGGTGCGGGTCGGCTGCCCGGACAGCGCCTGGAAGCTGAGCGGCGTGACGAACTGCTGGGCACCGGCGGTCATTGCCACCTGCACCTGGGCCCCCGCGTCGCGCAGGCGCCGCACCAGTTCCAGGGCCTTGTAGGCTGCGATCCCGCCTCCCACGCACAACAGCAGTTTCTGACCTTCCAGCGCGCGGGCCGGCGCGGGGGAAGCGTTGGGGGAGTCAGCCACCTGGAATTCCTGTGCAAACGAGGGCATTAGCTTACCCGATGGCCGGTAATGTCCCGGTGCATGGCGCACATAGCGCACAGCTATGAGCAGATGGAGTCCTCCCGCATCGACCCGGGGTTCACCGGCAACGCTTTCGGACCTTTCCTATACCTCTGTGGCCCTGCCCTTTTGCAGAATCAGGCGTTGGCCGCTGCGCGCAGGGGTCTGTTCGATCTCCGAGGAGCCGCGTGCATCCGCGCATCATCATCGCCGACGACCATCCCGTGGTCCTGCACGGCATCCGCATCGTGCTGCAGGCCCACCTGATGCAGGTCGTCGGCAGTGCCTGCGACGGCGCCGGGCTGCTGCAGCTGCTGGCCCGCCACGACTGCGACGTGGTGCTGACCGACCTGTCGATGCCGGGGGACGGCCCGGATGGTCCGGAACTGATCGATGCGCTGCGCGCTCGCCATCCCGGCCTGCCGGTGGTGGTGCTGACCGGCGCACGCCATCCCGGGCTGCTCGACGGCCTGCTGCGCGAAGGCATCAGCGGCCTGGTCGACAAATGCGCCGATTTCACCGAACTGCCGCAGGCGCTGAACGCGGCACTGGCCGGGCAGGTGTTCGTCTCCCAGCAGCTGCGCCACCACCTGCAGGCCCGTGACCTGCTGTTCCCACGCGAGCCGGCGCCGCTGTCGGCACGCGAGCAGGAAGTGCTGGATCTGCTCGCGGCCGGCCTCAACGTGAACGCCGTCGCCGAGCGCTGCGGGCGCAGCCCGAAGACGATCAGCCGGCAGAAGGCCGAAGCCAAGCGCAAGCTGGGCCTGCAGAACAACCAGGAGCTGTTCGATTACCTGAAGACCCGGCGCGAGTGAGGCATCGACCGACCCGGGGCCGCGGCGTGTCCTGATGGGAGCCGGCGGCTGGGCCCGCGATGATGCGCGCATGCCCATCCACGACTGGCCCGAACAGGAACGTCCCCGCGAGAAGCTGATCGCCCGCGGGCCTGCGGCACTTTCCGATGCCGAACTGCTGGCACTGTTCCTCGGCTCCGGATTCGGTGGCCGCGATGCCGTGCAGACCGCGCGTGACCTGCTGCAGGCGCAGGGTCCGTTGCGGACGCTGCTCGCCCGCCCCGCCCGCGAGTTGGCCCGCCTGCCCGGGCTTGGCCCGGCGCGCAGCTGCACGCTGGCAGCCGGGCTGGAGCTGGCCCACCGCTACCTTGCCGCCGAGCTGGAGCACGGCGAGGCGGTCGGCAACAACCCCGCCGCGGTCGGCCGCTACCTGCAGCACCGCCTGCGCGGCCAGGCCCGCGAGATCTTCATGGCCCTGTTCCTGGACAATCGCCACCGCCTGATCGCCTGCGAGGAACTGTTCCACGGCACCATCAACGCCGCCCCGGTCTACCCGCGTGAAGTGGTGCGGCGTGCCCTGCTGCACAACGCGGCGGCGGTGATCCTGAGCCACAA
Organism: Stenotrophomonas sp. GD03930; assembly: GCF_029839665.1. Classification (NCBI taxonomy): domain Bacteria; kingdom Pseudomonadati; phylum Pseudomonadota; class Gammaproteobacteria; order Lysobacterales; family Lysobacteraceae; genus Stenotrophomonas; species Stenotrophomonas sp. GD03930. The sequence goes on along the minus strand of NZ_JAOCAV010000001.1, from coordinate 1,725,655 downwards.
CCATCCCTCGGGCGATCCTGAGCCCTCCGGGGCCGACACCCGCATCACCGATGAACTGCAGCAGGCGCTGGCGCTGGTGGACGTGCGCCTGCTGGACCACTTCGTGGTGGGCGAGGGCCGCCCCGTTTCGTTTGCTGAACGAGGCCTGCTGTCCCCGCCCCAGCCCCGCCTGTTCGGCTGAGCGCACGCCCGCCCGGCGCCACCGGCCGGCCCCGCAGGCATGTCCTGGTCAGCGTGGTCACTGGTATCTGCGCTAAAATGGGCGATTCCGCCGCTCATTCTCACAGCAGGCCTCGTGAAAAATCTCCTCCGCGCCCTGATCAGCCAAGGCATCGAAGCCTTGCGCGCCAATGGCACCCTGCCCGCCGACTCCCTGCCGCCGGACTTCGTGGTCGAGCGCCCGAAGACCCGCGACCACGGCGACTTCGCCACCAACGCCGCCATGCTGCTGGCCAAGGCCGCGCGCAGCAATCCGCGCGCACTGGCACAGGCGCTGGTCGAGGCGCTGCCGCGCAGCGAGGACGTGAGCAAGGTCGAGATCGCCGGCCCTGGCTTCATCAACTTCCACCTGGCCCCGGCCGCGTACCAGCGCGAAGCCGCGTCGGTGATCAAGGAAGGCCATGACTACGGCCGCAACCTGTCCGGCAATGGCCGCACGGTAGGCGTGGAATACGTGTCGGCCAACCCGACCGGCCCGCTGCACGTCGGCCACGGCCGCGCCGCGGCGATCGGCGACTGCGTGGCCCGCGTGCTCGATGCCAATGGCTGGAACGCCAAGCGCGAGTTCTACTACAACGATGCCGGCGTGCAGATCGAGAACCTGGCGCTGTCCACCCAGGCCCGGATCAAGGGCATCGCACCAGACCAGGACGGCTGGCCGGAAGGCGGCTATCGCGGTGAATACATCGCCGACGTGGCCCGCGCCTACATGGCCGGCGCCAGCGTCGATCTGGAAGGCAGCACCGTGGTCGGCGCCAAGGACCCGGATGACATGCAGGCGATCCGCCGCTTTGCCGTGGCCTACCTGCGCAACGAGCAGAACCTGGACCTGGCCGCGTTCGGCGTCGACTTCGACATCTACTTCCTGGAAAGCTCGCTGTATGCCGACGGCAAGGTAGCCGAAGCGGTGGCCAAGCTGCAGGCCTCCGGCCACACCTATGAGGAAGGCGGCGCGCTGTGGCTGCGCAGCACCGACTTCGGTGACGACAAGGACCGCGTGATGCGCAAGTCCGACGGCACCTTCACCTACTTCGTGCCGGACGTGGCCTACCACCTGTCCAAGTGGCAGCGCGGCTACGAGCGTGCGATCACCGAACTGGGCGCCGACCACCACGGCTCGCTGGCGCGCGTGCGCGCCGGCCTGCAGGCGATGGAAGTGGGCATCCCGCAGGGCTGGCCGGAGTACGTGCTGCACCAGATGGTCACCGTGATGCGCGGCGGCGAGGAAGTGAAGCTGTCCAAGCGTGCCGGCAGCTACTTCACCCTGCGCGACCTGATCGAAGAAGCCGGCCGCGACGCGACCCGCTGGTTCCTGATTGCGCGCAAGCCCGATTCGCAGCTGACCTTCGACATCGACCTGGCCCGCCAGCAGAGCAACGACAACCCGGTGTTCTACGTGCAGTACGCGCATGCCCGCGTCTGCAGCCTGCTGCGCCAGGCGCAGGAGAAGGGCCTGGTGTACGAGCAGGGCAACGGCCTGGCCAATCTCGGCCGCCTGGCCGACGACGCCTCGCTGCTGCTGATGAACGAGATCTCGCGGTATCCGGAAGTGGTGGAAGCGGCCGGCGTGGCGCTGGAACCGCATCTGGTGGCGCAGTACCTGCGTGAATTGGCGCATGCGTTCCACACGTGGTATCACGGGACGCCGGTACTGGTGGATGACGCCGCTGATCGCAATGCCAAGCTGACCCTGGCCTGCGCGGCGCGCCAGGTGCTGGCCAACGGCCTCGACCTCCTGGGCGTCAGCGCCCCGGAAAAAATGTAAGCATCAGGAGACGCAGTACTCATGGCAGCACGACGCGGCAAAAGCCAGGCACGACGCAACAGCGGCAGCCAGGGCACACCCGGATGGGTGTGGCTGGTCGCCGGTGTGGCCATTGCTGCGGTGGTGTTCCTGGCGGCGCCGAACCTGTTCAAGGGCGAAGGCGATGGTTTCCTTCGCGCCGGCCCACAGCCGAACCCGAACGCGCAGCCGGCCCCGGTCGCCGATGCCGACAGCGATGTCGGTACCCAGCCGGCCGCGCAGCCGGCCACGCCGAAGCCGGCCGAAGCGGAAAAGCCGGCCGCCACCCAGTACGACTTCTACACCCTGCTGCCGGGCAAGGAAGTTGAAATGTCCGACGCCGAACTGGCCGCCAGCGCGCGCGCCGAAGACCAGCGCCGGGCCAAGGCCGAGGCGCAGCGCGCGCAGGCCGCACTGGAAGGCAAGCCGGTACCGCCGGCTGCGGCCACCGCAGCTGCACCGGCAACGACCGCCAGCGTCGCCAGCACCGCGCAGGTGACCGCCACCAACCGTCCGCTGCCGGCTCCGCTGAGCGAGCGTCCGGCCGCCGCAACGCCGCCGGCCAGCACGCCGCCGGCATCGACCAGCACCGCCGCTGCCACGCCGGCCGCGCGCGCGGAAACCGCACCGGCAGCAGCCAGCACCCCGGCCGCTGCCGCACCGGCCGCCGTGGACAACGCCCGCTACATCCTGCAGGCCGGCGCGTTCGGTGCTTCCGGCGATGCCGAAGCGACCAAGGCCAAGCTGGCGATGATGGGCCTGGCCGCACGCGTGGAGTCGGCGCAGATCAACGGCAAGACCGTGTACCGCGTGCGCATGGGGCCGTATGGCAGCGCCGGCGAGCTGTCCGAGGCCAAGCAGAAGCTGGATGGCACCGGTCTGCAGGCGATGGCGATCAAGGCGCAATGAACCTTCGGGCCTGAACGGAAAAAGCCGGGCATTGCCCGGCTTTTTTTTTTGCTTGCGTAGCGTCGAGCCATGCTCGACTGTCGTTCAACAACAGAAGAGCAGTCGAGCAAGCTCGACTCTACAAGGGCTTCAGCCTTCGCGGGCGACCTGGAAACCGGCGAACGACTGGCTGACCGGCATCAGTTCCAGGCGATTGATGTTCAGGTGCGGCGGCAGCGTGGCCACCCAGAAGATCTGTTCGGCGATGTCCTCGGCGGTCATCGGGTTCGCGCCGCTGTACAGCTTGTCCGACGCGTTCTGGTCGCCATGGGTACGCACCACGGTGAACTCGGTTTCGGCCATGCCCGGTTCGATCGTGGTCACCCGCACGCCGGTGCCGTGCAGGTCCGAGCGCAAGCCCAGCGAGAACTGGCTGACGAAGGCCTTGGTACCGCCGTAGGCATTGCCACCGGGATACGGATAGACGCCGGCCACCGACGAGATGTTGATGATCGCGCCCTTGCGCTCCACCAGCTGCGGCAGCAGGCGATGGGTCAGGGTCACCAGTGCGGTGATGTTGGTGTCGATCATCGTGGTCCAGTCCGACAGCTTGGCGCCCTGCGCCGGCGCGGTGCCCTGCGCCAGGCCGGCGTTGTTGACCAGCAGATCGATCTCGCCGAACGCGGGCGGCAACGCCAGCAGGGCCGCTTCCATCGCCACCGGATCGCGGATGTCGAAGGCGGCGGCATGCACCACGTCCTTGCCATAGCGCTCGACCAGCGGCTGCAGGCGCTCGCTGCGACGGCCGGTGGCGATCACCTTCCAGCCAGCCTGCGCGAAGCGGTGGACGGCGGCGGCGCCGAAGCCGGAGGTGGCGCCGGTAATCAGGACGGTGCGGGTCATGCAGGCAACTCCGTGGGGAACCAGACCCCCATTCTGGCACCGTCGGCCGGGGCTTGCGTTGCCGGATCGGCCAGATCCGGCCCCACCTGTCGGGGTGACCGGTACAATTGCGCCATGATCAACAACGATGTCCTGCGCAGCGTGCGCTACTCCCTGGACCTGGGCGACCACCACGTGGTGACCCTGTGCCAGATGGCCGATCCGGCGTTCGCCGTGGATAACGAGCAGGTCAAGGCCTGGTTGCGCCGCGAGGACGAAGCCGGCTTCGAAGCAATGAGCGACAGCGCGCTGGCGCACTTCCTCGATGGCCTGATCGTGCACCTGCGCGGCCGCGACGAGAGCCAGCCGCAGCGTGCGGTGGAAACCCGCATCGACAACAACCTGGTGCTGAAGAAGCTGCGGGTGGCCTTCCAGCTGCGTGACGTGGACCTGATGGAGATCTTCGCCAGCGCCGGTTTCAAGGCATCCAAGTCGGAAGTCGGCGCACTGTTCCGCCAGCCCGGCCATGCCAACTACCGGCGCTGCCTGGACCAGATGCTGCGCAATTTCCTCAAGGGCCTGAGCCTGCGCCTGCGCGGCTGAGCACGGCCTCGACGAACGCGCGCGCGGCCGGCGTCGGCACCCGCTGCCAGACCAGATGTACGCGGCGGGTCGGGGTGGGTTGCAGCGGAATCTGCACCACGCCCTCGAAACCGTCGGCGATCAACGCCGGCACGATGCCGACCGCCAACCCGTGGCGGACGAAACGCTCGACCAGTTCCATCAGGTTGACCTCGAAGCGCACCGTGTGCGGCAGTCCCGCAGCAGCGAACGCCTCATCGGTCTGCCGGCGCGCGCCGGTACCGCGCGGGAAGTCGACCAGTGCCTCATCCTGCAGTTCGGCCAGGGGCAGCCGCTTGCGCCTGGCCAACCGGTGCGACGGCGCCAGCACCGCCACCAGATCCTCCTCCTGCAGCATGCGGTGGCAGACGCCGTCCAGCGCCGCCGACGGCGCCAACCCGACCAGTGCCACATCCAGCTCGCGCGACTGTACCTGCGCGATCAGCACTTCACTTTTCTCTACCCGCAGCTGGAACTCCACCTGCGGGTGCGCCTGCTGGAAGGCGGCCAGCATCGCCACCACGTCGATGTCGGTGAGCGACGAAATCTGACCGATCGCCAGCAGCCCGCGTACTTCACCACTGACGGCGGCCACGTCGGCGCGCAGGTGGCGCAGGCTGGCCAGCACCTGGCGCGCATGCACCAGCAGCGCCTCACCCGCGGTGGTCGGGCGTACCTGGCGCGGCAGGCGCTCGAACAGCGGCGTGCCCAGTTCCTGCTCCAGGTAGGCAATCTGGTGGCTGAGCGCGGACTGCACCACGTGGCAGCGCTCGGCGGCACGGGTGAAGTTGCCCTCCTCGGCCAGGGCCACGGCGAATTCGAGCTGCTTGAGATTCACGCAACCATCTCAATTCCAGATGACAGGGATGATGATGATTCATTTCCATCATGGCTGCAGCAGGCGGACACTGTGCACCCCCGCTTTCTGGAACATCGCGTGAGCCCCACTCTCCCCCCACTGCATCGCTGGCAGGTGCTGCTGATGTCGGTCGCCACCGGTGTCGCGGTGGCCAGCAACTACTACGCGCAGCCACTGCTGCACACCATCGCCGATGCCTTCGGCATGCCGTTCGGCCAGGTCGGCATGGTGGTCACCGCAGCGCAGCTGAGTTATGCCGCCGGGCTGATCCTGCTGGTGCCGCTGGGAGACCTGTTCGAACGCCGCCGCCTGATCGTGGTGATGAGCCTGCTGTCGGCGGGCGGCCTGGTGATCAGCGCCTGCGCACCGTCGCTGACCTGGCTGCTGGTGGGCACCGCGATCACCGGCCTGTTCTCGGTGGTGGCGCAGGTGCTGGTGCCGTTCGCCGCCACGCTGGCCGCGCCGGAGCATCGGGGCAGGGTGGTCGGCACGCTGATGAGTGGCCTGCTGCTGGGCATCCTGCTGGCACGCACCGTGGCCGGCCTGCTTTCCAGCCTGGGCGACTGGCGCCTGGTGTATGCGATCGCCGCCGGCACGCTGGTGCTGACCGCGCTGGCGCTGCAGCGCGGGCTGCCGCGTTTCCATCACAGCGCCGGCCTGGGCTACTTCGCGCTGCTGCGCTCGATCGGCGTGCTGTTCGTGCAGGAACCGGTGCTTCGCCAGCGCACCCTGCTCGGTGCCTGCAGCTTCGCCATGTTCGCGATCTTCTGGACCCCGCTCGCCTTCCTGCTGGCACAACCGCCGTATGAGTACAGCGATGCCACCATCGGCCTGTTCGGACTGGTCGGTGCCGCCGGTACGCTGGCCGCGGGCCTGGCCGGGCGCATGTCCGATCGCGGGCAGACTGGCCGCGCCACCGCCATCGCACTGGTGCTGCTGCTGCTGTCATGGCTGCCGCTAGGGCTGTCTGCACATTCGCTGCTGGCGCTGCTGGTCGGCGTGGTGGTGCTGGACCTGGCCGCGCAGTTGCTGCACGTCAGCAACCAGAACCTGATCTATGCATTGCAGCCTGCCGCACGCAACCGGCTCAATGCCGGCTACATGACCGGCTACTTCATCGGCGGTTCGCTGGGCTCGCTGCTGTCGGCGCAGGTCTACCAGCGCTTCGGCTGGACCGGCGTGTGCGTGGCTGGTGCCGCGGTGGCGGTGCTGGCCCTGCTGCTGTGGCTGCCCGGCGCGCTGCGCGCGCGCCAGGCTGCGGCGTCGAACTAGAAGCTGCCCTGCAGCGCCAGCTCCCAGCGTCCACCGGCATTGCCCGGGAACAGGCGCTTGGCCGCACTGTCGGTGTCGTGCACGGTGGCGCGTAGCTCCCATGCCGGCGCCAGCGTGGCAACCGCACTGAGCTGGCCATGCAGGTAATCCGGCCCCTGCGCGGTGGCCAGCCAGTACTGGCCCACCGCCGCTTCCAGGCGGAGCCGCTCGTGCAGCGGCACACGCACGCCCAGCTGGGCATAGGTGCCGCGATGACCCCCGGCCAGCGCGTCGTTGGAATGCGCGAGCTGCAGCCAGGCGCGCTGCTTCCAGGTCACGGTGGTATTGAGTTCGGTCCAGTCCAGCGCGCGACCGGTGCCCGGGTACACATAGCGGGTCAGGTTGGCATCCAGCGCCCAGTCCGGCGCGAGCGTGCCCGACCAGCCCGCCACCAGGTCGAACTCGCTGCGCGCGCCGTTGTCCGGCCTGAACGATACGTTCGAGCCCCACACGCTGGCGTACCAGCCCGATGCGATGGCTGCTTTCGCACCGGCCTGCACCGCCGGGTCACCGTCGCTCTGCGAGCTGCCACGCCACACGTAGTCGCTGGTCAACGCCGCGCTGCCACTGACCTGTACCTGGGCCTGCGCACTGCCGATTGCGAGCAGCCCTGCCAGGGCGGCCACAATGGCCGCCATCGTCCCCTTGCTGTTCACTGCACTGTTTTCCTCGTCGAAGGCGGTCCTGCCGCCGGGACGGCAGTGTCGAGGGCCGGGCCGTAACGGATCGAGGGCGTTGCCCGGCCCGCAGCGCAAATTCGGCGTAAATCCCGTGGAGGGGCGGCGCATCGACATGGGCGCGTTATCATGCTGGCCTGTTTCCAGGAACCAACCACGTGGACGCCATCCTGACCCCGGTATCGATCGGCGAGCTGATCGACAAGATCACCATTCTCGAGATCAAGGCCGAGCGCATCGGCGATGCCGCCAAGCTGGCCAATGTGCGCACCGAGCTGGACGGCCTTCTGCCGCTGCTGCAGCAGCAGCTGCAGGCACAGCCGGCGCTGGCCGCGCTGAAGCAGCAGCTGAAGGTGATCAACGAGCGCATGTGGGACATCCAGGACCAGCTGCGCGACAAGGAAGCGGCCCAGGTGTTCGACGATGCGTTCATCCAGCTGGCGCGTGGCGTCTATGGCACCAACGGCGAACGCGTGCAGGTGAAGAACGAAATCAACCGCGTGGCCGGCTCGGCGCTGGTGGAAGAGAAGCAGTACCAGGGCGAATAAGCCCGCTCATCCGCAATCGAGCAGGTGGCGGAAGCGGAACAGGTCGCCGTCGCCGCGGATGCCGAGCTTGCGGTAGGCCGAGGTTTTCTGCGAGCTGATCGTGCTGGCCGAACGCCCCGATCGCAGGGCCATTTCACTGGTGCTGACCCCTTTGAGCACCAGGCCAAGCACTTCGCGCTCGCGTCGGCTCAACGGCGCCAGCACCGGCGCCGGCGTGCTGCGCGCCCGCGATGCGTTCAGTTCCGCACGCAGCTCGGGTGGCACGAAGCATCCTCCGCGGGCCACCACGTCGATCGCGTGCAGCAACACATCCGGCGCGGTCGACTTGGACAGGAAGCCACGCGCGCCGGCACGCATGCTGGTGGTCACCGTGCTGGCGTTGCAGTGTGCCGACAACACCAGCACCGGCAGCGCCGGCCAGCGTTGCGACAAGCGGCGCAGCAGGGCCAATCCATCGCCCAGATCGCCCATCGGCAGCGCGTCGATCAGCAGCAGGTCCACACAGGTCGGGCTGCGCTCCAGCAGCTGCAGCAGATGCGCCTCGCTGGACAGGCTCACCCGGACCTGCACGCCACTCTGCTGTCGCAACAGCACTTCCACGCCCAATCGCAATACCGGATGCGGGTCCAGCAATGCCAGGCGTTGGGGCCGGTCGGGAAGCAGGGGTGGAAGTGCGGGCGGCATGGGGGGGCATGTCCAGCAACATGGGACAGCCACGGTAGAACGGAGACCGCAGCGGCGGAATCCAATTCCTTGCAATGCCAGGCCTGCCTGACCCATCAGTCAGATGGCATTCGGTTTTGCGCCTTCGCAAACGCAACAGGCCCGGCAGAAGCCGGGCCTGTCGGAGCTTTTCCAGCGCGCGATCGCGCCGGGGCAGCAATTACCAGCTGAAGCGCGGGCCGACGGTGTATTCCTTGTCGCCGTGACGGTTCATCTTCAGCTCGCCGTTCAGGCCCCAGTTCTGGTTCAGCTTGACCTGACCACCCAGGCGGCCGTACCACTGGCCATCCGGATTGACGCCGTGCTTCTTGGCGTAATCTTCGTAGCCGACCAGGCCGTAGACTTCGGCGTGGGCGCCGAAGGCAGTGCGGACACCGGCTTCAGCGCTGTAGCCGTTGAAGTCCAGACCGTGCTTCTGGTCGAGCTTCTGGTAGGCAACGCGGGCAACGAAGTCGGTCGACGGAGCGATTTCAACGTTGTAGCCGGCACCGATCTTCCACTGGTCCAGCTTGATGTTGGTGTGGTCGAACTCCTGGCGGCTGTACTCACCGAAGGCGTGGAAGTTCGGCAGGAAGCCGTAGGAACCCTTCACGCCCCAACCGTCGGACTTGAACGCATCGTTGTCGGTCTTGGCGTAGTTGGCTTCGGCGTAGTTGTAGGACAGGTTCTCAGCGGCCGAAGCGGTGAACGGCAGGGCAGCGGCCAGGGCCAGAGCAATCAGCGAATTCTTCATGGGGGTACACCTTTACTTTCTTATGGTGTGCAGCAGCGCCAGGGCGCCATCGCATCGGGAATGTAAATTCTCCGTTATTCGCCACAACGCTCCCTGAAAACAGCGGTCTTCGCATTGCTGAATTTTTTGCCTTGATTCAGGCTCTCTCTGGCATACGCGCGCGCCGCGCGTGCATTTGTGATCCATCGACGATTGCAACAGGAGGTTGCCTTGCACCTGCCCGACCCGCTTCAGAAGATGATCCGCGCGACCGTCCTGGCCAGCGCTGCGCTGTTTTCTTCCACGCCTGCACATGCACTGCAGGCCAGCGACTACCAACGCGCCGAACGCGTGCACGACAGTCATCTGCGCGGTGCACTGCGCAATGCGTCGGTGCTGCCGAACTGGCTGCCCGACGGGCGCTTCTGGTACGAGCGCGAAGACGCACAGGGCCGGCGCCAGGCCGTGCTGGTCGATCCGGCAACGGCCCGTCGCCAGATCCTGTTCGAGCCCACCGCGCTGGACACGGCGGTGGCCCCCTTCGCTGCCAGCGGGCCACGCCTGCGCCTGGCCAGCGTGCAGATGGTCGACGCTGGCCTGCGCCTGCGTTTCAACGGTGAGGTGCCGATCGATTGCCAGTGGCCACGCTGGCAATGCGCGCGCGCGCAGGATCCGTTGCCGCCGGCCGACGCACTGCCTTCACCCGTTGGCGATGCGTGGCTGCAGGTGCGCGGCCACGATCTATGGCTGCACTCGCCAGGAACCGTGGCACGCGCGCTGACAGCCGGCGGTGAACCCGGCCATGGTTATGGCGTGCTGCCGGACTTCGCCCTGCGTGGCATTCCGCGCCGGCAGGGCCGGATGCCGATGCGACCGTTCGCGGTCGCCTGGTCACCGGATGGCCGCTACGTGGCCGGCATCCGCTATGACGAGCGTGCCCTGCTGGACTATCCCTATCTGGAAAGCACGCCCGCCGACAGCGCGCGCCCACGCGTGCATGCGGTGAAACTGGGCGTGCTGGGTGATGCCCAGCAGGTGCGCGACAGCCTGTACGTGGTGGATACCCGCAGCGGTCAACAGCACGACATCGCGCTGCCCGAGGGCTGGAACACGCTCAGCGAAGCCGGCGTGCTGGGCTGGGAGGGCGGCCGGTTGTACGCGGTGATCGCGCACTTCGGGACGCCACGGCGCCTGCGCCTGGTGGAGATCGAAGCCGGCAGCGGTGCAGTGCGCACCGTACTGGAGGAAGCCAGCGACACCCGCCTGCAGCTCAACGTGTACTCGTACAACCGACCGGCCGTGGCGATCCTGCCCGGGCAGGACACCGCCGTGTGGTTCTCGCAGCGCGACGGCCGGGGCCATCTGTACCGGGTGCGCCTGTCCGACGGCAAGGTGCTGCGCCAGCTGACCCGTGGCCCCTGGGTGGTACGCGACCTGCTGGGCGTGGACGGCGCAGGCGGTTGGGCCTACTTCAGTGCCGGCGGCGTGGACGGTGGCGACCCTTACGTGCGCGGCCTGTACCGGGTATCGCTGCAGGGCGGGCCGATCCAGCGCCTGGCCGCCGATGGCAACGACCACCTGGCCGATGCCGGAACCGGCGCGCTGTTCGGCGGACGCGCGCCGCAGGCGCTGTCGCCTGGCGCTGGCTATCTGGTGGATACCGTTTCCCGTCTCGACCAGCCACCACGCACCGTGCTGCGGGCCAGCGATGATGGCCGTGAAGTGATGGTGCTGGAAACAGCCGATGACAGCGCGATCGTTGCGGCAGGCTGGCGACCACCACGGCGCGAACGGCTGCTCGCCGCCGACGGGCGCACGCCGGTCTTCGCCACCGTCTACCTGCCCCGTGACTATCGCGATGATGGCAGCTTCCCGGTGATCGACGCGATGTACGGCGGCGCCTTCATCAGCAATGCGCCGGTGACCTACGCCGAAGCGGTGTCCGCATTGAATCCGGTGTCACGCGCCAGCCTGGCCGAGCTTGGCTTCGTGGTGGTCAGCATCGATGCGCGCGGTACCGGCGGCCGCGACAAGGCATTCCATGACGCCAGCTTCCTGCGCGCCGCCGATGTGCAGCTGGATGACCATGTGGCGGCGCTGCGCCAGCTGGGCGAACGCTACCCGGGCATCGACCTGCAGCGGGTCGGCATCTATGGGCATTCGTTCGGTGGCTACAGCGCGGCGCGCGCCCTGCTGCGCTACCCGGCGTTCTACAAGGTGGGCGTGGCCTCGGCCGGCAGCCACAATTTCCAGGGCATGTATGGTGGCGCCCTGCACGGCATGGACCGGCTGTTCGGCGGCGTGCTGCCGGCTACGGCCATGGCCGATGGCGTGCCGGCGCCGTTTGCCGGACTCGACAATGCCGCGCTGGCCGGCAACCTGCGCGGGCATCTGCTGCTGGTCTATGGCGAACTGGACGAGAACGCGCCACCTGCGCTGACCCTGCAGCTGGCCGCCGCCCTGAACAAGGCCCAGCGCGAGTATGACCTGCTGTACCTGGCCCGCCAGGACCATGAGTTGTTCCGCAACGACGCTACCTACACGCACCGCATGTGGGACTACTTCGTGCGCCACCTGGCCGGCCGGCAACCGCCGGATACAGCACTGGCGCCACTGCCCGGTGGCCCGGGCTGAACAGCCATCGCCAGGGTGTCGATCCACGCCGCCCTGGTTCGTCGGGTACTTGAAGGCCGTGCATGCGGCACGGTCCATCCGGAGGCAGGCAATGAGCTACATCGATGGTTTCGTCCTGGCGGTGCCCACCGCCAACAAGGAGAAGTTCCTCGCCCACGCGCGCGCGGGTGATCCCGTTTTCATCGAATACGGCGCGCTGCGCGTGGTCGAGTGCTGGGGTGACGACGTACCACGCGGCAAGACCACCGACTTCTTCGGCGCGGTGAAAGCCACGCCGGATGAGACAGTGGTGTTTTCCTGGATCGAATGGCCGGACAAGGCGACCCGCGACGCCGGCATGCAGAAGATGATGGAAGATCCGCGGCTGGATCCGGCGAAGAATCCGATGCCGTTCGACGGCGCGCGGATGATCTACGGCGGCTTCGTGCCGATCTACGAACTGACGCCCTGATGCGTGCGGGCGCGCTCAGCGCGCGTCCGTGTCATCGCTGGCAGCGGCATGGCCGGCGCCCAGTGCGGCGCCGGCACCCATGCCCATGCCGGCCCCCATTCCACCGCCACCGCCGCCTCCACCGGAACGACCGCCCTTGGCATCGCCGTCATTGCGGCCCTTGCCGCTGGCGCCGGGCCGGGTCGGCCCCTGCGGCGGAATCTGCAGGCCGGCCGGGATCGGCGCCAGGTCCAGCGCTTCGCGCACGAAGTCACGCAGCGAGACCACCAGGTCGTGGGTGTGCACCGGCCGACCCTGTGCCAGTTCGTTGGCGGCGCGCGCGGCCAGCCGCACCTGTTCGTCGGTGCCCAGCAGCAGGATGTCCGACAGTGCCGCCTCGACCGCATCGCGGATGCGGCGGGCGCGGTCCGAACGCGGTTCGGCGATGCCTTCGGCATCTTCGCGCTGGCGCAGGTCGCGGCGATGGCTGGGGTCCACCCCCAGTTCGCCGGTGAACGAACCGCCCAGGGTCTTGTAGGCGGCCATCAGCGTGCGCAGCCGCTCATTGATCTGCCGGTTCTCGCGCTCGCGACGCTGCTGCAGGGTCTGCATCACCAGCAGGCGGATGCCCACGCCGAGCAGGGTGATCAGGACCAGGCCGGCCAGGGTGGACAGCACGCCCTGCCAGGAACTGAAGTCGATACCGCGCATGCTCGGCACTCCGGCGGGAAGAGCCTGCATCTTGCCCCAGGCCATGTCCCAGAAACGCGAAAGGCCCCACCACCCGGAGGGTGGCAGGGCCTTCGATCACGGCGCGATTACTTGCGCTTGGCGACCTTGCGCACGGCCTTCTTGGCCGGAGCCTTCTTGGCGGCGACCTTCTTCAGCGGTGCAGCCTTCTTGGCGACCGTCTTGCGGGTGGCGGCAACCTTCTTGCCAACCGCCTTCTTGGCGACGGCGGTCTTCTTGCCGACGACCTTCTTGGCCGCAGCGGTCTTCTTGGTGGCGACCTTCTTGGTGGCGGCAACCTTCTTGCCGACAACCTTCTTCGCAGCCACGGCCTTCTTGCCGGCGACCTTCTTGGCGGCGACGGTCTTCTTGGCCACAGCCTTCTTGGCGGTGGCGGCCTTCTTGCCGACCACCTTCTTGGCGGCCGCGGCCTTCTTGGCAACGGTCTTCTTGGCCACGGCAGCCTTCTTGGTGGCGGCCTTCTTCACGGTGGCGACCTTCTTGCCGGCAGCCTTGGTGGCGGCCTTGGTGGTCTTCTTGGCGGCAGCGGCCTTCTTGGTCACAGCCTTGCCCGCAGCAGCCTTCTTCTTGGCCACTTCCTTCTTCAGGGCAGCGGCTTCGGCCTTGGCGTTCTTCTTGGCCGCTTCCAGCTTCTGCTTGGCCTTGGCAACGGTCTTGCCGACCGACTTGGCAGCCTTCTCGGCCTTCTTGGCAACGGTCTTCTCGACCTTGGCCACGGCCTTCTTGGCCTTGGCAACGCGGGTACCGGCAGCCTTGGTGGCGCGCTTGACGGTCTTCTTGACCGACTTCACGGCGTCTTCGGCGGCGTGGGCGATGGTCTCGCCAACATTGGTGGCGGTTTCTTTGACGTTCTCGACGGCGTCGGTCACGACCGACACACCATTACCGTTGCTCATGTTGCCCTCCTGCGGGCCTTTAGTATCAAAACGGGGCGATGCTATACCGACATTGACGATCGTGGAACGGGGCATGCGCCACCAATCGCATCTGCTGCGACGGCAATGGTGTAGCCAGGCACGGTCGCCAGCACGACTGCTTTGCAGCAAACCCCTTTTTTTAAGGACTGCGCCACACACGCCACACGCAGGATGGGCAGCACCGCAGTGGCCGGCACCGATGCGCTGATCCGCGCAGGTTGTGGCGCATTGCGGCACCCGGTTGCGCGGAACTGCGCAGGTATCCGTCTGTGTCCACATCGCGGTCGGCCACCTTCGGCAGTGCACGCATCGCGGCCATGACGGTCGCTTTGGCCGCGTCGCCGCCCCATGGACACGCCGGCCGGGCACGCGGTTTTCATGGCGCATTTATCCAGATCGCGACACACTCATTCAGCTTGTTTTACCGTAGGGCCGAACCGCCCCCACCCACGCCTGCGAACCGACGCCCATGCGACCGCTCCCCACCCTGCTCACGCTCGCAATCGCCGCTGCCTTTGGTGGCTTCGTTGCCACCGGCCTCAATGCACACCTGGACAACCGCGCCGATGCCGCACCGCTGCCGACGGTGTTGCCGACCACCGCAGCATTGCCGGCCTCGGTCGCCGGACAGGCGGTGCCCTCGCTGGCGCCGATGCTGGAGAAGGCGATGCCGGCAGTGGTCAGCGTCAACACCAAGCAGGTGGTGCGCGTGCGCAACCCCTTCTTCAACGACCCGTTCTTCCGCCGCCTGTTCCCGGACATCCCGCAGGAACGCATCAATGAATCGCTGGGCTCGGGCGTGATCATCGACGCCAAGGAAGGCCTGGTGCTGACCAACCACCATGTCATCGACAATGCCGATGACGTGCAGGTGACGCTGGCCGACGGGCGCACGGTCAAGGCCGAATTCCTCGGTTCGGACCGCGATACCGACATCGCGCTGATCCGCATCCCGGCGCAGAACCTGACCGACATCAAGCTCGGCAACAGCGACCAGCTGCGGGTGGGCGACTTCGTGGTGGCCATCGGCAATCCGTTCGGCTTCAGCCAGACGGTCACCTCCGGCATCGTCTCGGCCGTGGGTCGCAGCGGCATCCGCGGCCTGGGCTACCAGAACTTCATCCAGACCGATGCGTCGATCAACCCGGGCAATTCCGGTGGCGCGCTGGTCGACCTGCAGGGCCAGCTGGTCGGCATCAATACCGCCAGCTTCAATCCGCAGGGCAGCATGGCCGGCAACATCGGCCTGGGCCTGGCGATTCCCTCCAACCTGGCGCGCAGCGTGGTCGACCAGCTGGTCAAGCATGGCGTGGTGGTGCGCGGCACGCTGGGCGTGGAGAGCCAGAACCTGACCGCGCAGATCGCGCAGGGCCTGGGCCTGGGCGAAAGCCGGGGCGCGCTGATCACCCGCGTGCTGGCCGGTTCGGCCGCCGCGACCGCTGGCCTGAAGCCGGGCGACGTGGTGGTCTCGGCCAATGGCCAGCGCGTGGACAGCGCAGAGGCGCTGCACAACGTGGAAGGCCTGGCCGCGGTCGGCAGCCCGCTGACGCTGGACGTGCGCCGCGAAGGCAAGCCGTTGCAGATCAAGGCGACGCTGAAGGAGCAGGCACGTGCAGTGACCGGCGACAGCCTGGACCCACGCCTGGGCGGCGCCACCTTCGTCGACCTGCCCGAATCGCTGCGCCAGTCGGGCGTTGGCGGCGTACTGGTCAGCGAGGTCAAGCGCGGCAGTCGCGCGGCCAGCAACGGCCTGCAGCAGGGCGACATCATCACCGACGCCACGGTGGGTGAATTCGCCGACCTGGCCAGCTGGCGTGCCAACTTCCAGCAGCGCCCGCCGACACTGGTGCTGCGCGTGCTGCGCAACAACGGCCAGCAGCAGGGCCAGCTCGTGATGCGCTGATCGCCCCGCCGTAACACCCCCTATACCCCGGCAATGCTATTGCTGTCAGTCCAGGTCGGCACCGCCGACACCCGTTCCCCCATCGCAACAGGAGTGATTCGATGAGCCCCACCAATACCGAGAACCTGAAGGAACACCTGGGTGAAGCCGGTTCCCACCTGAAGCAGGCCGCCACGGCCGCCGGCGGTGCGATCAAGGGCGCAACCGGTGCTGCGACCGATGAACTGCGCATCGGCAAGGCCAACGTCAAGGCCGAACTGTCCGACAGCGCGCTGTCCGGCCTGGCCGCCGCCGAGTTCGGTGGTGCCGCCGCCAAGGAACAGGTCGATGCACTGATGGACAAGGGCAAGGATCTGATCGACAGCGCCGCTGAGCTGATCCGCGAACGTCCGCTGGCCTCGTTCGGCGTCGCCTTCGCCGCCGGCTGGATCATCGCCAAGCTGGCCCGCGGCAGCAGCGACAAGTAAGCCGCAGCGTGAGCGAAGACAACGCGCAAGCGCCTGATCCGGCGGCCACCCCGCCGCTGGATGAGAGCATCCGCCAGGTCGGTGCGGCCGGCCGTGCCGCCGCCGATTCGGCCAAGCACTCGCTGCGCTCGTTGCGCCGGTTGGCTTCGGCCGACTTCGCACTGGCGCGGAGTGCGTTCGGCCGCGCGCTGGCCTGGGCCGGCGTGGCGATCGTGTTCGGTGCGTCGGCCTGGCTGCTGATGGCGGCCACCCTCATCGCCCTGCTGCAGAGCTGGGGCCTGAGCTGGCTGCAGGCCCTGCTGATCACCTCGCTGCTGAGCCTGGCCGTGACCGGCTATGCGATCTGGCGGGTGTCCTACTTCTTCCACCACACCGGCATGCACGCCACCCGACGCCAGCTGTCACGCCTGGGCCTGTTCGACGAGCCCAGCGAAGATGACCCGGATGCCGATGTGCAGCTGCCGGAGGGCAAGCCATGAAGTTCGGTGCGCTGCAGCGGCGGGTGAAACGCTGCGAACAGGTGGTGACGGTGCGACTTGTCGAGACCCAGGACCACTGGTCCACGCTCAGCCAGGTCTGGCGCCAGGGCTGGTCGCCGCTGCGCATCGTGGTGGTCGGCCTGGCCGGCGGCTTCATCGCCGGCAAGCTGGAAGTGCCGGGCAAGGTCAACGGCGCCCGCTGGCTGCAGATGGTGGGCTCGGTCTCGAACCTGTTCGCCAGCGCGCAGGCGGCGTTCGCTACGGCCATGGCGGCACAGGCCGCAGCCACCGCCGACGATGCCGCCGAAGAAGCCGACGATGCCAGCGAACAGGCACAGGCGGCCGCATCGGCATCCGCCGCACGCCCGGCACCGGTAGCACAGCCGGCGGCGGAACCGGAACTGCGCGAGCCGCGTCCGGCCGAAGCAGCCACTGAGCTGTCAGAACGTTGATGGATGGAATCCGCCGCGCCGATCGCGGCCGGCGGATAATGCGCTTCCCTTCCCGGTTGATGCGTCGATGAGCGAGCCCCTCCTGTCCCCGTCAGCGGCCGGCCCCGAACTGCCCGAGGCGCCGCTGCCGCCACCGTCGCGCCCGCGCGGGCCGATGTCGCTGGTGGTGCTGGCCACGCTGGCGGTGGGCTACACCCTGTGGGCCGCACAGGACATCATCCTGCCGGTGCTGCTGGCGATGTTCTTCGCGCTGGTCGGCAACCCGATCCTGCGCCTGTTGCAGAAGCTGTGGATTCCACGTGCGCTGGGCGCACTGCTGGTGCTCGGCGCCGGTCTCGGCGTGACCGGTGCGCTGGCGGTGCAGCTGATCGGCCCGGCGATGGAGTGGGCACAGGAAGCCCCGCAGCAGCTGCGCAAGGTCGCGCGCCAGGTTCAGGACCTGACCAAGCCGGTGCAGCAGGCCAACCAGGCCGCAGAGAACTTCGCGCGCGTCGCCGGCGGTGACAGCAACCGCAAGGTGCAGGTGATCCGCACCCAGCTCGACGACCCGTACCGCATGCTGACCCGTGCACCACGGCTGGCCGCCTCGGTGCTGGCGGTGGTGCTGCTGACCCTGTTCTTCATGATCTACGGGCAGAACCTGCAGCGCGCGGCGATCGCGCTGTTCCCGAACCGCCAGCAACAACGCTTTACCAGCGACATCCTGCGTTCGATCGAGCGCGAGGTCTCGCGCTACGTGCTGACCATCAGCGTGATCAATACCCTGGTCGGGCTGGTGTTTGCCGGCGTCCTGATGCTGTTCGGCATCAGCCTGCAGGACGCACTGCTGTGGGGCACGGTGGCGGCGCTGCTGAATTTCGCGCCCTACGTGGGCCCGCTGATCGGCGTGGCGCTGATGCTGCTGATGGGCTTCGTGGAATTCAGCGACCCGCTGCAGGCGCTGCTGCCGGCGGCCGCCTACCTGGCCCTGCATACCGTGGAGGGCCAGGTGGTGACCCCGATCGTGCTGGGGCGGCGCATGAAGCTGTCGCCACTGGTGCTGATCCTGGCACTGATGGTGTTCGGCTGGGCCTGGGGCATGATCGGGCTGCTGCTGGCAGTGCCGCTGCTGGTGTGCATCAAGCTGGTGCTGGCACGGCTGGACGGCATGCAGGGCTGGGCGCGCCTGCTGGAATGAAAGCCCGCGCGGGCAGGCGTAGAATGGTGGGGTGAATTTCCCCGTCCAAGCCATCACTCTCGACCTTGACGACACGCTGTGGCCGTTCGCTCCGATCGGCGCCCGCATCGACCTGGTCCTGCACGAGTGGATGCGTGAACACAGCCCGGCCACCGCCGCGATGTATCCGGTGGCAGCGATGCGCGAACTGCGCGAGCGCCTGTACCACGCCCATCCGCATCTCCATCACGACCTGAGCGCACTGCGCCGGCTGACCCTGCACGAAGCCCTGCACGGCAGCGGCGCCAGCCTCGACCTGCTGGAGCCGGCGTATGAAGTGTTCTACGCCGCGCGCAACCAGGTGGAGTGCTACCCCGATGCGATCGAGGCACTGGCTCGGATTGCCGCGCGGGTGCCGGTGGCGGCGCTGAGCAATGGCAACGCCGATCTGGAACGGATCGGCCTGGCCCATCATTTCGCCTTCCAGCTGGGCGCGCGCGAACACGGCGCGGCCAAGCCCGAGGCCAGCATCTTCCACGCCGCCTGCACCCGCCTGGGTGTGGCACCGGCACAGGTGCTGCATGTCGGCGACCATGCCGAGATGGATGTGGCCGGAGCAATCGCCGCAGGCCTGCGCGGATGCTGGATCAACCGTGAAGCCGCCACCTGGACCCATCCGCAGCTGCAGCCGGACCTGCAGTTCGACACCCTCACCGGCCTGGCCGACTGGTTGGATGCCAACCTCGACGCTGCCGCACCCCGGAGTATCTGACGCATGAGCGAGATCACTGGTTTCACCACCGACGCCACCGCGGCGCTGCCGCTGTACGTGCTGGACCGCGAGCAGTTCGCGGCCTGGAAGGACGGCCAGCCGGCCGCCACCCAGGCCTGGCTGGCATCGCAGGGCTTTACTGCCGGCGCCTTCAGCACTGCGCTGCTGCCCGGCGCCGACGGCCTGGCCGGTGCGGTGATCGGCGTCGGTGATCGCGCCGACGCCTACAGCTACTCGCACGCTCCGCACGCCCTGCCGGAAGGCAGCGTGTGGCAGCTGGCCAGCGAACTGCCGGCCGCCGAACAGGCGCTGATGCAGCTGGGCTGGGGCCTGGGCAGCTACCGCTTCGACCGCTACCGCAAGCGCCACCGTGCGCCGGCGCAGCTGGTGGCCGCCCCCACCGGCGAAGCGGCCGACCTGATCACCGCCAGCCTGCGCGTGCGTGACTGGGTCAACACCCCGACCGAGGACATGGGTCCGCAGCAGCTGGAAGACGCCGCACGTGCGCTGGCCGACGCGCATGGCGCCGAGGTCGAGGCGATCACCGGCGATGCGCTGCTGAAGCAGAACTTCCCGGCCATCCACGCCGTGGGCCGCGCCTCGCACCGCGCTCCGCGCCTGGTCGTGCTGCGCTGGGGCAAGGACACCGACCCGGCACTGGTGCTGGTCGGCAAGGGCGTGTGCTTCGACACCGGCGGCCTGGACATCAAGCCGGCCGACGGCATGCGCAACATGAAGAAGGACATGGGCGGCGCCGCGCACGCGCTGGCCCTGGCCGGCCTGGTGATGGCCCGCGGGCTGCCGGTGCGGCTGACCCTGCTGGTGCCGGCGGTGGAAAACGCGATCGGCCCGGATGCCTTCCGCCCGGGCGAAGTCATCGCCACGCGCAAGGGCCTGAGCGTGGAGATCGACAACACCGACGCCGAAGGCCGCGTGATCCTGTGCGACGCGCTGACCTTCGCCAGCGAGCAGAAGCCCGACCTGGTGCTGGACTTCGCCACCCTCACCGGTGCCGCACGCATCGCGCTGGGCCCGGACCTGCCGGCACTGTTCAGCAACGATGACAGCGTGGCCCAGCAGTGGCTGCAGGCCGGCGACGCGACCCGCGACCCGGTCTGGCGCATGCCGCTGTGGCGCCCCTACCTGCGTTACCTGACCAGTGGCATCGCGGACCTGGCCAATGCCGGTTCGCGCATGGCCGGCTCGGTCACGGCCGCGCTGTACCTGGAACGTTTCCTGGAAGACGGCCAGCGCTGGGCGCATCTGGACGTCTATGCCTGGAACGACGGCGAGCGACCGGGCCGTCCGGCCGGTGGCGAAGCGCTGGCGCTGCGTTCGGCCTGGGCGATGCTGAAGGCGCGCTACAGCTGATCGGGTGGGTGCCGACCTTGGTCGGCACGCCGTCCCCGGCAAACTTGACGAAAATTTGAATACCGGGCCTGGAAGGGTTCTGCGAGGATGTGCGGGTCGACCACCCACACGCTCCGTGAAGGCAGGAACCCGACCATGTCGCTCTTCCGCTATACCCGCGCCGGCCAGGCGCCAGGCGCACCGCGCAGGCATTCGCCGCTGCTCTGGATCGCCCTGATCGCGCTCATCCTGGGTGCCGTCGCACTGACCTTCGCCTGGCTGGCCGGCTGGATCGGCAACCGCCTGACCGCGCAGCGCTTCACCGACACCATCGAAGCCACCGGCCCGGCGCATCCCGGCTTCCGCCGTGCGCACAGCAAGGGCATCTGCGTGAGCGGCTGGTTCGAACCCAGCGCGCAGGCGCCGACGCTGTCCAGCGCACGGGTGTTCTCGCAACCGCGCGTGCCGGTGATGGGGCGGCTGTCGATCGGCGGCGGCGATCCCTACGGCGCCGACAACACCGCGCGCGTGCGCAGCCTGGCGGTGCAGATGGTCAGCGATGACGGCCAGGAGTGGCGGATGGCGATGAACAGCTTCCCGTTCTTCGCCGTTCCCGATGCCGAGGCGTTCTTCGAGCAGACCCGCGCCTCCATTCCCGACCCGGCCACCGGCAAGCCCGACCCGCAGAAGATGGCGGCCGTGCTGGCGAAGTACCCCAGTGCACAGGCCTTCCAGCAATGGGCCAAGACGGCGCCGTGGACCAGCAGCTGGGCCGACACTACCTTCAACAGCGTCAACAGCTTCTGGTTCACCAACGCGCAGGGCCAGAAGCGCGCGGTGCGCTGGCGCTGGCAGCCGCAGGCGCCGGTGGTGGAAATGGATGCCGAAACGCGCAAGCAGGCCAGCGTCGATTTCCTCAGCCAGGAACTGCGGCAGCGCCTGGCCAGTGGTCCGGTGCGCTGGAACCTGGTCGTCAGCACCGCCGAGCCCGGCGACGCCATCGATGATCCATCGGTAGCGTGGCCCGAGTCGCGTGAACAGGTGGTGGCTGGCGTGCTCAGCCTGGAGCGCATGCAGTCGCAGGAAGAAGGCGCCTGCGGACAGATCAACTTCGATCCGCTGATCCTGCCCAGCGGCGTGCGCGGCAGCGACGATCCGATCCTGGCCGCACGCTCGGCGGTGTATTCGCAGTCGTTCAACCGCCGCGAACGCGAGCGCGCCAGCGGCCATGTGGAGCAACCGAAGGAGGCCGCACGATGAGCACCGGCAATGGCCACTTCAACCTGCTGGCGCGGGTACTGCACTGGTCCATGGCGCTGATGATCATCGCCATGCTGTTCATCGGCGTGACCATGGTCGCCTCGCTGCACCTGCGCCCCGTGCTGATCGACCTGCACCGTCCACTGGGCATCGCGATCCTGCTGCTGGTGCTGCTGCGCCTGTATAACCGGCTGCGCCATCGCCCGCCGCCGCTGCCGGCCGATCTGCCGGTGTGGCAGGCGATGGCGGCCAAGGCGTCGCATTGGATGCTGTACGCGCTGATGCTGGCGATGCCGCTGATCGGCTGGGCGATGCTGTCGGCCGGGGGTTACCCGATCGTGCTGTGGGGTGGCCTGCACCTGCCGCCGATCGTGCCGCACACCCCGGCGCTGTATGCCGCGCTGCGCAACGCGCACAGCCTGCTGGCCTATGTATTGTTCGCCACGGTGCTGATGCACGTGGGGGCGGCGCTGTTCCACCTGTGGGTGCGGCGTGACGGGGTGTTCCAGGCGATGGCGCGCGGGAAGGATTGATCGGGTTCGCCGGGAGTTCCCGGCGGATCGTTTCCGCGCCTGCGGGGAGGTGTCACTTTCTTTGCTCGTGCACCGCGCTGCAGGAGCAGCGCGGAACGGCGCAGCCGGCCCGTAGGGTGGCGCACATGGATGTGCGCCATCAAGAAAGTAACCAAAGAAACACGCCGCAAGGTCGCGAGCCGGTGCTACGCACCGGTGCCCTGCGCTTCCCGGGGAAACAGGGGACGGCGCCGAACTCGCTGCGCTCAAACACCGGCGCCTCTTCGCCCCTGATTCCCCTGCGATGCTCGGCTCGCTATAAGGCGGACCCAACGTCAAAGGGCACAGCTGCACCCAGTAGATCCACGCCATGCGTGATTGCCGTTGCCGTTGATCTTGACCTTCCAGTCCGCCTTCAAGCGAGCCGAGCACCGCAGGTCCGGCGAGGGCGAAGAGGTGCGGGTGTCTGAGCGCAGCGAGTTCCCGCACCGCCCCTCGACGGGCCGAGGAGCACAGGGCACCGGCGTGCGAAGCGCGCCGGCTCGCGGCCGGCGGCGTGTTTCTTTGGTTACTTTCTTGATGGCGCACATCCATGTGCGCCACCCTACGGGCCGGCTGCGCCGTTCCGCGCTGCTCCTGCAGCGCGGTGCACGAGCAAAGAAAGTGACACCCCACCGCGGTCGCGGAAATGATCCCCTACAACCACCCCTTCTGCCGCGCCAGCCGATACGCCTCGATGCGATTGGCCACACCCAGCTTGCCGATGCACTCGGACAGGTAATTGCGCACCGTACCGTGCGACAACCCCAGCTGCTCGGCGATCTCGCTGGCCGTGCGGCCCTCGCCCGCCAGCCGCAGCACCCGGCGCTCGCGGTCGGTCAGCGGGTCGGCCTGCGACCATGCATCCAGCGCCAGTTGCGGGTCGATCGCGCGGATACCCTGGTTCACCTTGCGCAGTGCGTCGGCCAGGTTCTCGGCCGGTGCGTCCTTCAACAGGTACCCCAGCACGCCGGCTTCCAACGCGCGACGCAGGAAGCCGGCACGGGCGAAGGTGGTCACGATCACCACCTTGATCGGCAGCTCATGGCGGGCGATGCGCTGCGCCAGTTCCAGCCCGGACAGGCCAGGCATCTCGATGTCGGTCACCAGGATGTCCGGCTTCAGCTGCTGCAGCATCCGCCATGCGGCTTCGCCGTCGGCGGCGCTGCCCAGTACCTCGATATCAGGCTCCAGGCCCAGCAGCGCCGACAACGCACCCCGTACCATCGCTTGGTCTTCGGCCAGCAGGATGCGGATCATGCCGCACCGCCCGGTGCCAATGACGCCGGCGGCAACGGCGTACTGGCGGCCACCAGCGGCACGCGCACGGTCAGCACCGTGCCTTCTCCGCGCGGAGACTGAAGCGTCAACTGGCCACCCAGCGCCGCCGCCCGTTCGCGCATGCCACACAGTCCATTGCCCTCGGCCTGCACGCCACCGCGCCCGTCATCGCGTATCTGCATCGCCAACTGTCGTTCCTCAAGCATGAAATCCACCTGCACCCGGGTCGCCTGCGCATGGCGCACGATATTGGTGGCTGCTTCGCGCAGCACCAGAGCCAGTCCACGTTCCACGTCCACCGGCATCGGTGGCGGCGTCGTGTACTGCAGGTGCACCTGCTGGCATTCCAGCAGCAGGCGTGCCGAGGCAAGCTCACCGGCCAGGTCACTGGCGCGGATGCCGGTCACCGCACTGCGGACCTGTGCCAGCGCCTCGCGGGCGATCGCTTCGGCCTCGCCGATCTCCTGCCGCGCGCGCGCGTCGCCACGGTCGTGCAGCTTGCGCGCCAGCTCCAGCTTCAACGTGATCAGCGACAGGGTGTGGCCGAGCAGGTCATGCAGGTCACGGCCGATGCGTTCGCGCTCGGCGGTGGTCGCCAGCCGCCGGACTTCGTCCTGCGACAGCTGCAGGGCAACGTCGCGCTGCTGGCTCAGGGCCTCCACGTTCACCACCAGCCCGACAATGAACGACACCGCTGGCATCCACACCATGGCCTGCCACGGATAGCCGAAGTACAACGCGGTGCCACAGAACAGCAGGTTCAGCCCGGTCAGCTGCAGCAGGTACGCCCACCAGCTGCTGCGCCCGCTCATGCGGATCATCACGCAGCCGAACACGAAGTAGCTCAAGCCCGAGGGGTACCAGGGCAGCAGTACCAGCGCCAGCACGATCATGCCCAGCGCATAGCGCCACCCATGGTGCCGTGGCGCCAGCATCACCCTGGCGTAGAGCAGCAGGAACAGCGGATAGCTGACCAGGGTCAGCAGCAGCCAGCGCAGCGTGAAGCCATTGCCCAGCACCGGGGTGAGGAAGATCCATACCGACCACAGCAGGTGGATCGCGCCGCTCCAGGGCGACTTGCCACGTCGCAGCAGTTCGGCCACGGCCGAATCCGGCGCAGGGCGCAGCAGGGACGCAAGCCAGCTCGACGACACGGGAGGATCCAGGCGGGGACGAACGTTGCCGATCATGCCAGTTCAGCCGATCCGGCGCAGGCGGCGGCGTGCCAGCAGCAACGCCACCACGGTCACCGCCAGCAGCACCAGCAGATGGCCGCCGATGCTGCCCGCCGACGGCAGCCCGACCACCGGCAGCGCCAGCTGCGCCAGATGCCAGGTCGGCCACAGCGGTGCCATCGTCGAGAACAGCGCAGGCAGTGCCGACAGCGGCAGCCACAGCCCCGACAGCAGGGCCAGCGGCAGGTAGACCAGGTTGACCATCGCCGGCGCCGCACTGGCGCTGACATGGCTGCCGATCAGCAGGCCGATCGCCCCCAGCGGCAGTGCGGCCAGGCCGGCCACCGCCAGCAGCTGCAGCATCTGCGCGGGTTGCAGGTGCACGCCGCCCAGCACGCGCGCCACGCCGATCAGCAACGCGGCCACCAGCAGCGCGAACATCACCGCCATCGCCAGCCGTGCCAGCAGCGGTGCCGCCGCCGGCATCGGCAGCGCGCGCTTGAGGGTCAGCAGGCCGCCTTCGCGGTCCAGCGCGAGCTGCACGCCGAAGCCGAACAGGGCCGGCGCCATCGCGCCGAACACGCAGTAGGTGGCCAGCAGGTACAGCGGCGCATGGCCCCGCCCCAGCAGCACGCCGAACAGCAGGTAGAACAGCACCGGGAACAGCAGCGAC
Source organism: Stenotrophomonas sp. GD03930 (assembly GCF_029839665.1). Classification (NCBI taxonomy): domain Bacteria; kingdom Pseudomonadati; phylum Pseudomonadota; class Gammaproteobacteria; order Lysobacterales; family Lysobacteraceae; genus Stenotrophomonas; species Stenotrophomonas sp. GD03930. The sequence continues at coordinate 1,700,182 of NZ_JAOCAV010000001.1, read as the reverse complement.
GGCACCGCGAACGCGGGCGTGCGCCAGGCGCGGCGCAGCTCGGCCTGCAGTTCAGCGGCGTAGGGGCGCAGGGCGCGGCGCCAACCCGGGCGCGCGGCTGCAGGCGTACGGATCACGGTGTTCATGCGGCCTCCCGGGTCATGTCGAGGAACGCGTCGGCCAGCGCCGCGCCCTGTACTTCCAGCTCGCACAGCTGTGCGTCGGCGGCCAGCAGGCGCGCCACCACCGGCTCGGCCGGGCTGGCCAGCAGCTGCAGGTGCTCGCCCTCGCGCTGCACCTGCTGCACGCCGGGCCACTGCCGCAGCACATCGACGGCCAGCGCACTGCGGCAGCGGATGCGGCGCGGCCGGTCGGCCAGGCGCAGTTCGGCCAGCGGCGCGTCGGCCAGCACCCGGCCCTGCTCCAGCACCACCACCTGCTGCGCCAGCGCTTCGGCCTCCTCCAGGTAATGGGTGGTCAGCAGCACGCCGCAGCCCTCGGCCACGTGCTGCCGGATCGCCTGCCACATCCCCTGCCGCGCCTGGATGTCCAGGCCGGTGGTCGGCTCGTCCAGGAACAGGACGCGCGGGCGGCCGCAGATCGCGATGGCGAACTGCACGGCGCGTTGCTGGCCACCGGACAGCTGGCCGTAGCGGCGCCGCGCCAGCGCCTGCAGGCCGGCGCGCTGCAGCACCTCCGGCAAGGGCATTGGGTCGGGATAGCAGGCGCTGGCCTGCGCCACCAGCTCGTCCACCTGCAGCATCGGTGGCAGGCTGGTGCTCTGCAGCATCACGCCCAGGCCCAGGCGGCTGGCGCGCTGCTGCGGGTCGCCGCCGAGCAGCTCGACCTCGCCGGCATCGGCCCGGCGCAGGCCCAACAACACGCTGATCGCGGTACTCTTGCCGGCACCGTTGCGGCCCAGCAATGCCAGCACCTGGCCAACGCGGACCTGCAGGTCGATGCCATGCAGGGCGGTATGGTCGCGATAGCGCACCTGCACCTGCTGCAGGCGGGCCAGCGACGGGGCGATCGGATCCATGGGCGGTACCGGTAGCGGGGACGTTGCCATCCTGTGCCGCCGTGGTCACGTTTCGCAGTTGCCGCCGTCAGTGTCATCGGATGACAGCTGTCACTGCCATCATCGCCGTACCTGCCTTCATGCTGTGCCGCACGCTCCCTTGCCGGAACCGCCGCCGTCCGCGCTTCCGGCCACACCCGCCCGAACGCCTGTGATGGAACGAATGAACGCTTCTGCCGAGCTGTTGAAGGAACTCCGTATCGACCGCAAATCGCCGCCGACTGCCTCCGGCGGCAGTGGCGGTGGCCGCCGCTGGCTGTGGATCGCAATCATCGTGGGCGTGCTGCTGATCGCCGCCGCCATCGCCTTCCTGTTCGGCCGCACGCCGGCCGTGGAAGTGGAAACCGCGCCTGCCGTGGCCATCCAGCAGGGCAGCGCCAGCAGTTCGGTGCTCGACGCCAGCGGCTACGTGGTGGCCCGGCGCATGGCCACGGTCTCGGCCAAGATCACCGGCAAGGTGCGCGAGGTGATGATCGAGGAAGGCATGCGCGTGGAGCAGGGCCAGATCATGGCCACGCTGGACCCGATCGATGCCGACGCGCAGCGCAGCCTGTATGCCTCGCAGCTGCAGGCCGCGCGCAGCCAGGTCGCCGGGCTGGAAGCGCAGCAGAAGCAGGCCGCGGCCGAAGCCAGCCGCCTGCAGGCGCTGGTCGGCCAGCAGCTGGTCTCGCGCTCGCAGTACGACCAGGCCGTGGCCCAGCGTGACAGCCTGCGCGCCCAGCTCGACACCGCGCAGCGCAACGTCAAGGTCGCCCACGACCAGCTGGCCATCGCCGACCTCGGCGTGGACAACAACGTGGTACGCGCGCCGTTCTCCGGCGTGGTCACCGCCAAGGCGGCGCAACCGGGCGAAATCGTCTCGCCGCTGTCGGCCGGCGGTGGCTTCACCCGTACCGGCATCGGCACCATCGTCGACATGGACTCGCTGGAGATCGAGGTCGAGGTCGGCGAGGCCTTCATCGGCCGCGTGCAGCCGAAGATGCCGGTGGAAGCCACGCTCAACGCCTACCCGGAATGGAAGATTCCGGGCGAGGTGATCGCCATCATTCCCACCGCTGACCGCGGCAAGGCCACGGTGAAGGTGCGCGTCGCGCTGAAGGTGAAGGACCCGCGCATCGTGCCGGAGATGGGCGTGCGGGTCAGCTTCCTGGAACAGGCACAGCCGCAGGCCGCCAGCACGCCGCAGGGTGTGCGCGTGCCGGCCGGCGCGGTGGTGCAGCGTGAAAGCAGCACGGTCGCCTTCGTGCTGGGCGATGACAGCCGCGTGCAGCAGCGCACGGTCGAGGCCGGCCAGGCGATGGGCAAGGACCGCCAGATCCTCAAGGGCGTCAGCGCGGGTGAGTCGGTGGTGGTCAATCCGCCGGAGACCCTGCGCGAGGGCGCCAAGGTGCAACAGAAACAAGCGCAGTAACGGCCTGGCGCCCCCGCGCGCCGCCGGCAGCACCGCTCGACGCACGCCCGCAGCCACCGCGGGCGCATTGCCCCGTTTCCCGCCTTCCGTGGAGAACCACCCATGTCGACCCTGGTTTCACTGCGCAACATCACCAAGACCTACCAGCGTGGCCCCGAGAAAGTGCAGGTGCTGCACGGCATCGACCTGGACATCGCGCGCGGCGACTTCGTCGCGCTGATGGGCCCCTCCGGTTCGGGCAAGACCACCCTGCTCAACCTGATCGGCGGCCTGGACAACCCCAGCGGCGGCGAGATCAGCATCGAAGGCGAGCGCATCGACCAGATGAGCGGCGGCCAGCTGTCGACCTGGCGCAGCCACCACGTCGGCTTCGTGTTCCAGTTCTACAACCTGATGCCGATGCTGACCGCGCAGAAGAACGTCGAGCTGCCGCTGCTGCTGACCCACCTCAACGCCGCGCAGCGCAAGCGCAATGCGGAGATCGCGCTGACCCTGGTCGGCCTGGCCGACCGCCGCAGCCACCGCCCGAATGAACTGTCCGGCGGCCAGCAGCAGCGCGTGGCGATTGCCCGCGCGATCGTCTCCGACCCCACCTTCCTGATCTGCGACGAACCCACCGGCGACCTCGACCGCCAGTCCGCCGAAGAGATCCTGGGCCTGCTGCAGCAGCTCAACCGCGAGCACGGCAAGACCATCATCATGGTCACCCATGACCCGAAGGCGGCCGAGTACGCCACGCACACCGTGCACCTGGACAAGGGCGAGCTGGCCGACGCCCCGCTGGCCCACTGACGGAGGCCACCGCGATGAAATACTTTTCATTGGTGTGGGCGCAGCTGTTCCGCAGCCGCACACGTACCTTGCTGACCCTGCTCTCGGTGGTGGCTGCGTTCCTGCTGTTCGGCATGCTCGACTCGGTGCGCGTGGCCTTCAATTCCGGCGGCAGCGTGGAAGGGGCCAACCGGCTGGTGGTGGCCTCGCGGCTGTCGATCACCCAGTCGCTGCCGATCCGCCTTGAAACCCAGATCCGCCAGGTGGCTGGCGTGCGTGATGTGGCCTACGGCATGTGGTTCGGCGGCATCTACCAGGACCCGAAGAACTTCTTCCCGAACTTCTCGGTGTCGCCCAACTACTTCGACGTGTACCGCGAACTGCAGATCGACCCGGCGCAGCTGGAAGACTGGAAGCAGACCCGCACCGGCGCCATCGTCGGCGAAACCCTGGCCAAGCAGTTCGGCTGGAAGATCGGTGACACTATCCCGCTGCAGGCCACGATCTTCCCGCGCGGCGGCAGCAACGACTGGCCGCTGGAACTGAAGGGCATCTACCGCTCCAAGGACCGCGCATTGGCCGCCAACGAAGAACGCCAGTTGATGATGAACTGGAAGTACTTCGATGAATCCAACGACTACATCAAGAACCAGGTGAGCTGGTACACGGTGACGCTGGACAATCCCGACCACTCCTCGCGCGTGGCGCAGGCCATCGATGCGATCTCGGCCAACTCCGACCACGAGACCAAGACCCAGACCGAGTCGGCGTTCCAGCAGGCCTTCGTCAAGCAGTTCGCCGACATCGGCATGATCGTCACCTCGATCATGGGCGCGGTGTTCTTCACCCTGCTGCTGCTGACCGGCAACACCATGGCGCAGGCGGTGCGCGAGCGCGTGCCCGAACTGGCCACGCTGAAGACGCTGGGCTTCAGGGACAGCACCGTGCTGACCCTGGTGATGGTGGAGTCGGTGCTGCTGATCGGCCTCGGCGGCCTGATCGGCATGGGCCTGGCCGCACTGGTGCTGCCCGCGATCAGCCCGAAGAGCATGGGCATGCTGCCGCCGCACGTGCCGACGCCGACCTGGCTGATGGGGCTGGGCCTGATCGTGGTGATCGGCATCATCGTCGGCTTGTTGCCGGCGCTGCGTGCCAAGCGCCTGAAGATCGTCGACGCACTGGCCGGCCGCTGAGGAGGACACCGACATGTTCAAGAGCAAACTCAAGAAGTGGCTGGGCAACGCGCTGACCGTGCTGCTGCTGGTGATCGGCCTGGTGCTGTGGATCAGTCTGCCGTGGATCGGCGTACTGGCCGTGGCGGTACTGGTGGCGCTGTGGCTGCTGCTGACCCGCGGCGGACGGCTGGCGCTGGCCGCCACCCGCATCGGTGTGGCCAGCCTGCCGCAGCGCTGGGGCGCCTCCTCGGTGATCGTGGTCGGCATCGCCGGCGTGGTCGGCGTGCTGGTGGCGATGCTGGCGATGGGCGAAGGCTTCCAGGCCACGCTCAACAACACCGGCGATGACACCACTGCCATCGTGCTGCGCGGCGGTTCGCAGGCCGAGACCAACTCGGTGATCACCCGCGAGCAGGTACCCACGCTGTCCACGCTGCCCGGCATCAGCCGTGATGCGCAGGGCCGGCCAATGCTGTCGCCGGAGCTGTCGCAGGTGGTCAACCTGGTGTCGAAGGCCGATGGCACCGACGTCAACGCGCAGTTCCGTGGTGTCGGCCCACAGGCGTGGGCCGTGCATGACAAGGTCAAGATCATCGAAGGGCGCCGGTTCGCCGCCGGCCTGCGCGAGATCGTGGTCGGCCAGGGCGCGCGCGGCCAGTTCCGCGATATGGATGTCGGCAAGACGCTGACGCTGGGCAACCAGACCTGGACCGTGGTCGGCGTGTTCGCCACCGGCGATGCGCATGATTCGGAACTGTGGACCGATGCCGATACGCTGGCCACCACCTATCAGCGCAGTGCCTGGCAGTCGATCAGCGTGCGTACCGATGGCAAGGCCGGCTTCGAGCAGTTCAAGGCCGCCGTCGCCGCCGACCCGCGGCTGAAGCTGGACGTGGAAACCACCCGCGTCTACTACAGCAAGCAGGGCGGTGGGCTGACCAAGCTGATCGACATCCTCGGCAAGGTGATCGGCACGATCATGGCGGTGGGTGCGGTGTTCGGTGCACTCAACACCATGTATGCCGCCGTGGCCACGCGTGCGCGCGAGATCGCCACCATGCGTGCGATCGGTTTCCGTGGCCTGCCGGTGGTGACCGCGGTGATGCTGGAGACGATGCTGCTGGCCCTGCTCGGTGGGCTGCTGGGTTGCGCGGTGGCGTGGCTGCTGTTCAACGGCTACAGCGTGTCCACCATCGGCAGCAATTTCAGCGCGGTGGTGTTCAAGTTCCATGTGTCGCCGGAACTGCTGTGGACGGGCCTGAAATGGGCATTGGGCATCGGCCTGGTCGGCGGACTGTTCCCGGCGCTGCGCGCGGCGCGATTGCCGATCACCACGGCACTGCGCGAAACCTGAGCATCACGCAGCGATACAACGCGCATCACGCAGGGGGACGGAGCGAAGGCTCCGTCCCTTTTTTTCTGTTGCCGAACTCAGAAATCTGCCGCTGCGGCATCAGACGGCGGGGCGCGCGAGGCCAGGTGCTGGCGAAGGGCGTCCTCCGGCGGATACGCCGTGCCCAGCGCGTGCTGCTCGCCCGTATGCCGGTCGACGAAGATCGGGCCATTGCCGGCCAACGCATCCGAGATTTCGCCGGATTGCAGGTAGCGCAGCGACTGGAAGCAGAACAGCCAGCCTTCGACCACTTCATGCTCATGCGTGATGGCAACCGGCTCTTCGTCGCTGGCAAGTACAGCCTCGACGCGACGGCGAGCTTCTTCGAGCTGGATCATTCCTTCATCTCCCACTTTCGACGACGGCGCGAAGAGCATTTCATGCAGGTAGATGCATCGCAACGGATGCGCGCCTGCGTACAAGCGCGCGCTGCGGCGTGTTGTCGCAACCCCTCAAGCGTGCCGGGTTCGTGCCGCTATCGATGCCTCTGCCCATTGCAAACGCAGCGCACGTGACGTTGCGCACAGTGCATCTGTGGATTGTTGGTTGCGATTCATTTTCGCACGCATGCAGCAGCGCAGAGGCAAACAGTTACGGATGGAAACACTCTAGAATCCGGCCCCCCACGTTGGTTTGCAGCACCCCACGCGCCCACAGAACGGGCGCTTGTTTTTCCTGAAACACGAGATGTCACGGATGTCCCTGAAAACCACTCCGCTGCGCAACGCGATCGTGATCGCGCTGGCCGCCAGCTGCACCACCCCCGCCTTTGCGCAGAGCGCCGGCGATACCACCACCAACCTCGACCGCATCGAAATCACCGGCTCGCGCATCCGCCAGGCCAGTGTCGAAACCGCACAGCCGGTGATCGCGCTCAGCCGCGCCGAGATCGACAAGAAGGGCTACGTCAACGTCGCCGACATCCTGCAGGACATTCCTGCAGCAGGCGCGCCCAGCATGAGCCGCGCCTCGTCGCTGACCTCCTCGCGCGACTTCGGCGGCATGTATGTCAGCCTGCGCAACCTGGGCCCGGAACGCAGCCTGGTGCTGATCGACGGCCGCCGCATGGGCGTCAGCGCCGGCGGTTATTCCGACCTGGCCTCGATCCCGTCGGCGATTGTCGAGCGCGTTGAAGTGCTGACCGACGGTGCCTCCGCACTGTACGGCTCCGATGCCATCGCCGGTGTGGTCAACATCATTACCCGCAGGAACTTCGATGGCGGCCAGGCCAGTGCCTACGTCGGCCAGTACGGCGAAGGCGACGGCCAGAAGCGCTCCTACAGCGCCACCTTCGGCAAGACCTTCGACCGCGGCTGGTTCAGCGTCGGCGCCGAGCGCACCAAGGAAGACGAGGTGCTGGGCAAGGATCGCGAGTTCAGCCGTTACCCGAACGGCCCGCGCCACCCCAATGATGGCCTGAACGGCAACACCCCGTGGGGCTACGTCACCGTGGGTGGCAAGAACCTGACCGTGGGCCCGGGCGGCGACCCCAGCAAGGCGGGCAACTTCCACGCGCCGGACCCGGCCGACGGTGCCAACACCAAGTCGAACATGAGCCTGCAGACCGGCCTGGAGCGCACCTCGGTGTTCGCCAACGGTGGCTTCTCCATCACCGACGACCTGCGCATCGTCGCCGACGCCCTGTACAGCAAGCGCGAGTCGATCAAGCACCTGGCCGGTTACCCGTACTCGGTGAGCGCCGCGCAGGCACGCAGCGGCAGCCGCGCCGCGCTGTCCAAGGACAGCGCATTCAACCTGTGGGGCCAGGATGTGCTGTTCGCACACCGCACCGAGGAACTGCCGCGCGGCACCGAGAACAATCTGGAAACCAAGCGCGCCAGCATCGGCCTGGAAGGCAGCTTCGAAACCGGTTCGCGGTACTGGGACTGGAACGTCAGCTACATGTACAACCGCAATGAAGGCGAGCGCATCGGTACCGGCAGCATGTACCAGCCGCACGTCAACCTGGCCGTCGGCCCGTCCTTCATGGATGGCGACGTGGCCCGCTGCGGTACGCCGGGCGCGGTGATCGCCGGCTGCGTGCCGTGGAACCCGGCAGCGCCGATGGGCTACACCGGCCCGGGCTCGCTGAGCAACCAGGACGTGCAGGACTACCTGTTCACCCGCTTCGTCGACAAGATGCAGAGCACCACCAAGGTCGCCAGCGGCAACATCTCCGGCTCGCTGTTCACCCTGCCGGCCGGCGACATCCTGGCCGCGCTGGGCGTCGAACACCGCAGCGAAGAAGCCAGCTACACCCCGGATGCGAAGGTGCAGAAGGGCGAGATCGCCGGCACCAGTGGCCAGCCGACCCGTGGCAACTACTCGCTCAACGAGGTCTACCTGGAGCTGCAGGTGCCGCTGCTGGCCGACCTGCCGTTCGCGCGTGAACTGTCGCTGGACGTGGCTGGTCGCTACTCGGATTACAACAACTTCGGTTCGACCACCAACAGCAAGTTCGGGCTGAAGTGGAAGCCGATCGACAGCCTGCTGGTGCGCGCCACCTACGGCACCGGCTTCCGTGCGCCGACCGTGGACGACCTGTACGGTGGCACCGTCAGCAGCCGTGACGCGTTCACCGATCCGTGCGATACCTCCTTCGGTACCGCCGCCACCAGCGCCGCCGTCGCCGCCCGCTGCCAGGCGCTGAAGGTGCCGGCCAACTTCCGCCAGCTCAACAGCGATGGCAGCGTGGCCACCAAGCCCGGCCAGCAGGCCACCACCGATTTCAGCTCCGGTTCCAACCCGGAACTGAAGCCGGAAACCGCCAAGACCTGGACCGTGGGCCTGGTGTACAGCCCGGACTTCGTGCCAGGCCTGGACGTCAGCCTGGACTGGTGGAAGATCCGCATCAACAACGCCATCGTCGGCGAGTCGGCCACCAACCTGCTGGAACAGTGCTACGTGCAGGGTTCGGACGCCGCCTGCGGCCGCTTCACCCGTGGCAGCAACGGCCAGGTCAACAGCCTGGACCGCTCGCTGGTCAACGCCGGTTTCCGCGAGACCGCCGGCTATGACATCAACCTGCGCTACCGCCTGCCGGACACCACGTTTGGCAAGTTCGCCATCAACTGGAACACCACCTACACCGACTACCTGGAGCAGCGCAACGACAACGCCGTCACCACTCCGGTGGAACAGCGTACGGGTTGGGGCGGCGACTTCCGCGTGCGCTCCACCTTCAACCTGGATTGGCAGTACGGCGACTTCGGCATCGGCTGGACCGCGCGCTACTACTCCAGCATGAAGGAGAAGTGCTCGTACATGGACGAGTGCAACCTGCCGGACTTCAACTCGCCGTACACCAGCACCTCGCCGACCAACAAGGTGGGCTCCAACACCTTCCACGACCTGCAGGTGCGTTACAGCCTGCCGTGGGATGGCACCGTGTCGCTGGGCGTGAACAACGTGTTCAACCACCAGGGTCCGACCATGTACAGCCAGCCGAACAGCAGCTTCACCTACTACGGTGGCTTCGACATCGGCCGCTTCATGTACATGAAGTACCAGCAGCGCTTCTAAGCCTGCAACCGCGTTCCCGCCACCGCCATCTCTCTCTCCTGGCGGTGGATGGAAGCAGAACGGCGCCCTTCGGGGCGCCGTTCTTTTTCCTGCATCGTGTTCGCCGGGCCTGGCCCGGCGTTATCGTTTCGCAGCGCGCATCGTGCGGATGTTGTCGCCGACAAACAGCACCAGGCCGGCCCAGATCGCCGCAAAACCGATCGCCTTGCCGGTATCGAATCCTTCGTGGAAGAAGAACACGCCCAGCAGCAGCTGCAGGCTCGGCGCGATGTACTGCAGGATGCCGACCAGCGACAGCGGGATGCGCTTCACGCCGTAGGCAAAGCCGATCAGCGGTACCGCGGTGACCGCGCCGCCGAAGATCAGCAGCAGGTCGTTGCGCCAGCCCCAGCCATGGAAGAAGGCACCGCCATGACCGTTCTCGGCCCAGATCGCGAACGCCAGCGCCGGCAGGAACAGGTACAGGCTCTCCACGCCCAGGCCAGCCACCGGGTCGACCGAGACCAGCTTGCGCAACAGCCCGTACAGCCCGAACGAACAGGCCAGGCCCAGCGCGATCCACGGCGGCGTGCCGGCATCGATGGTCAGCCATGCCACGCCCACTGCCGCCATCGCCACCGCCACCCACTGCAGGCGGCGCAGGCGTTCCTTCAGTACCAGCACGCCCAGCAGCACGTTCACCAGCGGATTGATGAAGTAGCCCAGGCTGGTCTCGATCACATGCCCGGCATTGACCGCCCAGATGTACAGGCCCCAGTTGAAGGCGATGGTCAGGCTCGATACCAGCAGGATCGGCAGCGCGCGTGGCTGCGCCGCAATCTTCTTCCACCAGCCCAGGCGCGAGCTGATCAGCAGCCAGCCCAGCACCATCACCGTGCTCCAGATGATGCGGTGGGCAATGATCTGGAACGAAGGCACTTCGTTGAGCAGGTGCCAGTACACCGGCACCAGGCCCCAGACCACGAAGGTGGACGCGGTGACCAGCAGGCCCCGGCGTTGTTCTTTCTCGTCCATGCTCATTGCTTTCGCGTCCTTGCCATCGTCAACACCACCACACCCAGAAGAATCACCGCCATGGCGAGCAGGTCACGCCAGCCGAACCGTTCACCGTTGAGCAGCGCGCCCAGCAGCACCGCGATCACCGGATTGACGTACGCATAGCTGCCGGCGAGCGCCGGGCGCACGTTCTGCAGCAGCCATACGTAGGCGGTGAACGCGACGATGGAACCGAACACGCACAGGTAGGCCATCGCCAGCAGGCCGCTGGTGTCGGGCAAGGTGGTCGGGCGCTCGCCCACCGCCAGGCCGATCAGCACCAGCAGCACGCCGCCGCAGATCATCTGCCCGGCCGCGGTCATGAACGGGCCCGGCAGGTCCAGGCCGCGCGCCCACACCGAACCGAACGCCCAGCCGACCGGTGCGATCAGCAGCAGCACCAGCCCGGTTGGCGATGCGGTCAGGCTGCTGCCGGCATTGAGCCAGACCACGCCCAGGAAGCCGATGGCGATACCCAGCCACTCGCCGCGGCTGGCATGCTGGCCGCGCAGCGCCGAGAACAGCGCCATCCACAGCGGCACCGAGGCCACCGCCGTGGCCGCCAGGCCCGAGGACACCTCGCGCTCGGCCAGCACCACCATGCCATTGCCCAGCACCAGCATGGTCACGCCCATGATGACCAGGTTGCGCCACTGCCGCAGGGTCGGCTTGGGCAGCTTCCAGAACAGGCGCAGCGCCAGGTACATCACCCCGCCGGCAATGATGAAGCGGCTGCCGGAGACCATCGTCAGCGGCAGCGCGCCGCCGTGCAGGGCCTTGGCGATGCCCAGGTAGGTCGAGCCCCAGACCACGTAGACCAGCAGCAGTGCCAGCGCGACAAGGCCACCCCGGGGGGCAGCCGCAGACGGAGAGGGGGGAGCCGACATGACGCACCAGGGAGCCGGGGGAAGGCGGATTCTAGGACGTTTTGAGTATGGTCCGGGACCCCGGACGATGGCACGCTGTCATCCATCCATGCACCCTGCTCTGGTCTGCTACCCCGTGTTGACGGTCGATGCAGTACCAAGAGGGCTGCCCGGCCGCGCCGCCCCAAGGCCGGGCGCCGTTTTCCCTGCGCACGGACGCGCCGCATCGAGGATTCCCACCCAGATGAGCACCACGTCCCAACCTGCTGTTCCCGCGAACGACCGCGCCGCCCTGCGGCGGTCGATCTCCAACACCCTCAAAGGCTCTGCCGGCAACCTGGTGGAGTGGTACGACGTCTACGTGTACTCGGTGTTCGCCGTGTACTTCGAATCGCAGTTCTTCTCGCCGGACGACAAGAACTCCACCATGTACGTGTGGGCGATCTTCGCCGCCACGTTCCTGATGCGCCCGATCGGCGCCTGGTTCTTCGGCCGCTTCGCCGACCGCCACGGCCGCCGCCTGGCGTTGACCGTGTCGGTCACCCTGATGGCCGTCTGTTCCTTCCTCATCGCCATCACGCCCACCGCGGCCAGCATCGGCATCTGGGCGGCGGTCATCCTGCTGTTCGCGCGCCTGCTGCAGGGCTTCGCTACCGGCGGCGAGTACGGTGCCAGTGCCACCTACATGTCCGAGGCCGCCATTCCCGGCCGCCGCGGTTTCCTGTCCTCGTTCCACTACGTCACCCTGGTCGGTGGCCATGTGCTGGCCCAGCTGACCCTGCTGCTGATGCTGACCTTCTGGGGCAAGCCGGAAATCTCCGAGTGGGGCTGGCGCATCGCCTTCGGCATCGGCGGCATCGCCGCGGTGGTGGTGTTCTGGCTGCGCCGGGGCATGGACGAGTCGCTGTCGGAGTCGTCCATCGAGGCCGCACGCGAAGGCAAGGCACAGAAGTCCGGCTCGATGTACGAACTGTTCGTGCACCAGTGGCGGCCGCTGCTGCTGTGCTTCCTGATCACCGCCGGTGGCACCGTGGCCTTCTACACCTACTCGGTGAACGGCCCGAAGATGATCCAGAGCGCATTCGCCGGCAACGACCCGATGACCGGCACCCTGATCAACCTGGGTGTGCTGACGTTCCTGATGGTGCTGCAGCCGGTCGGTGGCTGGCTGTCGGACATCATCGGCCGCAAGACCCTGCTGGTGTTCTTCGGCGTGGGCGGCGTGCTGTACAGCTGGTACCTGATCACCCAGCTGCCGCACCAGCATGACGCCACCCTGGCCTTCCTGACCCTGGCCATGGCCTTCGTCATCCTCACCGGCTACACCTCGATCAACGCGGTGGTGAAGGCCGAACTGTTCCCCACCCACGTGCGTGCACTGGGCGTGGGCCTGGGCTATGCACTGGCCAACTCGCTGTTCGGCGGTACCGCCCCGCTGCTGTACCAGGGCGCGCTGAAGACCGGCCACGTCGACTGGTTCGCCATCTATGTCACCGCGACGATCGCGGTATCGTTGGTGGTCTATGTGTTCTTCCTCACCAACAAGGGCCCGAACTGGCTCGACGGCACCCGCAAGTAAGGGTGCTGTAGTGATCGCGGCCACCGGTGCAATGCCGGTGGCCGCTGCGTCTGCCGCCTCGCCACTGATGTGGATCGCGGCGGCGCTGGCCGCAGCCACGGCAGTGGCCTGGCTGCTGCGCCGTCCCGGCGCGCAGGCAGCGTGGCCGCGCATCGGCTTCGGGATTGCCCTGCTGGTGTTCTGTGCCGCGCTGGCGTTGCAGCTGGCGGTAGACCTGGGCAGCGGCCACAGCTCACTGCAGCTGCGCCTGCATCGCGGCATCAATGCAGGGTCGCCGGTTGGTTTGCGCACGATGGTGGCGTGTTATCTGGCCGCACTCGCCGTCAGTGGCTGGGGCGCATGGAAGCTGCTGCGCCGGCACTACCTCAGCGGCGGGCGGCTTCGCTCTTGTCGCGCGCGCCGCGGAACTCCGATTCCTTTTCCCAGGTCGGCCAACGGCGGCTGTTGGCCAGCTCGGCGCCCAGGTCGTAGACCAACAGGGTATCGGCGGCGTGGCCACTCGGGTCCCAGCTCGGGGTCCAGGCATCGCAGGCCTGGTGGTAGCAGTCGGCGAAGTACTTCTCGCGCAGCGCGCGGCCGGCTTCCACTCCACCGTCCAGCTTGTCCAGGCCCGGGCCGATGGTGATTGCCGGCACGCCCAGGCGGGCGAAGGCGAAGTGGTCGGCGCGGTAGAAGAAGCCCGCCTCCAGGTTCGGGTCCGGGCTGTAACTGCGGCCGCGGGCCTTGGCCACGCGCTCCAGGTCGCCTTCCAGCGACACCCGGCCCTTGCCCCACGAGGCGATGTCACGGGTCGGGCCGTCCGGGCTGAACATCTCGATGTTCAGCACCGCGGCGGTCTTGTCCAGCGGCGCCAGCGGATGCGCGGCGTAGTAGCTGGCGCCCAGCAGGCCCTTCTCTTCGGCAGTCAGCGCCACGAAGTACAGCGTGCGCTGCGGCTGCGGGCCGGCGGCGAACACGCGGCCCAGTTCCAGCACCGTGGCCACACCCGTGGCGTTGTCGATCGCACCGCGGCGGATGCGGTCGCCCTTGGCATCGGGCTGGCCGATGCCGAAGGCATCCCAATGCGCCGAGAAGATCACCGCCTCGTCGCCGTGCTCGCCGCCGGGCAGCTTGGCCACCACGTTGCGGGTCACCACCTGCTCGCGCTTGAGCGCGAAATCCACGCTCAGCGTTGCGTTGTCCAGCGCCACCGGGCGGAAGTCGGCGCGCATCGCCTTGCGCTTCTCGGCATCGAAATCGAGACCGGCGTCGGCGAAGATCGCCTCGGCCAGTTCGCGCTGCATCCAGCCACGCAGCGGCGTGTGCTGGGCCATCGCCTCGGCCTGGCCGCGCTCGATGTCGAACAGCGGCGAGGTGCCCGAGCTCTTCACCGTGGCCCAGCCGTAGGCGGCCGGCGCGGTCTCGTGCACGATCAGCACGCCTTCGGCGCCACGGCGTGCAGCTTCCTCGAACTTGTAGGTCCAGCGGCCGTAGTAGGTCACCGCCTTGCCATCGAACGCACCCGGCGCATCGGCCTCGAAATCGGCATCGTTGATCAGCACCACGGCGATCTTGCCGTGCAGGTCCACGTCCTTGTAGTCGTTCCAGTGGCGTTCCGGCGCGTCGATGCCATAGCCGACGAACACCAGCGGCGCATCCTTGATCTGCACGCGCTTGCGCGGCTGCAGGCTCTGCAGGGTCACGTCCTCGCCGTTCACCAGTGCACGCGTGCCACCCTTCAGCGACAGGCTGGCCTTGGCAGCGCCGTCCAGCTGCGCACGGACCAGCGGCACCGGCTGCACCCAGCTGCCGTCCACGCCGCCCGGCTGCAGGCCGTAGCTGCGGAACTGCTCGATCAGGTACTGCACCGTGCGCTCTTCGCCTTCGGTGGCCGGCGCGCGGCCCTCGAATTCATCCGATGCCAGCACGCGCACATGGCGCGACAGTGCCTGCGGATCGATGCCGCCGCCGGGCAGGTCATTGGCCGCCTGGGCCAGGCCACCCACGAACAGGCAGGACGACAGCAGCAACACGCGCATCGGATTCACGGCAATACCACGGCAGGCTTGGAAGTCACCAGAGTGTAACGTGGTCATGACGTCGCGGTGCAGCGTCGGCTCGCCTCATCCACGCGTGGCGTGGATCTACCTGCGGACGCGGTCCAGCCAGCAGGCCAGGCCCTGTGCGTTGAGCTCGATGTCCATCGCCAGCACGGCCGTCACCGCGGCCTCGTCCAGCGCGCAACCATGCTGCTGCGCGCGCTCCAGGTACAGCGCCTGCAGCGCGGCCAGCAGGCAGCGATGGCGATCGGGCCGGCCATCGCACTGGCGGCCGATGGTGGCCATCGCATCGATCTGTTCGAACAGGTCGTCGGCCAGCTTCTGCACCTGCTCGACGCGACCATAGTGGGTCAGGTACATCGCCTGCGGCGCGTAGTCGAGCATGCGCCGGATCGAGGCCTTCATCGCCTCCGGATCGAACTGCACCGGCGACGAGGTGGGGAAGATGAAAGCGCCCTGCGCGCTGTCCAGCTCGCGGTAGGAGATGCCGAACGTATCACCGGTGAACCAGCTGCGGCTGCGCGCGTCCCACACGCAGTAGTGGTGCAGCGCATGCCCGGGCGTATGCAACAGCAGCAGCTCACGCCCGGCCAGATCGATGCGGTGCCCGTCTTCGGCCAGCACCACGCGCGTCTCCGGAATCGCCTCGATGCGGCCGTAGCTGCGCGCGATTTCCTCGGCACCGTACACCGCCGTGGCACCGGCAATCAGCCGGGTCGGGTCGATCATGTGCGGCGCACCACGCGGGTGCAGTACCGCCCTGGCGTTCGGCAGCTGCTGCATCAGCAGGCCGGCGCCTCCGGCGTGGTCAAGATGCACGTGGGTGAGCAGCAGCCAGTCCACCGCTTCCACGCCCAGGCCGGCGTCCGCCAGCGCCTGCAGCATCGCCGGCACCGACAGGCCGGTGCCGCAGTCGACGAACGCGGCGCGGCCGTTTTCAACGATCAGATAGGCCGCGTCGAAATCCGGACGCTGGAAGCCGGTATCGATGGTGTGGATGCTGGGGTCGGCGGTCATCGGCACGCACCTGGCAGGAACGGGAACAGAATCCCATGGTAGGCGCTCACGCGGCCCGGGTTCGATGCGGCTTTGGTCGGGTAGTGCCGGCCGCTGGCCGGCAACCTCGGGGTAGCCTGGTGAATGCAGGTGCCGGCCAGCGGCCGGCACTACCGATCAGCCGCAGCGCAATGCGAACCGCGGCCGCAGCAACAGGGCCATTACCAGCACCGCCAGGAACGCGCCGTAGGCGTACAGCACCGCCAGCACCTGCGGCCAGATCGGGCCGGCGCCGGGCTGTGCCATGCCAATGCGATAGCCCCACAGCATCGACAGGATGCTCAGCGCGAAGGCCAGCAGCAGGGTGATGCCATCGAACAGGCGCCGCCGCGGGGTACGCGGCTGGCGCGGGAACAGCCAGTACAGGCTGCCCAGCAGCAGGAACCAGGGCAGGAACAGCAGCAGCGACAACCAGGCCATTGCAGACTCCATGTCATCGCGCCGGAGGCGCGCGGACATCATGCCATGGGCGCTGTGCCACGGTAGTGCCGGCCGCTGGCCGGCATTGCCTATGCAAACGCCGTGGTAGTGCCGGCCGCTGGCCGGCGTGTCCTATGCAGTTGCCGGCCAGCGGCCGGCACTACCCTTATTCTTCGCGCAGCGCCGCCAGGGCAGCCAGCACCGCATCCACCTCGGCTTCCAGCTTGAACAGCTCGCTCTGCAGCTGGTCGCCCTGCTCGGCCTGCTTGATCACCGCGATCAGCTGGCCCGCATCGCGCGGCGAATCGAAGCCTTCGCTCTGGATCAGCAGCGTGCCGTCACCGGCCGTCAGCTTGAAGTAGAAGCGGCCGTCCTTCTCGCGGTACTGCTTGAACAGCGGCGGTGCCACGCGGGCCACGCCGGCATCTTCGCTGGCGATGTCGCCGGCGCTGGACAGGTCGCGCAGGCCCACCGCATGGCGCAGCTCGTCCAGCAGCGGCGCTGCCAGCTGCTCGCGCAGCTGCTGGCCACGGCGCTTGAGCAGCGCTTCAATCTTTTCCGGCTCGGCCATCAGCGCGTTGTAGCGCTCGCGCAGCGGCGAAAGCTCGCTGTCGATGCGCTCGAACAGCTGCTGCTTGGCATCGCCCCAGCTGATGCCGGCGGCGAACGCCTTGGCGAATTTGGCGGTCTGCTCCGGGGTGGCGAACGCCTGGTACATCTGGAACAGCGCAGAGCCCTCGGTGTCCTTCGGCTCGCCCGGTGCGCGCGAGTCGGTCAGGATCGAGAACACCAGCTTCTTCAGCTCCTCGCGCGGCACGAACAGCGGAATGGTGTTGTGGTAGCTCTTGCTCATCTTGCGGCCGTCGAGGCCGGCCAGCGTTGCCACCTGCTCGTCGATCACCACGTCCGGCAGCGGGAAGTACTCCTTGCCGTACACGTGGTTGAAGCGCTGGGCGAAGTCGCGCGCCATTTCGATGTGCTGGATCTGGTCGCGGCCCACCGGCACCTGGTTGGCCTTGAAGATCAGGATGTCGGCAGCCATCAGCACCGGGTACATGAACAGGCCGGCGCTGACGCCTGCATCCTCGTCCACGCCTTCCTCGCGGTTCTTGTCCACCGCCGCCTTGTAGGCATGCGCGCGGTTGAGGATGCCCTTGCTGGCGATGGCGGTCAGGAACCACATCAGCTCGGTGGTCTCGCGGATGTCGCTCTGGCGGTAGAACCACACGTGTTCCGGGTCTAGGCCGCAGGCCAGCCAGCTGGCCGCGATCTCCAGGGTCGCGCGCTGGGTGCGCTGCGGGTCCTGCGACTTGATCAGGCTGTGCAGGTCGGCCAGGAAGAAGAAGCTCTCGATCCCCGGGGCACGGCTGGCGGCGATCGCCGGACGGATGGCGCCAACGTAGTTGCCCAGATGGGGCGTGCCGGAGGGGGTGATGCCGGTAAGGACTCGGGTCGTCATGACTGCGTGGGGTAATCTTCGATGAACGGGGCCAGTTTACCTTGCACGCCGCCAACCCCGTCAGGGCCCGCGGCGCGTTCATTCACGCAACCCCGCTGGAGACGCCCGATGAAACGCCTGCTGCCCCTGCTGCTGATCCTGCCCCTGGCCGGCTTCCGCCCGGCCCCGCCCCCGCCGCCGGCCTACCAGGGCGGCCCGGTGCGCATGGCCCTGGTTGACCGCGACCGCGGCACCGAACTGCGCAGCTACCCCGCCGAAGGCCAGCGCTGGGTGGCCGGCGAGCGTGGCCATCGCTACGCCGTGCGCCTGTACAACGACAGTCCGCGGCGGGTGCTGGTGGTGCTGTCGGTGGACGGCATCAACGCCATTTCCGGCGAAGATGCCGATCCCTCGCAGACCGGCTACGTGCTCAACCCCGGCCAGCGCGCCGACATCACCGGCTGGCGCAAGAGCCAGGATGAAGTGGCGCAGTTCGTGTTCAGCAGCCCCAGCGGCAGTTATGCCAGCCGCACCGGCCGCCCGGACAACATCGGCGTGGTGGGCGTGGCCGTGTTCGAGGAAGCGCGTCGCTGGCGCCCCGAGCCGATCCTGCGCCGCAGCCTGCCCGCACCGGCCCCGGCGGCCGAAGCCGCCGCCGATGCCAGCGCCAGCCGCATCGAGGGTTATGCCAGCAAGTCGCAGGCGCCGGCACTGGGCACCGGCCACGGCGCACGCGAACAGTCGTCGGTGCGCGACACCGACTTCGAACGCGCCAGCCGCAGCCCGGCCCAGGTGCTGCAGCTGCGCTACGACAGCGCGCGCAACCTGCGTGCACGCGGCATCCTGGTGGATTCGCCCTCGCGCCTGCCGCGTGAACCGCAGGCCTTCCCCAACCGCTACGTGCCGGACCCGCCGGCACGCTGATCGCCACGTCCAGATAGCACAACGCCCGCAACCTCACGGTGCGGGCGTCGTGTTGTGGGGGAAACGTGTGGGGGAAACCGTGGTGCTTACTTGTAGTCCGGATAGTCCTTGCTCACCGCATCCTGGAACTCACGGACTTCCTTCTCAGCGCGGTCCTTGGCCCAGCCATAACGTTCCTGCAGGCGGCCCGCCAGGTATTCGGCATTGCCCTCGGCCACATCGAAATCGTCGTTGGTCAGATCGCCCCACTTGGCCTGGGCCTTGCCCTTCAGCTGCGACCACTTGCCGGAAATGATGTCTTTGTTCATTGCTGGGAGTCCTTGGTTGCAACGGCGTTCTTACCGTGGCTCCAGCTTCGCGCATCGGCTGTTGAATGCCGGTCAACCCGCAATGAAATACATGCTCACCTGCTTGAATGGTTCACTCCGCTTGCACAGCCGTGCAGCAGAAAGCACGCACAAAAAAAAGGTTCTTCACCCAACTCCGGGGAAGGCTGCGCGGATCTTGAGGAAGAAGTAGGCATCGTCCCGGTATCCGTAGGCTACGCGCTTGATGACCTTGATCTTGTTGTTGACCCCCTCGACCAGGTTCGTCCCCAGCGGCCATCGGCAGTGGGCCATAATGCCTGGCAGATAGGGCTGCAGGCGATGGACAAAGGCCCTCAGGGGCTCAAGGCGACTGCGCAGAGCGCGCTGTCGCCAGCTCTTCCATGCTTTTTCTGCCCACGCTTGGCTGCGGTAGCGCCAGAGCTGCTTCAAGTCGTCTTTGAGCAGATAGGTCGTCAGCAGGGCTTTGTTTGCCTCCAGCAATTCCTTGAGCTTGATGCGCTGATCGCCCGGGACATTCTGTCGGTTACGTAGCAGGAGCCAGCGCGAGGTCTTCACCACGCGCCGGGCAGGCTTGTCGTGGCGCAGCCTGTTGGCCTCATTCACGCGGATCCGGTCAATGACCTCCCGCCCGTATTTGGCCACCACATGGAACAGGTCATAGACCACTTCGGCGTTCGGGCATTGGGCCTTCACTTCCAGATCGAATGCCGAGTTCATGTCCATGGCGACCGCTTGGATGCGCTCGCAGCCCTCCTGGCCCAGCAACTCGAAAAAGGGGCGGATATCAGCCCGGCTACGACCTCGCCCAACCCACAGCACGCGTTTGCGGGACGGCTCTACTATCACCGTGGCGTAGCGATGGCCCTTCTGGATCGCAAATTCGTCCATTGCAAGAATACGGACTCCGGAAAGGTCCACCGGTCCCAGCGTCTGCTGCAAGTGCCTGAAATCAAGCGCCTTGACGGTTTTCCAGTTCAGACCATGCCACTTTGCCGTGGCATGGATCGAGGTAGTAGCACACATCCGTGCAACGCTCTTTGCCAGTCGTTGCGTGACCCGGCTGTGCCGATCCAGCCAGTCCAGATGCTCCAGCCTCGGCCCACAACGAGGGCAGGCCACGCGCTGCCGCTGCACCTCCAGCTCGACCGGCTCATCGAACACAGGCAGATCACGGACACGCCGGATCACCTGGTCGTGGATGGAGGTGACCCACTTGGAGCAGCCGCTGCAGCGGCGCCTACGGCGTCCATCGGGGAACAGCGAAAGCACCAGCCACGAGACTCCATCACGGACTTCGCGTCGCCAATCATCCAGGCGATACCCCGCCCAGGCCCCCAACAACGGCATACAATCCAGCTTGGCCACGGCCGGCCCCAGTTTGTAGTCTCGACAACCACAATCTAGCGGGTCGGCCGTGAGCCTCTCCCCTCAGATGGGAGAAGAACCTTTTTTTTTGGGAGTTCACAG
The DNA here is from genome assembly GCF_029839665.1 of Stenotrophomonas sp. GD03930. Taxonomy (NCBI): domain Bacteria; kingdom Pseudomonadati; phylum Pseudomonadota; class Gammaproteobacteria; order Lysobacterales; family Lysobacteraceae; genus Stenotrophomonas; species Stenotrophomonas sp. GD03930. The sequence goes on along the minus strand of NZ_JAOCAV010000001.1, from coordinate 1,679,700 downwards.
GGAGTGCGAACCAAGGTTCGCACCCACCGGGTTGCGGTTCGCACCCACCCAACTGGGGTCCGCACCCACCCAACTGGGGTTTGCCTCCACGAGCCTCAACCGTTGGCGAAATCGTGCAGCGCCTGGCCCTGCAGCCGGTACACGGTCCACTCGTCCTGTGGCTTGGCGCCGGCAGCGGTATAGAACTCGATGGCCGGGGTGTTCCAGTCCAGCACCGACCATTCGAAGCGCCCGCAGCCTTCGGCCACCGCCTGGCGCGCGATGTACTTCAGCAGCGCCTTGCCGGCGCCGACGCCGCGCTTTTCCTGGCTGACGTACAGGTCTTCCAGGTAGATGCCCTTGCGGCCCAGCCAGGTGGAGTAATTGTAGAAATACACCGCGTAGCCGATCGCTTCGCCGTCGGCTTCGCAGATCAGCGCGCGTGCCGTAGCGTCGGCACCGAACAGGCTCTCGGCGATGCCGATCTCATCGGTCTGCACCGAATGCTCGGCCTTCTCGTAGATCGCCAGTTCGCGGATGAAATGCAGGATCAGGCCGGCATCGGCCACGGTGGCCGGGCGGATGTTCAACAGTGCCATGAGCGGAAAAAGGGGACGGAGGGAATTAAGCGAGCTTAATCCCCTCCGTCCCCTTTTTGTCAGCGCGCTGCAGCGACATTCGCGCGCATCTGCGCGATCACATCCTGGTAACTGGTCTTGGCATTGAAGATGGCCGAACCGGCGACGAAGGTGTCGGCGCCGGCGGCGGCGATCTCGCCGATGTTGTCGGCCTTCACGCCGCCGTCGATCTCCAGGCGGATGTCCTTGCCACTGGCATCGATCATCCTGCGCACCACGCGCAGCTTGTCCAGCGCCGAGGGGATGAAGGCCTGGCCGCCGAAGCCCGGGTTGACCGACATCAGCAGCACCAGGTCCAGGTCATCCAGCACCCAGTCGAGGATGTCCACCGGCGTGGCCGGATTGAGCACGATGCCCGGCTTGCAGCCCAGCGAGCGGATCAGCTGGATGGTGCGATGCACGTGGCGGCTGGCCTCCGGATGGAAGCTGATGTAGGTGGCACCGGCCTCGGCGAAATCCGGAATGATGCGGTCCACCGGCTCGACCATCAGGTGCACGTCGATCGGCGCGGTCACGCCGTGCTTGCGCAGGGCCTGGCAGACCATCGGGCCGATGGTCAGGTTCGGCACGTAGTGGTTGTCCATCACGTCGAAGTGGACCCAGTCGGCGCCGGCGGCGAGGACGTTGTCGACTTCCTCGCCGAGGCGAGCGAAGTTGGCGGACAGGATGGACGGGGCAATGAGGCAGTTGGACATGGCCGGGCCTTGCAACGAGGGGAAAGAGGGTCAGCGCTTGCGCAGGGTCTTGATGCGGTCGTACGCGGCATTGATCCGCCGCGACTTCTGCTCGGCCTGCTGCTGCAGCTCGGGGGCGGCGCCGCCAAGCTTGTCGGGGTGGTACTGGGAGATCAGCTTGCGATAGGCGCGCTCGACCTCTGCATCGGTGGCCTCCGAGGTCAGCCCCAGCTCCCGGTACGGGTTCTCCTTGTTCAGGCGGAACCAGTCCGAATCGAAGGCGTGGCCGATCAACAGGCCGACCACCGCGCCAAACAGCGGATTGGGCCGGAACAGCAGGGCGCCGGCGATGAATCCGAGCAGTTTTCCGTACCAGCGCATGGCGCTCCGGGGTCGACCGACGAAATGGACGCTCATTTTACGTCACAGCGGGCCCGGACCGCTTTACACTAGGCCGCCCGCTGGTCAGCGGGCCCGCCGGGTCCGTTGGGCAGCAGCCGTATCGACAACGCCCCAGGAGTGCCCGTGCCAACCACGCTGTTGCAATCCGATCTCCCCGGCCTGCCCTTGCGCCATCGCGGCAAGGTGCGTGATGTGTTCGATATCCCGCGCGAGCGGCTGCCAGCCGGAACCCCGCCGGGCGAGTACCTGCTGATGGTGGCCACCGATCGCCTGTCGGCGTTCGACGTGGTGCTGCCCGACCCGATCCCGGGCAAGGGCGAGATGCTCTGCCAGGTCTCCAACTTCTGGTTCGCCAAGACCGCGCACCTGATGCCCAACCACCTGACCGGCATCGACGTGGCCAGCGTGCTGCCCGAGGGCGTGGACCCGGCCCTGTATGCCAAGCGCGCGGTGGTCACCCGCAAGCTGAAGCCGGTGCCGGTGGAAGCCATCGCCCGCGGCTACCTGATCGGCAGCGGCTGGAAGGACTACCAGCGCACCGGCAAGGTCAGCGGCATCGACCTGCCCGACGGCCTGCGCCAGGCCGAGCAGCTGCCCGAGCCGATCTTCACCCCCTCGACCAAGGCCGCCGTCGGCGACCATGACGAGAACATCGATTTCGATGCGATGGTGAAACAGGTGGGTGCGGACCTGGCCGAGCGCGTGCGTGATGCCACCCTGCGCATCTACAAGTTCGCCGCCGATTACGCCCGCGAGCGCGGCATCATCCTGGCCGACACCAAGTTCGAATTCGGCACCGATGCCGATGGCCGCCTGTACATCATGGACGAGATGCTGACCCCGGATTCCTCGCGTTACTGGCCGGCCGACGAGTACGAAGTGGGCACCAGCCCGCCGAGCTACGACAAGCAGTTCGTGCGTGATTACCTGGAGACGCTGGACTGGGGCAAGACCGCCCCGGGCCCGAGCATCCCGGCCGGGATCATCGAGCGCACCCGCGCCAAGTACGCCGAGGCGCTGCAGCGCCTGGCCGGGATCAGCGTCGACTGATCCCCCTGCGCCCCCGGCCGGCCTGGCTGGGGGCGTTCTGAAGGCGGTAGTGCCGGCCGCTGGCCGGCAACCTCGCAAGCCTGCAGCCAGGCATGGCCTGGCTCTACTGCCGGTTGCCTGGGGTAGTGCTGGCCGCTGGCCGGCAACCTCGCGAACTCGGCTATGCTCTGGATTGCCGGCCAGCGGCCGGCACTACCGTTGTCCGAGGAAGCAACGCAGCATGCAGACCACCACCCAGCTTGCGCGGCCGATCGACCGCTACTTCGCCAGCTACTCCGACGACCACCGCAATGTGATCAACCAGCGCATCCATGTGGTGGCGGTGCCGGCCATCCTCTGGTCGGTAGTGGCCCTGCTGTGGTGCCTGCCGCCACTGATTACCTGGTTCCAGTACGGCATCTGGTCGGCGTTCGCGATGTTCAGCGCCTGGTGCTTCTACAACAAGCTGTCGCGCCCGCTGGGCATCGGCATGCTCATCCAGTTCTTCGTGTTCGGCTGCCTGTGCCGCCTGCTGGAGGCCGAGATCGGCCTGCACAACCTGTTCTGGCTGGCGGTGGGCGTGTTCGTGGTGGCGTGGGTCGCGCAGTTCATCGGCCACAAGTTCGAGGGCCGCAAGCCCAGCTTCCTGACCGACCTGACCTACCTGCTGATCGGCCCGGCCTGGGTGATGGCCAAGGCTTACCGCAAGCTCGACTGGCGCTACTGAGGTGCCGGCGGCCGACAGCGGCCGTCGTTTCCTGAACGGGCGGGTTCCGTCACCCGCACTCGACGGCGGCCCTGCCAGCCTGCGCCGGTGAACCGCTCCCCACGTCCCGCCCGTCGACGGCAGCCCCTGTGCGACAGGGCCTGCGGTCTCCCTGCGCGGGCGTAGGGTGTCCCCCGAGGGCAACCGGGGAGGTGATGCAGGAACGTGATGCTGCGCCGCAAAAAAGATGAATCAGCGGACGTTACATGCAATTGATCGCTGTTCGATGGGTTTCGGCGACATTTCGCAGCCTGTTATCCTCCCTGACCTGCTCGTGAATCATGGATTCCCTGCATGCTCCCCAGCCTGCCCCTGCTGCTGGCCCTGCCCTTCCTGATGGCAGCGGCCGTTGCGGCCTTCCCCCGTAGTTCGCGCTCGACTGCTGCCTGGCTGGCGGCGCTGGCGCCGTTGGGCGGGCTGGCCATCCTCGGCTGGCTGACCCCGTCCGTGCTCGATGGCCAGGTGGTGCGCACGATGGTGCCCTGGCTGCCGCAGATCGGCCTGGACTTCACCCTGCGCCTGGACGGGCTGGCCTGGATGTTCGCCGGGCTGGTGCTGGGCATCGGCGCGCTGGTGGTGCTGTATGCGCGCTACTACCTGAGCCAGCAGGACAGCGCGCACCGCTTCTACTGCTACCTGCTGCTGTTCATGGGCGCCATGCTGGGCATGGTGCTGTCGGGCAACCTGCTGTTGCTGATGATCTTCTGGGAAATGACCAGCATCAGCTCGTTCCTGCTGATCGGCTTCTGGTCGCACCGCCAGGACGCCCGCGAGGGCGCGCGCATGGCGCTGGTGATCACCGGCGGCGGTGGCCTGGCCCTGCTCGGTGGCGTGCTGCTGATCGGCCGCATCGTCGGCAGCTTCGACCTGGACGTGGTACTGGCTGCCGGCGAGCAGATCCGCGCCAGCGCGCTGTACCCGTACGCGCTGTTCCTGGTGCTGGCCGGCATCTTCACCAAGAGTGCGCAGTTCCCGTTCCACTTCTGGCTGCCGCACGCGATGGCGGCACCGACCCCGGTCTCGGCCTACCTGCACTCGGCCACCATGGTGAAGGCCGGCGTGTTCCTGCTGGCGCGCCTGCACCCGGCGCTGGCCGGCAGCGACCTGTTCTTCTACACGGTCAGCGGCATCGGCGCACTGACCCTGCTGATCGGCGCCTGGAACGCGATCTTCCAGCACGACCTGAAGGGCCTGCTGGCCTATTCGACGATCTCGCACCTGGGCCTGATCACCCTGCTGTTCGGCCTGTCCACGCCGATGGCGGTGGTCGCCGGCGTGTTCCACATCCTCAACCACGCCACCTTCAAGGCCTCGCTGTTCATGGCCGCCGGCATCATCGACCACGAGACCGGCACCCGTGACATGCGCAAGCTGGGCGGACTGCGCAGGCTGATGCCGTTCACCAGTGCGCTGGCGATCATCGCCTCGCTGGCGATGGCCGGCATTCCGCTGCTCAACGGCTTCCTGTCCAAGGAAATGCTGTTCGCCGAAGCGATCACCGCGGGTGGCCCGGGCATCATGCGTACGGCGGTGTCGATCGCCGCGCTGCTGGCCGGCGTGTTCGGCGTGGCCTACAGCCTGCGCTTCGTGCACGACACCTTCTTCGGCCCCGGCCCGCACGACCTGGACCGCGTGCCGCACGAGCCGCCGCGCTGGATGAAGGTGCCGGTGGAACTGCTGGTGGTGATCTGCATCGCGGTAGGCGTGGCCCCGGCGCTGACCGTGGCACCGGTGCTGCATGCCGCCGCCGCGTCGATCCTCGGCCCGGCCATGCCCGAGTACAGCCTGGCCGTGTGGCACGGCTTCAACCTGCCGCTGGCGATGAGCGCGATCGGCGTGGTCGGTGGCGTGGCGCTTTACTTCGGGCTGCGCAAGCTGATCAACCTGCACGGCGTGACCAACGTCAGCACCGGTCGCAACGTGTTCCATGCACAGCTGGATGCGGTGTCCGCGCTGGCCATGCGCCTGACCAACGGCATCGCCAACGGCAGCCTGCAGCGCATGCTGCTGGGCCTGGTGCTGGTGGCGATCGTGGTCGCTGCGGCGCCGTTCGTGGCCAATCCGGCCTCGCCGAACTGGACCGCACCGCAGCCGATCCCGCTGCTGGGCTGGGCGCTGTGGCTGGTGATGATGGCCTGTGCAGTGGCCACCCTGCGCGTCTACAAGCAGCGCCTGCTGGCGGTGCTGCTGGTCGGCGGCGTCGGCCTGATGGTGGCGCTGACCTTCGTGTTCCTGTCCGCGCCCGACCTGGCCCTGACCCAGCTGCTGGTGGAGATGGTCACCCTGGTGCTGATGCTGCTGGGCATGAACTACCTGCCCGCGCAATCCGGGCCGGAGCGGCCGCGCTGGCGCAAGCGCCGCGATGCGGTGATCGCGATCCTCGCCGGTGGCGGCCTCGGCGCGCTGGCCTATTCGGCGATGACCCTGCCGCCCAACACCATGGCCGGCGAACTGCTGGGCCGGGCGCTGCCCGAGGCGTATGGGCAGAACGTGGTCAACGTGATCCTGGTCGACTTCCGCGGCTTCGATACCTTCGGCGAGATCACCGTGTTCGGCATCGCAGCGCTGGTGGTGCATGCGCTGCTGCGGCGCACGCGGATGGCACCGGAGCAGATCATGCCCGGCCCGCCGATCAAGCTGCCGGTGCCGGCCGACCTGGCCCAGATCATGTTCCCGCTGACCCTGACCGTGTCGATCTTCCTGTTCCTGCGCGGCCACAACGCGCCGGGCGGTGGCTTCATTGCCGGCCTGGTGCTGGCGGTGCCGCTGCTGATCCAGTACGTGATCCAGGGCACCGCGTCGGTGGAATCGCGCTTTGGCTTCGACTACATCCGCTGCATCGGCATGGGCCTGCTGATCGCCCTGCTCAGCGGCAGTGCCTCGATGCTGTTCGGCGTGCCGTTCCTGACCAGCGGCCACCTCGATCTGCACCTGCCGCTGATCGGCGACGTGCCGCTGGCCAGCGCGATCGGCTTCGACATCGGCGTCTATCTGGTGGTGTTCGGCGGCGCCATGCTGATGCTGTCGATGATGGGCACGATCAAGCCGTCGCGCACCCGTACCGCCCGCAAGGGCGAGATCGACCTGCAACGCCGTTCGGCACGCACCGGGGAGATGCACTGATGGAACTGGCCCTGGCTACCGCGATCGGCGTGCTGACCGCGATCGGCATCTACCTGCTGCTGCGTGCGCGCAGCTTCGATGTGATTCTCGGCATGACCTTCCTGTCCTACGCGACCAACCTGCTGATCTTCGCCGGTGGCCGCGTGGTGCTGGGCAAGGCGCCGGTACTGCAGGAGGGCGTGGACAGCCACCTCGGCAACTACACCGACCCGCTGCCGCAGGCACTGGTGCTCACTGCCATCGTCATCGCGTTTGCGATGACCGCGGTGAGCATCGTGCTGGCCATGCGCAGCCGCAGCGACAACCACAGCGACCACGTGGACGCCCACGAGCCGGATGACGACCTGCAGGACGAGAGCATGCCGCCGCGCCAGGGTGAGGACCGCGCATGAACCATCTGGTGATCCTGCCGATCCTGATTCCGCTGTTGGGTGCTGCGTTGTCGCTGTTCGTCGAACACCGCCGCTATGGCCCCAGGGTGCAGCGCGCGGTGGCCTGGACCTCGCTGTCGGCGCTGGCCCTGGCGGTGGGGCTGCTGTTCGCCACCACCGCCAGCGGTGAGATCAACGTCTACCTGCTGGGCGACTGGCCGTCGCGGCTGGGCATCGCGCTGGTGGCCGACCGGCTGTCGGCGTGGATGCTGTTGACCACCCTGCTGCTGGCCATCCCCTGCCTGCTGCATGCCTGCTCGGGCTGGGACCGCCGCGCGCCGCACTTCCATGCGCTGTTCCAGTTCCAGCTGGTCGGCCTCAACGGCGCCTTCCTGACCGGCGACATCTTCAACCTGTTCGTGTTCTTCGAGGTGATGCTGATCGCCTCCTATGGCCTGCTGCTCAGCGGCGGCCGCGGCCTGCGCATGCGCATCGGCCTGCACTACGTGGTGTTCAACGTCACCGCCTCGACCCTGTTCCTGATCGCGCTGGGCCTGCTGTATGCCTCGCTGGGCTCGCTGAACATGGCCGAGCTGTCGCAGCGCATCGCCGAGGTGCCGCCAGCCCAGCTGACCCTGGTCAAGGCGACGATGGGCCTGTTGCTGCTGGTGTTCTGCGCCAAGGCCGCGCTGATGCCGCTCTATCTGTGGCTGCCGGAAGCCTATTCGCGTGCACCAGCGGCGGTGGCCGCGCTGTTCGCGATCATGACCAAGGTCGGCCTGTACGCGGTGCTGCGCATCCAGATGCTGTGGTTCGGCGACGACGCCGGTGCGATGGCCGGCTACGGCCGCGACTGGCTGCTGTGGGCCGGCGTGGCGACGCTGGTGCTCGGAGGCCTCGGTGCATTGGCCGCGACCCGCCTGCGCGTGCTGATCTCGTACCTGGTGATCGTCTCGGCGGCCACGCTGTTCATCGCCTTCGCCGTGGGTACGCCACAGGTGCTCTCCGCTGGCCTGTACTACCTGCCGCACAGCAGCTTCGTGGCCGCCGCGCTGTTCCTGATTGCCGACCTGATCCGCCGCCGCCGCGGTGGCGCCAGCGACCGCAAGGAAGTGGTCGCACCGATGCCGGGCAAGGAAACGCCGGCGGTGCTGTTCCTGATTGGCGCGGTGTCGGTGGCCGGCCTGCCGCCACTGTCCGGCTTCCTGGCCAAGGCCGCGCTGCTGGCCGGCATGCCGGCGCAGTACACCGGCCCGGTGTGGACGGCGGTGCTGGTCAGCAGCCTGCTGGTGATCATGGGCCTGACCCGCGGCGGCATCCGCCTGTTCTGGCGCGTGCCGCCGGTCGATCCGCAAGCGCCGCCGCCACGCAAGGCACGCCTGCGCCGGGTCGAGCTGTATGCCGCCTGCATCCTGCTGGCCTACGGCATCGGCATGACCCTGGCCGCTGCACCGCTGATGCGCTACACCGACGCCACTGCCGCACAGCTGCTGCACCCCAGCGAGTACGTGCAGCAGCTGCGTGCGACCACGCCGGAGATCCGCCAGCCATGACCGCCCAGCGCTCCCTGTTCCGCCGTATCATTCCCTCGCCGATGCTCAGCATCATGGTGGTGGCGTTCTGGCTGCTGATGTCCGACAGCTTCACCCTCGGCCAGATCGTACTGGGGCTGGTGCTGGGCGTGGTGGTGCCCCTGTTCGCCGCACGCCTGGACCGCGAGTTCGCCCGCATCGGCACGTTGCGACCGCTGCCGAAACTGCTGTGCGTGACCCTGTGGGACATCCTGATGTCCAACATCCGCGTGGCCATCCAGGTGCTGGGCCCGGAGAAGAACATCCGCCCGGGCTTCATCTGGCTGCCGCTGGACATCGCCAACATCCACGGTATCGCCGCACTGACCAGCATGATCACGCTGACCCCGGGCACGGTCTCGGCCGTGCTCAGCGACGACCGCAGGTTCCTGATGGTGCATGTGCTGCACCTGGAGGATCCGCAGGACCTGATCGATACGATCAAGCGACGTTACGAAGCCCCGTTGATGGAGATCTTCCCATGACTGGATTCCAGATCATCCAGACCACGCTGGTGGTGTGCATGCACGTGGTCGGCCTGGCCATGCTGCTGGCCACCTGGCGCCTGCTGCGCGGCCCGACCGTGCCCGACCGCATCCTGGCGCTGGACACGCTGTCGGTGACCGCCATCGCCGAGCTGATGCTGTTCGGCATGTACCTGAACTCCGCGATCTACTTCGAAGCCGCGCTGGTCATCGCCATGCTCGGCTTCGGCAGCACAGTGGTGCTGAGCAAGTTCGTGCTGCGCCGGGACATCGTCGAATGATCACTGTGATCCAGATCGGCCTGTCGATCCTGCTGCTGTTCGGCTGCTTCTTCATCCTGGTCGGGGCATTGGGCCTGGTGAAGCTGTCCACGTTCTTCAAGCGCCTGCACGCTCCCACCAAGGCCAGCACGCTGGGCGTGGGCTGCGTGCTGGTGTGTTCGGTGTGCTACCACATCTTCCTCGGCCAGGACCCGCAGCCGCGTGAGCTGCTGATCACCGTGTTCCTGTTCATCACCGCGCCGATCAGCGCACACATGATGGCCAAGGCCGCGCTCTCACTGCTGATGGAAAAGCGACCCAGCCTGCCGGGCAACGAACCGGCCGCCGAGGAGCAGCTGCCGCCGCCGGAACCGGTGCGGGAAGAAGAGACCACGCAGAACCGGTAGTGCCGGCCGCTGGCCGGCAACCGCAAAGTTCCGTAAGGCAACGAGGTTGCCGGCCAGCGGCCGGCACTACCTCAGGGTGCGCCCACCAGCAGCACTTCCAGCACCAGCCAGCCCACGAACGCGACCAGCAGGATCGCGCCTTCGCCGCGGTTGATCTTCAGGTCACCACGCAGCATCGGGTACAGCACCAGGGCGAACGCCAGCAGCGCCGGCAGTTCCAGGCGCACGAACGAGGCCGGCAGCGCCAGCGGCTGCAGCATGGCCATCGCGCCGATCACCAGCAGCAGGTTGACCGCGCTGGACCCCAGCACATGCCCCAGCACCATGTCGCCATGACCGCGACGCGCGGCGGCGATGGCGGCAGCCACCTCCGGAAGCGCGGTTCCGATGGCCACCGGCAGCAGGCCGACCAGCAACGGCGTCCAGCCCAGCGCGGTTCCGAAATCAGCCGCCGCACCGACCACCAGGCGTGCGCCCCAGTAGAGGGTCAATGCGGCAATCAGCACGCGCAGGACGTTCAACGGCAGGCTGGTGCGGCTCAGCGCGGACTCGGCGATGGCCACCTGCACCTCGGCGCTCTCGCGGCGGCCACGGCGCAGCAGCACGACCTGCATGACGATGAAGCCGGCGACCAGCACGCCGCCTTCCCAGCGCACCAGCCGGCCGTCGAGGCCGAACAGGATCAGCAGCGCAGCGGCCGCCAGCAGCGACCACCACAGCACCGTCTGCAGGCGCGCGCGCAGCAGCAACGGTGCGGCGATCGCCGCCAGGGCCAGGGTCAAGCCCAGGTTGGCGATGCTGCTGCCCACCGCATTACCCAATGCCAACTCGGGTTGGCCGACCGCCAACGCCCGCACGTTGACCGCCAGTTCCGGCAACGAGGTGGTCACCCCAAGCAGCAGCAGGCCGGCGGTGAACGGGCTGGCGCCGAAGCGCTGGGCCAGGCCGGACACGGCCTTGACGATGGAGTCCCCGCCCAGCGCCAGCAGCAGCAGGCCGAGCAGGAACCAGGCAATGGCAATGGCGATCATCGAGCACTCCCCCAGCGGTCGTGGCGCGATTCTACGCTGGCCCCGCGCGCGTGGCTGGGCCGTGGATCAAGGATCAGCCACAGCCTTCCACGTAATCGACCTGCGGAGTCTTGCCGACCCGCCATGCGCCGACCTTGCCGTCGGCACCCAGCGCGAAGTCGATCACCGCATCGCCTTCCTGCGCCGGGCGCACACGCAGGTGCTGGGCCTTCTCGTCGTACTTGTCAGGGCCGACATCGGCGCGCTCGGGGTACAGCACCTGCAGCTCGCCCAGGGTCATGCCGACCTTGCCGCCGCCCGGTGCGATGATCGCGGCGCTGCGCACGTCATAGCGCACCAGCTTGCGGCCTTCGATCATCAGGCGCGGATCCTCGGCGTCCTGCGGACGCAGGAAGTAGCAGCCATCGTTGCTGTCGTCGGCCGGCAGCGGCTTGCCGGCCGCATCGGTGCCGAGCCCCTGCAGCGGCGTTCCAAATCCCGTGCGGACCTCGGCGATGCTGGCGCCCAGCTTGGCGCCTGCGAAGCCGTCCAGGCGCGCTGGGCTGTCAGCCCGGAGGTCATTGGCGGGGCGGGCGGCCAGATCCGGATCCGCCGACTGTGCCGGCCCGGTTGCCGAAGCGGTTTCCGCCGGCGTGTCACTGCCGCTGCCCGCGGCGCCCTGTTTGTCGGAGCCACCGTTGCAGGCGGTAAGCGAAAGGAGCATCAGACCAGCAATCGGAAGGTGCTTCATCAGTGCGGTTCCCTGGCACGAAGGTGGCTGCACGCTAGCGCAATGCGCGTGCAGGCGCTGCATTGTCATCGCGGTTTCATCGCCTTCGTTCAGGCTCGGCCTGCACCGACTCGCCAGTCCCTTCCATGCAACCGCGCAAGACCGATCTCGCCCGAACCGCGCTGCAGGCCCACCGCGCGCCGCTGGACATGCGCCAGCGCCGGCTGCTGATCCTGTGCGACGGCCAGCGCACTGTCGCCGAGCTGACCGACCTGCTCGGCCAGGAAGCGCCCGCCATGGTGATCCAGCTGGTGCAGAGCGGTTACCTGGACACCGGGCCGACCACAGCACCGCTGCCGGCGCCCGCCGCACCGGCCGCACGACCCGCTGCGCCACCGGCCCCGACGCCCGTCACGGCCAGGGCGCCCGCACCAGCGCCCACCGCGCCGGTCGAACGCCGCCGCTCGCTGGTGGCCGCGCGCATCTATGTACTGGGCATCCTGGAAATGCAGCGCCACCCGCAGGCGGCGGCGCTGTTCCGCGACCTGCAGCAGGCGCGTGCGGAAGACGAAGTGCTGCAGCGGCTGCAGTCGGCGATGCAGATGCTGCCCGGCCTGACCTCGGACGGCTATTGCCAGCGCGTGCGGCAGCGCCTGCTGGAGGCACTGCCGCTGGAGCATTGCGACGCCTTCGCCGAAGCCGCGTAAGCGCAGTTCCGGCGGGAATCATCCACGCATGGCGTGGATGCGGTCAGGATCCATGCCGACCAAGGTCGGCACCCACCAAGCTAGCGGGACGGCCGGAAATTGTTGCGCAGGCCGTTCCAGCACTGCTGGTAATCGCCCTGGCGATGGCCGGCGGCCAGCGCCTGCGCGGTCGGCCGGATCACCGCGCGGGTCTCGAACATGAAGGCCATGGTGTCCTTGATCACGTCCGCCTTCGACAGATCGGCATTGGAGGCCTTGTCGAAGGTCGGTGCATCCGGGCCGTGGCCGCTCATGCAGTTGTGCAGCGACGCCCCGCCCGGCACGAAGCCTTCGGCCTTGGCGTCGTAGGCACCATGCACCAGGCCCATGAACTCGCTGGCGATGTTGCGGTGGAACCACGGCGGGCGGAACGTGTTCTGTGCCACCAGCCAGCGCGGCGGGAAGATCGCGAAGTCCATGTTGCTGGTGCCCGGTGTGTCGCTGGGCGAATGCAGCACCAGGAAGATCGACGGGTCCGGGTGGTCGTAACTGATCGAGCCGATGGTGTTGAAGCGGCGCAGATCGTAGCGGTACGGCGCGTAGTTGCCGTGCCAGGCCACCACGTCCAGCGGCGAATGGTCGATCGGTGCGCGCCACAGGCGGCCTTCGAACTTGGCGATCAGCTCGAAGTCACCGTCCACGTCCTCGAATGCCGCATGCGGGGTCTCGAAGTCGCGTGGGTTGGCCAGGCCGTTGGAGCCGATCGGGCCGAGGTCGGGCAGCTTCAGCAGCGCGCCGTAGTTCTCGCAGATGTAGCCGCGGCTCGGGCCGTCGGGCAGTTCCACCCGGAAGCGCACGCCACGCGGGATCACCGCGATCTGCTGCGGCTCGATCTCGATCACGCCCATCTCGGTCAGCAGGCGCAGCGCGCCCAGCTGGGGCACGATCAGCAGCTCGCCATCGGCGTCGTAGAAATAGCGGCCGACCATGTCGCGGTTGGCCGCGTACAGATGGATGCCCACACCCGCGTGCGCATCGGGCGAACCGTTGCCACCCATGGTGTACAGGCCTTCGACGAAGTCGGTCGGCAGCTCCGGCAACGGCAGCGGGCTCCAGCGCAGCTGGTTCGGCGAGGCCGGCTGTGCGCCGAAATCACACTGCAGCTGCGACTGCGCGAACGGGGTGAACTCGCCGTGGGTGACCGCCGGGCGTATCCGGTACAGCCAGCTGCGGCGATTGCTGCCGCGCGGCGCGGTAAACGCGGTGCCGGTCAGCTGTTCGGCGTACAGGCCGTGGGCCACCTTCTGCGGCGAGTTCTGCCCGACCGGCAGTGCACCGGCCACGGCCTCGGTGGCGAATTCGTTGCCGAAACCGGACTGGTAGCCGCGGGCGGTGAGGGCGGTGGACATGGAAACTCCAGAGATTGCCGGCCAGCGGCCGGCACTACCATGTGGACAGGCAATGCCGGCGGGAGGCCGACATTGCCTGCAGACCTTACAGCACGCCGCGGCGGATCTGGTCGCGCTCGATGCTCTCGAACAGCGCGGTGAAGTTGCCTTCGCCGAAGCCTTCGTTGCCCTTGCGCTGGATGATCTCGAAGAAGATCGGGCCGATGCAGTTCTGGGTGAAGATCTGCAGCAGCTTGCGCTGGTGGGTTTCCGGATCGGCGTCGATCAGGATCTTGTTCTTCGCCAGGCGCGCGACGTCTTCACCGTGGTTCGGCACGCGCTGGTCGATCACGTCGAAGTAGGTCTCCGGCGTGTCGAGGAAGTCCACGCCCTGCGCGCGCATCGCTTCGACGGTTTCGTAGATGTTCTCGGTGAAGCAGGCGATGTGCTGGATGCCCTCGCCCTTGTACGCGTCCAGGTATTCATTGATCTGGCTCTTCGGGTCGGACGATTCGTTCAGCGGGATGCGCACGATGCCGTCCGGCGCGGTCATCGCCTTGGACACCAGGCCGGTCTTCAGGCCCTTGATGTCGAAGTAGCGGATCTCGCGGAAGTTGAACAGGCGCTCGTAGTAGTCCGACCACTGCTGCATGTTGCCGAAGTACAGGTTGTGGGTCAGGTGGTCGATGAAGGTCAGGCCGAAGCCGACCGGGTGCAGGTCGGTGCCGGCGATCTGCTCGTAGTCGCCGTCGAAGATGCTGCCGGCGCTGCCATAGCGGTCGACCAGGTACAGCATACAGTCGCCGATGCCCTTGATGACCGGCGCGTTGACGGCCTTGCTGTCCGGCTTGAAGGCGATGGCTTCGGCGCCGTTGCCCAACGCGGTCTGGTAGACCTCCTGGCCCGGCTTCTTGAAGCGGATGGCGAAGCCGCAGGCGCACGGACCATGCTTTTCGGCGAAGTCGGCAGCGAACGAATCGGGGTCTTCATTGACCAGGAAGTTGACGTCGCCCTGGCGATAGACGGTAATCGGACGCTGCTTGTGCTTGAGCACCGCGCTGAAGCCCATCTTCCGGAAGTACTCGTGCAGCTCCTGGCCACGGCCGGCCGGGGCGGCGAATTCGACGAACTCGAAGCCGTCGATGCCCATCGGGTTCTCGAAGGTGGTGACCTGCATGCCGGGGTTGGGGTGCGAGGCGGTCGGGACTGCGGTATTCATGGCGTGGCTCCGAATCGGTACCGCATCGGTACAAACCAGGTGCGGGCAGGTAGGGACCCGGCGAGAATGCAGGGTCTGGACCTACCCCTTATAGTTACACTTGAAACCACCAGCAAGGTGCACCGCAACATGAGCCCCGAACCCGCCTCGACCCGCCTGCGTGCCTCGCACGTCCTGCTCGACCTGGAACAGTTCCTGCCCTACCGGCTGAGCGTGCTGTCCAACCGGGTCAGTGGCAACATCGCCAAGCTATACGGCGATCGTTACGGCCTGGCGATTCCCGAGTGGCGGGTCATCACCATCCTGGCGCTGTACCCGGGCTCGTCGGCCAGCGAGGTCTCTGACCGCACGGCGATGGACAAGGTGGCAGTCAGCCGCGCCGTGGCCCGCCTGCTGGAGCGTGGCTTCATCAAGCGCGAGACCCATGGCGATGATCGTCGTCGCTCGGTGCTGGCACTGTCGGCGGCCGGCTTCGAGGTGTACGAAACCATTGCGCCGATGGTGATCGAGATCACCCGCAAGCTGATGTCGGTACTGAGCGACGAGGAAGAGCAGGTGCTGGAGAAGCTGATCCTGCGCCTGGCCGGCGACGGCCTGGAGCGGATGGGCGAAGGGGTGTGAGCAAAAAGGGGCGGAGGGGATCAAGTCGTTTTGGGCCCCAAGTCACGGGTGCCGGCCCTGACCGGTAGCAGAACAGTGGCTGGGCGATTGTCGTCCTCCCCCTTTGATCTGACGGGACCCACTCTCTAGCGGGCGGTGGGCCGACTGCGAACGAGGCCGTCGAACGTATTCACTTCCCGCAGATCCCGTCCTGAAGTGTCGCCCTCGCCCGCCAGCATTTCCGCATTGGCCCGATACGGCCCGTTTCCGCGAGGCTGGTGTATCGAAACCGGCTGATCCAGTGAGTTCTCCTATTGGACTGTCTGTGTGTGCGGCCTGACGGTAGGCGTTCAACGGGTATCAGCCCGGCCACGGATCCACATCGCACGGGCTCCCTCATGGATGACACGTGTTCAACGCTGCCGCATGGCCAGGAATTGCTGGCTGATCTCAGAGAGCTGATCTGCACGGCGCGCAGCAGTATGCACAGGACCATCAACGCCGAGCTCACTCTGTTGTACTGGCGAATCGGGCGTCGCATCCATGTGGACCAGATGGCTGGGCAACGCGCGCGCTACGGAGAGCTTGCCTTCATCCGGATCGCCAAGGCGCTGTCTGCCGAATTCGGCACATCCTTCGGTGAGAAGAGCCTGCGCAGGATGGTGCAGTTCTCAACCGCATTTGCAGACGAGCAGATTGTCGTATCGCTGATACGACAATTGAGCTGGACCCACTTCATCGCGCTGATCCCACTGGCGGATCCGCTCAAGCGTGACTTCTATGCGCAGATGGCCGCCACCGAGGGCTGGAGTGTACGCACGTTGCGCCAGCGCATCGATTCGATGCTGTATGAGCGCACAGCGCTATCCAGCCAACCCGAGCAGACCATCGCCGATGAGTTGGCGGCACTGCGCAGCAACCAGCCGCTGTCTCCGGGGCTGGTACTGCGTGATCCCTACGTACTGGATTTTCTTGGTCTGAAGGACAGCTGGGACGAGCAGGACCTTGAAAGCGCGATCCTTCGCGAGATGCAGGGTTTCCTGCTCGAACTTGGCACGGGCTTCAGTTTCGTCGCCCGCCAGAAACGCATCCAGATCGACGGCGATGACTTCCACCTGGACCTTCTGTTCTACAACCGGCGCCTACGCAGGCTGATCGCCATCGAACTGAAGATCGGCGAGTTCAAGCCCGCCTACAAGGGGCAGATGGAACTCTATCTTCGATGGCTGGACCGCTACGAACGTGAGGACGGCGAGCAGGAGCCGTTGGGCATCATCCTCTGCACAGGGAAGAAAGCCGGCCAGATCGAATTGCTGGAGCTGGACCGCTCGGGCATCCATGTTGCGGAATACCTGACCACTCTGCCCTCTCGTGAGGTCCTCAAGCAAAGATTGCAGACCGCCATGGAGCGGGCCCGGCAACAGCTTCAGACCGCGCCCCCAAGCCCCCGGTAGACGCATGCCTCAGCTCAGGTGCTTGCGCCGCGCGTGTATCCACGGCACTGCCAACGCCGCGATGGCGCCGCCGGCGAAGCCGAGCGAGGCGGCGACGGTGGCCGCTTCTACCGCCCCCGGCAGTGCCAGCGCCGCGGCCACCAGCAGCAGTGACGGCAAGCCGACGAAGGTACCCAGGAAGAAGTGCCAGCGCGGCGACCAGGTGTTGAGCTGCAGCAGGCTGACCGGCTGCCAGGCTTCGGATGCGGCGTCTTCGGCGATCTTCGCCACCACCTTGCCCAGATCCACTTCGGGCAGCGCGCGGCCGAGCCGGGCGGTGGCCAGCAGTTCGGCAACCGCCTCCACCGGCGGGAAGCTGGTCGGCCACGCGACCGGTGCCGGCACGCCGTAGGCGGTCAGCAGCGGCACGCTCAGCCACGGCGCCACCAGCGGGCGCATGCGGCGTCGGCCATGCACGCACCAGATCTGCGGCTGGCCGTGCGCCGTGACGCTGTACAGCGCCAGCTCGTTGGCCGGCGGGTAGCCCAGCATGGTCACCCGCGCCGCCAGGCTGTCCTGGCCCATCGCACGCAGGAAGCCGGGGCGGCTGCGCCCTTCCTGCATCCACGCCAGGCCCAGCGCTCCCACCAGGTAGGCCTCGGCCACGTCCTTGCTGCCGGCGGTGGCGCGCTCGTCACTGGCCAGGTACCAGGCCAGTGACTTCGGTTCGGACACATCATCCAGCCCCCAGCGGCTGTCATCGCCCAGCACGTGGCGCACCGGCAGCCGCGCCGGGGCGGTCTCGCCCCGCTCGCCCGGCTGCAGGAACGGCAGCACGCCCTGGATGAAGGTGGACACTTCGATCGCGCGCACGCCATGGCCCTGCCATTCCGGCGGCAGCAACCCGGCCAGCTGGCCCTCGGCAGCCAGCGCGTCGAGTCGCGATTTCTGTTCGACCAGCTTCTGCACCGCGCCCTTGAGCACCACGTTGTCGGGCAGCGCGATCTGCGGCAGGCGGTGGCGCGGGGGTGCCAGTTCGACGGTGTCTTCGCCGATGCCGGCGTCATCCAGCAAAGCCTCCTGCGGCGGCAGGGTCACGCCGTCGCCTGCCCCAGCGTCGGCCAGTTCGCTGGCAGCTTCGGGCAATCGTTCGGCGTGGTCGCTGTGCATGGGGCGTTCCGGTAGGTTGCGTCGACGGAGCGTCGACTGAAGTCCTTGCCGGTAACGGCGGCCACGCCGTGAAATTGAGTCAGCGATTCAGGGAATGTGACCGCACCCACAGTAGGTCCACGCCTTCAAGGCCGGCACCCACCGCGTTTGCCGGCCAGCGGCCGGCACTACCGGTCAGAGACCCATTGCTTGAGGAAGGCGCTCACACGCACAGGCTGGAACGCTTCGCCCCGGCGCAGCTCGCCGGTGGCCTGCGACACCAGCAGGCTGCCGTCGGCGTCCAGCACCAGCAGGTGCGGGTAGTCGCGCTCCATTTCCGGGAACTGGGCGAGGAAGGCAGTGTTGGGCTGTTCGTCGCTGGCGTTGACCTTCACCCACACGTAGTGGGCGTCGCGGAAGCGGCGCAGGTCGCCGTTGCCTTCCACCAGCTCGTCCAGCGCCTGGCAGCGATCGCAGGCCGCGTTGCCGACCTCGAGCAGGATGCGCTTCTTGCCGCGCTGGGCTTCCACCTTGGCGGTGGCCAGATCGTCGGCGGGGTCTCGGGCCGGGTCGAACTGCGCGCCGAGCCCGGCGATGGCGGCGATGTCCGCCGCCACCGGGGTGTTGCCCGAGGCCACCGGTTCGCTGGGGTCAGCGACCGGTGGCTCGGTGGGCCGGGTATCCAGCGGCTGCGTCGGCTCGGCGGCGGCAGGCGGTTGCGGTTGGGAACAGGCGCCGATCAGCGCCGCACAGACCACCACCACTGCACCACCGAGCTTCATACGCATGCCAGCTACCCTCTCTTCATCACTTGACGCCGTGCATCAGCTTGTTGATCAGCGGCGCGATCAGGAACAGCACCACGCCGGAGCCGATCAGGGCCCAGAACCCGAAGGTATACCCCTTCAGGGCCGACTCGACCGTCATGCCGCCTTCACCACTGACCACACCGGCGAAGATGCCCGACAGGTTGTTGCCGATGCCGGTGGACAGGAACCAGCCACCCATGCCGAAGCCGACCAGGCGCACCGGAGCCAGCTTGGTCACCATCGACAGGCCGATCGGCGACAGGCACAGCTCACCCACGGACTGGATGACGTAGACCATGAACAGGGTCCAGAACGGGATCTTGCCGTCCACGACCATCTGCGACAGCGCATACATCAGCAGGGCGAAGGCGGCGCCATTGAACAGCAGGCCGAGGCCGAACTTGCGCGGAATCGACGGATTGGCGCGACCCAGGGCCACCCAGATCCAGGCGATGATCGGCGCCAGGGTGATGATGGCCACCGAGTTGACCGACTGGAACCAGGCCGTCGGGAAGGTCCAGTCACCCATCTGGCGGTTGACGATGTTCTCGGCCAGGAAGGTGAACGAGCTGCCGGCCTGTTCGAAGAACATCCAGAACATCACGTTGAAGGCGAAGATGATCAGCATGGCGATCACGCGGTCGCGCTGCACCTTGCCCTCGCGGATGCCCTCAACCAGCAGCAGCACGGCCAGCGCGGTGAACATCGCGCCCAGGATCCAGGCCAGCGCGGTGGCGCCGGTGGCCAGCAGGAAGTAGGCCACCGGGATCGCGACCACGGCACCGACCAGCACCATGATGATGCGGCCGAAACCTTCAGCGCCGGCCGGCGGTGCACCGATGCCCTTCAGGCCGGCGCGGCCGATGTAGAACCACACCAGCGAGATCAGCATGCCCACGCCCGAGGCGATGAACACGACCTTGTACGACGGCATTTCCGAGGTACCGAAGACCTTGCGGGCCAGGTACTCGGTCAGCACCGGGGCGATCATCGCGCCGATGTTGATACCCATGTAGAAGATGGTGAAGCCCGAATCGCGACGCTCGTCCTTCAGGCCATACAGCTTGCCGACCATGGTCGAGATGTTCGGCTTGAACAGGCCGTTGCCAACGATGATGGTGGCCAGGCCGAGCTTGAAGATGTGCTCCTGCGGCAGCGAGATCATGAACAGGCCGGCGGCCATGATGATCGCGCCGGTCAGGATCGAGCGCTGGTAGCCCAGTACCCGGTCGGCCACGTAGCCACCGAAGATCGCCGCGGCGTACACCAGGGCCAGGTAGGCACCGTAGATGCGGCTGGCGTCGCCTTCACCGGCAGCGTTGCCGTTGTAGAACTGGGAGACGATGTACAGCACCAAGGCCCAGCGGATGCCGTAGAACGCAAAGCGTTCCCAGAACTCGGTCATGAACAGCATCCACAGCGGGCGCGGATGGCCCAGCGTGGTCTTGAAGTCCGGCAGGGCCGGCTCTGGGGTGTTCGCAGTGGCGTTTACGCTCATGCGGGTTTCCTGGTTCGGTGGATGACGAGCACGTCCGATGTGCAGTGGAGCAACGCGCGAGGATCACCGACTTCTGGCGTTCACGTCAAATACACGCCGTTTGAGGCAGGTCACCGCCTGCTCGCTGAACTTGCATCTGAAACGATCCAGCCGCCGGCCGGGATTCAAGCTGAATGGGGATCAGCCCAATGCGGCCGGGGGCGCCGCCTGCAGGCTGGTGCGTACCTGGAACAACTCGGGGAAGAAGGTCAGCTCCAGCGCCTTGGCCAGGAAGCCCACCCCGGACGAGCCGCCGGTGCCGCGCTTGAAGCCGATCACCCGCATCACCGTACGCATGTGACGGAATCGCCACAGCTGGAAGGCGGTCTCCAGGTCCACCAGGTCCTCGCACAGCGAGTACTCGCGCCAGTAGCGGTCGGTGTCCTGGTAGATGCGCTCGAACACCGGCTGCAGTGCGTCGTCGGCCACGTGCGGCTGGGTCCAGTCGTGGGTTTCGTACACCGCCGGCACGGCATGCCCGAAGCGGGCCAGGTACTTCAGGAATTCCTCGTACAGGCTCGGCGCCTCCAGCACGGTGCGCAGCTGCGCCTGCCCGGCCGGGTCGTGCTCGAACACCTGCAGCATCTGCGCGTTCTTGTTGCCCAGCAGGAACTCGATGTAGCGATACTGCAGCGACTGGAAGCCCGAGGACGGGCCCAGCACGTCGCGGAAACCCATGTACTCGGACGGGGTCAGCGTTTCCAGCACCGACCACTGCTCGGTAAGCTGGCGCAGCACCTGCTTGCTGCGCGCCAGCACCTTGCGGCACTGCCAGACTTCATCGCGCTGCAGGAAGCCGATCGCCGCGCGCAGCTCGTGGCCGAGCAGCTTCAGCCACAGCTCCGAGGTCTGGTGCTGGATGATGAAGAGCATCTCGTCGTGGTGCGGCGGGCTGGACAGCGGCTGCTGCGCGCTGAGCAGCTGGTCCAGCCGCAGGTAGCCGCCATAGGTCAGGCGCCCCTGCAGATCGGTGTGGATGCCGGCTTCGAGATCGCGTTGGTTGTTGTCGACGGACATGGGCGGGACCAGATCGGGGGCGGCAAGGGTAGCGCGTTGCCGCCGCGCTGGCAGCCGCCGGGTCCATACCGGGCCGTGCGGTTGGCCGTGGAGCATCGGCCGATGCCGGGGCTGCGCGTGGAACCGATCAGGCCGTTGCGCAGCCAGTCAGCCAGAGGCGTATTCTGATGCTTTGCAGCAACGACTGAATACGTTGTTGTTATTGGCCCCCCACCCGCCGGCAGGGGTAAAACAGGGCATCGCCGTGTTGCGGCGCAGGAAGGCTATTCCGTACGCGTTCCTTAACATGGCGATTCATATCATTTGTAACTTCTCTGTCGAAGGTGCAGTACGCAATGACGGTTGCCGCTGAATTCAAGATCGAATACCTGCAGTACCTGGACGCGGACGGCAAGCTCGTCCGCGATGACCTGCCCGCGTCGCTGCGCGACCCCAAGGTCCTGGTACCGCTGTTCAAGCAGATGCTGTTCGTACGTACGTTCGACAGCAAATCCATCGCGCTGCAGCGCACCGGCAAGCTCGGCACCTACGCCGCCTGCCTGGGCCATGAAGCCGCGCACGTGGGCATCGGTGCCGCGATGCAGAAGGACGACGTGTTCGCGCCTTCGTACCGCGAGTATGGCGCGATGTTCATGCGTGGCGTGCGTCCGCACGACGTGCTGATGTACTGGGGCGGCGACGAGCGCGGCAACGACTACGGCGGCAACGCGGCCAAGGACTTCCCGTTCTGCGTGCCGATCTCCACCCAGTGCCTGCACGCTGCGGGTGCCGCGCTGAAGTTCAAGCTCAACAAGGAACCGCAGATCGCGGTGGCCGTGTGCGGCGACGGCGGCAGTTCCAAGACCGACTTCTACGCGGCACTGAATTCGGCCGGCGCCTACAAGCTGCCGCTGATCCTGTGCATCGTCAACAACGGCTGGGCCATCTCGGTTCCGCGTTCGGCCCAGACCGGTGCCGAGACGCTGGCGCAGAAGGGCCTGGCCGGCGGCCTGCATTGCCTGCAGGTGGACGGCAACGACTTGATTGCAGTGCTGGCGGCCATGGAGCAGGCGCGCGAACGTGCGCTGGCCGGCGACGGTGGCACCGTGCTGGAACTGATGACCTATCGCCTGTCCGACCACACCACCGCCGATGACGCGCGCCGCTACCGCGACGATGCCGAGGTGAAGGATGCCTGGCAGCGCGAGCCGATGCTGCGCCTGCGCAAGTACCTGATCAACGCCGGCGTCTGGAGCGAGGAAGAAGAAGCCGCTTGGGTCGCCGAGTGCGGCACGCGCGTGGACGAGGAAGTGAACCTGTACCTCAATACGCCGGTGCAGCCGGTCGAGGCGATGTTCGATTTCCTCTACGCCGATCCGCCGCAGGACCTGCTGGCCCAGCGTGCCCAGGCGATCGCCCTGGAGCAGCGCCATGGATGAGATCAAGAACGGCGCGCCCGGCGCGCACACCAACGCCGCCGACAGCGCCGCCGTCGCGCGCGGAGAACAGAGCATGACCACCACCCCCATCACCCTGATCGAAGCCATCACCCAGGCACTGGCCTGGGAGCTTGAGCACGACCCGTCGGTGCTGGTGCTGGGCGAGGACGTGGGCGTCAACGGCGGCGTGTTCCGTGCCACCGCCGGCCTGCAGCAGCGCTTCGGCTCCGAGCGCATCCTCGACACCCCGCTGGATGAAACCACAATCGCCGGCCTGACCATCGGCCTGGCCGCACAGGGCATGAAGCCGGTGGCCGAAGCCCAGTTCGACGGGTTCATGTACCCGATGGTCGACCATATCGTCTGCCACGCCGCCCGCCTGCGCTATCGCACCCGTGGCCGCCTGCACTGCCCGATGGTGCTGCGCGTGCCGTGGGGCGGTGGTATCCGCGCACCGGAACACCACAGCGAAGCCAACGAGGCGATCTTCACCAACGTGCCGGGCCTGCGCGTGGTGCTGCCGTCGTCGCCGCAGCGTGCCTACGGCCTGCTGCTGGCCGCGATCCGCGAACCGGATCCGGTGATCTACATGGAACCCAAGCGCATCTACCGCCAGTACAAGGAAGTGGTCGTCAACGACGGCGAAGCCTTGCCGCTGGACGTCTGCTTCGTGCTGCGCGACGGCACCGACGTGACCCTGGTGACCTGGGGCGCGCAGGTGAAGGAAGCGCTGGAAGCGGCCGACAAGCTGGCCGGCGAAGGCATCAGCGCCGAAGTGATCGACGTGGCCACGCTGCGTCCGCTGGACTTCGCCACCATTGCCGAGTCGGTGGCCAAGACCGGCCGCTGCGTGATCGTGCAGGAGGCCCCGAAGACCGCAGGCTTCGGCGCCGAGATCGCCGCGCGCCTGGCCGAGGAATCGATCTACGACCTGCTGGCTCCGGTCGAGCGCGTCACTGGCTACGACACCCACATTCCGCTGTTCCGCCTGGAAATGAAGTACCTGCCGAGCGTTGAGCGGATCGTGGCTGCGGCCAAGCGCGCGGTGGCGGCCGGCTGACATGCGGGCCCGCCTTCTGGGGGCTTACCGCAGCCAGTATCCCAACCCGCTCCGGTTCCGCACCGGCCAGATCGTCGAAGTAGGCGTTCGTGACGAGGAATGGCCGGCGTTTGCCTGGGTACGCACCAACGATGGGCGCGCTGGATGGGCGCCCGTCGCGTGGCTGCAGCTGCTGGACGAGGGTCGCGCCGAAGCGCTGTGCGACTACGACGCCCGCGAGCTGGATGTGGAAAGCGGCGAGATGGTGAAGCTTCATCACGAACACGGTGGGTGGTGGTGGTCCGAGCGCGCCAATGGCGCGACGGGCTGGCTGCCGGCCCGCGAACTGGAACTGCTGGAAGAGAACTGCACATGAGCCAGACCAAGAACTTCAACCTGCCCGACCTGGGCGAAGGCCTGCCGGACGCCACCATCGTCGAGTGGTTCGTCAAGGAAGGCGATGTGATCAAGCTGGACGAGCCGCTGGTCTCGATGGAGACCGCCAAGGCCGTCGTCGAAGTGCCCTCGCCGTTCTCCGGCAAGGTGCTGAAGCTGTCCGGCGCCGCCGGCGACATCATCCCGACCGGTTCGGTGCTGGCCAGCTTCGAGCTGGACCCGAACCTGCCGCAGCGTGCCGATGGCCAGGACACCGGCCACAGCCACGGCCACGCCGCGCCTGCCGCCGCACCGACGCCGCCGCCGCTGCCGGCCGCTGCCGCACCGGTGGCCACCGAAGCCGCCAAGCCCGCCGCCGCCGAGCGTGATGACGCCGGTACCGTGGTCGGTGCGATGCAGAGCTCCAACGCCGTGCACGCCGAGCAGGCGCTGGCCGTCGGTGGCGTCAAGGCCGTTCCGGCCGTGCGTGCCACCGCGCGCAAGCTGGGCGTGGACCTGTCCCGCGTGCGTGCCACCGGCGCCGATGGCGCGGTGACCATGGCCGACGTCAAGCAGGCCGCCGCCAATGGCAGTGCCAAACTCGGCGCCGCGCCGGCACCGGTTGCCGCGGCTGCCTATGCCGCGCCGGCCCCGGCGCAGGTGTCGGCCCCGGTGCAGAGCGAAGCGCGCACCCCGCTGTCCGCCGCCGGCAAGCCGATGCGCACCCAGCCGCCGGGCGTGGTCGCCAAGGGCCAGCCCGAACCGCTGAAGGGCGTGCGCCGCAACATGGCCCGCGTGATGGCCGATGCGCACAGCAAGGTCGTGCCGACCACGCTGAACGACGACGCGGACATCCACGCCTGGCTGCCGGGCAACGACGTCACCGCGCGCCTGGTGCGCTCGATCGTGGTGGCCGCGCAGAAGGTGCCGGCGATGAACGCCTGGTTCGACGGTGAAGCGCTGACCCGCACCCTGCACGCGCAGGTGGACATCGGCATTGCCGTGGACACCGACGACGGCCTGTTCGTGCCGGCGCTGCGCAATGCCGACATGCTCGATGCACGCGGCATCCGCGAAGGCGTCAACCGCCTGCGCGAGCAGGTGGAATCGCGTTCGATCGCCGCCTCGGAACTGAGCGGCTACACCATCTCGCTGTCCAACTTCGGCATGTTCGCCGGCCGCTACGCGACCCCGGTCGTGGTGCCGCCGTGCGTGGCCATCGTCGGTGCCGGCCGTGCCCGCCACCAGATGACTCCGGTGATGGGCGGCGTGGAAGCGCACAAGGTGATCCCGCTGTCGGTGACCTTCGACCACCGCGCGGCCACCGGTGGTGAAGCGGCCCGCTTCCTGCGCGCGATGATGGACGACCTGGCACTGGCCAGCTGATCGGCCACCTGACCGGTGGGTGCCAACCTTGGTTGGCAC
Organism: Stenotrophomonas sp. GD03930; assembly: GCF_029839665.1. NCBI lineage: Bacteria > Pseudomonadati > Pseudomonadota > Gammaproteobacteria > Lysobacterales > Lysobacteraceae > Stenotrophomonas > Stenotrophomonas sp. GD03930. The sequence continues at coordinate 1,654,160 of NZ_JAOCAV010000001.1, read as the reverse complement.
ACGATCTGGAAAAACGCCGGGCACTGCCCGGCGTTTTTTTGTGCCCCATCCACGCATGGCGTGGATCTACACAATGCGGGCGATCAATCGCGCGCGACCAACCCCTCGGCGCGGCTGTAGACACGCAGGCGGTGGCCATCGGGGTCGGCGCCGACGAAGGTGTGGCCGAATTCCAATGTCACCGGCGCCTGCAGGATCTGCACGTCGAGCGCGCGCCATGCATCGTGCATCTGCTGCACGGCTTCCGGGTTGGCCACCACCATCGCCAGTTCGGCGGCACCGGCCTGCGCAGACACGGGGGGCTGCACGTCATCGCGCTGCCACAGGCCGAGTGCGGTGCCATCGCCGAGCAGGAACAGGGCGAAACCGGGCGACTGCTCGACCGGCGGTTTGCCGAGAATTCCGCTGTAGAAACTGGCGCTGGCGGCGACGTCGCGCACGTACTGCAGCAGGGTGCTGGGCGTGAACATGGGGAAGCTCCGTTGTTGGGAGGCTTCATGTTGGTACCGGCCTGCTGACAGATTCTGTCAGTAGCGTCGAGCTTGTTCGACGGCCGTTCGCGAAGATCAAAGGCGGTCGAGCAAGCTCGACCTCTACCGGGAGCAAAGAGCGAAGGCCGCCCTCCCCCCAGAGAGCAGGAAACGAAGCGCGAAAGACTGCTGTTGCCGTTGCTCTGGTAGATGTCGAGCTTGCTCGACGGCTGTTCGCGAAGATCAAGGGCGGTCGAGCAAGCTCGACCTCTACCAAGAGCGAAGAGCGAAGGCCGCCCTCCCCCCGAAGCTGGAAGCGAAGCACAGAAGCAGTCGAGCAAGCTCGACGCTACGAGCGGTCCAGCCAGTCCGGGGTGATGCCCTGCGCCTTCTGCCAGCGCCGCAGCAGGGTGGCGCGCGGCACGAGGTAGCGGTCCTCCAGCGCGCGCACCTGGCGGATGCGGTCCAGGCGGAAATGGCGGAAGTCCTCGCGGCTCTCGCACCAGGCCGCCAGCATCGGCACTTCATCGAAGTAAGCCAGCGCGAACGGCCAGACGATGCGTTCGCTGCGCTGGCCATGCGCATCCTCATAACCGAACCTGAGGCGCTGCTGCGCACTGACCGCCTCGCGCACGGCCTGCAGGCGCGCGGCGGGCACCTTGGCCGTCGTTCGCGAAGGGCCAACGCGCAGGCCACTGTCACGCAATGCCTCGCGCCGTGCTGCGGGCAACACATGGGCGATACGCACCAGGGCATCGCGTGCAGCCTCGGCCAACGCGGGTTCGGTACGGGCCGCGACCCAGCGCAGGCCCAGCACCAGCGCGTCGATCTCGGCCGGTGGCAGGGTCATCGGCGGCAGGGTATCGCTCGGCGCCAGCTGGTAGCCGATGCCGGCTTCCCCGCGCAGGTCGGCACCCTGCTCGCGCAGGGTCTCGATATCGCGGTACAGCGTGCGCAGGCTGATGCCCAGCGCGTCGGCCAACGTCTGCCCGGCCACCGGCCGCCGATGGCGGCGCAGCAGCTGCAACAGCTGGGTCAGGCGCAGCGCACGCGACATCAGCCGACCAGTGCGCTGGATGCCACCACATGCTCGCCCGGCGGCGGCGCCAGGGCGGCATCCACCAGCGCCCTGGCAATCCGTTCGGCCGGATTGATCCGCCACGCCCGCGGCAACACCGGCCCCAACACGCCCAGCACCCGCAGGGCGAAGCGCTCGCCACGGCGCACCTGCTGCCGCTGCCCGCCAATCAGGCCGGGCCGCACCAGGGTGAGCGAAGCAAACCCGAGCGCGCGCAGGTCGCGCTCCAGTTCCCCCTTCACACGGTTGTAGAAGATCGCGGAGCCCGCGTTGGCCCCCGCTGCCGAATTCAGTACGAAGGCGCGCGCACCCTGGCCGCGTGCCAGCTGCGCAAACGCGAGCGGGTAGTCATGGTCGATGCGATGGAAGGCCTCACGGCTGCCCGCCTGGGCCATCGTGCTGCCCAGCGCGCAGATCACCGCATCCACCTGCGCCCAGTCGGGCGCCTCCGGCAGGGCGTCGAACTGCAGCAGCGGGGCGTACAGCTTCGGGTGGGCCAGGGTCAGCGCCCGCCGGGAAGGGGCGACCACGGCGCGGCAGCGCGGGTCGTCCAGCAGCATCGGCAGGGCCAGCCCGCCGACCAGGCCGGTCGCCCCCAGCAGCATCACGCGCATCACTACCTCCACTGCGGCATCCTGTCGCCCATCCTAGCCGTTCAAGCCGTCGGCGGCCGCGCCGATATGCTGGAACCAGTCCCTGCCAGCCCCAGGATTTGCTCCATGACGGACCAGCCCGACCACCGCCCCGCCCCCGGTACTGCCCTTGGGCCGCCGGCACGCGTGCGCGCGGTGGTGGATGACGGGCTGGGTGACCGCGTGGTGCTGCAGGGCGGCGGTGGCGTGGCCCTGCAGCAGCTGTTTGCCGGCGCCGATGCGCCGGAACCGCTGCTGGCCGCGTTCGCCAACGGCATGGCCACCCTGCCCGGCGAACTCGGTGACATGGGCGACCGCCTGCAATCGGCGCAGGCCAGTGCCGATTGGCCGCGCTACGGGCGCGCGATGCGGCAGTTGATCGACAAGTACATCCGCACCATCGAGCAGCATTCACCGGATGGGCAGCCCGAAAGCCTGCGCTTGTCCGAGCAGCTGCGGCTGCTGCTGGGCGGCGCGGTGGTGGCGCTGCTGCAGCACGACCCGGACCTGCGCGAACAGGCGCAGGCGCTGGCCATGCGCCTGCGCCAGTGGCAGCCGGGCACCGCACTGGAGCCGATCGAACAGGGCGTGCGCGAACTCGGCCACCAGGTCGGCGTGCGCGCCGAGAGCTGGCAGGAGCAGCAGGCGCTGCTGCTGGAGCTGTTCGCGCTGCTGCTGGAGAACGTGAGCGAACTGCTGGACGACCGCAGCTGGCTGCAGGGCCAGATCGCTGCGGTGCGCCAGCTGCTGGACGGGCCGCTGGAGGCCGAAGCCGTCGAGCGCACCCGCGCCGAGCTGCGCGAAGTGATCTACAAGCAGGGCCTGCTGCGCCAGGGCATCGACGATTCAAAGGCAGCGATGCGCGGGCTGATGGGCGAGTTCATCGAGCGCATGGATGGCATGGCTGCCAGCACCGGCGAGTACCACGATCGCATCGGCAGCTACGCGTTGCAGCTGCGCGAAGCGCGCAGCATCGCCGACCTCAACCAGCTGCTGCAGGACGTGATGCGCGACACCGGCAAGGTGCAGCAGCAAGCGGCGCAGGCGCGCGACCACCTGGCCAACGCGCGGCAGGAAGTAGAGCGTGCCGAGCAGCGCATCGCCGAGCTGGAGCAGGAACTGCGCGCGGCCGGCGATCTGGCCCGCATCGACCCGCTCACCCAGGCACTGAACCGCCGTGGCCTGGAAGAACTGCTGCAACGCGAGCTGGCGCGTGCTGCGCGCAACAACTCGCCGCTGGGCGTGGCAGTGATCGATCTGGACGACTTCCACCAGACCAACGACGCGCACGGCCATGCCGGTGGCGATGCGCTGCTGCAGCACCTGGTGGCCGTGTGCAAGCTGCTGCTGCGTGCCACCGATGGCATCGCGCGGCTGGGCGGCGACGAGTTCGTGCTGGTGCTGCCGGAAACCCAGGGCGCCGACAGCATGGCCACCGTGCAGCGCCTGCAGCGCTCGCTGGCGCACCGCGTGCTGACGGTGCAGGACCGGCGCGTGCCGGTGCATTTCAGTGCGGGGTTGGCCCAATGGCAGCCCGGCGACGACGCCGAAGCGCTGCTGCGGCGCGCCGATGATGCGTTGTATGCGGCCAAGCGGCAGGGCAAGAACCGGGTGCAGGCGGGATAGCGCCCGGCGCCCGTGAACCGCTTCGGTGGGTGCCAACCTTGGTTGGCACGTGCGGGAAACAAAGCGTCGACCAAGGTCGGCCCCTATCGGGGAATCCGTCGCCGCTTATTTCCCGCGCAGCTTCTGGAAGCCGCTCACCGCAGCCAGCACGATGGCACCGGCGATGATGCCGACCACCATGTTGCCGACCGCACTGACCAGCCAGCCCCACTGGCCCTCGCCGCCAAGTGCCTGCACCGCGTGATGCAGTGCCGGCACGTTGTGCACCAGGATGCCGCCGCCGACCAGGAACATGGCGATGGTGCCGGCCACCGACAGGAACTTCATCAGCCACGGTGCAGAGGTGACCAGGCCGCGACCGAACGCCGCAATTGCGCCGCCCTTGCGCGACAGGTACAGGCCCACGTCATCGAGCTTGACGATGCCCGCCACCAGTCCGTAGACGAAGATCGTCATTGCCAGTGCGACCACCGCCAGCGTCAGCAGCTGGTTGGTGAAGGTCGCGGTGGCCACCACGCCCAGGGTCAACACGATGATCTCGGCCGAGAGGATGAAGTCGGTGCGGATCGCGCCCTTCACCTTGTCCTTCTCCCACGCCACCATGTCCACCTGTGCGTCGGCCAGCGCCTTGCGCCGCTCGGCCTGGCGCTCGGCGTCGTCATCGGATGAGTGCAGGAAGCGGTGTGCCAGTTTCTCCACGCCTTCAAAGCACAGGAAGGCGCCACCGATCATCATCAACGGCACGATCAGCGGCACGTTCCAGCCACGGCTGTGCAGCCACGCCTCCAGTGCACTGATCGCCAGCGCGGCCGGCACCAGGATCACCTTGTTGACCAGCGAGCCCTTGGCCACCGCCCACACCACCGGCAGCTCGCGGTTGGCGTTGACCCCGGTCACCTGCTGCGCGTTCAGCGCCAGGTCGTCGCCCAGCACACCCGCGGTCTTCTTCGCCGCCACCTTGGTCAGCACCGAGACATCGTCAAGCAGGGAGGCGATATCGTCGAGCAGGGCGAACAGGCTGGCACCGGCCATGGGGCGTCCAAGTGAGGGAATGAGCGGATTCTGACCGATACCGGGGCCGCTGCGGAAGCGGTCGGATTCACCGCGTGCCTACCGCCCCCCGGCGACACTGCGGAATCTGGACATTGCCGGCCAGCGGCCGGCACTACCAACTTTGTCGCATGGGAGTGTCGCTTGAGCAATCCGCCCACCGCCAATGGCAATCCCCCGCTGGTCAAGGGCATGAACCGGCGCAGCCAGATCCTGCGCCTGCTGATGCGCTACCGCCATTCGGGGGTGTTCTCGGGCATGAACCTGGACGCCGCCAGCCACCAGGCCGACGTCCCCGCCGACGGCAACCCGGAACAGTTCGTCAGCGACCTGGAAGCCCTGGGGCCGACCTTCGTCAAACTGGGCCAGATGCTGTCCACCCGCCCGGACATGGTGCCGGTGGAATTCGCCACCGCGCTGGAGCGCATGCAGGAAAAGGTGGCCGAGATCCCGGTCGAGCGCATCCATGCCATCGTCGAGCAGGAACTGGGTGCGCCGGTGAACAAGCTGTTCGCTTCGTTCGATCCCGAGCCGCTGGGCTGCGCATCGATCGCGCAGGTGCACCGCGCGGTGCTGCACGATGGCCGGCAGGTGGCGGTGAAGGTACAGAAGCCCGAGGTGGCCGCGCAGCTGCGTTCGGACCTGGAGGCGCTGCGCAGCTTCGCGCTGGCCGCCGACCACCTGACCCAGGTGGGCCGCCGCGTGCGCCTGCGCGACTGGCTCAACGAGTTCGCCAAGACCCTGATGCAGGAGTTGGACTACCACGCCGAGGCCGAGAACCTGGCGCGCTTCGGCCGGCACCTGAAGCCGTTCCGCCGGCTGTGGATTCCGCAACCGCTGTGGGATTACAGCAGCCAGCGCGTGCTGACCATGGAACTGGCTACCGGCGTGCGCGTGGACGCGATTCCCGATGTGCGCCGCACCGAGCAATCAATGGACCCGCTGGCCGCGGCGCTGATCCGTGGCTACCTGGACCAGATCTTCGTGCACGGCGAGATCCATGCCGATCCGCACCCGGGCAACCTGCGGGTGATGCCCGACGGGCGGCTGGCGATCTTCGACCTGGGCATGGTCGCGCACATGCCGCCGCGCCTGCGCGAGCGGCTGCTGAAGATCCTGTTCGCCGCCGTGGATGGCCGCGGCGAAGAAGTGGCCGACGACCTGATCAGCATCAGCACCCGGCTGGAGGCGTTCGACGAGGAGCGCTACCTGCGCGAGACCGGCCAGTTGATTGCGCGCTACGCCGCCAGCGGCAGCTTCTCCGAGGGCCGCGTGGTGCTGGACATGGTGCGCATCGCCACAGCCTGCGGCCTGCGCACGCCGCCGGAGCTGAGCCTGCTGGGCAAGGCGCTGCTCAACCTGGAGACCGTGTGCCGGCTGCTGGCACCCGAGCTGGAAACCCGCCGCATCGTCGAGCGCCAGCTGCAGCACGTGATGCGCGCGCGCCTGAAGAAGTCGCTGTCGGCGGCCAACATCGCCAGCGAAGCGATGGAGCTGCAGCAGCTGTTGCGCGATGGGCCACGCAAGCTGTCGGACATCATGGCGCTGCTTGCCGAGAACCGCCTGCAGATGAAGGTGACCGGGCTGGAAGAATCACGGTTGATGGAGAACCTGCAGAAGATCGCCAACCGCGTGGCGGCCGGCATCATCAGCGCGGCGCTGATCATGGCCGCCGCGATGATGATGAAGATCGACACCGGCTGGCACCTGTTCGGCTACCCGCTCATCGCGCTGATCCTGCTGTTGATCGGCGTGGTGCTCGGACTGGGCATCGTGACCAGCGCACTGCTGTTCGATCGTCGCGCGCGGGCACGCGAGGAACGCGGCCACCGTTAGCGCATCCACTGAAACCGCCGTATTCATGCGGTTTTTAATGCAATCCAACGAAGCCCTTCACGCTCGTTTTACCTTCCGGGCGTGATTGCGCGCGCGTCATTTCAACAAACATTTCAGTCAGGTTCGTGCATGCACTATCGGGTCATCGGCCTGTCATGTGGATGTGCTTGTGGCAGCGCCGGTCGGATGGACACGCGTCGGTACGACGTCCATCACCACCACCCCGTCACTGCCGAAGCTGCCTATGCTCTGGATACTGCTGCTGTCGTTGTTGCTGCTGTGCTGGTTGTTCCTCGCGTCCGACAAGTGGGTGTGGTGGAAGGCCGGTGCGTTCTCGCTGCTGCTGCTTGCACTCAGTGCGTGGTGGTTGATCGACAAGCTGTCCGGTGATGGGCTCAATGCCGCCACCCTGTACCACCTGGGCGCCGACATGGAAGGCGCTGGCGTCGCCGACTTCAAGGGCTACATCGCCGGTTTCATCGTGCTGGCGCTGGTCTCGCTGCTGCCGCTGTTTGCCACGCGGGTGAAGCGCTGGCGCCGGCCCGGCCACGGTGCTGCCTGGTTTGCAGGCTTCGCGGCAGTGTGGGTGGCCACGATCATGATCAGCCCGCTGGCGCGCGACGGCCAGCGCCTGTATCAGCAGCTGCGCCCGGTCGATTTCGCCCGCATCGCACCCGAGTACCAGGTGCCGACGCAGCCATTGCAGCGCCCGCGCAACATCGTCTGGATCTACGGCGAAAGCCTGGAGCGCACCTACCTGGACGAGAACGTGTTTCCGGGCCTGATGCCCAACCTCAACCGCCTGGCGTCCGAGTCGCTGGACGTGCGTGGGCTGGCCTCGGCCGAGGGCAGCGGCTGGACCATCGCCGGCCTGGTGTCGTCGATGTGCGGCGTGCCGCTGACCACCTCGCAGGGCGACGAGAACAGCATGGACCGCATGGGCAGCTTCCTGCCCAAGGCCGTGTGCCTGGGCGACTACCTGAAGCAGCAGGGCTACACCAATCATTACCTGGGCGGCGCCAACGGCCAGTTCGCCGGCAAGGGCCAGTTCCTGGCCAGCCACGGCTTCGATGAAGTGCACGACCTGGCGTGGTTCAAGCAGCAGAAGAAGATCGGCCGCATCCACTACTCGGCCTGGGGCGTGCATGACGACGTACTGCTGGATACCGCCTACCAGCGCTTCGAACAGCTCTCGCGTGCGGGCTCACCGTTCATGCTGACCACGCTTACGATGGACACCCATCATCCCGCCGGCCACCTGCCGGTGTCGTGCAAGGGCGAGCGCTACCAGAGCCAGTACGGCAACATCAACATGCTCAACGCGCTCAAGTGCAGCGACCGGCTGATCTCGCAGCTGGTGCAGCGCATCCAGGCCAGCCCGTACGGCAAGGACACGCTGATCGTGATCGCCTCCGACCACCTGGCGATGCCCAACGATCTGACCCATATCCTGACCCAGCAGAAGCGCGAGAACCTGCTGCTGTTCCTCGGCGACGGCGTGGCACCGCGCCAGCTGGCGGTGGAGGACGGTTCGACGCTCGATTCCGGCGCGACCCTGCTCAGCCTGCTCGACCCGAAGCTGCAGACCATGGGCTTCGGCCGTTCGCTGCTGGATGAAAAGCGTGCACCGAGTGCCAGCGTGGCCGCACGCCGCGAGGGTGGCCGGGACTATCCGCAGTACCTCGCCTTCGCGCGTTCACTGTGGCTGGGCGAACCGACCCGCGAACTGAAGATCGATGGCGATGACCAGGTAGTGGTCGGCCTGCAGCACGTGCAGCCACCGGTGCTGCTGGAGTACGACAAGGACTGGGGCCTGAAGTCGGTGTATCTGGAAAACACCTCGCGCCAGTTCGATGACGCGAACCCGGACAATACCCTGGCCTACGTCGACCGCTGCACCGCGTTCGAGGACGGCTCGGCCGACGGCGACTGGTGCGCCCTGCTGGTCAACCGCGACAACGGCATCAAGCTCTACCGTGACAATGACCTGCGCGGCGGCATCGCGGTGGATGCACCACTGGACGCCTTCCAGGGCCCGCGCCCAAGCGTGCGCCAGGCGCACATGATCACCCAGAAGGGCCGCCGTACCCGCGCCGGCCAGTACATGCTGCAGCTGGTGGCGAGCACGCGCCCGGATCGCGGTTTCTGGATCGAGGCGGTGTCCTCGCAACGCAAGGTGGTATTGGCGCAGCAGTGGGTACAGCCTGATGCCAACGGCAAGATCAACGTGTCGTTCGGGCTGGACCACGAAGTGGATGACCTGGAGATCCGTGCGTGGTTGAACCATGCCGAGAAGCTGGCGGTGGACACGTTCGCACTGGTGCCCTCGCGCAGCCGCCCGCGGGGGTAGGGTTTCTTTGCAGGGCTGCGCCCTGCACCCGCTACGAGCCAGAGCAAAGGCAACAGCAACAGCGGGGCATTCCGTGGTTGGGCGGGGCGGTGTCGGAGTGCGGGGACGCCGCAAGTACGTCCTTGTAGGCTTGGCAGCCGCATCCATGCGGCTGACACCCCGCACTCCGACACCGCCCCACCTCTGACAGATTCCTGCGGCTGTCGGTGGGTGTCGACCTTGGTCGACACGTCTCTCAGATATCGAAATCAATCTGGGGTCAGATCCGTTTTCCTCCGGAAAACGGATCTGACCCCCAAGAGCATTTCCGACAGATCGCGGCCATCTGTCAAAGGCGGGGTGGGTCCGGTTGCGGGGGTGTCCGCGGCATGGATGCCGCGGCCAAGCCCCCATGGACGGGTTTACGGCGTCCCCCGCAACCGGACCCACCCCGCCATCCCACGGAATGCACGCTGTTGCTGTTGCTGTTGCGTTTGCTCTAGCCCGTAGCGGGTGCAGGGCGCAGCCCTGCAAAGAAACCCCTACTCCTGCGGATCGCGGGTGATGTAGATGTCGGTCGGGGTCGACAGCGGAATGTTCCGCTCCGCCAGGATCTGCAACAGGCTGAAGTACAGATCGCTGCGGGTGGCATAAACCTGCCGCGGACTGGCCACGTAGGCGAAACTGTTCATCGTGATCTGGCCACCGGCAATGCTGTCGATGTAGACCGTCGGCGCCGGCTGCTTCAGCACGTTGGTATGCGCGGTGTACGCATCCAGCAGCGCCTGGCGCAGATTGCCGACATCGGTGCTGGGCGGCACCGCGAACTGGATCTGGATGCGGCCCTGGTTGTTGCCCATCGTCATGTTGCGCACGGTCTTGGTGACCAGCTCGGAGTTGGGCACGATCAACGTCGACTTGTCCCCCACCTGGATTTCGGTCGAGCGCAGGCTGATGCGGCGGATGTCGCCTTCCTGATCACCCAGCTTCACCCAGTCGCCGATCTTCACCGGGCGCTCGGCCAGCAGGATCAGCCCGGACACGAAGTTCTGGGTGATCACCTGCAGGCCGAAGCCGATACCCACCGACAGCGCACTGACCAGCAACGCCAGCTTGCTCAGCTGGAGGCCCATGGCCGACAGCGCCCAGATCACCGCGATGATGATGCCCACGTAACGGGCGACGGTACTGACCGAGTTGCGTGCCCCCAGGTCCAGTTCGGTCTTGGGCAGGTAGGTGTCGGTCAGCCAGCGCTGCACCAGCTGGGTGATCGCCAGGCCGGCCAGCAGCACCACAACCGCCAGCACGATCTGCATCGGCTTCAGGGTGGTTCCGCCCAAGGGAATGCCGGTGGTGAACAGCGACGAGAACCGCTCCACCACTGCGCCGATGTTGCCGAACGGCGCCACCAGCGCCAGCAGGGCAAGCAGCACGACAATCGTGCGCAGCGCCGCCGACAGCAGCACGCCCGCCTGCTCCAGCCGCGACACGCTCAGGCCGGTGCTGAGCAGGATGGTCTGGCCGACCTTGCTGTCGGCATTGAGCATCCAGGTGCTCAGGTCATCAACGAACTTGAACAGCAGCGTCGCCGCCAGCACCACGATGCTGCCGCCGATCAGCTGCTGGTTCACGAACTTGGCGAAATTCACGTAGCCCAGCAGCGTCGCGACAATGGCCGCCACCACCGCGATGTTACCCGCCACGCGCGCCAGCACCAGCCAGCTGCTGCGCCGCACCGGCGTGCTCGCGCCCACACCTTCGGCCTGCGCTTCCAGTTTGGCTTCGGCCTCGGCGGTCTGCCGCCGATGCAGGCGTGCCAGCGTCACCAGCATGGCCATGATCAGGCCCAGGTAAGTCAGCGCGATCACACCGTCCAGCGCCACCGTGGTGACATCGCTGGTGCGCGTGGCCCGGTCGATGGCGACCAGCACCGTGCTCAGCCAGGCCAGCGCGGCCGCGCCCCAGGCGTACTTGCGCAGCTTCAGCGCAGCGGTGTCATCCAGGTTCAGCAGCCGCCACGAGGGCCGCGACGGCACCAGCAGGCAGGCACTGAGCGCAGCGATGAACGCGGCGGCGAAGGTGGCCTGCTGCACGCCGTCGGCCACGTTCTGCAGGCGCGGCGCAATCGCACCGATGGCGTTGAGCGAGGCGATGAACACCACTACCGCATAGCCGGGCAGCAGCGTGCCCACCAGCAACAGCCACATGGCCAGCCCGGAACGGCGCAGGCGGCCATCGGGTGCACGGTCGGACGCAGCGAACTGCCGCCCCAGGCGGCGTAGCCACAACCGCAGCGGGAACATCATCACCAGCGCGGCCACCAGGCCCAGCAACGGCGTGCCCCAGCCATTGGCGCGGATACCGGCGACGAACGCATCGCGTCCCTGCTCGGCCAAAGGCGCAACCCGTGCGATATCGATCGGCAGGCGCTCGGCCACCTTGCTCCACAGCGCAGGCGACAGCGGTGAGGCGACCTTCTGCCCCAGCTCCTCGGTGCGTTGCGCGGTGCGCTGCTGATCGATATCGGTCGCCAACTGCTGGGCGCGCACCGCACTGGTCTTCGCCTGGGCCACCGATGCGGCCAGTCCGTCGCGCTGCTTGTTGAGGGTGCGCCGTTGCGTCGCCAGCTCCGGCGGCTCGGTGGCCCCTTCTGCAGGCGTGCCCAGCTGCGCCAGCTGTTCGTTGAGGCGGTCCAGCTGCGGCTGCAGCGACTTCTCCAGCGCCTCGGCATCGCGCCGTGCCTGCGAGGCATTCTCGGACAGCATCGCCAGCGTCTCGATGGCTTCCGCATCGCCACGCTTGCGGTCGATCTCCTTCAGGCTGGAGTCGATATCCGCCAGCTGCTGCTTCGGCGTGGGGTCCTCGTCCTGTGCCAGCACCGGCGCGGACAGCAGGAAGACGCTGCACAGCAGCAGGGCCAGCCAGGGGCCCCGTGCACGGATCGATCGCAGGAAAGAAGACACGCCAGCCACACCGGTTCGCGCGGACCACCGCGCCTGCGCGCGACTATACGGCACAGGCGGTAAAGGGCGGATGCGTGGCGCGGAGGAGTGCCAACCACGATGTGAGCTTCGACGGGTGATGCCTGCTGGGTGATCACGGCAGGGTGATGAGGGCCGGGTGAATCGTGGCTGGGCAAATCGACCGGGTAGAGTCGATTGTTAGTCGACTGCTCTTCGCTGGACGCGGTGCAAAGCCCGCGCTACGCGCGATAGTCGACTAACAGTCGACTCTACCTGGTCGATTCGCCCGGTTAATTTTCCCAGCACGCAAGCGGCGTCAGTACTTCAGGCGCAACTCTTCCACCGTCGGCTGCTGCAGCGCGTACCAGTCCTGGAACTCTTCCTCGGTGATCTCGTCGGGCGCATACACCGCCACCGGGTGCCAGTCGTGGTCGGTCGGCAACGGCTGGCGCGGGCCGGCGCGCAGGCTGTAGCTGACGCCTTCGTAGTCGACCAGATCATCGACCTGCGGCCACTGTTCGCGCGCGAACGCGGATTCACTCTTCAACAGGATCACCTGGTACATCGGCACCTCCACCTCGGTTGGATCAGGAAAACACGGCGCTGGCGGCAGGATACCGCCACGCCGATGACAACGCGCACTCCGCCGGGGCGACGGAACGTTCTGGACACGGCCATCGCCCCGGCTTCACCCGCCCATGGCAAGGCCATCGGCATCGTGGAGGCCCTCCCCTGCCACCGCCGCCGATGACCGACCACCCTCCGCTGAAGACCGTCGCCGACCTCAAGCTGCCCCGCTACCTGGGCACCTGGTACGAGATCGCGCGCCTGCCGATGCGCCACGAGCCCGAAGGCTGCACCGACGTGTCGGCGCACTACACCCTGCTCGACAACGGCAACGTCGGCGTCACCAACCGCTGCCGCATGGACGGCGAGATCGAAGAGGCCAGCGGCGAGGCCTGTGCCGTCGACAACGACAGCGCGCGCCTGGAAGTGAGCTTCCTGCCCAAGGGCCTGCGTTGGCTGCCGTTCGCCAAGGGCGACTACTGGGTGATCCAGATCGCGCCGGACTACAGCGTGTCGCTGGTCGGCAGCCCGGATCGCAAGTACTTGTGGCTGCTGGCGCGCGAGCCGCGCCTGGACGCGACCGTGCAGGACCATTATCTGGCGGCGGCTCGCCTGCAGGGCTTCGATCTGTCCGAACTGATCCAGACCCCGCACACCGGCCACCCCACTGCCTGAGCTTCGTCGCGCATGGACCTGAAGAGTGGCTACCCGTGGTGGGCAGTACGCAACGGCCTGATCCACGCCTTCCCGCCGTTGCAGCAGGACCTGCGCTGCGACGTGCTGGTGGTCGGCGGCGGCATTACCGGCGCGCTGATCGCCGACGAGCTGTCCCACCATGGCCACGATGTGGCGGTGATCGAACAGCGCGACATCGGCTGGGGCAGCACCGCCGCCAGCACCGCGCTGCTGCAGTACGAGATCGACACACATCTGCTGGAGCTGGCCCAGCGCTACGGGCAGGACGCCGCCGCACGGGCCTACCTCGCCTGTGCCGAGGCAATCCCGGCGCTGGGCGAGGTGGCCCGCGGCCTGAAGGACGTGGACTTCCAGCGCATGGACAGCCTGTACCTGGCCAGCCGCCATCGCGACGTGCCACGCCTGATGGCCGAGGGTGCCGCGCGGCGGGGCATCGGCCTGGATGCGCGCTGGCTGGGCCCGGAGGCGCTGCGGGAACGCTTCGACGTGGACGCCGGTGGTGCGCTGCTGACCCGCCAGGCGGCACGGGTCGACCCCTACCGGCTGACCTATGCGCTGCTGCAGCGCGTGCGCCGGCGTGGCGGCCACGTGCATGACCGTACCGTGCTGCACACGCTCACGCCGGGCCCGCGAGGCGTGCGTGCGCTGACCGAGGACGGCGCCTCGGTCCACGCCCGCCACGTGGTGCTGGCCATGGGCTATGCCAACCAGCGCTGGCTCGAACAGCGGGTCGCACGCAACCGCAGCAGCTACGCCTTCATCACCGATCCGATCGATGCCGACGTGCTGGGCCGGCTGCGCAACACCATGGTGTGGGAGAGCGCCCGCCCCTACCTGTACCTGCGTGCCACCGGCGACCGCCGCCTGCTGGTGGGCGGGCTGGATGATGCCATCGACATCCCCGCCCGCCGCGACCGGCGCGTAGAGCGCAAGGCCGATAAACTGATGAAACAGCTGCGGCATTGGTTCCCACGGCTGGATCCGGTGCCTGCCTTCTCCTGGGCCGGCACCTTCGCTGAAACGGCCGATGGCCTGCCGTTCTTCGGCCCGCATGCGCAGTGGGGGCCCCGGGTTCATTTCGCCATGGCCTACGGCGGCAATGGCATCACCTACTCGATGATCGGCGCGCAGCTGCTGCGGGCCCGGATCGAGCGGCGCAGGCATGCGCTGGAAGGGCTGTTCAGCTTTGAACGGTTGCCGTAGCGCCCGCCTTTTGTAGAGTCGAGCCATGCTCGACTGCTGTCGGCATGAGCAGTCGAGCATGGCTCGACTCTACAGAGGCCGCAATCGAGCAGGCCCGGATCTACCGCAAGCGGCCGCCGACAGGCATCATTCAAGCAACCCCTGCTAGCGTCGGCCTGTACCGCCGCGTGTTGCGTGGCCACCTGTCCGCTGGAGCGCCGTCATGATCCGCCCCCTGACCCTGCTGCTGTGCCTGGCCCTGCCGGGAACCGTGCTGGCCCAGTCCGCTGCCGGCGCCACCGCGCCGCAGGCGGCCGGCCTGGACCTGTCGCTGCCGCAGGCGCCGATGCGCTACCTCAATGACCCGGCCCTGCAGCAGGACCCGCCCGGCACCTACTACGGCGACAAGAGCGGCCCGCGCGTGCACGACGACGCCAGGATCGCCGACGTGACCGACGACAAGGTCAAGGTGTCCGGCAGCTTCACCACCGGCATCGGCTATTCCAAGAACGGTGGCAACAGCCACTACAACGCCGCCACGCTGAACCTCAGCAAGAACTACACCACCGATGAGGGCAAGACCCACGGGGTCAACGTCAACATCCACGTGAGCGAAGGCAAGGGCCCGGGCTTCTTCGGCCCGTACGGCGGCTACTACGGCCGCGGCCCGGGCTGGGATTACCCGCCGCCGTACGGCTGGTAACACCGACCCTCTAGAGCCGAGCCCATGCGCGGCTGGTAGTCGCACGGTAGCGCCGGCCGCTGGCCGGCGACTCGCGGGGTTGGAAACGATCATGGGTTGCCGGCCAGCGGCCGGCACTACCAGCAGGTCAATCCAGCCAACCATCGCGCTCGCTGTGCAGGATGCGGCCGTCATAGCCGCTCAGGCGCACCTCCACCTTCTGGTTGCGGGCATTGCGCGCTTCCAGCGACCAGGTCGCGCCGTCACGTTCCAGCGAATGGATCTCGCGCAGGCCATGCGCCTGCGCCCGTGCCAGCACCTGCTCGGTGGTCAACATCGCGCGGCTGCTGTGTTCATCAAAGATCTCGCCGGTCTTCGGATCCACATAGACCTCGCTGAAGCGGCCATCGGCACGGCTCACGTCGGCTTCCCACAGGCCGTCATCGCGCTCGATCTCGTGAATCTGGGTATAGCCGGCCTTGCGCAGGGTCTGTTCGACCTGGGCCATGCCCAGCGGTGCGGCCTGCGCGGCCGGTGCGATGGCCAGCGCAGCAACGGTGGCGAGAGTGAACGACTTCAACATGGGGGTTCTCCTGTTCGTGGCCGGATCATCCCGGCACCGCCACGATGCATGCCCCGGTTAACAGCGCCTTAGCCGCGGCTGTTAGGCAACGGTTAGTCGCCATCGGCATACTCGCGCCGGTTCCCCTTCCTGGCGCAGTCACGATGCTCCCCACCCTCGCCCTGCTGCTGGCCCTGGCCGGCGCCCCGAACGCTGCCGCTCCGACCCAGGACCCGGCGCAGCAGGTTGCACGCCGTGCCGTGCAGCAGGGCCGCTATGTGCCGCTGGAAGGCGTGGTGCGTGATGCGCTCCGGCGCTATCCGGGCCAGCTGCTGGAAGTGGAGCTGGACGACGGTGTCTACGAGGTGGAGATCCTGCGCACCGACGGCGTGGTGGTGGAGCTGGATTATGATGCGCGCAATGGAAAGCTGCTGAAGACGGAGCTGGACGACTGATGCGTATCCTGCTGGCCGAAGACGATGCGGCGCTGGTTCAACGGCTGGTGCCTTTGCTGGAACAGGCCGGCTACGTCGTGCACACGGTGGCCGACGGGCGCCAGGCCGAGGAGATCGGCCAGGTCGAGGACCTGCAGGCCGCGATCGTCGATCTGGGCCTGCCCGGCCTGGACGGGCTGAGCGTGATCGAGCGCTGGCGTGGCAATGGCCGCAGCTTCCCGGTGCTGGTGCTGACCGCACGCGGGCGCTGGCACGACAAACTGGCCGGCTTCGATGCCGGCGCCGACGACTACCTCACCAAGCCCTTCCAGGCCGACGAACTGGTGCTGCGCCTGCGGGCGCTGATCCGCCGCAGCCATGGCCATGCCAGCCCGCGCCTGCAGTGCGGCCCGTTGCAGCTGGACGTCAATGCTGGGCGCTTCGAGCTGGATGGGCAGGCGCTGGCGCTGAGTCCGCAGGAGTTCCGCGTGTTGAGCTACTTCATCCACCACAGCGGCAGCGTGATCAGCCGCGACCGCCTCGGCGAGCAGGTTTTCGAAGGCGGCTACGATCCCGATTCCAACGCGCTGGACGTCCTGCTCGGGCGGGTACGCCGCAAGCTGGGCACCGACCTCATCCATACCGTGCGCGGCCAGGGTTGGCGGCTGGCCGAGGCATGAGCGCGCGCCAGCCTTCGCTGCGCCGCCGGCTGCTGCTGGTCGCCGGCATCGGCCTGGTGCTGGTCTCGGTACTGGCCAGCGTCCTGCTGGGCGAGCTGTTCAAGCGCAGCGCGCGTGACCGCCTCGACCACGAGCTGCAGCAGGACATGCTGACCCTGCTGGCGCAGGCCGAAGTGGACCCGGAAGGGCAGCTGCGCCTGCGCCAGGAACCGAACGACGCCCGCTTCCAGCGGGTGTTCTCCGGTGCGTACTGGCAGATCGCGGACCAGCAGGGCAAGGTGCTGCTGCAGTCGCGCTCGCTGTGGGACCAGACCCTGGCCGCCACCGCCGACGGACCGACCCAGCGCAACCTGGCCGGGCCGATGCAGCAATCACTGCGTGCCCGCGTGCAGCAGGTGCGCCTGCCCCGTGCGGCGCAGGCCTATGTTGCCGTGGTGGCCAACGACCGCAGCGCACTGGATGCCGATGTTGCCGCGTTCCGCCAACGCACCGCGATTGCGCTGGCGGTGCTGGTGGCCGCGTGGCTGGCGGTGCTGGCCAGCCAGGTCCATTTCGGGCTGCGCCCGCTGCGCGGACTGCGCCAGCAGCTTGAGCGCATCCGGCGTGGCGAAGCCGAACGTATCGACCGCCGCCAGCTTGATCTGGAAATCGCACCGCTGGCCGATGAACTGGACGCCCTGCTCGACCACCACCAGCGCATGGTGGCGCGTGCGCGCAGCAGTGCGGAAGACCTCGCCCATGCACTGAAGACGCCGCTGAGCGTGCTGGCCGCCGAGACACAGGGCGACGGCCGCGACTGGCGGCGTACGCTGCACGAACAGGGTGCGCGCATGCGCGCCAGCATCGACCGCTATCTGGCCGCCGGCCTGGCGGTGGACCACCGGCAGCGCAGCGAGGTGGCCCCCGCCGCCGAAGCGCTGTGCCGGCTGATGACCCGCGTGCACGCCAGCCGCGGCATCCACTTCCGGGTGGACGTGGCCCCCGGGCTGGCCTTCGCCGGTGCCGTGACCGATCTGGAAGAAATGCTGGGCAACCTGCTGGACAACGCCGGCAAGTGGGCCCGCCACGATGTGCGGCTGCGCGCCCTGGCCCAGCAGGACCGGCTGCACATTGAAGTGCGCGACGACGGCCCCGGCCTGGACGAGGCCAAGCTGGAGAGTGTGTTGCAGCGTGGCGTACGCCTGGACGAGCGGGTGGAAGGCAGCGGCCTGGGGCTGGCCATCGCAGCCGACATCGCCGCCAGCCACGGCGGCTCACTGCGCCTGTCGAACGAGAACCCCGGATTGCGCGCGCGGCTGGAACTGCCGCTGGCGCCGGCTGACTAGGTCGGGGCCGGACGGCCCCAGGCGCAGCCGGGCGTGGGCTCGGCTCAGCGCGTCACCCATCAGCGGTGGTGCATCCACCAGCAATCGATCGCGTCCAGCACGATGTGGATCATCAACCCGATGCCAAACAACCGCGTCTTCTTCGGCACGCACAGACCGGCATAGACCGCGATGGCCGGCGCGGTGTGCAACGGGTGGAAGCCGATGCTGCAGCGGTTCGGCGCGTAGATCGGATCGGCCAGCAGGTGGTCCAGATCGATGATCCAGCCCAGCAGCATCAGCAGCCACGCAGAGGCGAAGCGCTTGCGCCAGAACAGCCATGCCAGCAGGGCTGGCACGGCGGCATGCAGGAACAGGTGGAAGATCGCGCGCGCGCTCATCGGGGCCGGTAGCGCCGGGCCATGCCCGGCGCTTCCTTCGACGTCAGACCAGCGGTTCGTCGGACAGGTAGGTGTAACCGGTCAGGCCGGCTTCCAGCGCGTCCGACAGTTCCTGCGCACGTTCCGGCGACAGCTGGGCCTCGGCCACGCGCTGTGCGTAGGTGGCACGCAGTTCGTCCAGGCGGTAGCCCACGTAGTCCAGCATCACGTCGGTGGTATCGCCACGGCGCTGCTGGGTGATGGCATAGCCATCGGCATCGGCCAGCACTTCCACCGCGTCGGTATCGCCGAACAGGTTGTGGATGTCGCCCAGGATTTCCTGGTAGGCGCCGACCATGAAGAAACCGATGCGATAGCTCTCGCCCGGCTTCATCTTGTGCAGCGGCAGCGAGCTGTCCAGGCTCTCGTTCTCGACATAGGTTTCCACCATGCCGTCCGAGTCGCAGGTCATGTCGGCGATGATGCCGCGACGGTCCGGGGTTTCGTCCAGGCGCTCGATCGGCACGATCGGGAACACCTGGTCGATCGCCCACACGTCCGGGATCGACTCGAACACGCTGAAGTTGACGAAGTACTTGTCGACCAGGCGCTCGTTCAACTCATCCAGCACCGGGCGGTGGCTCTTCTCGTCGTAGCTCAGGCGCGCACGCACGCCGTGGGCGATGGCGTAGAACAGATCGTCGATGCGCGCACGCTGCGGCAGGTCAATCTGGCCCAGCGCGTAGCTGGCCAGGCCTTCGGCGTGGAAGTGCTGTGCTTCCTGGAACAGTTCCACCGCCGGGCGCACGTCCAGCTCGTCGTGGATCTCGCGCAGGTGGCGGATCGCCGCCGGCTCGTCGTCGTGCTGGTCCGGCACGCGGCCTTCCTGCGCCTCTTCCACTTCCGACACGTTGGCGATCAGCACCGCGTGGTGCGCGGTCATCGCGCGGCCGCACTCGGTGACGATGCGCGGCGGGGTCAGGCCGAACTCTTCGCAGGCATTGGCCAGCGGCTGCACGATGTTGCTGGCGTAGGAATGCAGGCCGTAGTTGATCGAGCAGAAGCTGCGCGAACGGGTGCCTTCGTAATCCACGCCCAGGCCACCGCCCACGTCGACGTGGGTGATCTTCGCGCCCAGGCGCGACAGCTCCACGAAGTAGCGGGTGGCTTCGCGCATGCCGTTGGCGATGTCGCGCACGTTGGAGATCTGCGAGCCCATGTGGAAGTGCAGCAGGTTCAGGCAGTCGGCGTACTCGGTGTCACGCAGCGACTTCCACAGGTCCAGCAGCTGGCGCGGCGACAGGCCGAACTTGGCCTTGTCGCCACCGCTGTTCTGCCACTTGCCGGCGCCCAGCGAGGCCAGGCGCATGCGCACGCCCAGGCCCGGCTTCACGTCCAGCGCCTTGGACTCTTCCAGCACCAGCTTCAGCTCGGACGGCTTCTCGATGACGATGAAAGTCTGCAGGCCCAGCTTGCGGCCGATCAGGGCCAGGCGGATGTACTCGCGGTCCTTGTAACCGTTGCAGACGATCAGGCCACCCGGGCGCGACAGCGCCAGCACGGCCATCAGCTCGGGCTTGCTGCCCGCTTCCAGGCCGAAGCCCTCGCCATGGTGGCTGGCCAGGGTGCCGGCCACGCCACGGGTCTGGTTGACCTTGATCGGGTACACGGCGGTGTAGCCGCCACTGTATTCCCAGTCCTGCTGGGCCTGGCCGAAGGCCGCCTGCAGCTTGCCCAGGCGCTGGCCGAGGATGTCCGGGAAGCGCACCAGCAGCGGCAGCTTGGCACCGGCCGCACGCGCCGCATCGACCACCTTGGGCAGCGACACCACCGGGCCGTCCGCCCCGGTCGGTCTCACCACCATGTGCCCGGCCTGATCCACGTCGAAGTAACCGTCCGCCCAATGCGGGATCGAGTAGGTCTTGCGGGCTTGGTCGAGGGACCAATCGGTCATTTCAGTCGGCCTTGTTGGCAATAAAAGGGGGGGCATGATAACGCCTATATGCCCACAGGTTCGTTATCATGCGCGCCCGCGCCCGTGACAGGTTCCAACCTGAACGGGCCGATCCGTCCGGATGTGGCATCTGTGCCACGCGGCCCCGCCCGCCAGCCCGGCTTCACCCCTCCGAACAGGACTGTTTTCCAATGACTGACAGCAACAACTGGTACATCGAACACTTCGAGCGCACCGGCTCGGCCATCGGCTACCGCATCACCGGCAAGCTGGACGAGGTGCAGTCGCCGTTCCAGAAGATCGAGATCTTCCAGACCACCGACTGGGGCAACCTGATGACCATCGACGGGGCCATCATGCTGACCAGCAAGGACAACTTCTTCTACCACGAGATGATCAGCCACCCGGTGCTGTTCACCCACGCCGCGCCCAAGCGCGTGGTGATCATCGGTGGCGGCGACTGCGGCACCCTGCGCGAAGTGCTCAAGCACAGCGGCGTGGAGAGCGTGACCCAGTGCGATATCGACGAGCAGGTCACGGTGATGGCGCGCAAGCACTTCCCGGAACTGTGCGATTCCAACGACGACGCCCGCGCCGAGCTGCTGTTCGACGACGGCGTGGCCTACATGGCCAACTGCCCGGCCGGCAGCGTGGACGTGGTGATCGTGGACTCGACCGACCCGGTCGGCCCGGGTGAGGGCCTGTTCAACAAGGCCTTCTACGAGAGCTGCTTCAAGGCCCTGAAGGATGACGGCATCCTGGTGCAGCAGTCCGAGTCGCCGCTGATGCAGCTGGACCTGATCAACGAGATGCGCACCGAGATGGGCAAGGCCGGCTTCGGTTCGTTCAAGACCCTGCCGTTCCCGCAGCCGTGCTACCCCACCGGCTGGTGGAGCGTGACCATGGCGCGCAAGGGCGACAGCAGCTTCGACTTCCGCCAGGCCGACTCGGCCGCCAAGACCTTCAACACCCTGTACTACACCGCCGCGCTGCACACCGGCGTGCTGGTGACCCCGCCGTTCGTGCAGGCGGCGCTGAAGAACTGATCGGAAAGCGTGCCAACCAAGGTTGGCACCTACCAATGCAAAAGAAAAACCCGCGCTGGCAACAGCGCGGGTTTTTTCATGTTCCGGTAGTGCCGGCCGCTGGCCGGCAACCTCATGCAACGATCAAAGCGCCCAGATACCGGCGATCACCGCCACCACCAGGCCCCACTTGATCAGCTGGTAGGCCACCACGCTGCGCTCGCGCAGTGCCTTGGCCTTCAGGCGCACCTTGTACACGCTGCCGAACGCCTTGTTGACGCCACCGGTCGGGTCACCCGGCAGGTTCGGCGAGGCACCACCGGCCAGCAGCGTGGCCGCCACCGCACGGTTGAACAGGCCGGGCAGGCCGAAATGCAGCGGCCGGGCGATGTCGCAGAACAGGATCACGCGATCATCCGGCGTCTCGTTGTGCGCATGGTGGATGTAGGTCTCGTCGAACATCATCCACTCGCCATCGCGCCAGCTCTTCTTGATGCCGTCCACTTCGATGTAGCAGCCGTCGTTGTTGGGCGTGGCCAGGCCCAGGTGCAGGCGCAGCGAACCGGCGAACGGGTCGCGGTGCGGGCGCAGTTCACTGCCCGACGGCAGCTGCGCGAACATCGCCGCGCGCACGTCCGGCAGCGACTCCAGCAACGCCGTGGTCTTCGGGCACATCGCCTTCGCCGACGGGTGCGACGGGCCGTACCACTTCAGGTAGAAGCGCTTCCAGCCACGACGGAAGAACGAGTTGAAGCCGGCGTCGTTGAACGTGCTGGAGGCAGCGATCTTCTGCGCATCGCGCAGCGCCAGTGCCTCGTCGCGGATCATCTGCCAGTTCTGGCGCAGCGGCTCCAGCTGCGGGAACTCCTTGGCCGGGTCCAGGAACGGTGTGGTCGGCACCTTCGAGAACATGTACATGACCACGTTGATGGGGGCCATGAAACTGGAGTGGTCCAGCAACTGGCGCGACCAGCGCGCGCGGACCTTGCCACGGAAGTGGATGTACAGCACGCAGGCCACGAACAGCGCTGCAATGACGATTTTGATGATCAAAGCACTTTCCTCCAGCCGCGGCCGGAACGGGAAACGGGGCGATGCACGGCCTGGCGGCCAGCACCGGTGGGGAGCGCGGCAGGGGACGGGGACGTGCCGGAGGGGGCGGCCGCCGATGCCGCGGGTTAACAGCTTATGGTCGGCAGGCCGTGCGCCGGGGTCAAGCCGGACGTGCGCCGCGTTCAGCTGAACGCGGTGGAAGGGGCCGAAAGCGCGCCCAACCTCTTGATGCATAAAGAACATCATCAGAAGTGAGACAGAAATGTCCGATTTGATGTGACGAACTGTTCCAGCCACGACCCCGACATTTCTCCGACAAATCGTCGATTAGCGAACTGGCGAGTACTAAAATTAACGAAAGCTTAGTAACTTCCTGTAACACCGGTTCGCTTGACGCTTTGCGCCACCCACCGGGTCGACCGAGACCCCGACATGTATCTCCCTGCACTGCCCCCCTCCTCCTGCGGCGATGACGCCGCGGCGCCGCTGCTGCTCAAGCGCGGCAAACGCTTCCTCGCCCCCGACGTCTACCGCACCTGCCTGGACGGGCGCGAAGCGGTCATCAAGGACTACTCCCGCTACCGCGGCACCCCGGTTTCACTGATCGCCCGGCTGATGGTTCGCCGTGAAGCGCGCATGCTGCAGCGCCTCGGCGGCTGGAAACACGCACCGGCCCTGCTTGGCACCCTCGGTGGCCTGGCACTGGGCATGGAGTTCATTCCCGGCCAGACCCTCAGCACCGCCCAGGCCGTCGGCAACGACGTGTTCGAGCAACTGCAGCACGCGCTCAGCCGCCTGCACGCGGCCGGCATCACCCACAACGACCTGCATGGCACCAATGTGGTGGTCAGCGGCGGCGTGCCCGTGCTGCTGGACTTCACCTCGGCCTGGCGCGTACCCCGCTGGCTGCGCCGCGGCCCGCTGAGCCGGCAGATGCGCCGCAGCGACATGAAGAACCTGCTGAAGATCCGCCAGCGCGTGACCGGACAAGCGCCGAGTGCCGCGCAGGCCGCGCTGGTGGCCGACCCGGGATGGGTGGCGGCGGTGCGTCAGGGCTGGAAGCGGTTCTACAGGTGGGCCAAGCGCCGCTGAATGCTTTTCTTTGGTAGGGGTCGAGCTTGCTCGACCGCTCTACCGCTCTTTGTAGAGTCGAGCTTGCTCGACTGCTCTGCGCTTCAGTCGAGCAAGCTCGACTCTACAAAAGCCGCTTTACAGCCCGAATACGCACAAAACCAGGTTACAACGCGTCCGCGTCCAACTCACCGGTACGAATACGCACCACACTGCCCAGGTCGTAGACGAACACCTTGCCGTCACCAATCTTGCCGGTGCCGGCGGCCTTCACGATGGCCTCAACCACCGCCTCCACCTGGTCATCGGTCACTGCCACTTCCAGCTTCACCTTCGGCAGGAAATCGACCACGTACTCCGCGCCACGGTACAGCTCGGTATGGCCCTTCTGGCGACCAAAGCCCTTCACTTCCGTCACCGTGATCCCGGTGACCCCACGCTCGGCCAGCGCTTCGCGCACGTCGTCGAGCTTGAACGGCTTGATCACCGCCATGACCATCTTCATCGTCTATCTCCTGTCTTCCGGCGTGGAGGATAGCGCCTGAACGCGGCCCGTGCGAAGCCGCTGCGGCCTGTCCGGGCAGCGGGTGCCGGCAGTATCCTTGTGCCGATTGGCCTGCCCGCGCCGGATGCACGGGCCCACCCCCACGGAGCCCCCATGATCGACCTGAACCACATCGATGACCTCGCCCGTCGCCTCAGCGACCTGGTGCCGCCGGGCCTGCGCGAATCGCGCGAGGAACTGCAGGCCACCTTCAAGAGCGCGCTGCAGGCCGGCCTGGCCAAGCTCGACCTAGTCACCCGCGAGGAGTTCGAAGTGCAGCGCGCCGTGCTGCTGAAGACCCGCGAGAAGCTGGACGCGCTGGAAACGGCCGTGCGCGAACTGGAAGGGCGCAGCGCCGCAGAATGAAAAAAGGAGGCGCACCGCGCCTCCCGTTTACAGATTATTTCCCGGATGGGGCCTTGCCGCAAGGCCCACCGGGCGCCCTAGACTCGCCGGCCTGTCGATCCGGCAGGACACGCAGGGGCAGTGCTGATGGCACAGGACACCGAATGGACACCCGTTTCGCATGACACCTGTGACCAGGTCGCCGGGCCGTTCTACCACGGCACCCGCGCTGACCTCACGGTGGGCGAGCTGCTGAGCGCGGGCTTCCGCTCCAACTATCGCGACAGTGTGGTGATGAACCACATCTACTTCACCACGGTTGCCAAGGGCGCCGGGCTGGCTGCGGAGATGGCTCGCGGTGAGGGGCGACCGCGCGTGTATGTGGTGGAGCCGACCGGGCCGTTCGAGGACGACCCGAACGTGACCAACAAGAAGTTTCCCGGGAACCCGACGCGTTCGTATCGGAGTGATCAGCCGTTGCGGATTGCGGGGGAGATTGTGGAGTGGGAGCTCTACGACGCGGAGTTCGTTCGGCAGTTGAAGGCGTTTGTTGCTTCGGGGAGTGGGGAAATCATCAACTGATGGAAGGAGAGACCCGTGCTTTGGCTGACGGAAGATCAATGCAGCAGGTCGTCGAACGATGTCCGCTTTCGGCCAGTAGCGGACATGCGTAAACGTCATGAGATGAACCGCAAAGTGGCCTTAGAACGAGAGAACGCCCAAGCTCGACCAGTAAGCCTCCCCCTCGTGCGAGACAGCCTTGCTGTGCCAGTGTTTGCCTCCCCTCAAGGCTTCGTAGCGCCCAATTTCCGCGCTGGACAAGGGGCGCCAGCTGTTTCCGCGGCGAAAGCCGCTTGCAACCTGGACGCCAAGAGGGAGCCTGGAAACAGCATTCTGCTGGGCTTGCGCCAGAGACTCGCCGTTGGCTCCGCCGGCGGATGTTGGGTTGGCAAGCTGCACTCCGTCATCCTCGCAGTCGCAGATCGGACATATGGCAAATGATCCGTAGCAGTCCTCCAGGGTCAGGAAGCCACACGATGGACAAGGCAGATCGATCATTGAGACCCAAGAACACCTGGTAGCTGAACCACTGGACCTTCGGGTGTCGCCCATGTCTGAAGGAGGCGAACGTCCGCTTCGGTTCGAGAGCGGACTCTAGCATTCTTGATTGCGTTGTCTGGCGCCGGCACGTCCGCTTCCGGCCAGAAGCGGACGCCGCCTTCAGAACGATCAATCCTTCTTCATCCGGCGTAGGTGAGGGCATAACCGCTACCGATGCGCTGGATGCGAGCAAACCCCAGCTCCCCAAAGCGCATGCCGGCCACGATCAACCGATCTGCACTGACCATATGGCGTTGGTGGGCGCGAAGACTTGCGACAGATGTTGAATCTGCGTGATCGAACCCGCGGCCAGTCGAGCATCGATGCCGCCACGAGAGCTTCCCTCGCCGACTCCGGCCGACACGCGTCGTCACTGCAACCTTGCCATCACGCGGCCTAGCTTGACGCATCTGCAATGCAACACAGGACTTTGCCGACCTTGGCACATCGATTATTCGACGAACTTTTACACTCGCCGAGCTGTCCGAGTCGCACCTTCAGAAGGACCGAAGGCCCGAGCTCGCAGGGAGCCGCCAATCTCAACACCGGCTGGCCATCGCTCCCCCGGGCATTCAACCAACCTTTGAGATACAAACATGCGTCCGCTTAGCAAGGAAGAAGAAGCAAGCGTTTCCGGAGGTCGTACCTACAAAACTCCGGCAGGCAACACAGTCAAGTTCAATGCCAGCCTTTCCGACGCTCAGGCAGCGACACTGGGACAGATCGTGGACTATGGGAAAGCGCACAACATGCTGGCTCCAGAGATTCGAATGGCAGTCAACCAGGCGTTTTATGAAAGCTCCCTGGGTTCGATGACCAGCAATCCCACCAACTCCAACGTTCAAGGCCTGTACCAGTACGACGCTAGTACTTGGGACTATCTGGGTCATGGAGCGCTCGATCGATCGAGCACGAACGATCAGATCGCAGCGATGTACGACGACATTCGCAACTTCGAATCTCGATGGGCTGCGGGCCGCCAAGCCGGAACGATTCCGACTACCCTTCTGATCGACGACTACGTGGAGATCAAGCACCATCTCGGGCCCAACAGCACGCAATGGTCGTCTCCGGTTGTTTCCGACTACAACGGCAAGGTTACGGTGCTCGGCTTCACCAGCGTTTCCACCGGAACAACGGCACCGCCTGATGGAAGTACGGGAGGCGCCGGCAGTGGTGGCCACTCTGGAGGAGGTGGCGGGGGTTCAAGCGGCGGCACCGGCGGTACGGTCATCGTTGGCCCTCCGCAGCGTCAGCCTTGAGCCCACTCAGAAGTCACAGGAGAAATTCCATGAAAGCCAAGCTAGCCACTTGCATACTCGCAGGGGTGCTGATGTCGACCGGCGCCTCAGCTGCGGAGTGTGGAAGCGCGGTAGCGGAGTACGTTTACTCCGGCAACCCTGCACTGCACGCTCGAATCCAGCCGCTAGCAATGCCTGGAACAGGGAACACACTTGGAGTCACTCTGGAAGACCGATCCCGGGGCTTCAAGGCTTGGTTCATCGCCGACAAGGGCAGCGGTTCGTACTCGTCCCTTATCTACGTAGATGACTTTACGCAGCCGTCATGGCACCAGCCCGATCCGGATGCTCCCCGGGCCATTCGGGACATGCCCATCTTCGGTTGGGATCAGTCCCTGCATGTGAATGAAGATCTAAGGAACCTCAAGAGTGCCCCGCAGTTTCTATTTGTTCCGGACCTCGCGGAAGTCGTGTCACATGGCATTGAGCAGCCGTTCCCCCTGACTCAAGGCATCTTCAATCGAATCAGCTGTCGCTAGGCTTTAAGGGAGGGGGGCGACCTCCCTCCCTCTAACCGGCACTGCCATCACGCCCAGCAGAACTGATCAATGGAACTGTTTCGCAAGGAAGCCGAGACTGCTCATGCAGACCAGTTTGGCGCCGTCATCGTTTCAACGCCAAAGGCTCACTTCGCAGCTGGTGTTAGCGCCACTGCACTGTGCTTGGCCGCACTCGTTCTCTCATTCCATGCCCACTATGCTCGCCGGGAACAGGTATCTGGTCATCTAGTTACTGATACGGGCGAGAGCCGGATTCTAGCGCGTCGATCTGCAACCGTCTCAGAGGTGTACGTCAGAGAGCACCAACACGTTCGAAAGGGAGATCCGATCCTGCGGCTATCCAGCGAAATGCACACCCGCGGGGGTGCCGTGCATGCCAGAGTCGAGGAGAACATTGAGAATCAAATCACCTCGGTCCACGCGAGCGTCGCAGCTACCGAGGCAGCGCTGATCAGTGAGCAGCATCAGTTGAGGGAGCGTGTCAAATCTCTTCTCGCCCAGGCATCGGATCTTCGTCAGCAGATTGGCTATCAGCAGCAGGCCGCTGAGCAGAAGCAGCGGACACTGACGAAGCTGCGTCCGCTTTTGAAGGATGGATTTGTGGCTGAGTATCAAGTCCAGGACCTCGAAAGTGCGCTTCTGGATACCCGGGCGCAGACATCAGGCCTGCATCGGCAGCTTGAAGATATCTCTCAACAGCAACGCGAAACAAGCCGCAAGTTGACGAGTCTGGAGATCGATTCGGAACTCAAGTTGAACGATCTTCGGCGAGAGCAAGCGAGATTACGCACCAGCCTCGCCCAGGATCAGAGCGAGCTTGAGCTGGTGGTGAGGGCTCAATCAGACGCGCTAGTCAGCTCCGTTCTTGTTCAGCCAGAGAACTATGTTGAGCCTGGGCAACCTATTGCCTCTCTCATTCCGACACCTACGACGCTGAAAGCGGAAATTTTCATTCCCAGCACGGCAATCGGCTTTGTTCATCGAGGCACCAAGGTTGCCATGCACTATGCGGCATTCCCCTATCAGAAATATGGGGTTCAATACGGGGTTGTCGAACAGGTTTCCGAAACCCCGACTCAACCTGCACAGCTGTCAGCCCTGCTTGGCCAGCAGCCGCCAGCCCAGCCAATGTACAGAGCCATCGCGTCGTTGGAAAGGCAGCAGATCGTGACTGATGGCCAGCAGCGAGCGCTGGTTCCCGGGATGCAGCTGGAAGCTGCGCTTCTGTTGGAGGATCGCTCAATCATCGCTTGGCTACTTGAGCCGATCACCGCATTTCGAGCGTCTATACAGGACTGATCATGCAAGTCGCCAACTCCACAGCAGTCAGCCCAAAACCCGGCGATCTATTGCGTCAATGGATGAAGCGTCCGGTCAAGATCTTCTACCAGAGTGAAGCCAACGAGTGCGGCCTGGCCTGCTTGGCCATGATACTTGATCACCATGGCCATCGGCTTTCTCTGGAACAGCTCAGGGCATTCGCCGGATCCTATCCGCAAGGAATGTCGGTATCTGATATCAGCGATGTTGCGGAGCGGAAAGGCCTTGTGGCGCGCCCTCTTCGGGCTGAGCCAGATGAACTGGATCAGCTCGTACTGCCCGCAGTTCTGCATTGGAACATGGACCACTTCGTTGTCCTGGAAAAGGTGAAGGCGAGGAAAGTCGTGATTCTGGATCCATCCCAAGGCCGCGTGGAGATCTCCTGGGCGGCGCTTGGCCGGCACTTCACAGGGGTGGCAATCGAGCTCTTGAAGGGACCCGATCTCAAGAAGGCTCAAGCGCGCAGTAGTCTTCGTCTGAGGTCACTCATTGGGCCGATCTCTGGTCTCCGACCAGCGCTGGTCAACCTGGGGCTTCTTTCAGTTGCGTTGGAACTCATGGCGCTCGCTTCACCCCAAGGCTTCCAGATAGTCATCGACCGTGTACTCGCCGATGGGGACCGTGCCCTTCTTCCGGTTGTCATAGTGGGACTGAGCCTTCTCGCCCTTCTTCAGCTGCTGCTGGGTTGGCTGCGGTCCTGGGCAATTGTTTGGCTGAGCAGCCAGATCAATATTGGATGGAGCTCGGGCGTGTTCGCTAGGCTGCTGCGCCTACCTACCCAGTACTTCCAAAGTCGCAGCCTGGGTGACATAACATCGCGATTCACGTCACTAAACACAATACAGCAGGCCATAAGCACGCAGTTGGTCGCTGGGATACTAGATGGTGTCATGGCCCTTGCAACAGGAGCCATGCTGTTTGTCTACAGCCCACTTCTAGGCGCATTTACAAGCCTCACAGCGCTGGCTTATGTAGGCGTCAGGGCCATCTACGTGAAGCGACTGCAACACGCAACGGTTTCCTCCTTGACCGAGGACGCGCGCCGGCAGTCCATGCTGCTTGAATCCATCCGCGGTGCGCAGACTTTGAAGCTTTTCGGGAAGACTGGCTGGCAATCGTCCCGCTTTGCGAACCGAAGCGCAGCAGCAATCGCAGCATCCATTGCCGTTCAGCGTACGAGCTTGTCCTACGCATCCTGGGGTGGCGTCCTGCTGTCTGTAGGTAGGCTTGGTGCTCTCGCAATCGGCGCATCACTGGTGATGGAGGGACGGTTCACTGCCGGGATGCTGATTGCGTACGCCTCGTACTCAGAGCAGTTCATCTCGCGTCTGAGTGCGCTTTCCGAGTACGCAATCCAACTCGCGTTGCTCGGTTCACATGCGGAAAGAGTTGCTGACATTGCTCTTGCACCCGTTGAGAAGGAGCCCGCTGCACCTTTGAGCGCGCGCGTTCAACCCGTTGAGGTTGAGCTCCGCAACGTCTGCTTCAGATATGCAGACAATCAGCCATGGGTGTTGAACAACGCCAGCGCCATTATCCCAGCGGGCCAGATGACTGCTATCACCGGTGCGTCGGGTACAGGCAAGAGCACGATCGCCAAGCTCCTTGTCGGACTGCTGACCGTCAACAGTGGGGAAATCCTATTGAATGGCATTCCTTTGAGCCATCTTGGTCCGACCCAGGCCCGGCGCATGTTTGGATGCGTCATGCAGGATGACGCGCTTTTCCACGGGAGTCTGGCTGAGAACATCGCCCTGTTCCAGGAAGGGGCTCAGCAGCAGCAGATCGAGCACTCAGCCCAAGCCGCTTGCATTCACGATGACATTTCAAGAATGCCGATGGGCTATCGAACATCGGTTGGTGACATGGGATCGACCTTGTCAGGAGGACAGCGCCAGCGAATCATGCTGGCCCGGGCGCTCTACCAACAGCCCCAAGCCCTCCTTCTAGACGAAGCGACCAGCCATCTGGATGCAGAAACTGAGCAGAGTATCAATGCTCACCTCAGGCAGATGTCACTCACTGTCATTCAGATTGCACATCGATTCGAGACAATAGATGCTGCGGATTGTCTGCTGCGTGTGCATCCAGATGGGTCCGTCAGCCGAAGGGCAAAGGCGGCCGCCTACTGAGATTCGGGTCTGGTACTCGTGCGTACACAGTCGCGGTACAGTGTGGCAATCCCTCTAGCCCTACGTTCGCTTCGGCCAAGCGCTGACATCCGCCCTTCTCTGTCAACGAGAAGGATCAGCGGACCATCGCTGGATTCGGCGCCGCCGAGAGCGAATGGCTGGGTGCTCCACTCACGCCTAGAAGTGAAGCGGACAACAGCCTCCGCCGGCTCGCGGCCCGGCCTGCGCTTCTCTCCGCCGAAGCGGTACAGTTGGCGAGACCCATGCTCAGATTTGCCATGTCCGTAATCGACCCGAATGACATTGCCGGTGCGCAGCACGAAGTGCAACGGCTTGTCGGTCGTTGCATTCTGCGCCTTCAGCAGTGCGAGCAGCTGATGAAGTCCATGCTGGCCTTTCAGAAGTTGTCGGGTACACCGGAAACACTCCCAAAGAGCTTGAACAACCGCAGGACTGAGATCGGCGGCAAGACCATGGGCGCTTTGGTGGGTTGCCTGACTACCGAATGCATGCTGAAGGAAGGCGGCGAAGTTCCCGACGTCCCATCAGGTCTCGACCATGATTCAAGCCCTTTTGGCCTGCACATAGGGATCAATCTGCCAGGGGAATCCCATGCGGCCCTGCGAACGGATCTACGCGCGCTGGTGAACCTCAGGAATACGCTCGTTCACCACTTCTTCGAGCAGTACGACATCCGGACTATCGATGAATGCGTCAAGGCCCAGGATGCGCTCAGGCACGCTTGCACCGAGATCGATCGGCAGTTTGAACAACTGCGCACGCTTGCCGCAGTTATGGCGCAGGGCATAACAGCCTTTGCTGAACTGGTGCAGAGCCCAGAGTTCCATGACTTTCTGGTCAACGGCATCGCGCCTGATGGGCAGATCCATTGGCCGATCGCCGGCATTGTCAGTGCGCTGAGACAGGCCTTCCGAGAACGGGCGATCGACGGTTGGGTGAATCTGGACACAGCCGCTCTGTGGATGGCAGAGCATCATCCGGAACAAACCCCCGGGAAGTATGGCTGCGCCCAATGGCTGGACGTCATCCGTGATTCCCGTCAATTCGAGCTGCGCGACTTCGCGCACAACGGCCAACGGGGAGCGTGGTTTCGCGAGCGGCCTGAGTCGACGGGCTGACCAGGCTCTGCTGGCGGTAGCCGCCATACGCCGTCGCCTACCAAGTTCTGTCGCATTTGCCGCGCCTTGCGTCTCTGGCCGAACGATCTGACGACTCCGTCCCAGAAGTGCCGTTCCGCCTGACGCGCCAAGGCTCTTGCCCCTTTCCACGCTATGCGACAATGCCAAAAACGTCTCGGGTTTTGGCGGCATTGGCCCCCACCCCTTGGCATTCCTCACAACAGCAGGTAATCGTTACCCCGCCACCGTGCATCGGTGGTCGGGACTCGAAAACCCGTTGTTGTGATGAAGTTTGCGCTTGCCAGCCGGCATCACCCTGCGTGGTGCCGGCTGGCAATCCGTCTGCCGGCTATGGCGGGCGGGGCGTGGGGGCCTTGTGCCCGCCGGCGATCATCACACACCGGTTTTCGAGCCACGCCCTGTCCGCCACCTTTATCGGTGGTGGCTTCCGCCTGTCTGCACGGAGCCTGCCATGACCAAGCCGCACTCCCCTCCCCCGCGCCCCATCCAGCAGCCGCCATCACCCGGCCCTGCCCTGGACCCCACCAGCCTCATCGCCGTCCTGCACGCCATTGGCGCGGGCGCTGCGGCCGACGGCCAGCCCTGGCCCGAGCGCCATCAGCTGCGCAGCCGGCAGATCGCGCTGTCCGACGCCGACTGCGCGGCGACCGGCCAGCGCATCGTGCAGGAGATCCTGCTGGCGGCCGAGCGCACGCGCCAGAACGGCGAGCCCGAGCAGTACGTGGGCGACCGGGTGATGGAGGGGCTGGTGATGGCCGATATTGCACTTACTGCTTTCATCCACGAGCGGATGCGACCCAGGGATTGAAGGCGGCGGATCGAGCGCCCAACTGCCAGGCCTCGTCCATCTGTTTGGGCGAGGCATGCCGCGGAACAGCAAGTGCCGACCTGGCCGCCGGTACTTGCGCCTTCCACGTCCCGCACGCTCACTAGAGCGGACGCCCGATGCCGTTGCAGACCGCCGGGTTGTTCAGGCCAGCCGCATTGCCAGCCAGTGCGAAGCGCGTGCGAATCGCAGTTCGCCAACTGTTGGGCAACGGGTAGAAGCCGTGGCTTCGAACGGCAGCATCGTTTCGACCCTGCTCAACCCCTCCGACCTGGGCACTTCCATAGTGCGTGAGCAGGAAACTGCGCAGGCTGTTGCCGACCATCCGGTTCTGGTAGCACTGGCCGATGATCAGGTTCGTGAGCCCAACGATGGGATAACCCGCCGAGGGGTTGCCGAACACAGGCACCCAGTTGGCTGGATCATTGGCGGCCGCTCCGGTCGGCGGCGAGACGGTTTCGATGGTCGCCTGCAGGCTGACTTCGGCAGGCGAGTATCCCTTCACGGTTGCAACCTTGGTCGCATCGCTGAGGTTTGCAACGACATCCGGCCCGGTGTAGCCAATCCGACCGTCTCCAACCAGGACCGCATTGTAGAGCGCAACGTCCCCCGGCCCTGGCGCAGCCATGAAGTTGGACGGTACCGTGTTGCCAACGAACAGGTTGGCGAACGTGGGCTGCACCGAGAACGAGGGCACCAGACCCCAGCCACTGGATTTCAGCGTTGTGCCCGAGACGTCGCTCGTTTGGCAGGCGGCGGTGAGGAAACGGGTGAGGATCTCGCTGCTGCCGCTGCTCTCCGCCTGGTAGACGACAGTGATCTGCCCCGTCCGACCTCCAGCCGGCAGTTGATCCCAGCGGGTGATCCTGCCGGAGAACACTCCGCAGAGCTGGGAAACCGTCAGGTCCAGCACGCCACCAGGCTTGTTGAACGGAACAATGATCGGAGCCAGCGCAACGGGGATCTGTATCAGCGGCCCATAGGCGTTGCCGGACCCGTAGGAATTGTAGGTGCTGTTGTACGCCGCCAGCTCGGTACTGGTCAGCACCGCGTCACTGCCTGCGTAATGGACCGTTCCGGTCGTCTGCAGCAGCGCGGGCTCATTGTTGAGGAACGCACGCTTCCCATTGCCGGAACCCAGCACGACATAGCTGAATTCTGCCGGCAGGATGTTGTCCGTCGCTCCCTTGTACAGGGACGCGGGCATTGAGGCGCCTCCTCCCTTCACCAGGGCCTGCGCAGATGCCGAATCAACAGGGGCGAGTGCGGCGGCCGCGATCAAGGCCACCAGAGTCTTTGGCACGTACATGTGCATCTCCTGAGAGGTTTGCTTCGTCATTGAAGGGCAAACGAGGCATCTGCTGATTGCGCGCGATCGCCAGGAGCCTCCTTCCATGGCGTCAGGTAGATCCTGGTCTGAAAGAATGACAGAGGCTTTAATAAACCTGTGGAGGAACCGGATGGCGAGCGGCCACTCTCGAAGGCGGGCTGCCGGAATCCTCCTAGCCGCTTCGCCAGCATTCCCCGATAGCTGCCTGCGAAGTGCCTGCCGCACCATCGAGCGTCCCCTCCGCAGGAAACCACATATGAGCCTGGCGCTGGTCCACAGCCGCGCCCGCGCCGGGGTCGATGCCCCGCTGGTGCGGGTGGAAGTGCATCTCTCTGGCGGCCTGCCTGCCACCCAGATCGTGGGCCTGGCCGAAACCAGCGTGCGCGAATCACGCGAGCGCGTGCGCGCGGCGCTACTCTGTGCGCGCTTCGATTTTCCACAACGGCGCATCACCTTGAACCTTGCGCCTGCCGATCTGCCCAAGGAGGGGGGCCGCTACGATCTGGCGATTGCGCTGGGCATTCTTGCGGCCAGTGGCCAGGTCGATCCGCAGGCGCTGCTTCAGTACGAGTTCCTGGGCGAGCTGGGCCTGACCGGTGAGCTACGGCCGGTGGCCGGTGCGCTGCCCGCGGCGATTGCGGCCGCTGAAGCCGGGCGCATTCTGGTGGTACCGCCGGGCAATGCCGCCGAGGCTGCGTTGGCCGAGCACGCCGATGTGCGTGTGGCGCGCACGCTGCTGGAGTGCTGCGCCGGGTTGGGCAATCCGCGCCTGTTGCCGCCCGTGGAGCGCGTGGACACCACGCCATTGCCGCTGCCGGATCTGGCCGACGTGCGCGGGCAGGCGCATGCGCGGCGTGCATTGGAGGTCGCCGCTGCGGGTGGGCACCATCTGTTGCTGATCGGTAGCCCTGGCTGCGGCAAGACGCTGTTGGCCTCGCGCCTGCCCAGTCTGTTGCCTGACACCGAAGAGACTGAAGCACTGCAGCTGGCCGCGATTGCCTCGGTGAGCGGTGAAGGGCTGGACCCGCGCCGCTGGCGGCAGCGGCCGTTCCGGGCACCACACCACAGTGCGAGTGCGGCGGCGCTGGTAGGTGGTGGCAACCCACCCTGCCCCGGCGAGATATCGCTGGCGCACCACGGGGTGCTGTTCCTGGACGAACTCGTCCTTAGGTCGTCAAGTTGACTGACAACACGTCGGCTTCTGACGGGAAGAGGGAGTACTCACTGCGTTTCACATAGTCACCATGTGCGGGGTCCGTTTCCGACCAGAAGCAGACAGCCACCCCCTCCCTCATGAATACCCCTAGGCCGCAGCAGACCTCGGGCCCGCTGTGGCCAAAGGGTTTTGGGGCAGACTACGCCAGTTGCCTAAATTCCCTGGGTCAGGAAGTCCAGCCCGCCCCTTCCAGGACGCTTTAGATCACGTCAAGTTGATGCATCGTCCACGCAGAAAATCCCATGCATCGCGCCCAGCAGTGCTGCAACGCGCGGGTCTTCCATGCGGTAGATGATCGACCGCGATTCCCGTCGGGTCGCTACGAGCTTTCGTTGACGGAGTTCGGCCAGTTGCTGGGAGAGCGCCGGCTGTCGAATGCCGGTGGCTTCCTCCAGTCCGCCCACCGTCATTTCACCTTGTGCGAGCTGGCATAGCAGCAACAGGCGCGAGGGGGTGGCCATGAAGCGCAGCAACTCGGCCACTTCAGGCACGCGCTCCTTCATCGTGGCTAGGTCTGACGGGCTGAATGGGGGGCTGGTCACGGGTAAGGGCAACTTGGGCAGGTGATGTGATGCAAAGACCATGCGGGCACGCGTCCAATCTAGCATATTTCAATAGTTGCAGATATTACGTAACTATGTAATTCTCAGGTCGCGAAGCCTCTTGGAGCCAGCCATGATCCCATCCGTAGCGGTAGACGCCCCCTTGGACCAGGCTGTGCGCCTGGTCAGCGATGCGCGTGCCGGCCTGCTTCCCTCACCTTCCGTGAAGACGTTCTTTGACCCTGCTACGTTCACTGCCAGCCACGTCGTACGCGATCCAACTTCTTCAGCGTGCGCCATCATCGACAGCGTCCTGGACTTCGACATGGCCGCAGGCCGCACGTCCACTTCCTCCGCATCGGCGTTGGTGGACTACGTGCGTGCCGAGCGCCTGCAGGTGCAGTGGTTGCTGGAAACCCACGCGCATGCCGACCACCTGTCCGCGGCTCCATGGCTGCAGGAGCAGGTGGGAGGCGCGCTGGCTATTGGCGAACACATCACCGCAGTCCAGGAAACCTTCGGCAAGCTCTTCAATGCCGGTACTGCATTCAAGCGGGATGGCAGCCAGTTCGATCACCTGTTCGCCGACGGTGCCTCCTTCCGCATCGGTAATCTGCAGGCGATGTCGCTGCACGTGCCAGGCCATACTCCCGCTTGTCTGGCGTACGTGATCGGCGACGCCGTATTTCCTGGCGACACGCTGTTCATGCCGGACTACGGCACTGCCCGATGCGACTTCCCAGGTGGCTCAGCGCGCCAGTTGTATCGCTCGATCCAGCGCCTGCTGTTCCTGCCCGACGCCGCCCGCGTATTCCTGTGCCACGACTACAAAGCCACCGGCCGGGACCATTTCGCATGGGAAACTACCATCGGTGCCGAAAGGGCAACAAACATGCATGTGCACGAGGGCGTGAGCGAAGCCATGTTTGTGGAACTGCGGGAGGCTCGTGATGCCACACTTCCGATGCCACGGCTGATCCTGCCGTCAGTGCAGGTCAACATGTGCGCCGGCCATCTGCCCGAGCCCGAGGAAAACGGCGTGCGATATCTCAAGCTGCCGGTGGACCTGCTATGACGCTCTCTCACCTGGCCTGGTATTGGCCGCTCGCTGGCGGTGCCATGATCGGAACAGCGGCCGGAGCCTATCTACTCCTTCTCGGGCGCGTTGCTGGCATCTCGGGACTGCTTGCCAAGACACTGGGCATGACGGGTGACGGCGGGCGCAGCGGTGCAGTCCTGTTTCTGGCAGGACTTGCCCTGGCGTCAGGCTTGGCATTGGCGGCCCGACCCATACCCCTGCCGGCGCTCTCCGCAAACGGAACTGTGGTGCTGGTGATCGCCGGACTGCTGGTGGGTTACGGAACTCGCCTTGGGGCTGGCTGTACCAGTGGGCACGGTGTCTGCGGCCTGGGCCGGGCATCGCCGCGGTCGGTGGTGGCGACCTGCGTGTTCATGCTCGTGGGCATGGCCACGGCAACCCTGGTACAGATTACGACCGGGGGCCCGGCATGATCCGTCTAGCCGCGTTCCTGTGCGGCGCACTCTTCGGATTGGGCCTGGTCGTATCCGATATGGCCAACCCAGCCCGCGTGCTTGCTTTCCTTGATGTGAGCGACGCCTGGGACCCCTCCCTGGCGCTGGTCATGCTGGGCGCACTGATCCCTTCCGGCGCAGCCTACCTGTGGATACGCGCCCGCAGAACGCCGCTGCTTGCCGTATCGCTGCACATTCCCGCCCATCGCATCATCGATCGGCGCCTGGTGATCGGTGCGGCGATATTCGGCCTGGGTTGGGGTCTGGCCGGACTATGTCCCGGCCCAGCCATCGCGTTGCTGGGAACCGGCCAGCCCTTCGCGATCATCTTCGCCACGGCAATGATCGCTGGCGTGCTCCTGCATGGCCTCATTCACCGCCCCACTGCAACTACGGGAAAACCATGAACCTCAAGCCACTCTCCGCCAGCCTCAAGGTGTCCGGCCAGCTCCTGCCAAAGGACATTGAAGCCCTGAAGGAGCAGGGCTTTGCGAGCGTGATCTGCAACCGCCCCGACGATGAACAGCCGGAGCAGCCCAGTCACCATGCGCTGCAGGCCGCCTGCCACCAGGCGGGCATGCAGTTTGCCTATCTTCCTGCGCTGCCTGGCGTCATTACCGATGATCAGGTGCATACCTTTGCCAGGTTGATCGAAGCGCTGCCAAGCCCTGTTGCCGCGTACTGCAGAACCGGCACCCGTGCTGCGATGCTTTGGGCGCTGTCGGAAGTCGTTCACAATGGAGCGGCGTTTGACCACGTCCTGTCTGTTGCTTCGGATGCAGGCTATGACCTTTCTTCCATCGCAGCACGGCTGCAGCAAGGCCCGGCGTCCGGCGACTGACATATGGAAGCGCTATCTCTGCTGCAGTTGGTTCTGGGCGGCCTGTCTGGCGTCCTGGTCGGCTTCGTCCTGGGCGTGGTCGGTGGGGGCGGATCCATCCTGGCGGTACCACTGATGCTCTACGTGGTCGGAGTGGGAGATCCGCATGTGGCTATCGGCACCAGCGCCCTGGCAGTAGCGGTCAATGCGGTGTCGAATCTGGTGATACATGCCCGTAGAGGGAACGTTCGATGGCCTTGTGCCTCGGTCTTCGCTCTGGCGGGGATCGCGGGCGCATACCTGGGTTCCAGCTTGGGCAAGGCGTTCGACGGCAGGAGCCTGTTGGCGCTGTTTGCTGTGGCTATGATCGTTGTCGGCATCGCCATGCTTCGCAGGCGCAACACGCCTGGACTCACGGACGCTCGGCTCGGCAGAGGCAACGCGCCCGCGCTGATTGGGCTGGGCGCCACCGCCGGCGGGCTTTCTGGCTTCTTTGGCATTGGCGGAGGCTTTCTCATCGTGCCCGCACTGGTGGCCGCGACGGGCATGCCGATGATCGCCGCAGTCGGAAGCTCGCTCGTCGCCGTCGCCGCATTTGGCATGACCACCGCACTGAACTACGCGCGTACAGGTCTGGTCAACTGGAAGCTCGCGGCAGTTTTCGTCGTTGCCGGCGTGGCTGGCGGTATTGCAGGTGCAGCAACTTCGACGAAGCTGGCCAACTATCGTGGAGCTCTGAACACGGTATTTGCAGTACTGATCTTCATTACTGCCGCATACATGCTGTGGAAGGTGAGCTCACCGGATGTGCTCCAGACCACAGCCGAGCACTGATAGCCAGCGCAGCGCTTCAAAGGCTTTGATAGGAAGATACTACGAACGGTGGTCCACATCCTCCAGAGTCAAATAAGATGCGACGGCTCGAAGCGCCTCGCGATCAGCTTCGAAATCCATGGCCAATAGGCCGCGCTCCAACGCGATGCGGGCATGCGCCTGTGATGCGACTCTTGTCGCTTCATTCGAGGACCCTGCCAACGCTGCGAAGGCCTTCTGCAGCCGGATACTGACCTCCAGGGACGCGGCGGCATCCCTGGCAATCGGAGTGAACGCGTCCTCAAACATGTCGCGTACGTCGAGACACTGCACGTGCACGCGCGGATACAGCACCTCGCCTGTCGCAGCGTCCCCTCCGTGGCTGGACCATGCACAGAGCAGCCTGACACATGTCCCGATGACGTCGATGCAGGTCCCAGGGTCGTTCACCGCAGGTGACATGGCTCGCTGGGCAATTTCCGCAAGCACGACCAGCCCGAACCGTGGGTCATTTTCGATGGAGCGCGCGTCGCTAAAGGAAATGGCTGAGATCACTTTACTCTGTACTTCAGGAAGTAGATTTCCCTCGATGGCTATCAACGGACGGGTTGGGGTTGCGAACGTACCCGGCTGGCAGAGCAGATGAACGCGTAGATCATGTTCCTGCGCAATGGCGTTGATCCGCCCGACATCCACGTGTTCAACGTAGGCCACCTGATCGCCGACCAGCTGCACCGCCCCCTCTCCTACCCGAACCGCACTGGCTCCGCCGAGCGAAGGCTCCTCGGCGCGGCGCTTCATTGCCACTTGGGTCGCCCGCTCCACCAGATCGATGGTTTCGCCGACGCGGCCAAAGCGTGAGAACTGCTCGATAGCCCGGAGCAACGTCACTGTGATGACGATGATGACCGCGATAGTTGCCCCGAACAGTACAAGCCGGCCGCTATCTCCGTAGATGCCGGTGCTGAGCGCGATGAGGCCCACGATCGAGAACAGGAAGGCACCAATGAAGGTGGCCAGCGCACCTTGGGCCCGGGTGTCTTCGATCAGCAGGCGGGCCGCGCGCGGGGTGGCGCTGCTGGACGCGGACCCGTAGGCCGAGACCATGGTGGACAGCGAGAAGGTGGTGACCGTCAGCATCGACGCGGCAAGAATGCCAAGAATGTTGCCGACGGAATCTGCGCCGATCCGCGCGGCAAGGCCGACGGGAATGAGGAACTTCAGGAACGCGCCCGCCAACGCCGTGATGATGCCTAGGGCGCCATACAGGGTCGAACGGAACCACATCCGCTTTGTAACTTTGCTGGCTGCAAGCCTCAATCTGGTGAGCATGGGCTACTTCCTGGGAAGTTCGACCATCAATAGCACGGCCGGGCGCCGAGGCCACGTCAACGCAGGGTCATGCCCGACCCAAGGCAGATGCCGCTACTCCGGGCGGCATCTGTGTGCAGATTCTACGAGCGCACCTTGTCCAGGAACTGACGGTGGCGCTCGTATTGATCGAGCACATCGTGGATGAGTTGAACCTTGGTCCATCCCATGACGTCGTAGTCCTGCCCGCCCTCCCGCAGATAGACCTCCGCACGGTAATGACGGGTACCCTCGCTGACCGGCCGACGGGGATCCTGCAGGGCGAACGTCGGCGGCTCATAGGGCTGGGGCCGTACCGAGTAGAAGAAGTCCATCTCCTCGCCATGGCCAACCTGCAGCCACGCACGACCATCCTCCCCCTTGGAGACCTGGACCGGCAGATCCTGCTTGCGCAGCTCAGCCGCAACCTCTTCCAATGCTGGGATGACACGCTGCTCGATGAAGCCGGTCACCTCGATCTTCAACGGATTGTGCGCCAGCAGGCGCAGGCGCGCCCGCCAATCCTCGCTGGTACCCGGCAAGATACGTGCCTCGCGCAGGATCGAGCGCTTGGTTGCATCCAGATGCATGGCCTTCAGCAGTCCCCAGCACATCAGGATCATGACGATCGTAAATGGCAACGCACTGGCAATGGTGGCCGCCTGCAATGATTCCAAGCCGCCGGCCACCAGCAGGGCAATCGCAAGGCCGCCGACCAGCAGCGCCCAGAAGATCCGCTGCCAGACCGGCGATTCCTGCTCACCCTTCGAGGTAAGCATGTCGATTACCAGGGCACCGGAGTCCGCTGAGGTTACGAAGAACAGCGCAACCAGGATGACCGCCAGCGAAGAGGTCAGCATGGTCAGCGGCAGGTGCTCCAGAAACTCGAAGAGCGCCATCGAGCTGTCGGTTGAGACCGCCTGCACCAACTGCTGGATGCCCTCCGCCCGCACCATGTGCAACGCGGTGTTGCCGTAGATGGTCATCCAGAGGAATGTGAAGCCAAGCGGCACAAGCAACACCCCCACCACGAACTCACGGACAGTGCGTCCACGTGAGATGCGCGCGATGAACATGCCAACGAAGGGCGACCAGGCAATCCACCAGCCCCAGTAGAACAGCGTCCAGCCACCCAGCCAACCCGTGGGTTCGTAGGCATAAAGGTTGAAGGTCATCGAGAACAGCTGGGAAACGTACATGCCGGTGTTCTGCACCAGTGCCTGCATCAGGTGCACGGTGGGTCCACAGACCAGCACGAAGGCCAGCAACGCTGCCGCCAGGATCATGTTGAGCTCGGACAGCCTGCGTACGCCGCTGTCCAGGCCAGCCACGACCGAGCCGGTCGCCACCAGTGTGATGACGGTGATCAAGCCAACCTGGACGAGCGTACTGACCTCCAGGCCGAACAGGTAGTTCAGGCCGGCGTTGATCTGCATGACGCCCAGCCCCAGCGAGGTGGCCAGGCCGAAGATGGTACCCAGCGCGGCGAACGTGTCTACAGCATGCCCCAACGGGCCGTGGATACGATCGCCGATGAGCGGATACAGTGCGGATCGGACACGCAGCGGGAGATTGTGCCGGTAGGCAAAGTACGCCAGCGACAGCGCTACCACTGCGTAGATCGCCCATGCGTGGATGCCCCAGTGGAAGAAGGTGATGCGCATGGCCTGGCGGGCAGCTGCGGCCGACTCGGGCGAGCCGACCGGCGGCGTGGCGTAGTGCATGATGGGCTCGGCAACGCCGAAGAACATCAGACCGATGCCCATGCCGGCAGCGAACAACATGGCGAACCAGGAGCCGTAGCTGTAGTCCGGCGTACTGTGGTCAGGGCCGAGTTTGATGCGGCCGTAACTGCTGATGGCGACGCCGACGACGAAGACCAGGAAGCCGGCCACCGCAAGGATGGTGAACCAGCCTGCATCATTGGCAGCCCATGACTTGGCCGCGGTGAACCACCGCGTGGCTATATCGGGCGCGATGGCAGCAAGCGCCAGCAGCGCGATGACGATGGCTGCCGTGGGAATGAACACCTGCGGAAGGATCCGCTGGCGAACGGGGGGATGTTGCGGAGCCGTGCTCTGCATGGATACCTCCGTGTTGTTGGGTGAAGAAGCCTCTGGCTTGCGCGAGGCCGATCAGAAGTAGAAGCCGATGTTGAAGTTCAGCCGTGAATGCCAGCGGGAAGGACCTCCCTCGTCGATGCCGATACCATCACCACCGGCAAACCACATGTTGCGGCCAGCGATCCAGTCGACATAGGTGAGCATGATGCCTTTCTGCAGGCTGCAACCGGTCACGTTCTGCCACGAATCACGAAGGCCCGCGCGGTGCCCGACCGGGCGGGTCATGCTGAGGTTGTTATAGCAGGTGATGTCATCCAGCCAGCCCTTCTGGCCGAACGAATAGGCGATGTTGGCGCTTGGCACATCCGCCTGCGCTGCAACCTGGAAGGGGGATTGGAACGCCGACATTGCGATGCGATCTCCGGGCACGGCATACCGGTACCGCGCCCACTGCAACTGCGCGGTCCAACCATCGCGCTGCCACTGTGCGTGGAGGGCCGCGCCCTGATGACCGTAGTGACGCCGTGTCTGAGTGTTCTGCACCTTGCCAGCAAACGCTGATGCGCCCAGCAACAGCTCGCCGCCGCCCCAGGCGCGCGCGCGCTCCACGCGTGCATGCAGTCGTTGCCGCTCACGATACGGCAACGCCTCGGTCTGCGCGACATCAAAGGAGTAGCGATCATAGCGAGCCCCGGACCCGTATTCGTCTCCGGAGAACCAGCCGAGATGCCAGGTCGTGCTGCCGGTGCGGTGAATCACTACAAGGCCCGGATCGTAATCATCCTCAATGCCCAAGTAGTAGCCGGAGCCGAACCAGAAGCTCTGCGAAACGGTAGGGAGCAGCCCGAACGGGACTTGCTGGATACCTGCCTTGAGCTGGGTAGCATCGGAGAACTGCCAGCCCGCGTAGGCGTGATGCACGGCGTCGAAGCCATCG
Source organism: Stenotrophomonas sp. GD03930 (assembly GCF_029839665.1). Lineage (NCBI taxonomy): Bacteria > Pseudomonadati > Pseudomonadota > Gammaproteobacteria > Lysobacterales > Lysobacteraceae > Stenotrophomonas > Stenotrophomonas sp. GD03930. Next base: position 1,610,753 of record NZ_JAOCAV010000001.1, on the reverse strand, counting down.
TACCAGCGGTATTGGGCAGAGAAGGAAAACGGTCCGGTTCCAGCGTCAAGGTCTGCACGCAGCAGTTCAAGCTGCAGGCGGCTGGTCGGCCCGTAGTCGAGCCAGCCATAGTTGAACCTGACGGCGCCTCCTGGATCAAAGTAAGGATCTCTATGGAGGTTATCCTCAGAAGCCTCTGCAGCCAGCGAAGTTCCCGCCAACGCGGCAGCGACAATGAAGGGAATTGATCTCACGGTTATGCGCCTTGCCTCCCTGATCTGCTACGGAAAGCGCTTGAGTCTAACGTCGATTCATCCAATGCCTCAAACTGGCGATCTCAAAGAATTCTTGGCGGGACCACAGCAATCACTCACGGCGCATCTTTAGTCCTCAGGTCCATATGCCACGTGAAAATCATGTGCAGTGAGAGAGTAGCTAACACGATAAACTTCTTAGTAGTCGATCCTGAGATTGAGCGACTCATAGTGGACATGGAGTGACACGCAATGTCATTTGAGAATAGGCTAGGGCCTCGACATCGGGGAAGAATTCATGACTATTGATATCAGCGGCCTTTCTGCCAAGGAACTTCGCTCACTGATTGCTCAGGCGGAGAAGCAGCAGTCCAAAGTGCTGTCACGCCCTAAGGCCACAGCGATGCGCGCCAAGATCAACAAGTACGTCAAGGATCATGGATACACGATAGAGGAACTCTACGGCGCTTCAGTGATCGTGCCCTCCGAAACCGCCAAGAAGCGAGGTGATCGGAGGCCTGCCAAATCGACAGTGCCCAAGATCGCTCCCAAGTACCGCAATCCTGCAGTGCGCGGCCAGACGTGGTCCGGTCGAGGGCGGCAACCGCGATGGATAGCCGAGCTGGTAGCAAGCGGAAAATCACTGAATGACTTCCTGATCAAGTAGTGATAGCGAGGTAGCCGCACACCGGTACCGCAGCAAGTCCTGAGAATCATTAGTCATCAGATCGAACAGGATGCTGGTGCGCGGAATGCCCTGCCAGGTAGGCGATCAAAGATTTCAGCTAGTCGCAGTTGATGTGACAGCGGGCGAACAGCAGGCGCTCCCCTTGCCTTTGGAGAGTGGGCTCAGGCAGCAATGATTGCAGTATCCACTTCTGGCCGACAGCTGCCGTCCGATCTGGCAGGATCCGATTCCTAGCGGGGATTCGACGCTGCCCGGGCCATGCGTGTGGCGTGCAACCGCTCCGGGCGTCAGGCAGCCCGATCAGCCCCATGCCGAGCGGGCCGCCGATGCGCGGGCTCACCTAACTTCCCCCGGACCATTCAGCCAACTCCATTGTGAGCATGACTCTTTGCACTGTCGTGCCCGGGTGCCTGGGCCTAGGGTTGCCGGCCGGCATCGGTTCCGTCGGCACTCGCCAATCCATTTTCCAGACGACCTGGCCCAGGGAAATCCATGCTGCCTGCACTCTTGCGCACCGCCTTGCTGACCGTTGCCCTGTCGGCATGGCTTCCAGCCCAGGCGCTTGCGGCCGGTTCTCTTAAGGAAGCCAACAGCAAGGCCAGGGCCTTCATCCAGCAGGCCATGCAGAAGCAGCGGATTCCGGGCCTCCAGCTGGCAGTGGTGCAAAACGGGAAAGTAGTGCTGCTGGAGAACTACGGGTTCGCCAATGTCGAGAACCGGGTGCCTGTTACCGGCAAGACGCTGTTCCCGATCAACTCGGCCACCAAGTCGTTCACCGGCGTAGCCATGATGCAACTGGTCCAGGACGGACGGGTGGATCTGGACGCCCCCTTGTCACGCTATTTGGACGATGTGCCCGCGACCTGGCGTGGGGTGCGGATCCGGCAGCTGCTGGGGCATACATCAGGCCTTCCGGAGATCATCGACTCGCAGGGGGCCTTTGGCGGTGCGACGGAGCCGGAGGCATGGAGCGCGGTCGAGGCTCGGCCTCTTGAGGTATCGCCAGGCGAACAGTTCTCGTACAACCAGACCAACTACGGCCTGCTGTCGCGGATCATCGTCAAGTTGAGCGGGCAACCATACGAGCGATTCGTGACGCAGCGACAGTTCGATGTGGCGGGCATGCCCTCTACCACGTTCGGTGACAGCTATGACCTGGTTGCCGGAGCCGCCACGATCTACAGCTGGTCGCCGCGGGGCTCGCTGGCACCGGACGATGGTGAGCGCCTGTCGCATTGGATTTATGAAATGCCCTACAGCCTGTGGGCGGGTGGCGGAATCCAGACGACGGCCGAAGAGCTGTCGCGCTGGATCATTGCGCTGTCGCAGGACCAGTTGATTGATGATGCACATGTCCAGCGCATGTGGCAGCAAGAGCCACTGAACAGCGGGGCGAAAAGCGATTGGGCCTTAGGCTGGCCGGTTTTGAAGGCTGATCGCCCGCGCCAGGTCGCAGGCATTGGCGGTGCCCGCGCGGCATTCGTCGTCTACCCGGATGAAGACTTGGCCGTGATCGTGCTGACCAATCTTGCCGGTGCGAACCCGCAGCGGTTTGTTCGACGCATCGGCGAGTTCTACCAGTCGCGGGCGAACGACTCCACCCATTGATGCCGACGAAGCTCCGGGACGACGTGTGCTTTCGGCACGAAGCGGACGTCCACACGCACACCTTCTGGCTGGCGCCAGGGGCGGCCGCCGCGAGAACAGGGACAGGTGTGCGGCCCTCGGTGTTCGGCTATCTTGAGAGTTCTTGCCAAAACCCTTCAAGCACAGACGCATGCAAGCGATTTCGAGGATTGTTCGAAAGGGGCGGTGGCTCAACTACTTCGTATTGTCCGTCGTGTTCTTGGCTGCCGGCTGCAAGGGCGAGCATGTGCCGGCAAAGGATCTCGGGGCGGACCTCGATGAGGTGGCCGCAACACTGATACAGCAGCCGTTGCTCCACTCAACCTCGATCGCAGTCGTATATCGGGGCCAGGAATTCGTCCGTCATCGCGGCAACATGGAAGCCGGCAGGCTGAGCCCTCCGACCGACGCGACCCTCTACGAAATCGGTTCGTTGAGCAAGACCATGGCAGGGACCCTGATGGCCAATGCCGTCCTGGAGCGCAGGCTGGGGCTGGACGACGATGTCCGGAAGTATCTGCACGGCAATTATCCGAACCTGCAGTACAAGGGCGACCCCATCCGCATCCGTCACCTGCTGTCGCATACGAGCGGTCTTCCGAACATGTTGCCGGAACGCGCGAACACGGTGCTCGCGGACTTCACCGATCAGCGTACGCCTCGTGAACTCAATGCCATTTACGCCGGCTATGGCAAGGCGGATTTCTTCAGGGACCTGCATGCCGTCGAGATTCACCAGGTGCCCGGAAAGGATTACGCCTACTCCAGTGCTGGAACCCAACTGGCGGCGCATATTCTGGAGACGGTTTACAAGAGCGACTATGAGTCGCTGTTACGCGAATTCTTCCGCGATTCCGCGGCAATGGCGGACCTCAGAATCAGGCTGGGCGATGCTGAGGCGCCCCGGCTTGCGGTCGGCTACCACAGTGACAACGCGGTACCGACCTCGCCCATGCCGGAGTTGCCTTGGGGAGCATCGGGGAACGTAAAGGCGACCGTTCCGGAAATGGTGAAGTTCCTCAAGTTCCAGCTGGCCGGTGGGCCCGTCGTGACGGAATCACACCGTACTCTTGTCGAATTCGATTCCGAGTTCAGCATCGGCTATTTCTGGAACATCGTCGGCGGCGACCGCTTGAAGGGCACCTACTATGCCCATCATGGTGGTGTGCCCCGCTCGCAGTGCTATATCTACATCATGCCGAAGTATGACCTTGGCATTTTCGTCATCACCAACCAGAGCGGCGACAAGACTGCCCACGCCATGGAGGCGGCGATCAATACACTGGTCGAGAGAATAGCCGCGCGAGATAACATCTCTAGCTAGGGCCTGTCACGTTCGCGTCCTGCGACTCGACTTGACCGAGGGATTGTGAATGACCGCTGCTGGCCAGAAGCAGACGTTATATTGTGCTGCAGAGGCGCGCCTGATTGACCTGGCGGCGTTACCGTGGCAGGGCCCAGGTCGTCATGGCAGCCAGCAACACAACCAAGATCGGCGGTGTACGCGCGAGGGCCAGTAGCCCGAACGCAACCAGCGCCATCGCGGCATCCCATCGGTCATGGATCGCACTCGTCCACACCGGGTTGTACAACGCAGCCAGCAGAATCCCGACCACCCCGGTGTTGACGCCAGCAATCGAAGCTTGCAAAGCCTTTCGGTGGCGCAGGGCCTCCCAGAACGGCAGCGCCCCCACGAGCACAAGAAAGGCTGGCAGGAAAATGACTGCCAACAGCACAAGGCCTCCAAGCCAGCCACCCAGCGGCCCCTTGGCCAGGGCTCCCAAGTACGCCGCGAAAGTGAAGAGAGGGCCTGGCACCGCCTGCGCCGCACCGTACCCAGCGAGCAGATCCGCAGTGGTCACCGTGCCGCTTTGGACAACCGCGGTCTGCAGCAACGGCAGTACGACATGGCCGCCGCCAAAGACCAAGGCACCAGCACGGTACGTCCCCTCCAACAGCACAGCCAACGGGGAGCCACTAGCCACCACCCACACAGGCAGCAGAACAAGCGGCAGCACCAACAGCATCAGCGCTACCGAGCCCGTTCTTCGCGAGACGGGATAGCTGCAAGCGAACTGGCCCTGGGCAGGCTCGATTTTCAGCGCCCAGCGACCGAGCAGGCCGCTGCAGATGATCACCACCATCTGGCCGAAGACCGAGGGCAGTGCTAGCGTCAATACGGCGGCGACAAGCGCCATCCCTGCCCGCAGGCGGTCCGGGCATAGGGTCCGGGCCATTCCCCATACAGCCTGCGCCACCACGGCAACTGCAACGATCTTCAGGCCATGCAGCCAACCGGATTCGAGGATGCCTTGGTATCGAGCAACGCCAAATCCGAACAGGATCATCAGTACGGCCGATGGCAGGGTAAAACCTGCCCAGGCGGCCAGCAGGCCAAGCCAGCCGGCGCGAGCCAAGCCCAGCGCCATCCCAACCTGGCTGCTGGCTGGGCCTGGCAGTAACTGGCACAAGGCCACCAGATCCGAGTAGCTACGGTCCGTCAGCCACCGGCGGCGCTCGACAAACTCGAGGCGGAAGTAGCTCAGATGGGCGATCGGGCCGCCGAACGAGGTCAGTCCCAGTCGTAGGAACACCAGGAAGACACGCCACGCACTTTCGCTTTTTGCGGGATGGAGCGTCGGCATGGGGCAGGATCTCCGGTTGTTCTCAAAGGCGGCCAGCCCGGCCCAGCACCCAGACTAGGTCGCCGGGCTTCCCCTGTGCTCGGCCACCAACTCTCCATCTTCCTTCCGGAATGGTCCGGGAAGCTTCGGCAGGATCCAGCACCAGTTCGGAAGGGCGGCACAGGCGCGTGCCATTATCGGTTTGCACGAAAGGACGATTGATGAGTATTGGGTGCGCCAGCATGGCATCAAGCAGCGCGTCGTCGCTCAGTGCCGCATCGCCCAGTGCCAGCTCGTCATAAGGAGTGCCCTTCTGCCGGAGGGCGTCGCGCACGCTCAAGCCCGCGGCCCTGATGAGGTCGACCAGGCGCGCGCGGCTGGGCGGGTGGGCCAGGTAGTCGATCACTTCCGGCTCGATCCCGGCGAAGCGGATCATCGCCAGGGTGTTGCGCGAGGTGCCGCACTTGGGGTTGTGGTAGATGACCGCGTTCACGCACTTTCCTCCTCGTTCAAAACAGTTTCCACCACCCCTGCAGCGGCCGCGAGCGCCGCCGCCTCGATGGCCCCCTTGCGCTCGCTGTAACGGTCCACCAGGTAGTCGGTGCGCCCACGTACCAGCAGGGTGAACTTGACCAGTTCCTCCATGACGTCCACCACGCGATCGTAGTACGCCGAGGGTTTCATTCGACCTTCGTCGTCGAACTCCTGCCAGGCCTTGGCGACCGAGGACTGGTTGGGGATCGTCACCATCCGCATCCACCGGCCGAGCACACGCAGCGCGTTGACGACGTTGAACGACTGCGAACCGCCGCAGACCTGCATCACGGCCAGCGTGCGGCCTTGGGTGGGGCGCACGCTGCCCTCTTCCAGTGGCAGCCAGTCGATCTGGTTCTTGAATACCGCGGTAAGGGTGCCATGGCGTTCCGGGCTGACCCACACGTGTCCCTCCGACCACAGCGAGGCCTGGCGCAGCTCCTGCACCTTTGGGTGGGTGGCTGGCACCGAGTCAAGCATCGGCAGCTCATGTGGATCGAACAGGCGGGTTTCCGCCCCGAGCTGTTCCAGCAGCCGCTGCGCCTCCAGCGCCAGCTTGCGACTGAACGACTGAGGTCGCAGCGACCCGTACAGGATCAGGATGCGCGGGCGGTGCGGCTGCGCGGCCGGGTCGTTGAGCTTGGTGGCCGTCGGGATGTCCAAGGCACCTGGGACCAAGTTGGGGATCTGCTGCACGGGGTTGTCCTACGGAATCGATTCTATTATTCTAGAATCATGGAACATAACGCTGCAACCCACGCTCTTGCTGCCTTGGGCCACGCCACCCGCCTGTCGATCTTCCGCCTGCTTGTACAGGCCGGCAGCGGCGGCAAGCTGGCCGGTGACATTGCCCAGACGCTCTGCTTGCCTGGTGCCACGCTCTCCTTCCACCTGAAGGAACTGTTGGCTGCGGGCCTGATCAGCGCCGAGCAACATGGTCGGACGATCTGCTACCGGGCCGAGTTCGAGGCGATGACCGCATTGGTGGCCTATCTCACGGAGAACTGTTGTGCCGACGAACAGGCCTGCGAACGACCCGTTGGCTGCTGACCAACCCACCTTAGAGATCGCTCAGATGACCCGTCGCGTCCTGTTCTTGTGTACCGGTAATTCCGCTCGCAGCGTGTTGGCCGAATCGACCCTGAAAAAGTGGGGCCAAGGCCGCTACGAGTCCTTCAGCGCCGGCAGCCAGCCGGCCGGCCGCGTCAACCCGTTAGCCATTGCTCAGTTGCAGCGCGAGGGTTTCCCGGTGGACGGCCTTCGCAGCAAGTCGTGGGACGAGTTCGCCGAAGCGGATGCCGCGCCGATGGATCTGATCGTCACCGTCTGCGACAGCGCGGCGGCCGAGGCATGCCCGGTAGTGTTCGGCGACTTTGTACGGGTGCACTGGGGCCTGTTCGATCCGGCCGGCGTTGAAGGCTCGGACGGACAGAAAGCCGAAGCGTTCGATCGCGCGCACCAGATCATCAAGGCGCGCCTGAAGGCGTTTCTGGAGATCTCAGACAGCGTCTGGGATGACAGCGAGGCCCTCAAGGCCCGGCTCGACCCGATCGCACAGATCAACTGACCGTCTTTCCGGAAATCCCCATGACCACTGATACCTCCCGCCTGTCCTTCCTGGACCGGTATCTCACGCTCTGGATCTTCGCCGCCATGGCGCTCGGCGTCGGCATGGGGGCGTTGTTCGAAGGTGTACCCAGCGCGTTGAACAGCCTCTCCATAGGGTCGACCAACATCCCGATCGCGATTGGTCTGATCCTGATGATGTATCCGCCGCTGGCCAAGGTGAAGTACGAGGAACTGCCGCGGGTCTTCGCCGACAAACGGGTACTGATGCTCTCGCTGCTGCAGAACTGGATCGTCGGTCCGTTCCTGATGTTCGGCCTGGCCGTGCTGTTCCTGCGCGATTACCCCGAGTACATGACCGGCCTGGTCCTGATCGGGCTGGCACGGTGCATCGCCATGGTGCTGGTCTGGAATCAGCTTGCCCGCGGTGACGGCCAGTACGTCGCCGGGCTGGTGGCATTCAACTCGATCTTCCAGATTGCGCTGTTCAGCGTCTATGCGTGGTTCTTCCTGTCCTGGTTGCCGCCGGTGTTCGGTCTGCAGGGCAGCGTCATCGATGTCAGTTTCTGGACCATCGCCGAGGCTGTTCTGATCTACCTTGGTATCCCGTTCCTGGCGGGCTTCCTCACCCGCCGATGGTTGAAGGCGCGCAAGGGCGTGCAATGGTATGAAGAGACGTTCCTGCCCGCCATCAGCCCGGTAACCCTCGCCGCACTGCTGTTTACCATCGTGGCGATGTTCAGCCTGAAGGGAGGCGATGTGCTGAGGATTCCGATGGACGCGGTACGCATCGCGATCCCGCTGACGTTGTACTTCATCATCCAGTTCGTCATCAGTTTCTTCATGGGCAAGCTGATCGCCAAAGACTACCCCCGCACCACCGCGATCGCGTTCACCGCAGCAGGCAACAACTTCGAACTGGCCATCGCCGTGGCGATCGCGGCGTTCGGGCTGGCTTCCCCGGTAGCCTTCGCGGCTGTTATCGGCCCGCTGGTGGAAGTGCCCGTGCTGATTCTGCTGGTCCACGTCGCCCTGCGCCTGGGCAAAAGCTACTTTCCTGCCGATGCACGGAGCCGCTGAATCGCCTAGGTGCTGCAGCATGAGGAAGTCCCGATGGACAGCGTCGATGTCGTGGTGATCGGAGGTGGCCAGGCGGGTCTTTCGGCTGGCTACTTCCTGCGTCGCAGCGGGCTGTCCTATGTGATTCTTGATGCCGAAACGTCACCTGGCGGGGCGTGGCAGCATGCGTGGAAATCCCTGCATCTGTTCTCGCCGGCGGGCTGGAGCTCGATTCCCGGTTGGCCGATGCCTGCTACCCGGGAACCGTGCCCGTCGCAGGCGGAAGTGCTCGACTACCTCGCGCGCTACGAGCATAAGTATGCGCTGCCCGTCATCCGTCCCGTGCAGGTGAAACGCATCAGCCGCTCGGGGAGCCGGCTGCGGGTGGAAGCAGATGACGGCCGGCAGTGGCAGACACGTGCAGTGATCAGCGCCACGGGTACGTGGCGGCATCCCTGCACGCCCGGATATGAAGGTCTGGACGCTTTCGGCGGCGTGCAGCTGCACTCGGCCCACTACAGCCATCCCGAACCCTTCGCCGGAATGCGCGTGGCCATCATCGGCAGCGGCAACTCAGGCGCACAGATTCTGGCCGAGGTCTCCAAGGTGGCCAAGACCACGTGGATCACCCAGCGGGCGCCAGCCTTCCTGGCCGACGATGTCGACGGGCGCGTTCTGTTCGCACGCGCAACCGAGAAGTGGAGGGCTCAGCAGGAAGGACGTGAGCCGGATATTCAGCGGGATGGTTTTGGCGACATCGTGATGGTGCCGCCGGTGGTGGACGCACGGCGCCGCGGTGTACTGGTCTCCATGCCGCCACCCGTCCGTTTCACCGCCACCGGCATGCAGTGGGCAGATGGCAGCGAACGCAACTTCGACGCGGTGATCTGGTGCACCGGCTTCCGGCCGGTATTGTCGCACCTGGAAGGACTGGGCATTGTCAACGCTCGTGGTCGGATCGACGTGGATGACACCCAGGTTCGGTCGGTCGCAGCGCCATCGGTTTGGCTGCTCGGCTATGGCGACTGGAATGGCGCAGCATCGGCCACGCTGATCGGGGTGACCCGATACGCGCGCGAGGCAGTAAGGCAGATCAGCGACTACATCGGGGAGGCTTCTCCGGTGTTATCTGGCGCGTGAGCCTCGGCGCCATTGCCCAGCGCCCGCACCTGCGATTGCAGGGCCATGCGGTCCAGCGCTTCAGGCTTAAGCGCCAACAGCAATCCGAGACGGTGCTGGAGCTGGTGAAGCGTGCTCAGGAACGCCTTATGGACCTGATCAGCACTGCCCTGCACTGCGGCCGGGTCGGGGATGCCCCAGTGGGCGGTAGCCGGGTGGCCCGGCCACACGGGACACGCTTCACCCGCGGCACGATCGCACACCGTTACGATGAGATCCATCTGCGGTGCTTCCGGACCTGCGAATGCATCCCACGGCTTGCTCGACAGTCCGGCAACGTCGAAGCCAATCTCCGAGAGCACCTGCAGGGCCACCGGATGAACTACGCCCTTGGGATGACTGCCCGCACTGTAAGCGCGGATACGTTCGCGCCCTAAATGGCTGGCCAGTGCTTCGGCAAGAATGCTGCGCGCCGAGTTGCCTGTGCAAAGGAACAGAACATTCAGGGGACGCATGTCATCGCAACCATTTATCTAGAATAATCGAAGTATTGCCTTGCCATATGTCAACTCGATGACTGCCGAAAAGGAAGCGGGCACCCCTCGGTGCCCGCTTCGCTCATCTGTTCAATGACCCGACGACCGTGTGGCGCCTGGCGTACGATGCTTTCCCAAGCGGTCTACCAAGGTCTCACTTGCATCGTTGAGACCGAACACCTCAACGGTCGCGCCGTGCTCGCGCAGCTTCATCACTACCCGGTCGAGCGCATCAACGGCGGTCACGTCCCAGAAGTGGGCGTCCTTCAGATCGATGATGACCTCCTTGGGGACATCCAGATAGTTGAAGCTACTCACGAACTGTCCAGAAGACACAAAGAACACCTGCCCCTTCACAACGTAGACGCGCGAGTCGGTCTCGACCTGGGTGTCGTCGATGATCAGCATCTTGCCGACCTTGCGGGTGAAGAACACCGCCGACAGGATCACGCCTGTCAACACGCCTTTGGCGAGGTCGTGGGTAGCCACGGTCACGATGACCGTGCCAATCATCACGACCGAAGAGCTCTTGGGATGAATGGCCAGCTCGCGCAGCGAGCGCCAGCTGAAGGTGCCGATGCTGACCATGATCATCACTGCGACCAGTGCGGCCATTGGAATCTGACTCACCAGGTTTGACCCATAAACAACCAGAAGGAGCAAAACCACGCCGGCCACAAGGCACGAGAGACGGCCCCGGCCACCGGAAGTGATGTTGATCACCGACTGGCCGATCATTGCACAGCCTGCCATGCCCCCAAAGAAGCCCGTTACGGTGTTAGCCAAGCCTTGGCCCGCACATTCGCGATTCTTCTGGCTCGGGGTATCGGTCATGTCTTCGACGATCTGCGCGGTCATCAGCGATTCCAACAAGCCAACGACCGCCAAAGTCGCCGAAACCGGCAGCAGGATCTGGAGTGTTTCCCAGGTGAATGGCACATCCGGAATCAGGAACGACGGCAGGCTGTCAGGCAGCGCCCCCATGTCGCCTACGGTGCGTACCTGGAAGCCGAAATACATGGAAGCGGCCGTGAGAACCACGATCGCCACCAATGCCGAAGGAACGGCTTTGGTCAGCAGCGGCAGCAGGTAGATGATTGCCAGACCCACAGCACAGATCGCATACACCATCCACGGCATGCCGATGAGCTCGGGAAGCTGCGCCATGAAAATGAGAATCGCCAGTGCATTCACAAATCCGGTCACCACCGAGCGCGACACAAAGCGCATCAGCGAGCCCAACCGCAGGGCGCCGGCCAGCATCTGCAGGACGCCGGCCAGGATGGTGGCGGCAAACAGATACTGAATGCCGTGCTCGCGCACCAGCGTGACCATCACCAACGCCATGGCGCCGGTCGCAGCCGAGATCATGCCAGGGCGGCCACCGGCGATGGCGGTGATGACGGCGATGCAGAACGAGGCATACAAACCTACCCTTGGGTCGACGCCGGCGATGATGGAAAACGCGATTGCCTCAGGAATCAGGGCTAGCGCAACGACAATGCCCGACAGCAGGTCACCACGGATGTTACCGAGCCATTGCTGGCGCAGGGGATAAATTGCAGACATAGAAAATGATCTCCGCGCACAGCCGTGCGCGCCAAACGAAAGAAACAGGCACCCTTCCAGACCTATGTGTCTGGGTCGCTTCTTCAATCAAGCGTCAGGGTGGAGTCATCGCTAGCCGATCCGTTGGGTACTTGACGGTATATTGTAGACTTGCATAGCGCCTGAGGGGAAATCCGGCCGGCATCGCGGTCGCATCGGTGCATTCTCAAGGGTAGCTTCCCAGATCCCAAGATCATTTCGCAGGCGAAGTCGACAAGCTGGTAGGCAGTTGATCAGATTGAATTGAGCTCTGACCGAATCGCCAAAGAAGAGGTGGACATTCGCCGCGGGGCCTATGTCCGCTATCGGCCAAAAGCGGTCAGTTGGACGGGTTGAACTGGGGCCGAAAGATTCTGCTCTCAGCCCCAGAAATGGCGATTAGACTGTCACCACGATCTTTCCAATCTGCTGATTGGCCTCAAGGAAACGATGGGCTTCCTGGATGTCACTCAGAGGGAAGGTCTTGGCGATTATCGGGCTCAGTGCTCCAGACTCCAGCCCCTGCAGAATAAACGCCTTGGCACGTTCAAGGACTCCTGGGTCGGCCACAATTTCTGCATAGAGATAGCCCTTGAGGGTTAGGCTTTTGCCCAGCACGGTAAACAGCGGGAATGGCGTCGGTTCCGAGCTGAGTGCACCGTATACCAGCAGAATGCCACCTCGGGCCATGCTCTGCGTGAGGGGCTCGAAGGACCGCCCGCCAACCGGGTCGAACACAACGCGGGCGCCTTGTCCGGCCGTTATCTCCATCACGCGCTCGACGATATCCTCTTCGTCACTCACGATCACATACGCGGCACCAGCATCCAGAAGGGCCTGTTTCTTCGCACGGGTTCGCGTGATTGCAATTGGTGTGGCGCCGACCATGCGTGCTATCTGGAAGGCAGCCAGACCGACACTGCTTGATGCCGCGGTGACAAGGACAAAGTCGTGTTGCCCGAGTTTGGCCTGCTCGATGAGTGCACCCCAGGCGGTGACGTACTGCATCCAGGACGCAGCAGCCTCTTCAAAGGACAACCTCTCGGGGCTCTTCACCACCAGATGAGCAGGTACATTGGCCAGCTCTCCGTAGGTGCCCCAACGGGCGATGTCCAGAGGCGGGATGAGAGCGACTGCATCACCCACCTTGATCCCGGTTACTGCGCTACCCACTGCAACCACGATGCCTGCGGCCTCGTAGCCCAGGCGGCTAGGGAACTCGGCTTCCTGTAGGTATGCGTGATTGCGAAACATCACCTCGGCTCGGTTCAAGCCAATCGCTTTGACGCCAATCTGCACCTCGTTTGCCGCCGGTGCCGATACGTCCAAATTTTCCAGCTTCAGAACACTGGCGTCACCGTATTCATGGATTCTGACAATGCGTGCCATTGCGGATACCTCGTTTTTGAATGGGCTTCGAAGTGCGCAGGAAAGGTCTGCGGCTAATCGAAGAGTGAATAAAATGTAATCATTGGTTGGTAGCGGATAAAGGCCTACTATGACGTAATATTTGAAACAGAGAGTTTTTAATGGATCGCCCGACCCAGATGGCTACGTTCGTCAGAGCTGGGATCATTCAGCCCTGCTGCGGATGACCTCAACCTATCCCCTCAGTTGGTGGGAAAGCAGGTAAAAATGCTCGAACAACACCTGGGGGTTTCCTTGCTGCATCGGACTACGCGCAGGCAAAGCCTCACCGGGAACACAATGGCGGCTATTGGCCGACACCCATCTGATGCAACAAACTCAAACCGGCCAAACGCGGTTATCTGGTAACTACAGAACCAGGGGGCGATTCACACAGCTTTTCACTCGATATAAGCGGGGCCTGACGCCGAAGCGGCAGGCCCTAAGCTCATTAGAATTCCTGCACCGTTGGGCGCAGAACGATCTCGTTAATATCCACTTCAGCAGGCTGCTCAATTGCGAAGGCGATAGCCCGAGCGACGGATTGAGCGGGAATTGCATGCTTGTAGAAGTCCACCACGAAATCGCGGCTCTGTTGGTGGGTGCTGCCGAATTTCAACTCGGAGTCCACAGCACCCGGTTCGATAGTCGTGGTGCGAATGCTGCCACCGACTTCGTGACGCAGTCCTTCGGAAATGGCCCGTACAGCAAACTTGGTGCCGCTGTACACCGTGCCGCCAGGGCTGAATACCTTCAGGCCTGCAACCGATGCGATGTTGATGAAGTGGCCACTGTTTTGTTTCTGGAAGACCGGCAATGCAGCCGCGACTCCGTACAGCAGCCCCTTGATGTTGATGTCGATCATGCGATCCCACTCGTCAGTGCGAGCATCACTGAGCGGTGCAATCGCCATCAGCCCGGCATTGTTGACCAGTACATCAATGCGCCCGTAGGTGTCCACGGTACCTTGAATGAGCGCTTTGACTTCTTCCTGAGAGGTGACATCGGTCTGATACGCGATTGCCTGACCACCTGCATTGGTCAGCTCAGTCACCAATGCGTCGAGTTTATCTTTGCGGCGTGCGGCCAGCACTACGCGCGCGCCAAGCGCAGCAAGGTGGCGTGCAGTCGCTTCACCCAAGCCACTGCTGGCGCCGGTGATAACGACAACTTTTCCAGAAATGTTATTGCTCATGTGAGAACCTCATCGGCGGGTTTGTATTTCGCCATGGCTGATTAACCTGGCAGTGAACAAATCTTAGCCCCATGATTGATCTCAATAAATGGAAATTATTGGATTAAGCTATTCCTGAATATGGAACAAATAGGAGGGCAACATGCTTAACCGCTCAAAGCCGGCAAGGTGAGCCACACGACGGTCTACCGGTATGCACGCGAGCTCGGCTTGCACTCGCACTTGCGGCAACCGAAGCGGCGTCGCGGTTACGGCCAGCGCCGCACGGGCCGCTTCGCCGACCGCAAGCCGATTCAGGCTCGACCGCCTGAAGTCGCCGAGCGAAGCCGCATTGGCGACTGGGAAGGCGACTCGGTGCGTCCCGCACGCGGCACGGGCGCGGTGATCACATTGGTCGAGCGGCGAAGCGGCTTCGTGCGCCTGACCTGGAGTCCGGACGGCACCGCCGATGCCGTCTCGCAAGCCATCGAGTGCCGCATGGATCGGCTGGCCGACTACATCCACACCATCACCTTCGATCGAGGCAGCGAGTTCGCCGAGGACCGCAGGCTGGAGAGATCACTCAAGGCTGCGATCTACTTCGCCGATCCGCACAGCCCGTGGCAACGCGGCTGCAACGAGAACCTCAACGGCCTGCTGCCACAGTATTTCCCGCGCAGCCGCGACTTCTCGACCATCACCATGGAAGAGCTACAAGCCGCCGAGGATCGTCTCAACGACAGGCCCAGAAAGAGGCTCGGCTACCTAACCCCAAGCGAGGTATTCTTCAACCCCAACCACATTGCACTTCAACGTTGAATTCGCCGGGGGATTACCATTCAACCGGAGGGGTGAGCCACCGAGCTTCAGTGCCCCGCTTTTCAAGGTGTGTGCCCTACAGAGTCTTGCGACGCGTCAGGGCAAAGCTGGCAACGATCCAACGGCGACCAGCATTTCATCAAATACCGCTCGAACCCTTCCCGGAATTGGGCCACGCTGAGGCCGATAGACGTACAACCCCCATGCCGGAGGTTCTTCGTTCTCCAGCACTTGCACGAGCTTCCCGCTGGCAATGTAGGGGGCGGCCATGTAGTCCGCCAGTTGCGCGAACGCGATCCCGGCCAGCGCCGCTCCCATTTCCATGTCGGCATTGTCGGCGACGAGAGTGGGTGCGGTAGGTGTCCACTGGCGTCCCGCCTTGAAGTGCCAAGGCCAGGGACGGCCGGTATTGATATCCAAGGCCACGGTAACTGGCAGGCTGCTTAGCGCATCGATTTTTGCAGGTACGCCCACTTTCTTGATCAGGCGCGGAGCGGCAACGATGGGGAGTCGCATGTCGGCGGCCTTGCGTGCGACGAAGCGGCTATCGCGCATGAATCCGACCCTGATCCCGACGTCAATCCCTTCGTCAACCGTATTGCTGATGCGATCGGACAGGCGCACATCCAGCGTGATGCCCGGATGACGCTCGGCCACGCGCTCCAGTGCCGGTAGCACCGCTCTGGTGCCCAGGCTGTGCGGTGCGGTGATGCGAACCGTACCGGACAGAGAGGCCTGCTGGTCGGAGCCAGGCGTTCGCCACAGATCCTCGAACTGCTCCAATGCGGGGCGCACTCGGTCTAGCAGCCCTTCGCCGAAGGCGGTGATGCGCACCTGGCGCGTGCTTCGATGAAACAACACCTCGCCGTAGTGTTGCTCCAGTTGCTGGATGGCACGGGTTACACCTTGCGGAGAAGTCCCCAGCCGGGCGGCCGCATCGCGAAAACTGCTGCTTTCGGCCGCCACCCGAAAGATACGCAGTAGTTCCATTTCCTTGTTCATGACGCACGCCTCATGGCCGGTTCTGCTGCTCGTTGATTGTTCCAGATTGTGAAATTATAAAATCGAAACAATTCCATATACAAGCGGGGAGCGGTTGCCCAGACTAACAGCACCCCGGAATGCTCCGCTCCGAACAACCCAATAAGGAACGCGAATGAACGCTGCCACTCTCATCACTGCCTACTACGACGCCTTCAACCGCGGCGACCGCGAGGCCATGCTGTCCATGTTGACCGATGACGTCGCGCACGACTTGAACCAGGGCGCTCGTGAGGTCGGTCGCGAAGCCTTCCGCGCCTTCCTGCAGCGCATGGACCGCTGCTATGGCGAGCAACTGCGCGGGATCGTGGTGATGGTCAGCGCCGACGGCCTGCGCGCAGGCGCGGAGTACGTGGTGCATGGCGAATACAAAGTGACGGACGACGGGCTGCCGGAAGCCAAGGGCCAGCGTTACGTGCTGCCGGGTGGCGCGTTCTTCGACATCCGCGATGGCAAGATCGCTCGTGTCACCAACTACTACAACCTCGGCGACTGGATCGCACAGGTTGGAGGGGACGCCTGAGATGACCAGCGACGTGCAGGTGCTGGTTCGTCGTGGTCCGGACATTGCCGAATGGTTCGATGCCGTGGCAGGCCTGCGGGCGAGCGTCTTCCGCAGCTTTCCTTACCTGTACGAGGGCGACACCGAATACGAGAAGCACTACCTCGCTATGTACGCCCGTTCGGCAGACAGCCTGCTGGTACTCGCGCTCGCTGATGACGTGGTCGTGGGTGCGTCCACGGGATTGCCGCTCGGCGATGCGGAGCCGGCCTTCCACGTGCCGTTCGCCGATCGAGGAATCCCGATGGAGACAGTGTTTTACTGCGGCGAATCAGTCCTGCTTCCGGCCTTCCGGGGCCTTGGCCTGGGCCATCGCTTCTTTGACGAACGCGAAGCGCATGCCCGTTCGTTGGGGGGCATGCAGTGGACATCGTTCGCGTCGGTGGATCGAGCAGACGACGATCCCCGGCGTCCTTCCAACTACCGCAGTAATGATCCCTTCTGGACCCGTCGTGGCTACGTGCGGCAGTCGGACATGAAGGTTACGCTGCCCTGGAAACAGGTGGGTGAGCCGAGCGAAACCGAGCAGACGCTCACGATGTGGCTGCGCCCCCTGGAGAACGCGAAATGAAAGTAGCAGTTGCGAAATACGCCGTGGGTCAGCCCACGGACTTCGAGGCATTCGCAGCGCGGCAGCGGCAGGTTCTGGAGGAGGCGAGCCGTGCCGGAGCGGAACTGGCCGTGTTGCCCGAATATCTGTCCCTCGAACTGGCTGCGATGTTCGAGCCTGGCATCCGCCAGGATTTCAACGCCTCGCTGGCCGCGCTGCAGGCCTTGCAGCCTGCGTGGCTGGACCTGTACACCGACCTGGCGCGCGAGCTGCGCATGACCATTCAGGCTGGTACGTTCTTGACCCGGGTTGGACCGGATCGCTATCGCAACCGCGCGTGGTGGTTTGCGCCGGACGGCACGCGTGATTACCAGGACAAATTGCAGTTGACGGGGTTCGAGAAAGACACTGGCGTCATCGAGGGGGGCGACGAACTCAAGGTGTTCGACCTGAATGGCGTGCGTGCCGGCATCGCTGTTTGCTACGACAGTGAGTTTCCATTGCCCGTGCGAGCCCAGCGAGAGGCGGGTGCACGCCTGCTGTTGGTCCCGAGCTGTACGGACACGAGGGCAGGTGCAACCCGGGTTCGTGTGGGCTGCATGGCGCGGGCACTGGAGAACCGGATGTTCGTCGCACAGGCCGTGACGACGGGAGCCGCTGACTGGAGTCCGGCGCTGGACACGAACACTGGCGAGGCCACGATCTATGCACCCATGGATCGTGGATTCCCCGAGGACGGCATTCTCGCGACTACTTGCGGCACGCAGACATGGGCGATCAGTGATCTTGACGTTGAGGCACTGGAACGAAACCAAGAACAGGCCCAGGTTGCGGTCGATCGTGACTGGGACGGACAGATGTTGCCTGCACTGCGGAAAGCTCGCCACTCGGGTCATCAGGTCGCCTAGCGACTCTTGAGCAAGCGCTTGATGCAGGTGCGCAATGCCCTGCAGCTGCTCAGCAGCTTGCGGCCGTTCGTGGAGCAGTCAACGGATGGATGGAAACCGTTCTGGAGAGCTATCTGCGGGAAGAATTTCCCAGTAGCGAAATCAGGAGCGATTCGCAGAACAAGTCCATTGACGAGACCATCTCTATCGTCCGCTCCTATCTGCGATAGAGGCACCAGGGTGCCCTCGATGAGGGCAAATTCAGTTAGGCAGTAAAGGAAGCGACATCATGAAATCACGTGCAGCAGTAGCCTTCGGGCCAGGAAAGCCGCTGGAAATCGTCGAGATCGACGTCGAGCCACCACGCAAGGGCGAGGTGCTCATCAAGATCACGAATACCGGCGTTTGCCATACCGACGCCTTCACCCTGTCGGGCGAGGACCCCGAAGGTATCTTCCCGGTCGTGCTGGGTCATGAAGGTGCGGGTATCGTCGTGGAGGTGGGTGAAGGTGTGACCAGCGTGAAGCCTGGCGATCACGTCATTCCGCTCTACACCGCCGAATGCGGCGAGTGCCTGTTCTGCAAGTCCGGCAAGACCAACCTGTGTGTCGCGGTTCGCGCAACCCAGGGCAAGGGGCTGATGCCCGATGGTACGACTCGCTTCTCGTACAACGGTCAGCCGGTTTACCACTACATGGGCTGCTCGACCTTCAGCGAATACACGGTCGTCGCCGAAGTCTCGCTGGCCAAGATCAACCCGGACGCCAACCACGAGCACGTCTGCCTGCTGGGCTGCGGCGTGACCACCGGCATCGGTGCCGTGCACAACACGGCCAAGGTACAGCCCGGCGACTCGGTGGCCATCTTCGGCCTCGGCGGCATCGGTCTGGCTGCGATTCAAGGTGCACGCCAGGCCAAAGCGGGGCGCATCATCGCCATCGATACCAATCCGGCGAAGTTCGAACTGGCTCGTACCTTCGGCGCGACCGAATGTCTCAACCCGAAGGACTTCGACAAGCCGATTCACGAGGTTCTGATCGAGATGACCGGCTGGGGTGTCGATCACACCTTCGAGTGCATCGGCAACGTCGACGTGATGCGTTCGGCTCTGGAAGCTGCCCACCGCGGCTGGGGCCAGTCGATCGTCATCGGCGTGGCTGGTGCTGGCAAGGAAATTTCGACCCGCCCGTTCCAGTTGGTCACCGGTCGCACCTGGAAGGGTTCGGCGTTCGGTGGGGTCAAGGGCCGCACTCAGCTTCCCGGCATGGTGGAAGACGCAATGAAAGGCGAGATCGATCTCGCCCCGTTCGTCACCCACACCATGGGCCTGGACGACATCAACAAGGCCTTCGACCTGATGCATGAAGGCAAGTCGATTCGCACGGTGATCCACTACTGATCACCCACTATCCATTCAACATCAGCCACCAAGGAAATCAACCATGTCCAATCCTGTCATTTCCGGCGACGGCATCTTCTCGCACGTCTTCGTCGGCGCCGCCGACCTCCAGGAGTCGACCGCGTTCTATGACGCCGCTCTGGGTGCTCTCGGCATCAAGAACCTCGGTCCTTTCGGCAACGGATGGGTGCTTTTCGGTCGCGAAAAGCCGGCTTTCATCATCGCCCGTCCGGGCAATGGTGAAGCGTCTTCCAGCAACGGCGTGACGGTCGGCTTTGCGGCCGCCACTCCCGCCGAAGTGGACGCCTTCCACGCCGCCGGCCTTGCCGCAGGCGGTACCGACGAGGGCCAGCCCGGCCCGCGTGGCCACCTGCCGGGTGCCTATGCGGCCTACCTGCGTGATCCGGCGGGCAACAAGGTCTGCGCGTACACCTTCGTCTGAAAGCCCGGAAGCTGAGGGCGTTCTGAAAAGGCCAGCACAAGCCTCTAGACGGCCAGCCTATTGGACGGACCGTGTAGAGCGGTGCCCGCTCATGAAGATGGCCCGCAGCCATGTGCCAAACGCATGGCTGCGGGCATTTGCTTTGAAGCGTGTTTTTTCACCAAGAAGAAATGAGGTCGTTGTGAAAGAGCCGGCCAACATCAATACGACGACCGTACACCCCACTGCGACCGCCACCGTGTACGGCATGCCGGCCTATACCGATCGTGCTGCCGCCGCGGGTGAAGTGCACGCGCGCCCGCATCTGTTGATTCAGGCCCCCCGCGGCATATTGCAGCTCGCTTTCATGACCGAAGGCGACCAGGCCAGGGATCAGATGGCGATGAGCGAGTTGTCCCATCGCTTCGGCGTTGCCGAACCCGACCATGCTACGCCGCTTCACGGCGTGACATGGGATGAAGGAGACCTGCACTGCGAAAAGCACACCGAGTTCTCGACGTATCTCTGGTGCGCTTCGCTGGATTCCGAGACGGGAGAGCCGTGCGGCGAAAATCCGTTCAAGCATGGATTTGTTCCTCCCGGCCCGGTCGTATCCGGCATCCGTTTGAGACTTCTTCCGTGGACGCAGGAAACGGAGAAGGAGGTCGATCGCTTCGATCCTGCCAGCCTGTGCTACTCGCTGGTGGAGAACGGCTCAGCGTCGCTTTGAGCTGGGTATGGAACCACAGCATCGGCTACCGCGGCTCTCGCATCATCATGCTTGCGATTGCCGACAAAGAGCCCACGGCGTTGGACAAATCCGGCTCCCTGGATTGAGGTGCCAACGTTATCGGAACGTCAACTATCACAAATGCCAGGGTGAGGAACTTGGCCGATCTATTCACGACAAAGCCCAAGCCTCCCTTGGCCGAACTCCTGCGGCCCAAGGCGCTGGATGAATTCGTTGGGCAACGGCACTTGCTCGGCCCCGGCAAGCCGCTGCGTCTCGCGTTCGAGGCGGGCAAGTTGCACTCGTTCATCCTCTGGGGGCCGCCAGGCGTGGGCAAGACCACCCTGGGGCGCCTGGCCGCCAGTGCGACCAACAGCCGATTCATCGCCATCTCGGCCGTGCTGGCCGGGGTGAAGGACATCCGGCAAGCCATCGACGAGGCCCAGGCTGAACTGGACAACCATGGTCGATCGACGGTGCTTTTCGTCGATGAGATCCATCGCTTCAACAAGGCGCAGCAGGATGCCCTGCTGCCCCATGTCGAGTCCGGTCTCCTGACCCTGGTGGGGGGGACGACCGAGCATCCGGGGTTGGCGGTCAATTCCGCACTGCTCTCGCGCGCACAGGTCTATACCCTCGAACCGCTGTCCAGCGACGAACTGAACCAGCTCTACGAACGCGCACTGCCGCATCTCTAGGGCGTCACGCTGGACGCGGACGCGCTTGACCTGCTCAAGGGCTTTGCCGATGGCGATGGCAGGCGCTTCCTCAATCTGCTTGAGCAGGTGACGAATGCGGCGTCGGGCGCTGGCAAGACCGTGGTCGATGGCGAGTTTGCCAGGCTGTCCACCAGTCCATCGCTGCGCAGGTTCGACAAGGGCGGTGACGAGTTCTACTGGCAGCTCTCAGCCTTCCACAAGTCGCTACGGGGCTCCGACCCCGATGCGGCCCTGTATTGGCTGGCCCGCATCCTCGACGGCAGCGGCGACGTAAGCCAGGTGACCCGCCGCATGGTGGTGATGGCCAGCGAAGACATCGGCAATGCCGACCCGCAGGCGCTGCAACTGGCACTCAATGCCGCGCTGGCCTACGACAGGCTGGGCTCACCCGAAGGTGAGATACCGCTGGCCCAGGCGGTGACTTACCTCGCACTGACCCCCAAGTCGAATGCCGCCTATGCGGCCTGGGATCAGGCCAAGGCATTCGTCAAGCGCAGCGGTTCCCAGCCAGTGCCACTCCATCTTCGCAATGCGCCGACGAAGCTGATGAAGCAGATGGGCTATCGCGAAGGCTACCGCTACGCGCATGATGAGCCCAACGGCTATGCCGCTGGGCAAACCTATTTTCCCGAGGGCGTGGCGCGGCCGGGCTGGTACCAGCCAACGGACAGGGCGTCGAGCGAAGGCTGGGAGAAAGGCTTGCTTGGCTGCGCTCGCTCGATGACGCGACGCCGCCAAGCCCGGACGCTTGACCGACATCCCCCCGAAATCGGCCCATTGCTACCTCACGAACTACAGGATAAGAATATGCCAGACGCTTCTCTCGGTGAATCCTCTGCGAATATCAGACGGAGTCGAGTTGCCCGCTATCTACGCACGGAGTCTGGGGCGGCGGTGCTGCTGGTGATCGTCACGGTTGTGGCGCTGGCGTGGGCGAACTCGCCGCTATCCGATGCCTATTTCGGGTTGTGGCACCTGGACGTCGGGTTCAACTTTGGGCCGCTGGGCCTGCACATGGACCTGCATCACTGGGTCAACGATGGCCTGATGGTCATCTTCTTCTTCCTGATCGGCCTGGAGGTGCGTCAGGAATTCGCCCACGGGTCGCTCAGGGACCCCAGCCGTGCCCGTCTCGCCCTGATCGCGGGGGTCGCGGGTGTTGTGCTTCCCGCGCTGGTGTACGTCCTGCTCGTGGGGCTGGCCGGAGGTCAGGGCCTGCACGGGTGGGGGGCGGTGGTCGGCACCGATACGGCGTTCATGCTGGGCACCCTGGCGATCGTCGGTCCGCGGCTGTCTGGTCAATTGCGTGTGTTCCTGCTCACCCTGACCGTGGTCGATGACTTCCTCGCCGTGTCCATCATCGGCATCGTCTATAGCGAGGAGATCCGCGTCGTCCCGTTGTTGATCGCCCTTGCCAGTCTCGTCGGGTTGTGGTTGCTGGGGCGCACCCGCCAGTGGCGGGCAATGCCGTATGTGCTGATCGTGATCGTGCTGTGGCTCGCAACCGTGTATTCCGGCATCCATGCCTCCCTCGCCGGGATGGCCGCGGGGCTGCTGATCCCCGCCTATGCGACGCAACGTCACGGGGTCGTTGCGGCAAGACAGTTGTTCCGTGACTTCTGGCAGTCTCCGAGTGCCGCATCGGCCCGCGCGGTGGACTACGGGCTGTCCCGGGGTATCTCGGTGAACGAGCGGCTGCACGAGTTCCTGCGGCTGCCGACGGCGCTGCTGATCGTGCCGGTGTTCGCCTTGGCGAACGCCGGGGTGGACCTGCGTGGCGGGCTGCTCGCCGAGGCCTTTGGCTCGCCAGTCACGTGGGGCATCATCGCAGGGCTCGTGCTCGGCAAGCTCCTGGGCATCGGGCTCACCACGCTCGTCGCCATCCGTCTCGGCCTGGGCCGGCTGCCCGAGGGCGTCGGGGTGGGGAGCGTGTTCGGTGGGGCGGCGCTGTCCGGGATCGGCTTTACCGTGTCGCTGCTGATCATCGGGCTCGCGTTCGGCACGACCTCGGACCTGGGCCGCCAGGCGACGGTCGGCGTGCTCGTGTCGATGGTGTTCGCCACGTTGCTCGGGTGGCTCATCTTCAAGGTCGCCGCCCAGCGGTGGGGTGAGAAGACCGCGGACCTGCCGATGGTGCTTGAGCCGCCGGTCGATCCGGAGATCGATCACATCCGCGGGCCGGAGGACGCGCAGCTCACACTCGTCGAGTACGTGGACTTCGAGTGCGAGTACTGTGCGCACGCCACCGGTTCGTGGGACGATCTTCGCGCCCACTTCGGTGACGACCTGCGGTATGTGGTGCGCCATCTTCCGCACCACCCGCACGGGCCGATTGCCGCGCGTGCGTCCGAGGCAGCGGCGAACCAGGGGATGTTCTGGCCGTGGCTGGACTTCGTGTTCACCCGTCAGCACGCGCTGGAGCGCGAGGATCTGATCGGCTACGCCGCAGAGCTTGGGCTCGACGTCGATCGGTTCATCGCCGATCTCGACAGCCCTGCGGTGATCGAGCGTGTCGAGCGCGACCTCGCCAGTGCGGTCGCCAGCGGTGCGCACGCCACGCCGACGTTCTTCGTCGAGGGTCGCCGCCTGCGCGGCAGCTACGACGCCCGCTCTGTCACCGCAGCACTGGAAGCCAGCCGCCGCGGCACCCGAACTCAGGAAGTCCCGTCCTGAGCGGGACGAACTACAAGTCAAGAACATGCCAAACAATTCTTTCGGTGAATCCTCTTGTGCCGCTGCGGCCAGCGGCCTCGTGCAGGTGCGTGGCGCGCGCGAGAACAACCTCAAGGAGGTGGACGTCTCCATCCCGCGTAACGCGCTGGTGGTGTTCTCGGGTGTCTCCGGCTCCGGCAAGTCCTCGCTGGCCTTTGGCACCATCTATGCCGAGGCCCAGCGGCGCTACTTCGAGTCGGTGGCTCCCTATGCGCGGCGACTGATCGACCAGGCCGGCGTGCCGGACGTCGATGCGATCGACGGCCTGCCGCCGGCGGTGGCGCTGCAGCAGCAGCGAGGCTCCAGCAACGCGCGTTCCTCCGTGGGCAGTGTCACCACCCTGTCCAGCCTGGTGCGGATGATGTATTCGCGTGCCGGCGCCTATCCGGCCAACCAGCCGATGCTGTACGCCGAGGATTTTTCGCCCAACACGCCGCAGGGAGCGTGCCCGACCTGCCACGGCCTGGGCCATGTGTACGAGGTGACCGAGGCGAACATGGTGCCCGACCCCTCCCTGAGCATCCGCGAGCGGGCGATCGCCTCCTGGCCCCCCGCCTGGCAAGGCCAGAACCTGCGCGACATCCTGGTCAGCATGGGCTACGACGTTGACCGACCGTGGAAGGACCTGCCGAAGAAGGATCGCGACTGGATTCTGTTCACCGAGGAAACACCGACGGTGCCGGTGTACGCCGGCCTCACGCCGGCCGAGACCCGCGCCGCGCTCAAGCGCAAGATGGAGCCGAGCTACATGGGCACCTTCACCGGCGCCCGACGGTATGTGCTGCAGACCTTTGCCAACACCCAGAGCGCGCTGATGAGAAAGCGCGTGTCCCGGTTCATGGAGGGCAAACCGTGCCCCACCTGCCACGGCAAGCGGCTCAAGCCCGAGGCGCTGTCGGTCACGTTCGCCGGCGTGGACATCGGCGAGTTCATGCAGGTGCCGCTGGACCAGTTGGCGGCCTTGCTCGAACCCATCGCCCAGGGCGATTTCCGCGCCCATGCAGCGGGGGCGGCTACGGACAAGGAAGCGACCCGACGCGACCGTGCCGAACGCGCGGCCTCCGGCCGCGCCGTCCATGCGGTATCGCCCGACGTGCGCCGCACCTCGGCGCTATCGGAAGAAAAGCGCCTCGCCGCGCAGCGCCTGGCCGGTGGCGTGATGGCGCGCCTGCGTCAACTGCGTGGGCTGGGTTTGGGTTACCTGACGCTGGACCGAGCCACGCCGACGCTTTCAGCCGGCGAGTTGCAGCGCCTGCGGCTGGCGACGCAATTGAGTTCCATGCTGTTCGGTGTCGTGTACGTACTCGACGAACCCTCGGCGGGCCTGCACCCCTCCGACAGCCAAGCCCTGTACGACGCGCTCGACCGTCTGCGCGAGGCCGGCAACTCGGTGTTCGTGGTGGAGCACGACTTGGACCTGATGCGCCGTGCACAATGGCTCGTGGATGTCGGGCCGGATGCCGGCGAGCGTGGCGGCCGCGTGCTCTACAGCGGCGAGCCGGATGGCCTGCGCAAGATTGCCGAATCGCGTACTGCACGCTACCTGTTCGATGAGATCCCCGCGCCGGGAAGCCGGGCACGCGAAGCGACCGGCTGGCTGGAGCTGCAGGACATTCACCGCCACAACCTGCATGGCGTGAATGCGCGCATTCCGCTGGGCGTGCTGACGGCCGTCACCGGCATCTCCGGCTCGGGCAAGTCCAGCCTCGTCGCGCAGGCCCTGCCGGAGCTGGTGCTGCTGCACCTGGGCCACGAGCCGGAAGACGATGCGGCCGAAACCGCCACCAGCGAAGGGCCGACAGTGATCGAAGCGACTGGCGGTCGTCTGGCAGGCGACGTGGACGCCATACAGCGAATGGTGCAGGTGGACCAGAAACCGATCGGGCGCACGCCGCGGTCGAACCTGGCCACCTACACCGGCCTGTTCGACCATGTGCGCAAGCTGTTCGCTGCCACGCCCGATGCGCGACGCCGCCGCTATGACGCCGGGCGCTTCTCGTTCAACGTCGCCAAGGGGCGCTGCGAGACCTGCGAGGGCGAGGGCTTCGTCAGCGTGGAACTGCTGTTCATGCCCAGCGTGTACGCGCCGTGCCCGACGTGCCATGGCGCACGCTACAACGAGGCCACGCTGAAGGTGCAATGGAACGGGCGCAACATCGCCGAGGTGCTGCAGATGACCGTGGACGAAGCCAGCGAATTCTTCGCGGGTGAAGACGCTGTGGCAAGGCCACTGCAACTGCTGCGCGATATCGGACTGGGCTACCTGCGCCTGGGGCAACCGGCCACCGAGCTTTCCGGTGGCGAGGCGCAGCGTATCAAGCTGGCGACCGAGCTTCAGCGCAGCCAGCGCGGCCGAAGCCTGTACGTGCTCGACGAGCCGACTACCGGGCTGCATGCGTCGGACGCCGACCGGCTGCTGGTACAGTTGCAGCGCCTGGTCGATGCCGGCAATACCGTAGTGATGATCGAACACGATATGCGCGCGGTGGCCCAGGCCGATTGGGTGATCGACGTGGGGCCTGGTGCAGGCGCTGCCGGCGGCAGCATCGTGGTGGCGGGCTCCCTTCAGCAGGTGGCCCGAACGTCTGGCAGCAGAACCGCTCCGTTCCTTGCACAGGAGTTGGCGCGGGCCGAGTAGCTCAGTTCGCCAAATGTTGCCAATTTTCGCGGGGACTTGATCGTCGCCACACGACGGTGGCGATCAATGCCCGAATCGCGTCATCCTTCCTGAGTCAGAGCAAGATGGGGGTTGTTGGGCGGTATTTCGGCGAGTGCCAAGGACCCATCTTCGAGGAGGTAGCCATGCAGTCGGCGGGACTTCCTCGGGCCCGTGACTTCACAGGTCCAAGTGTTCAGTCCTGGGCTGCTTTCGATGTAGCTGCAGCTTCTCGAAGCTCTTCTGCACCCACTGCCAATCCTGTTGATTCTCCTGCTTGGCGAGTGCGGCCACTTCGGGATGCTCCTGCGCATAGCGTGTGGAACACACCCGGGCTGACCAGGCAGGCCGTGTCATTCACCGTATGCACGAGTACCTTCGCGTCGTTGATGATGAACCGTCGTGAGGCGATTCCCTGCTTCAGCCAAACCATGAACTGTTCCCCGGATGGCTTCGTTGCCGATGGCCCAGGCGTAGGCGCGGGTGCAGGCGATGGAATGGACGTCGCGGCTGTTGCTGGCGCGGGGGTGTGGAGGAACTCCTCGGCATCCTGGCCAACGCCGGCCGAATCACCCAAGCCCACCATCGCGAGCAAATCCTCCATGACGTCGGGCACGGGCTGGGCTGCGGGCGGTGAAACGATGGTGGTGCTGTCGCCCTCCCAAATCGGCCTCGGCACTACCTGAGCCGGAGACGATGTACGAGTTCGGCGGGCGGCGAAGCAAACCGAGGCAACTTATCAATTAAAGATCGTGATGGCGCACAACACTCGGTAGACGCCATCGATTCACAGCTTCGCAAGATCGAAGGGCAGAGCCTTGGGTATAAAGTGGCTCGTTTCTTCGGTCTTCTGGGGCGGTGACTTACGCGACCTGCAGTGTCGGATAGTCTGTATAGCCCTTGGCGCCACCTGCGTAGAACGTGTTGGAGTCAGGCGCGTTCAGCGGTGCCTTGGCCCTGATGCGTGCGGGCAGGTCCGGGTTAGCCAGGAAGGCGGTGCCAAAGGCCACAGCGTCAAGCTTACCTTCGGCAATAGCTGCCTCTGCCTCATCAGCGCTGTAACCCATATTGCCCACCAACACACCCTTGTACTTTTCACGCGCTACGGGCATGACATCGGCCTTCTGCACGCCGAAGAAATCGGCGCGCATCACGTGCAGGTAGGCTAGCTTGAAGGCATTGAGCCTATCGGCCACGAAGCCGATGAAGGCCAGCGGGTCGCTGTCTTTCATGCTGTTGAAGCTGTTGAGGGGCGACAGGCGCAGACCCACACGTTCGGAACCGATCGCCTGGGTCACGGCAGTGAGTACCTCGAACAGCAAACGTGCACGGTTTTCCGGCGATCCGCCGTAAGCATCGGTGCGCTGGTTGGGCGTGTCGCGCAGAAACTGGTCAATCAGGTAGCCGTTGGCGCCGTGTACTTCCACACCATCAAAGCCGGCGGAAATGGCGTTGCGTGCGCCTTGAGCAAACGCAGCCACGATGCCGGGAATCTCTTCGACGGCCAGGGGGCGGGGCACCGCGTGCGGCACCTTGCCTTGGGGCGTGTGGATCTCACCCTCAATAGCGGTGGCGCTGCTGGAGACAATGGGGGCGCCATCGGCAGCGCCAGGGTAGGCTGCGCGGCCAGCGTGCCAGATCTGCATGAAGATGCGTCCGCCCTTGGCGTGCACCGCGTCGGTCACCTGCCTCCAGGCTGCAATCTGCGCGTCGTTGTAGATGCCAGGCTCATTGACGAAGGCCGATGTACCGGGCGCCACCATGGTGCATTCGGAAATCAGCAGGCCGCCGGTGGCTCGCTGGCTGTAGTACTCGGCCATCAGCGCGTTGGGCATGTGGCCAGCGTCGGCACGGGCGCGTGTCAGTGGTGCCAGAAGGATGCGGTTGGGCAGGTTGAGAGAACCTACTTGAAGTGGATTGAATAGCATGTGGATGAAAACCCAGATTAGTGAACAGAAAACAGTGGTAAAGCTAACAGTATTCCCAATACTCTGACCTTTGAAAGGTCACTGAAAACTATTTTGGCACGGCTGGTGCTTTCGCACCCAACGCACGATGTAGTAGACGCAAGTGGGTAGGCCTTTGCTTCGGACAGTTTCCCGGCGGTCTCCAGCCGTACATACACCAAACGCCTCTGGTCATCCACCGCGTCGCAACTCCCTGACACCCCGGCCCAGCTTACGGCGCAACAGGGCCCGCAGGGTCACCCCATCCGAGTACCCGACCTGTGCGGCGACCTGGTCGACGCTCGCGTTTCCGGTGCGCAGGAGATGCACGGCATGTTCCACGCGCAGGTCCTGGAAATACGACAGCGGTGTCTTGCCCAAAACGCTTTGCAGCCGCCGCGCCAAGGTACGCTCGCTTGTGCCCGCGGCGCTGGCCGCCTCGGCGAGCGAGAACCCCTTCGCGAGCCGACGTCTGGCCCAGCACTCGAAGCGCTCCACCATCGGGTCGGCATGCGCAAGGTGGTCGGGTATCACGAACTCGGCTTGCGAACTGCGTGTCTCGACCAGCAGATAGCGTGCCACCAGGGCCGCCAGCGCCGGACTGCGCTCCCGGATGATGCGCAAGGCCAGGTCGACGTGGGCCAAAGCGGCACCCGCGGTGGTGAAGCGTGTCGAGTTCACGATCATGCGTGACTCGTCCAGCGTGACGTTCGGATAGCGCTGCCGAAACATCGGCCCCAGCCACCATGACGTCGTCGCACGATGCCCATCAAGCAGGCCACTCTCTGCAAGCAAGAAACTACCGGAGCAAGCGGCACCTAGGTGCGCGCCAGCGGTGGACCACTGCTGTAGCGCCGCGACCGCGTCGGGCACGTCGGGGCGTGTGAGCCGAGCCGAGAGCGTGTCAGGCATCTTGTCACCAAACGCGGGCACAAGCACGACGTCTGGTTCCGGCATACCACGCGCAGTGACCACGGGGACCGTCAAGCCTTGCGCAGTTCGGATGCGACGCCGCACGCCCACCAGCGTGAGCTCTATGTGCGCGGGAGCCTGTGGCAGCGAGCCCGCCATCGCATTGGCCAAGCCCACTGTGTCAGTGAGCGCCGCAAGCCCCAGATCAAACACGCCATCACAAACAAGGATGTGGAGTTTCATGGCAACAATGATATCAAAGTTGTCATTATTGCCTATAGAGATGGTTGTTATGAGGATTTAGATTGCAGGCTCGTTGATCCATTCACCTAACCCATTTACCCAAAGGAATACATCATGACCAAGCTCGCTCTGTTTGTTCGCCTCGAAGCCAAACCCGGCCAGGAGGCTGCGCTTGCCGACTTCCTGGCCAGCGCACTGCCGCTCGCCAACGCCGAGTCCGGCACCACGGCCTGGTTCGCATTGAAGTTTGGCCCTTCGACGTTTGGTGTGTTCGATGCCTTTGCCGATGAGGCAGGTCGCCAGGCGCATCTGAACGGCCAGATCGCCGCGGCCTTGATGGCCAACGCCGTGACCTTGCTCAGTTCTCCGCCCAATATCGAGAAGGTCGAACTGCTTGCAGCCAAACTGCCTGCATGACAACTCGGCCTTGACCCAATCAGCTCACGCTGCAGGATGGGGGTCACACAGCCCTACGTGCGACCCCTCACTCGTGTGATGACGAATGAGTTTCTCAATAGCCTCGGGTGGGACTTTCGTATGGTAGCTGTGCGCACGATACGCCTGGGAGTTCTTCCCAGCGCGGAGGCCCTCCTGTCTTGACCGCAGTTCCTTGGACCCGGTGTAGCGTAAGCCTGAATCGCCCCGGGATTCCCGGAGGCTCGTTGGCGTGAGTCACGTCTCCGTGACGTGCTGTCGCTGTTGATAGTAGTTCGCTTCGGCTTCGGCGGGTAGGATGTAGCCGATCGATCCGAGTAGTCGCCGGTGGTTGTACCAATCCACCCAGCGCAGCGTGGCCAGTTCCAGCTCTTCGCGACTGCGCCAGGAACGACGATGCACGACCTCGGCCTTTTACAACCCATTGATCGTTTCGGCCAGCGCGTTGTCGTAGCTGTCTCCGACGCTTCCGACAGACGGCTCGATGCCGGCTTCGGCCAGGCGCTCGGTGTAGCGAATCGACACATATTGCGATCCGCGGTCGCTGTGATGCACCAGCGCGTCGCCCGGACGCCGCGCGTGAAGCGCCTGTTCGAGCGCATCGAGCACGAATTGGGTCTGTTGGCTCGACGACAGCTTCCAGCCGACGATTCGCCGTGCGTAGACGTCGATGATGAAGGCGACGTAGGCGAATCCCTGCCAAGTCGAAACAAAGGTGTAGTCGCTGACCCACAGTTGGTCCGGACGGTCCGCTTTGAACGTGCGATGCACCAGGTCCAGCGGACAGGGTCGGGCCGGATCCGGATGCGTCGTCCGAACCGACTTTCCGCGCACAACCCCGGCAATCCCGAGTTTTCGCATCAAGCGTTCGACCGTGCATCGCGCCACCTCAATCGCCTCGCGGTTCATCTGGCGCCACGCCTTGTCGGCCCCGTAGACCTCGTGGTTCTTCGTCCAGACACGCTGAATCTCCGGCATGAGCGCAAGGTCACGCCGGACGCGCGGCGACGCCCGGAGCGTGTCCCGGCGCCGCGCAGCATGCTCCCGGTACGACGACGGAGCGATCTGCAGAACGCGGCAGATCGGCTCGACTCCGTAGACGTCGCGGTGCTCGTCGACGAACGAGCGCATCACTTGGTGCGGCGGTCGAGCTCCGCCTGGGCAAAATACGCCGACGCCTTGCGCAGGATCTCGTTCGCCTGGCGCAGTTCGCGGTTCTCGCGTTCGAGCTGCTTCAATCGCTCCAGATCCGACGTCGTCGGCCCGGCACGCATGCCTTGGTCACGCTCGGCCTGCCGAACCCAACGACGAAGGGTCTCGGCCGTGCAGCCGATCTTGCCGCTGATCGAACCGATCGCGGCCCACTGCGAGTCGTGGTCCTTCTGGTGCTCCAGCACCATCCGGACGGCCCGCTCCTGTACCTCGGGGGAAACTTCGACTTTCTCATGGCTCCATCCTCTCAAGTGATGGAGCCTCCGGGGAAGCCGGGGCGATTCATACAGTCAAACGAGTGACTTGTTCAGACCTTCCCTAAGGCAAAGCCGGCAACGACCCAATAGCTGTCTGCAATTCATCGAACACGACCCGGACTCTCGCTGGCACAGGGGCGCGCTGAGGCCGATAGACATACAAGCCCCAAGCCGGGGGCTCTTCCTTCTGCAGAACCCGCACCAGTTTTCCACTGGCGATATAGGGGGCCGCCATGTAGTCCGCCAATTGAGCAAACGCAATTCCGGCCAATGCGGCGCCCATTTCCATGTCGGCGTTGTCCGCGATGAAGGCTGGCGACACAGGCGTCCACTGGCGTCCTGCACTGAAGTGCCAGGACCACGGTCGCCCGGTATTGATGTCGATGGCCGCTGTCACCGGAGAACCGGCCAGTTCATCGACTCCATCCGGTGTTCCCACCTTCTTGGTCAGACGCGGAGCTGCAACGATTGTAAGGCGCATATCGGCAGCCTTGCGCGCGACGAAACGACTGTCGCGCATGAACCCGACCCTGACCCCGACATCGATCTTGTCGTCGACCGCATTGCTGATGCGATCAGACAAGCGCACATCCAACATGATGTCGGGAAGACGTTTGGCAAAGCCCATCTCTCCGGCAAGGTTGCGGCGGCCTTGATGGCAAAGGCCGGGGAATTATTCTCCGAGCCGCCGACCATCGAGAAGGTAGAGGTGCTTGCGGCAAAGCTGCCCGGCTAGGCGACTCGGCAGGCGTAGACAGCCGAAACCGCCTTCGGGCGGTTTCAATGGCTGCTGGCTCGAAAACAGGGGCCAGTGCAAATAAAACCACCCCTTCGATGGGCGGCTCGACAGAATTGCAGAGGCGCACGACACATCGTCCGCTTTGGGTCGGTAGCGGACATTGCCACCTTCCCTTACGGTCGGTCTGGGCCCATGTCCGCTTTCCGCCAGAAGCAGACTCTAGGGGGAACTCCAAGCAATCGTATGGCATCATCATGCCGACTGAGCGGACGCGGACGAGCTGATCGAGATCGGCCGGGCCGGTGTACTGGACTAAGCACGCTCACGCGATTCGATCACCCAAATTAGTGTCGATCAGTTCTGCTACGAGGTAGATTCCTGGATGAAATCGTTGTTGCAGTGCGTTGAGTGCACCAAGTCGGGCAGCGTCCAACCGTACCTGTTTGTAGGCGACTACTACGATGGACACACGGTCGAGGCCACATGTCCGCTCGGCCACGCAGCATTCTCCATCGTCCAGAACCCAAAGTTCGAAACGCTGCTGACCGCTGCCGCAGACGCATTGATCCATGATCAGACGCTTCAAGCTGTCGCATGCCTGGCTGCGTCGCGCGAGCGACTTTTCGAGCTTGCGATCCGTGTCTTCGCCCGGTCCAGCGGTGTTGATCCGGGCAACTTCGAGGCTTCGTGGAAGGAGGCGGCCTCGCAGTCTGAGCGGCAGTTCGGTGCTTTCTTGTTTCTCTATCTTGCTGCGACCGGAAAGCCCTACGAGTTCGACAAGAAACTGGCTACTGCCCGGTACGCGGCGCTCCACAAAGGCGAGATTCCAACGACAGGCGAAGCATTCGATTACGCAGGCAAGGTCTACCAAGAGATCTCGAACTTGGCGAACTACCTGCGGACTGATCACAAAGAGTCGCTGCGTGCCGTGCTCCACGAAGAGAACATGCGTAAAGCCGGCCGAGCTCCCAAGGGTGTTCCAGTAGGAACCATTGCACTCTTCAGCATCTACGGAATCGAGGCAGAAGAGAACAGGGCAAATTTCAAGGAAGCGTTCGATCAGTACAGAGACTGGTTGCCCGCGCTACCGGAAGTTGCGGAATCGACACAAAAGGCTTCTGGCGTGCATACGACAAGGAGTCATCCGCCGCACTCCGAATAGAACCTTGCTTCCATGGTTCGCTGAGGCGGGATCCGCTTCGTACGCATTCCGATTCATGTGACGTCACATGATTGGACGTTAATTGAGCACTTCAGAGTGTCTCGGTTCGGAGGCACGTATTTTCGACAAGGCATACTACAGATACTATTTGGCAACAGGCATACTTGATTCACCTCAGTAACCTTCTCACTCGCACATGTCGAGCTTTCTCAACCCTGACGCTCTGCGGCTCTTCTTCGCCCCCCATTTCGACGTGGATGTCGCCATGGACGCGGTCATGCGGTACCAAGGCGTGAATGTCCTCAAAGGCGAACTTCGTGATTCAGCGACCACAGGTGTCCCGCACACGGGTATCCGGCTTGTCGGCCATCACGACGTGGACACCGGGTCTTCGATTTTTACTTTGATGCTGGAGCCCGGTCATATGAGCGGGGTAAGTTTTTTCGCTGAAAGCAAACATCGCTTGTTCGGAGGCAGCACACTGGTGTGCGTGCCCCTGCTTTACTGCTCGACGGAGTACACACCTACCGGTGATCACATCGTCTATCGGCATACCTACAAACGGCCACTGTTCACTCAAGAAGAGCTTGAGAGAATTAAAAGGAGTGGAACCGCAGAAGAGCAAGTTAAGGCGTTTGTTTTCACCAAAAGCCGTATCGGCTACGAGACGATCAAAGGCATGAGCTATGTCGGCCGATCTCGGCGCTCGTGGCAGCAAAGATACATGGAGCACGTTGAAGAAGCGCTGGAAAAGAACTCGAACCGCCGCTTTCACGAGGCTATGCGGGGGATGCAGGGCCAGAACGTGATCTGTGTGCACGACATCTCGGCTTATGGGATCCCTGAGGCCTCAGCCAAAATGATCGAAAGGCAACTGATCAAGACTTCCACGTTGTATCCGATGGGACTAAATATGCGGATCTAGACCCGTGAGAGTTCATCCGCAACGTCATCTTTCTGGTGGCAGGAAATCGACCACTGGCGCAGTGTCCGCTTCCGGCCAAGACTGGACCTCGACTATCCAAAGGTGCACAAATTGAGGTGTTCTCGACACTCTGCAGTAGAATCTAAGCAGATTTTTCCGGGGACTCAGCTCTCCATCTAGCAGTGACAATCCTCTTCGATCAGCAACATAGGCGGGTGTAGGCGTCCTTCACGAAGGAAACTACCTTCGGTGCCAAGCAACGGTGGCTTCCCGATCCCTACAACACGATTGGCTGGCGCGGTGATCGGTACCGGGTTACTCGCGTGCTCCTGCTACCCGCACCTAGCTTAAGGCAGGGCTGATAGCGACGGTGCTACAAGTCTCTACCGGCACCTGTCGCGGGTCTCCGCCGCTTGGTGCACCTCTACGCCTACTATAGATTGAGGTCCATCAGCGAGATTCCATCGGCGAAGGGTGGCGACCTCTCAGAGGCCCCCCCGGCCGGAAGTCCAGGCCTAAGTGACCGCATCAGCTTTCCGAGCCATCCGTACGGCCCGTGCAATGTGACAGCTGATCGGTCTCAGTTGGCTCTAGCCGATCTGGCCGAACCCGACTGGCGGTGCAGCCCCACGCCGAGCTGCACTGCCAAATTACAGGATACGCTGGCATCTAGGCCAAACTGATGTTCCACAATATCCCCCGGCCGACGTCTTGGATCTTGCCACTCTGACTCGGGGAAATCTGGCTTCGAACCGCAAAGAATGACCTAGGAAGCTCGAACTAAAAATTAGGAGAGAGAGAGAATGGAAAAGCTCAAGCTCCAACTGGAGAACTGCTACGGAATCCGCAAGTTGGACGTCGTGCTGGACTTCGCCGGCACGGCAGCTATCGCCATCTACGCACCAAACGGCTCGATGAAGAGCTCTTTGGCATGCACCCTTCAGGACATCGCCAATGGAAACCCATCGCGCGACAGAATTTTCCCGAACCGCGCGACGGTCCGCGTGGTCAGCGATGAGAACAATGCCGACCTCGTTGCTAGCGATGTACTCGTGCTTAGGCCATTTGAGGATTTCGCCAGCAATGGAAACGCCACCGCTACGCTCTTGGTGAATGCCACACTTCGTGAGGAGTATGAAGCGCTGCACACTGGAATCACCGCTGCGCGAGCAGCACTTGTCATGGCGATCAAGACCACCTCGAAAACCAGGCGCTCTGTGGAGCGCGAGATTCTGTCAACGTTTGCGCCTGCAGACGGAGATTTCAACACTGCTTTGGTTGAGCTTAAGGATGAGCTGTCAAAGGACTTGAAGCCAGACTTCAAGGATGTCCCCTACGACGTGCTAAACGATGAGAAAGTCGTGGCATTCTTGGGCCAAGGTGATTTCCGCACGGCGATCAACGAGTACACGAAGAAGTACAACGAGTTGCTCGCCGCGTCGAAGTACTTCAAGAAGGGAGGCTTCAACTATTACGCGGCTACCAACGTCGCCAAGGAGCTGAAGATCAGTGGCTTCTTTAAGGCAAATCATACCGTTCGACTCAGCGGAGACGAAGAGAAGGAGATCAAATCCGAGACAGAGCTCCAAGCTCTTGTTGATGCAGAGCGCGCCAAAATCTCTGAGGATGCTGCTCTTCGGAGGAAGTACGAAGAGCTTGAAAAGCAGATCCAGAAGAACGCGCAGGTTCGCGAGTTTGAGGCGTACATGCAGGGGCACGAGGAACTGCTGCCCGAGCTGGCCGATCCAGCGGCCCTGAACAAGAAGCTCTGGCTGTCCTATCTGAAGGCGAATCACGATCTATACACTGACCTCATCAACAAGATCGAGAACGCTGCGGTTCGCTCAGCCAAGATTGAGGCGCAGGCCGGCCAAGAGCACACACAATGGCAGGGTGTGATTGATATCTTCAATAGCCGCTTCATCGTCCCGTTCCATCTCGAGGTGGCCAACAAGGTTCAAGTTGTTTTGGGAACGGAGACAGCACCGCGCCTGGGCTTTGTCTTCAAGGAGGGGGGTGATCAAGCACAAGTCGAACGAGACACGCTTCTACAGACGTTAAGTACTGGAGAAAGAAGAGCGTTTCACGTATTGACTATGTTGTTTGACATTGAGGTACGCGGCTCGGCAGGCAAGCAGACACTCCTAGTTGTTGACGACATCGCCGACTCTTTTGACTACAAGAACAAGTACGCCATCATCCAGTACCTTTCCGACTTGGCTGAAGGCCAGAATTTCAAACTGCTCATCTTGACCCACAACTTTGATTTCTATCGGACCATCGAGAGCCGTCGTCTCGTTCATCGGAAGAACTGCTTCATGGTGTCAAAGACAGCCACTGGGATAAGTCTGGAGGCTGCCCAGGGCGTGCGTAACGTCTTCATCAATGTGTGGAAACCCGCATTTTTCACCGATAACCGCAAGAAAATCTGCTGTATTCCCTTCATGCGCAACCTGATTGAGTACATGAAGGACGAACAAGATCCAGACTATCTTCTCCTCACGTCCCTGCTTCACTGGAAGGCCGGTACAGATCAGATCACCGTGGCGGATCTTGATGGCATCTACTCCAGGCTCTTTGGCATCAACGGACAGTCTGGCAACCCTGGAGAGCGACTCATCGATATTCTAGGCGTTGAAGTCGCTACTTGTCTGCAGGCCCCGGATGGAATCAACTTCGAGAATAAGGTTGTGCTGGCGATTGCTACGCGCCTGCAAGCAGAGCGATTCATGGCGGGGAGGATCAACGATTCAGCTTGGCTGGCTGCGATCACAACCAACCAGACTCAGGCGCTACTGAAGCGCTATCGGAACGACTTTCCTGCCGAACTTCCCAACATTGGCGTCATTCAGCGCGTCCTACTGATGACGCCGGAGAACATTCATCTGAACTCTTTCATGTATGAGCCAATCTTGGACATGTCCGATCAGCATCTTCGCCGCGTCTACACGGAAGTCGCCGCATTGGTCTAGCGGCGGAGGACAGCTGTGCTTCCTGCATTACGGCGACCAGCGCACCGCCGCCGATGACCACGAACTAGTCCCGGAGTTTCGCAAACCACTGGCCAAACTCCGGCGCGCCGGCGATCAAGCGAAGACCTCATCGAGCAGGTCCCGCAGCGCGCCGTCCAGTCTCGGGTCGCCCTGTCCCTGCAGGGACAAGTACAGCGACAACCGGTCCACGGCGGCGCCCGCGCCGCCCAAGCGGGTGGAATAGGCCCAATGCTGCACATCTGCGTAGCCCTCGCCGGCCACGGGGAACCATTCTGGTTCCGGATGCCCACGGAAGTAGTCTCGCGGAATCGCCGCGACCGGCCGCGCTGGCGCTGCCAGTTCGGTGAACACGGACAGACCGGTTTCCCCTGCAGCACGACAATCATCGGCCGGCAGCATGGCCAAGCCACCCTTGCCGATGCCGGTTGTGCGCAGCACCGGCGAGCGCAGCCGCCGCAGCGCCGCCTCCCACAAGGACCGTCGCGTTTGCAGGAACCGCAGGCTCGTCTCCCGTCCCTTGCGCCGGGCGCTGACCAAGTTAGCCGCCACCAGTTCGCGGGCTACCCGCGAGGCGGTCATTCGCGAATAGCCTGCCTCGCGCGCAAGTTCGAGCGGCACCCACGGGACGCTCCCAGGGATGCCGCGCTCCTCAAAATCGGGCCGCAGTAGAGCGGCGATCAGAACTGCTTGCGCTGGGTGGCTCAGGTGCTTCCCAACGGATAGGGGCACCGGTGGAGACGAATCGCGCTCGCGCAGGCTCATCAGGAAACTCGGAGCGAACAGCTGGCTGCCAGGCACAACGAAATCCACACGAGACTCGATGAGCCTGGAGCGAGTGTATGGCGACACGCCCGAGAGCACGAGAACGACCCTCAAGCCGGCCTTTTCAGCCAGCAGGTGCACCTGTGCGATCAGCCGAGAAGGTGGCGTGGGTTCCGCCTGTGTCGGGACCTTGGCCAGCAGCACCCGCAGGCCCAGCAGATCAATCTCGGCTAGGCGGAACATGCTGTTGAGAGAGTGGGGCAAGAAGCGCGCCTTGGAACTAGGCCTGGGCTCGAACTCCGCGACCATGTCGGGTAGTAAGTTCTGGAGGTAGTGGGCAGCAGCCTGGAGGTCGTTCATACAACCGTATGTAACAAAGTAATCTGACAGTATCACAGAGCGGTTACGATCTAATCTGTCCGTTACAATCCCGTGCATGATTTACCCTGCTACCTAGGCAGGCGAGCGCTCCACTCAGACTCGAGTTGCTTCCTCCTGCTCACTGGGGAGTTGACGAAGGGCCGCAAGCAGCAGGTCATACGGGAACTGGGGGTGTGCCCCCCTCGCGCCAAGCGGTCATCCGACGGCCTTGAATCCATTCGGCGCACTAGCTTGGCATTGCGCGGATGCATCTGAACTGGCCAATAGACTCGGCATCTAGAGGCAATTGGACACTTACGCGTGCCCGTGCGCTCACGCGCCATTCTGCCGGGCGTACCAGGAGGCTCACGATGTGGACAAGGCCGCTCGATGCGCGCAATGTGCGCTGTGACCATTTGTAAGACGGAACTTCCCGTGCGGCCGACCATACTCGCATTGGATCTTGAGGGAACTCTCATATCCAATGCCATCAGCCAGATCCCCCGACCAGGTTTGCGTAGCTTTCTGGACGAAATGCGTTCAAATTTTGACAGTCTTGTCCTTTTTACCACCGTGCCGAAAGATCGTGCGCAAGCAATTGGAACTCTCTTAGCGAAAGAAGGCAGCGTCCCTGCTTGGTTCTCTGGGCTTCAATACATTGATTGGTCGGGAAAAACCAAGGACCTGCGCTACGTCTCCCCATACCTTGGCAATGCGCTGCTACTCGATGACCATGGTCCGTACGTCCATCCCGGACAAGAACATCTCTGGGTTGAGATTCCACTCTTCGGGTCTCCTTATCCGCCAGACGATGACGGACTAGAGGTAGCCTCGCGCCTTATTCGCGCACGAATCAGCGAGCTTATCAGCGCGAGCAACGAAACTCGCCGAACAGAGCCGCATTGAACATGCGTCGGCCCTGCAGCTATCCGCGACCGCCATGGCGGCGTTCGGCCCTCAACCCTATGAACGGCCGACGCTATACTGGGCGCAAGCCGTCCCGGCATGTCCTTCCATACACTACGGCTCTTTCTGTCGCCGAAATCGCGTACTGAATGAAGCGCCAGGTCGGCCGAAGTTCGGTGTGCTATCGACCACCTGGAGCGCTATGACCACAAGGACCTTGCAACTGGTTCGAGCCTCAAGTAATCAGCCAATGTCGGGGAATTGTTACTCGTGCAGCGCAGGCGCCGACCCAAGGCCGCTCCAACCTCTAGCTCGCCCGGCTGCGCAATCGCTTAGCCTTCAGCATGGCCATTGGACTAACGGTGGGCACTGGTACTAGCGTGGTCAGGTGCTGTTCTAATCCCAATGCCTTGAGGACAGAGATCAGCGTGTGAACCGTTGATCCTTGCCCACTCTCAAGCTGCACCAATGCTCTGCGAGAGATCCCGGCTTTATCGGCCAACGCTGCCTGGGACACGTTGGAGAGAAGGCGACGCGCCCTCAACCGCTTTCCCAGGGCTTCCGCAATCTCTTCAGGAGACTGGACTGGCATGTGACTCATTTGCGCGCAAAAGTGCTCATTAGGGCCTCTCTTCACAGGTTGTGCGCGGAATGCTGCGCAATCCCAGCCTCTCCGTGCCCCGTAAAAATGGCAATGAAAGCAAGGCAGCGCCCCATTGTTACACTCGGATAAGGGCAGCCAGCTTAGCGGTTCCGACTAATGCTCGCACTGTAGCGACCATCATGTCCTCCCGAGGGCAAGCGGGCGGCCGCCATGACCATGCGGCGGCCGAGTTCTTCTCTAGCGCTAGCGCCTCGGAGCCGGTGCTCCTGAGGAGGTCGGGCTACGTGCCATTTAGTGCTGGACGCTATTTCTGAGGCGTCTAAGATCATCGATAGCACAGCTTCCGGGCGCCTCAGCGCGGTGCACGACGTCCACCTATCCCATGAGGGCTATCAGAGACGGTTGAGCCTGTACCTCAATGGCACAGTGGTTGACCGGAGAACGAGCACCGTTGACCGCACGATTGCTATTGGCGCGTCGCTCTCAGGCTTCGTCACACGGCCGGATGACGAGCTAGGCCTATCCATCGCAACCAGCCATCTGAACAGCCGGGTTTCAGCAGACCGCCGCTTGCGGGAAGTCTACGGATCTGGCGTCCGGCCAGGCAACGATGAGTTCGCGGCGGAGTTCTACTACCGAGTGAAACTCGGGCTGCACCTGTCATTCAGCCCAGATCTCCAGTGGATCAAAAGGCCCGGCGGCAACGGAGACCGTGGAGATGTCGTCATCATCGGTGCCCGTACGTCCGTATCGTTCTGAGGCCGCTAGAAGCGTAGGTAGGTGATCATCCGCTTGCGCGCCATCGGTTCTGCACGCCTTTCGGCGTAAGTAGCTTACTTCAGAACCAAAAACGTGTCTGACGGTAGTGCCCGTATCGCTTGCTAGTTCCCCCTCAAGTTCTCTACTTCATTTGGGCGGCGACAGAGCCTCCCATATGAAGCTCGTGTGAGCTGGCATGAGATTCCTTATGGCAATAATGCTCAAAAAGCGACCGCAGCCAATCTAGTCATCCACGACTTCCTGAGGACGTACGCATGCGGCTTACTAGCGCGACCATTCTTGCCAGCTCCGTCTTTCTGACTGCCGTTTCGACGTCATACGCCGAGGACATTCTGGTGGAAGGCGGATATGTGATGACGATGGATCCCGGCGTCGGCGATCTAGAACAGACTGACGTTCTGATAAAGGGAGGACGCATTGTTGCCATCGGCAGAGGCCTCAAGGCGGGCACCGCTAGGCGCATCCAAGCAAAGGGTGCGATCGTGTTGCCGGGATTCGTTGACACCCACTCCCATCTTTACGTCACGACAATGCGTGGTCAGTTCCGGAACAAGGAAGGTCAGTTCTTTCCTGTGAGCTCGAAGCTTGCAGGATCAATGACACCACATGATGTCGAAACCGCAATGCATCTTGGTGCACTGGAGCTGATCAGCAGCGGAATCACCACCACGGCAGACTTTTTCGACAACGTTATTGGCCCCGCGCATGGGGAGGCGGGATTGCGCGCACTTCAGCGATCTGGAATTCGTGGGACGCTGTACTACGGGGGACCAGATAAGACCACGAAGCACCCGATGAATCTCGATCAACTTCGCTCTATTGCCTCTAGGCTGGACAAGAGTGCCCAAGTGGGCGTCGGCTTGGCGTGGCGGCTACCACGTAATCGTACCGATGCTCGCAACTGGGCCATGCGTCAGCAAGAGTTCGATACAGCAAATGAGCTGGGACTGCCTATCCAGGTGCATGTGAGTGGCGAACCTGGCCCAATGCTTGATGCACTCATTGAGCGTGAGTACCTATATCCAAACCTGACCGTGGTTCATGCCCCGGATGCCAGCGCGGAACAACTCAGAGTTCTAGAGGCAGCTGGCAGCAGCCTGGCCGTGACGCCTATCAGCGAACAGCGCGTTGGATACGGGTTAACCCGCTTTGATCAGTTCGCACTCGTCAGTAAGCAAGGGCTCGGCATCGATGGTAATTCGCTAGCTGGCAGCGCGGAGATGTTCGCCACCATGAGACTTGCATCCCTTACTTGGAGTGGCGGGGCACGTAGCGAAACGGCACCGGATGCGCGGTCCTTGCTTGAATTGGCAACGATAGGCGGCGCAGAGGTCGTCGGTATGGCAAGCGAAA
This sequence comes from Stenotrophomonas sp. GD03930, assembly GCF_029839665.1. Taxonomy (NCBI): domain Bacteria; kingdom Pseudomonadati; phylum Pseudomonadota; class Gammaproteobacteria; order Lysobacterales; family Lysobacteraceae; genus Stenotrophomonas; species Stenotrophomonas sp. GD03930. Next base: position 1,568,515 of record NZ_JAOCAV010000001.1, on the reverse strand, counting down.
TTGGCACACTGTCCGTGGGTAAGCGCGCTGACCTGCAGATCATCCGCTTGGACTCGTTGAATCTCGCAGGCTTTGGCGGCGGAGACCCTTCAGCCTTGCTGGTCCACTCGTCACACCCAAGCGACGTTGACACAGTGATAATCGGCGGACGGGTAGTCAAGATCGATGGCGACTTGGTCGATGTAGATCGACCCAGGATGCGGAAGGATCTGCGCGTGCTCTTACGTCAAGGGTAGCGGAACGCGATTGATAGCCTTCGAGGACATCCACGTCCCAGCTAGTAGTGCTAAGTGCTATCCCCAATAGAGGGCTCGAGAGATTGGTGGGAACACGCCCCGCGAGAGGAAATGAATAGGTGCATGGCCTGCCTTGACTCCATGGCCTCCAATGGCAGCTCGATTCTCAATCGATAGCAGATTGATCTTGCATAGGCGATCTGGGCTTTGGTTGGCCGCTTTATGTCCCAGTCCAATAGCTCCGGCACCAGGCGCGAGAATTCGGCAGCCAGTTGCCTCGAGATCGCACCTGAATGGCCTCCCTGCTGGAGCTTCTCGAGCTGACGACGTAGGTCGAGCTCCGACTCTTTGGTTAGGGAGAGCTCCAACGTGAACTCTGAGTCTGAATCCACCAAGAAGAAGCTCATTTCAGCACCCCAGCAGGTTACGGGACAGTCACCAGCGCCAAGGCCTCGATCACCAGTGCCGGCCGGACGCTACCGTAAGTACTGTAGACCAAAAGTACTGCACGACGAAAGCTTAGGGCGTGAAAGCGCCACCGCCCCAGCAAGCTCTAGGGACTGCCATTAAGGAGGGCAGGCTGGCGCTGGGCGTCTCCCAGGAAGAGTTTGCAGCTCAACTCGGTATGCATCGGACGCAGCTTGGCCATATCGAGCAAGGCAAGAAGGACTGCCGGCTCTCCACGATCATCCGGATTGCAACGGCTCTGGATGTGCCGGCTTCGTCCTTACTTACATCAGCTGGCCTTTGATGGGCCAACCAGTCACGCCAGCAAGTTGGCGCTAGCACGCGGGGTCGTGACGTTAGCGACACGACTACCGATGAGGATCCAACTATCGAACTAGCTTCGGTCCTTTGTCGGTACGCCGCTTGAGCCTGTCACTACGCGCACGCTCCTGCGCGAGCTTCTCGCGAACATCTGTCAGCTCGCAGGCCAGCTCCCCACACAGCGTTGTAAGTACCTTCACTTTCGCCTTCTCAGATTCATATCTGACTCTCAACATCTCCAGCTTCAGAGCATCAGCCGCCCGGGCGCTCGGAGCATCCTGCGCAGATACCGCATCATTGAGCTTGCCCAAGGCCACTCTGTGTGATTTATAGAAAGCTTGTCTACTGATACCGCATGCGGAAGCGATGGAGACCACCGTAGGCTTAGGGCCACCCGCCCTCCAGCGAGCAATCTGCGCCTCAGTCTCGGCTAGAACTATCTGGCGCATCAGAGGCTACTCCCTATTTTCTTCAGGATCAGCTCCGTCGAAGCCAGGCGCTCTTCAGCAATGCGACGAGACTGCTCGGGAATTCCCCTCAGCTTGAGGAAACTGATCAGATCTTGCCTTCGCAACTCCCACCAAGGGGCGTGCTTGGCTGTAGCCGTAAAGTTGAGACAACCAGCACATGTGGAAGGAGTGCGCTTGCCGGGATTTGGGCCATTCGCATCGCCGTCACAGCGACTTCGCGCCTCGCGATAGAAGCAATAGCCCCAGTCGCAAGGACCGAGTACCACACCGGCACCCAGCATCCTCATCACTTCAAGATTTGTCGATGCTCGCTCCAAGACCCCGTTCATCCGTGAAATGCTTTCCGCGATAACAGGTGTAGGCAAGTTCGTATAGACGTGCTCAGCACTAATCAAATCATCCATAGCGCTCACTACCTCATTTGCGTTCTCCTCCTCAAGCAAAGTTGAGAGATCACGATCCAGACCAACATAGTAGGTGTCAGTGATCCTGGCTTCCAAGTGTCCGTACTGATATGCCAGAGCACCCAAACTCGAGCGGTCGCGCCGCGCAATGAAGCGCGCCATGAATCGGCGTAATGGTCGAAAGTTCAATTTCTCAGAATCAAGCCCAGGAATACTAGCCTCAGCGAATGCTCTCATGCTCCTGCGGAGTGCAACATAGCCATCGACTCTAGCACCACGCTGATCATCTCGAGCTTCAGCCGGTCCGCGTCCTCTATACATATTCAGCACGAAGAGCGCGGCGGTCCCGACATGATCACGAATCGGGCGCCCCAATCGCTCCAAGAATGCAATTGCGTCAGAGACTGCTGGCGCTGCGACCCATTCATGCGGCCTACCAGATTTGCTCAGAACCCCTTCGATCAAATCGGAGGTCTCTGCACCCGCCGGCATACCGAGCGCATTGGATGGCTTTACGCTTGCAGTCGTGAGCCGACGAGATTCGGATGGCCTCATGGAACTGAGCAAAGATATAATGAAGATCGCCGCTCCCTCAGCGATCTTCAGCATTATTTGCTCGCCATAGCCAACTCTTGGATCCAACTTAGCTAGAGCTTTTGACCTGAAACCATTGAAGGGCAAAGATCGCTTAGCGATGTAGAAGGAGTTCATCCTTCGGCCTGCTGAGCACAGCCTCCCAGCCTCTATCGCCATTACCTCACCCATGAAGGCTTCTATTGTGGGCCCATCTTCCTCTATTAGCTTGATTGCATCTGCCAAGAGCATGAGACATTCCTGCTCACTCAGGTCGTCATCCACCTTTCTTTTCTTAGCTGCAACTGATGCCTCCTTCGACATCCTTTTTCCTACGCGGACCATCTCTGCGCGCACTACTGCAGACACATCTCCCACGTTGAGTAGAAAATCCTCGACACAGATGAATTTGGCCCGCATCCGAGTAGCACCCGCCTCCACACGGCCGACTGCGCGACTAGCATCGGTCCATGGGCAAATGAGCTCGGGACTCAGATCGCTTGGCGAATCCACGCCTTCCTCATAACACCAAACGGCAAAGCTTCTAAGGACGATAAATCGTTCGTAGAGGACAAGAGCATAGCGTGTCGATCGTTCCAGCCTACCAAGCATAGCAAGTGCCAAATAGATCTTTATCGGCACTTTCCAGCCATCAGGGATGCACGAGAAATCGAGCCTTCGCGTCTCCACAATCCCGTCGATAACGTTTCGTCTGAGGAACCACTCATCATCCTCGAAGTTGATACCGAGACCGTCGAGAGACAATTCGCTGACCGGCGGCGTGGCTTGGCGCAAGGATTTCATGGCTACTCCAGACCAATAACAGGGACAGATACGGAGAGCTTCTCTGCTTCACGAAGAACCACTTTCGTAACCCTGCCAAGCAACGCAGACAGGATTTCGTGCGAATTCTCGTACGCGTGCTTGTACCTGGCAGCCACGTCACGAGAGGTCACCGCCAGTCTCTTGATTTCGTCAAGTTCCCGTTGAGCAGCAATCATGCGTGCAACGTGCCGCGGACTATCCAGCACAGCTACGCTATTGGGGCAGAAGGCGCAGTAAAGGAAATCCAGGCACTTCTGACCCTTCTTGGATGCGGGCGCTTCACCTGAGAGCGCGTCGGTGCAGTCGTAACCCTGGGTAGTCTCGTAGTTTCTTGGATGCAAGCCCACCGCTTTTGCGGACTGGACTACCTTCCCCATAAATCCCAACAATTTCGCTTGTGCGGCCCCCTTGCGCTCAGGCGACCTAATATAGAGGCCGGTGGTCTTGGAATTCTTGTGCTGAAGCTCGGATTGGACTCGCTCAATCTTCTCGCCTCGATTCCCAAGGAGCCTCGCGCCGGACAACCTCAAGTCAACAAAATTGAAGTCGGGTAGGCCATGCCGGTCTATGAACAGCGCCAGTTCGTTGTGCCATGACTGAATCGACACGCGACCTATGCTGCCACGACACAAACTAAGGAAGACCGTGTCCGCACGAGCACCCGCAGCGATACGAAGTACCGAAGTGAATTCGACTACCTCGCCGATCAATTTTGGGATGGCGTACGCACCTTCGGTACTGACTGAAGCCGAGCTCTGCTCAGTCGCCCTGAATTTATCCCAGGTGAATTCTTTCTTTAATGGGTCGACGGCATGATCACTGATGCAATCAACGCATAAGGCCATCAAACCCCCAGGATTCCCGCCCGTTTCGATTGCTATGTACAGCAGGTATGGGATGTAGTCGCAGATCTCTAGAAATAGGTACCTCTTTAGAGGCCGGTACTTTACGCTGTATGGCGTAAAGCCCGCCGCACAGAGATTTATCTTTCCGAGTACGCCTTGGGCCATCCCTCGACGCATGCCATCTAGGTCAGCTCTATCCTTGGCTGTAAGGCATTGCACATCAGCTCCATTTGCCAATGACGCCATCACCCTTGTACGCGCCCTTACCTCATCGATCCCCTTCTTTGAAGCGATGAGAATGCCACGCATCTCCTCTTCGGAAAGGATGTTTTCTCGAGAACACTCCTCTTCCCTCTGGAACTGACCTCGGGGGAAGTATATGTTCATCCATGTCACCGAGTTCTCGGTGTCGTTAGTGGCGAGCCAAGCATATATCTGTCGAAGCAGGTTAAAATGGCTTCCCCCAGTCTTTAGCAAGAGCTTCGCCTTAAGCCACTCCGCGTATCTCTGCGAGATCGTAGAGGACCTCATATTCTTCCACGGGTCGCCGTCCAGCTCGGTCAGAAAGTTTGCGAACTTTCGGATTGAGCCCCATGCTTGCTTTCGACTCTGCACCCTGTAAGTAGAGGTCACGCCGGTGAAGGCATTCAGCAACGCGTGAGTGGGCTTGCGGGGAAGGCCTAGCCGGGAGAAGTCATAGATGTTGACTGGGTCGCCAGGCGCATCGCCGGCGAAGACGGCCTCCGAGACGCCACTCATCCCAATGCCTCCTCTGTCTCAAGGATTGCCCTAAGCGTGCCTGAATCTATGGAGCTGACGGAGGCCAAGTAAAGCTCGGTTGTCTCTGCACTGTTGTGCGCAAGAAGATGCTGAATGACCTTGATCGAGTTGATGTTTGCACCTCGCCTCTCCATCTCCTCGAGACGACTCTTCATATGCGCGGCGAAGGTATGTCGCGACATGTGCGGTGTCACGTTCAGGCCAAGCACTTTCGCAGCTCGCCTGAAGGCTTGGTAGTAGGACTTCGATGTGACCGGCCTGCCTCTCGAGTTCAGAAAGACCCGGCTTGTTTTCTCAGTGGAGTTCGCAGCTGCCTTGTTCCTACTTGTCTGGCAGTAATCGAGTGTTCGTTGTGCCAAGCGGGAGGTCACCACCAGATTGATGACTTTTCCGCCCTTCGTCCGAGTCTCGATGTAGTTGACATTCAGTGCGTTCTTTGGAAGCTGTGTGAGATCGAGATCTGCAACGGTGGTGCGACGAGCGCCCGTCCCGAGAGTCCAAAGGAACATCAGTGAGTAAGGCATTTTCAGGGTTGCCGCCATGAGCGAAGTCTCCTCCGGACTCATGGCACGCACTTTTCTCTTGTAAGCCTTTGCCCGCCGCAGCCGACTAGTTCGAGCGAGGAACTGTTTGATCGGCTCCGTCTCCCAGGACCCGCCTGAGTCTGCCAGGCCCTCACCGTCCCAATGCTCCAGAAACTTGTAGAACTCTCGAACGGTGGTCGTCCGTAGGTTGATCGTTTCGCTAGCTAGTCTTCTCTTTCGATTCGGTGCCGTGGACAAGAAGCGACGGTACTCGCTGAGCAGCAATGCAGTCGGCCTCGTCCAGTCGCCTCCGTTGCATTCGACGAATTCCAGCCAGCTCTTCAGCCCTTCGGCGTAAGTGGAGAGCGTCTTCTCCCTGCTACGGGTGGAGTCGATTCGAAATGTGTCCAGGAGAAACGCAAAGGCCCCCCAATGAAGCTGCCCTTCTTCAGAAACCAGAAGGGGGAAGCGGGGCTCGAGTCTCGGGAGGGGAGTCTCTTCAAGCGCCGCAGAAGCCGGAATGAGCTTGTTCAGCTCGGTAAGCGGGATCTCTGAAGTCCGCAGCAGATGCATTGAGCACTCCTCGGGGGTTTACATGTACCATGCTACCCTAATGCCGGAATGGAACCGCAGCGCACTGGAGACGCTACGTGAGCCGTTGGAATCCGGGCATATCCGTATCGCGCGCGCGGCGCGTAGCGTGCAGTATCCGGCGCGCTTTCAGCTGGTGGCCGCGATGAACCCCTGCCCGTGTGGCTGGGCCGGTGACCGCAGCAACCGCTGCCTGTGCACGGATGAGCGCATCACCCGCTATCGCGCGCGGGTGTCAGGGCCGCTGCTGGACCGCATCGACCTGCATATCAGTGTGGCCAGGATGGACGCTGTAGAGCTGCGGGAGAGCACGCCGCTGGGGGAACCCAGCGCATCGGTGCGTGAGCGGGTGGAAGCCGCGCATGCCCGGCAACAGGCGCGTGGCGGGCTGAATGCCCATCTGCCACCGGCGGCACTGCGGGCGTGCACGAGACTGAGCGAAGCCGATCAGGATGTGCTGGAGCAGGCCATCGAGCGCCTGCAGCTTTCGGCACGGGCGATGCATCGAATCCTGCGGGTGGCGCGCACGATTGCGGATCTGGCGGGTTGTGAAGCGATCCAGACCGCGCATCTTTCTGAAGCGATCGGGTACCGGCAGTTGGACCGGGGAAAGCCCTAGAAGCACCGTTCGGAGTGGTCGTTGGTAGAGTCGACTGTTAGTCGACTCGCGCGCGAAGCGCGGTCTCCTGCGAGGCAGATGCGAAGAGCAGTCGACTAGCAGTCGACTCTACCAAGAGCGGGTCATGGCAGCGGATAGATCAATGCCAGAGCAGGTCATGGCAGCGAAGGGTGCGAGGGCGCCAAGAGGTTCATGGTAGTCCGGCGGATTTTGGGGGTCAGAGCCCTTTGCGGTGCAAAGGGATCTGACCCCGAAACTCCTTGTTGCCTCAGAACGTCATCGAGGTACTGAACATCAGCTGCCGGGGCGCGCTGCGCTGCAGGGTCTGGTAATCCCCCGAGAACGATGAGCCGGCGATGGTGGCGGTGCCGATGTTGTGGCGGTTGAACAGGTTGCTCACGTCCAGCCGCAGCTCCAGGCCGGGCACGGCGCTGTCCGCACCGAAGCGGTAGGCGGCATAGGTGTTGACCTGCCAGAACGTCGGCACGCGGATGTCGTTCTCGTAGGTGAAGGGCTGGCGCAGGTACGAGGTGCTGGTGGCACCGAAGCGCCAGTCGCCGAAGTGCGCGGACAGGTCGCTGACCAGCGAAATCTGTGGGTAGCCCGGCTGCGCGTTGCCCTTGATCGGGTACACCGTGTCGCCCACCACGAAATCGCTGTCGTAGTACGAACGGGCCACGGCCACGCCTTGGTAGAACTGCAGGTGGTCGGTCAGGTCGGCGGTGATGCCGAGGTCGGCGCCGATCACGTGCATCTTCGGCATCAGCCGCACGGTGTTGATCTGCGCGAACTGGGTGCCGATGGCGGCCGACAGCAGGCGGTTGCGGATGTCGTTGTAGAACACATCGCCGGTAATCGTCAGCCGGTCGAAACGATGCGAGGCACCGAGGGTCAGGTTCCAGTTCTTCTCCGGGCGCAGCGTGCCCGCTACGCGGTCGAACTCTTCCTGGTCGGTGATCGTCCACGCCGAGGCGGTGTAGCCGATGTTGCCGCGCTGGGCCACGCGGTAGCCGTTCATGGTGTTGGCCAGATCGATGAAGGCATCGGTGGATTCGGTCGGGCTCCAGAACAGCGAGACATGCGGCAGGAAGTTGCTCTTCGCGCGCAGCGTGCCGTTCACCGGCCGGTCCTTGGCATCACCCAGGCCGCCACCGCTGGTGCGGAAGTCCACGGCCTTGAAGCCGACACCCAGCTTCAGCGTGTCGTTCAACACGATGTCGTCCTGCAGGTAAAACTGGCGCGAGCGGGTTACCCAGCTCGATGCGTTGTCGGTCTTGAACGCCGGGCCATACACATCGAACGGACCGGTGGCCTTCAGCGGCGGGCCCTCGCCCAGCAGCGGCTGCTGGTACCACTCGGTCTTGGCCGCGGCCTTGCTCTTCTCCTGCCAGACGCCGGCGGTGAAGGTATGCGCGCCGGTCTCGAACTGCAGGTTGAGCATGCCGCCCAGCCGATTCACGCGCGGCGTCTGCACCTGCTCGGAGAACGGTGCACCGTTGGGCGATGGCACGGTCGGGTCGGTGAGCGTGGCCTGGGTATGGCTGTTGGCGTTGTACAGCTGCACGTTGCCACTCAGCGCCGGGGTGATCTGGAACCGGTGGTTGATCGAGGACACGCGGTCGCGGGTGGTCTGGCCGGTGTCGTACGGGATCAGTTCGGACAGCTCACCGCAGGTGTAGGCGCCACAGGATTTGTCTGCGTTTTCCGGCGAAGCCACGTACCACGCCCACGCATAATCTGGATAGAAGATATCGGCCTTCCAGCCCAGCTTGCGGATCATGTCGAAGGAGATGTTGTTGTAGCCCCAGACCTTGGCCTTGCTGTCGGACAGGAACACGGTGAAGTCACCCCAGGCCACGTCCTGCCGCAGCTTCAGATCGCCGCGCAGGAAGTTCTGGGTGCCCTCGCCCTGGTACTTGTCGGCCGACACGCGTTGCAGGTCGACCAACACTTTCGGGCCGTGCTCGCCGAGCTGGCCGCTCTGCCCGGACACAGTGGTGACCACTGTGCTGTTGCTGCCCACGCCCTGCTTCACACGCAGGCTGGGTGTTTCCTGCAGCTCGCGCAGGCGGTATTCCAGGCTGCCGCCATTGACGCTGCTGGAGAACACACTGACCGGTGCGCCACCGGGGCTGACCGTGATCGCGCCGATGCCATCGGGCACGCCCACATTCACCACGCTGGTGCCGGTGAGCGAGAGGAAGCCGTTGTCGTTCAGCGGCACGCCTTCGAAGGTGATGCCCATTTCATTCATGCGGAAGCCGCGCACGAACAGGCTGGTGGCCGAGATGTCCAGGCCCAGGCCGTCGGTGGCGGTGTAGCTGGCGCCGGGTACCTGCTTCAGCATGGCCAGGCCGTTGTTGCCGGTGACCATGGCGTCGAGGTCTTCGGCCTTGATGATGTAGCGGTTGGGGCCGACCACCTGGGTGGGCGCAACGGCCGCACCGCGCGGCGTGGCGATGACCTGCAGGGCGTTCAAGGTGGTGGGCGTGTCGTGCGCGGTGTCGGCCGATTCGGCGGCATACGCAGGTGCGGTGATGGCCGCGATGATGGCCAGGGCGAGGTGCGTCGTGGGTGGGGTGTTCATGGGCAGATCCAGGTGCAGGGAGAGAGCGGCGCAGGCGCACGCCCAGCGCGTTGCAGCACCGGTGTGTCGGTGCCCTGGCTGGCGATGCGATTGCGTTGAGGGGATGACCGCGCGGTGCGCGCCGGTCAGCAGACGAAAGCGATCATCTGCCGCGGGATTCGGTGGGGTGATTTCGACGTGCGAAATTCTTGCATCGCACTGCCGCATCCGCCATTGCGCCGTGGTACAGCGGCAATGGCGGTGGGGATGGGTGGGTTATACGTGGGTATAGGTCGGTGCGTGCCCTTCATGTGTGCCAACCAAGGTTGGCACCTACCAGGGCGGATGGCCGCGCGGTTACTGCAGTACGAAATGCTCGATCGCGCGCGCGACGCCTTCGTCGGCGTTGCTGGTGGTTTCAAACCGCGCCACGGCCTTCACCGCATCGATGGCGTTGCCCATCGCCACGCTGGTGCCGGCGTACTGCAGCATGGTCAGGTCGTTCTCCTGGTCACCTATGGCCATCACGTTGGCGCGGTCGATGCCCAGGTGCTCGGCCAGCTTCTGCAGGCTTGGCCCCTTGCCGGCGCGATGGTCGAACACCTCCAGGAAGAACGGCGCGCTCTTCAGCACCGCGAAGCGCTCGGTCAGTTCGGCAGGCAGGCGTGCGATGGCGGCATCCAGCACGTCCGGCGCGTCGATCATCATCAGCTTGATGAAGGACATCGACGGGTCCATGTCCTGCACGCGGCGATACGACAGCGGCATCCGCGAAAGATGCGAGTCGGCCACGGTGTAGTAGCTGATGTCCTGGTTGGGCGTGTACATGCGCTGGCTGTCCAGGGCCTGGAAGTGCACGCCCAGGTCGCGGGCCACCTGCTCGCAGAACAGGAAGTCGTCGAAGCTGAGCGGATACTCGACCACGGTTTCGCGCGTGCCGATGCGCTGCACCAGGCCGCCGTTGCAGGCGATGCAGTAGTCGTCGTCACCGGTGATGCCCAGCTCGTGCAGGAACGGTGCCAGGCCGGGAACCGGGCGGCCACTGGTCAGCACGATGTGCACGCCCAGCGCGCGCGCCTGCGCGATGGCCTGCCTGGCCCGCGCGGTAAGCGTGTGGACGGGGTCCAGCAGGGTGCCATCCATGTCGATGGCGACCAGTTCGATGGTCGATTGCCGGCGGCCCATGTCCATTGCGTTCAACTCGTGCGGGGCACGCCAGTTTACCCCCTCATGCCCGGTTCACCTCTTTGCCCACGTTGGCCGGGATACTGCAGGACCCTGTGCGTCCCCCACCGCAGGACGGCCCATTGACCGCCCTTCCCTGGAGAACCTTGCGACGCATGACCTACCGTGCCCCCGAAACCAACGACAGCGCGCCGCTGGCCCAGCAGATCGAGCAGATGATCGACGAGCTGCCCGGCGAACAGGTCAGCGTCGGCACCCTGCTCAGCGCGCTGGGCGATGAGGGCCTGCTGCTGATCGTGATCCTGCTCTCGGCCATCTTCATCATTCCAGTGTCGATTCCCGGTCTGAGCACGGTGTTCGGTGCCTCGATCCTGCTGATCGGCCTGAGCCGGGTGCGCAACCGCCCATTGTGGGTGCCGCAGAAGCTGGCGCGCCGCGAGATCGCCACCGACAAGCTGAAGGCCAACCTGGGCCGAGCGCTGAAGTGGGTGCACCGCATGGAGCGGTTGTCGCGGCCGATGCGGCTGGCGGTGATGGTGCGCTCGAAGAAGATGATGCGCCTGAACAACCTGATGCTGGTGTTCGCGACCCTGCTGCTGATGGCGCCGGCCGGGCCGATTCCGTTCAGCAACACGCTGCCGGCGCTGGCGCTGATGTCGTTTGCGATCGGCTTCATCCAGCGTGATGGCGCGGCGGTGGCGGCCGGCTACGCCTTCGTGGTGGCCACGGTGGTGTACTTCGGCGTGCTGCTGGGTGGCGTGGGGTTTGCTGCCGAATCGGTGTTCAGCGGGTTGCGCAGCGGGCCGTCGGAACTGTAGAGCCGAGCCCATGCTCGGCTGATTCCGGCTTTTTGTAGAGTCGAGCCATGCTCGACTGCACCTTCCAACAGCAGTCGAGCAAGCTCGACTCTACAAGGGCCAGATCCAAAGCAGTCGAGCAAGCTCGACTCTACAAGGCTACTTGGCTGACACCCGCCACACGACGTCGCCCACGTCGTCGGCCACCAGCAGTGCGCCCTCGGCATCCATCGCCATGCCCACCGGTGCGCCCATCAGCGTCTTCTCGTCTTTGGAGGTGAAGCCACCGACCACGGTCTGCGGCCGCCCGGTCGGCTTGCCGTCCTTGAACGGCACGTACACCACTTCGTAGCCGCTCAGCGGCGAGCGGTCCCAGCTGCCGTGCTCGCCGATGAAGGCGCCGCCGTGGTACTGCGCCGGCAGCGCCTGCCCGGTGTAGAACAGCAACCCCAGCGGTGCCACGTGCGAGCCGATGGCGTAGTCGGGCACGATCGCCTTGGCCACCAGGTCCGGCCGCTGCGGCTGCACGCGCTCATCCACGTGCTGGCCGTAGTAGCTGTAGGGCCAGCCGTAGAAGCCATCTTCCTTCACCGACGTGAGGTAATCCGGCACCAGGTCGGCGCCGATCTCGTCGCGCTCGTTGGCCACCGCCCACAGCTTGCCGGTACTCGGCTCCCAGTCCAGGCCGGTCGGGTTGCGGATGCCCGATGCAAAGATGCGGCTGCCACGGGTGGCCACGTCCACTTCCAGCACCACCGCGCGGCGGTATTCCACGGCCAGGCCGTTCTCGGTGATGTTGCTGTTGGAGCCCACGCCCACGTACAGCTTGCTGCCGTCACGGCTGGCCAGCAGTTCCTTGGTCCAGTGGTGGTTGATGGTGCTGGGCAGGTCGGTGAACTCGCGGCCCTTGTCGGACATGCGGGTTTCGCCCGGCACGTAGTGGTACTGCATGATGTTGCCGGTGTTGGCCACGTACAGCGTGTCACCGATCAGCTGGATGCCGAACGGCGAGTGCAGGCCCTCGATGTAGACGTGCTGGGTCCAGGTGGCGGTGCCGGGTGTACGCCGCAGCAGGGTGACCCGATTGCCGCCCTTGCCGGCCTTGCCCGAACGGGCCTTCACCTTGCCGGCGATCCACTGCTTGGGCGTGGTGACCGGTTCTTCACCGGGGCCGTTGCCTTCCACCACCAGCACATCGCCATTGGGCAGGGTCAGCAGGCGCCGCGGGTGCATCAGGTTGGCGGCGATGCGCTCGATCTTCAGGCCGTCGGCCACCGTCGGTGACTGGCCTTCGGCCCAGCCGACGCCCTTGGGCACCTGCATTGGCGGCATCAGGAAATTCTTCGGTGCCGGCAGCGGCGGCTTCGCGCCGGACTGGTCGGTGGGGTGGTACTCGGCCTTGCCCGCACAGGCCGACAGGGTCACCGCCAGCGCCAGGGCAGCCATGATGGGCAGGATGTGCTTAGCCATGACGGCCTCCCTGCAGCACCGGCGGTTGCAATGACAGCAGGATCAGGCCCAGTGCGATCAGGGCCACGGTCAGCGCCGACAGGATCGTGCCCGGCACCGCGACGGCATAGGCATCACGGCTGTGCACGAAGGCGTTCCAGATCGCCAGCAGCACGGCCACCAGGTTGAGGAAGAAGTCGATGCGGTCGATGCGGGTGGCCGTGCCGTTGCGGCGCCAGACCGCGAACAGGTTGATCAGCCGCGGCACGATGGCGATCAGCAGGCCGAAGGTGATCAGCCAGGCCGCGGCCTTGCCCCACATCACCTCGGCGCTGTTGAGGTAGATCGCGTCGAAGATCAGGGCGCCGACGAAGAAGCCGAACGGTATCGGGTTCAACAGGCTGAACAGCGTGGTGCCTGGGCCACGATGGGCCTGGGCCAGGGGGTTGACCATCTGGGTGCTCCGGTACGGAAGTGTGCGAGGGCCGTAGTAGCACAGGCGGATGTGAGGGCGCGCGATGACGCCGGGTAGATCCTCGCCATGCGTGGGTGCGGGTGCCAGCCAGGGTTGGCATCCCCCAGATGCGAGCCAACGCCATCGTCATTACCGGCGGGCATAAGTGTTTGTGACGGAATTGGCACATCCGCAGATTGCTGCTGTGAAGAGGTAGGGGGTTCTTCGTTGTCTCGCGTTTGGCTCGTTGCGATGGGGCAGTTCCGCCCCGCCGTCCTGCCATGCCGATTCACAACAGAAGGATTCGTGTATGAAGCGACACACGCAACGCTCCGCGCCACCGCGCTCCGCGCGGCTGGCCCTTGCCACTGCCCTGGTGCTGGGCAGCCTGGCCGTCACCGCACAGGCCCAGCAGGCCGATCCGCTGGCGGGCATCCAGTGGCACCTGCGCAATACCGGGCAGACGGTACCGGCCGACACGCTGCCGGTAGCCGGCAACGATCTGAACGTGGATGGCCTGTACCGCAACGGCATCCGTGGCCAGGGTGTCACCATCGCCATCGTCGATGACGGCCTGCAGATCGCGCATCCGGACCTGGCCGCCAACGTGGCGGCCGTGGCCGGCAAGAACTTCGCCAATGGTTCGAACAATCCCACCCCGTCCAATCCGGACGCCGACAACCACGGCACCATGGTCGGCGGCATCGCCGGCGCGGTGGGCGCCAACAACCTGGGCGTGCGTGGTGTGGCTCCGGCGGCAACGCTGAAGGGCTTCAACCCCATTTCGCGCTCCGCCCAGGGCAACCAGCAGAGCAACATCGAGTACGCCTGGTGGGATGGCGCGGAATCGGCCGACGTGCAGGTGTTCAACAACAGCTGGGGCGCCGGCCCGGGCAATCCGAACCTGCCGTTGGCGTACAGCGAGAACACGATACGTTCGTATGAGCAGGCGCTGTCGGGTACGCGCGGTGGCCGCGGCGGCATCTACGTGAAGTCGGCCGGCAACAACTTCAACAACGGGTACTGGCAGGACAACCTCGGCAACACCTTCGATGTCTGCACCAATGACACCAAGAACCGCAACACCGGCTGCGTGCCGGCTGGCCGCGATCCGCGCAACAACCTGTTCAACGTGATCACCGTTGCCGCCGTGCGCGCCGATGGCGTGCGCTCGTCGTACTCCTCCACCGGCTCGGCCCTGTGGGTCTCGGCCTTTGGCGGTGAGTACGGCCTGCAGGCCCAGTACGCACCGGGCCTGGTGGCACGCGCGTACGACCCGGCCATCGTCACCACCGACGTGACCGGGTGCGCGCAGGGCAGCAACAAGAACACCAACCGCGAGAACACGCTGGACAGCAACCAGTCGGCCATCGACAGCACCTGCAACTACACCGCCAAGATGAACGGCACGTCAGCGTCGGCACCGATGGTATCGGGCGTGGCTGCGCTGGTGCTGGAAGCCAATCCGAACCTGTCCTATCGCGATGTGAAGTACATCCTGGCCACCACCGCCACCCGCAACCACCCGAACCAGCCGGCGGTGACACTGGCCGACGGGCGCACGCTGGTGCCGGGCTGGACGGTGAACGCTGCCAACCGTGCCTACAGCAACTGGTATGGCTTCGGCGTGGTCAATGCTGCGCGTGCAGTAGAGGTCGCCGAGAACTTCCAGTCGCTGGGACCGCTGGTCGACAGCGGCTGGCGCACCACCACGCGCACCGTGACCATCGGCAACACCTCGGCTGCCGCGGCACGCCTGACCTTCCAGCTGGCCAACGGCGCGCGCAACATCGAAAGCGTGCAGCTCGGCTTCCGGGTAAACCACCGCAATACGCGCCAGCTGCAGTTCGTGCTGGTTTCGCCCAGCGGCACCCGCAGCGTGGTGCAACCGGCGTTCACCGCGATCGGTTCGGGCACGGGGAACGCGCAGAGCAATTTCACCAGCTGGGACCTGCTGTCCAGCAATGCCTTCCTGGATGAGAATGCCACCGGCACCTGGACGCTGGAAGTGACCGACATGGGGCAGGCCGCGACTGCTGCATCGCGTGGCAACCTCGAATCCTTCAAGATCCGCGTTCTGGGGCACTGATGATGAAAAAGACCATTCTGTTGAGCACGCTCGCCTTCGCGGCGATGACCTCCCCTGCCTGGGCACAGAGCTCGGGGCAGACACCTCCGGCCAGGACCCCCTCAACCGTGGATGCGCAGGAACTGAAGGCGTCCGCTACCGGCCGCTCGTTCGATGTGGGTGGCACGCGTTTCCAGCTGTCTCCCACGACCACGGTGAAGCAGGTCAGCGGCGGTCGGTTCACGATCACCTCGCAGGCGGCAGCCACCAGCACGCGTACCAAGCGTTCGCTGGACGGCGCAGCGGCCGCGCCTGCTGATGCCGGCGCCGGCAAGTTCGCCGCGGCGGTATCCCACGACGGAGCGCCGGTGGTGGCGACGTCGCGGGTCAAGGTGTTCTTCACCGATGCAGCCGCTGCCCAGCGCGCAGCAAGCGCCACCGGCGGCAGCGTGGTGAAGGTGTCGAAGGCGTCGGGCCAGGCCATCGTGGAGTACCCGTCGGTGAACGCGGCGCTGGATGCGACCACCAAGCTGCTGTCCACCGCCGGCATCCGCGCCACCGAGCCGGACGTGGTGCAGTGGGAAGAAACCAAGTAAGGCGTTGAGTGGTGCCCCCGGCCGGTTGGCTCTCCTGGCCGGCCGGGGGATCAGGGGTGTGCCAACCAAGGTTGGCACCCACCAGCGTCAGCGGGCGGCGAGTGTGCCGTTGTGGGTGAGGCTGCAGCTGGCCAGCGGACCGTTGCCGGCCGCCGGGTGCGCGGGCTCGAGCAGCAGGCGCTGCACGTCGGAGAACAGCTTGTCCACCGGCATGCCGTAGGGGGCGAACAGCCGCAGCCGACCCTGGCGATCGAACACGTAGCCACCGGCAATGTGGCTCATGGTGTAGGTCTGTGGGATCGGGCCGGGTTCCTTTTCATAGAACGCCTTGAAGTCGCTGGCCATGGCGGCCAACTGTGCCTCGTTGCCGACCAGCGCCACCGCCTTCCGGTCGAACGCTTCCACGTAGGTGCGGGCGACCTCGGGCGTGTCGCGGGCCGGATCGACGCTGACGAACACCACCTGCAGCTGGTCGGCGTCCTTGCCCATCAGGTGCTTGACCTGGCTCAACTCGACCATCGTGGTCGGGCACACGTCCGGGCAGCTGGTGAAGCCGAAGAACAGGTAGGTCACCTGCCCCTGCAGATCCGCCGGGCCACGCACGGTGCCGTGGCTGTCGGGCATCGACCAGTGCTGGCCGAGTTCTTCGCAGGCGATGTCCTTGGAATAGAAGTCCATGCGCGACTGCGCACTGCAGCCGGCCAGCAGTCCGAGCAGCAGGCCTGCGGCCAGGCGCAGGCCACGATGGGGGAACGCAATGCCTTTCACGGTGCGCAGGCTCAGTTGATCATCATGTGGTAGTGCATGCTCCAGATGATCCAGACCGACAGTGCGACGACGATGAACAGGATCACCAGGGTGAACACGAAGCTGGCCAGGTTCCAGCCACCTTCGGACTTGCGGTCCATGTGCAGGAAAAAGACCAGCTGCACCAGGATCTGCGCCACCGCGAAGCCGACCAGCAGGAACAGCGTGAGCGGCCGCGACAGCACCGGGTTCATCACCAGTGCGAACGGCACCACGGTGAGCAGCGCGCACAGCACGAAGCCGATCAGGTAGGACGTGGTGGAGCCGTGCGCATTGCCGGCGCGCGAGGTTTCGACGTGGGCCATGTCAGAAGGCTCCGATCAGGTAGACGAAGGTGAAGACGCAGATCCACACCAGGTCCAGGAAGTGCCAGAACAGGCTCAGGCACGAAACGCGGGTGATGTTGGTCGGGGTCAGGCCACGGCGGTAGACCTGGTGCATCACCACTGCCATCCAGATCAGGCCACTGGCCACGTGCAGGCCGTGGGTGGCCACAAGCGCGAAGAACGCTGACAGGTAGGCACTGGTGCTGGGGCCCGCGCCTTCGTGGATCAGGTGCGAGAACTCGTAGAACTCCATGCCGATGAACGAGGCGCCGAGCACGAAGGTCACGCCCAGCCAGCGCAGCACTGCCGAAGCGTCATGGCGGTGCATTGCCAGCACGGCCTGGCCGTAGGTGATGCTGGAGACCAGCAGCAGGAAGGTTTCGGCCATCACGAACGGCAGCGAGAACAGGTCCTTGCCGGTGGGGCCGCCTGCGTAGGCGGTGCTGAGCACCGCGTACGAGGCGAACAGCGAACCGAACAGCACCAGGTCGGACATGAGGTAGACCCACATGCCGAACACCTTCATGCCGCCCTGCTCATGGCTGTGGTCGTGTGCGTGGTGGTCCTCGTGCGCCGGCGTATCGCTGGCCAGCTCCGGGCGGGTCAACAGGTTCATGCGCGTACCTCCTTCAGCTTGGCCAGGTTGGCCGCTTCGGTGCGCGCCACCTCTTCGGAACTGACGTAGTAGTCCACGTCCTCGTCGTAGGAGCGCACGATCAGGGTCACGATCATGGCGATGAAGCTGGCGGCGGCCATCCACCAGATGTGCCAGACCAACGCGAAGCACAGCACCAGGATCCAGATGTTGAGGATCAGCGGCACGCCGGTGTTCTTCGGCATGTGGATCGGCGCGTACTTCTTCGGCGGCGGTGGCAGGCCACGCTTCTTCGCTTCGTGGAAGGCGTCCAGCTCATCGGCCTTGGGCACCACGGCGAAGTTGTAGAACGGCGGCGGCGACGGCGTGGCCCATTCCAGCGTGCGTGCATTCCACGGGTCGCCGGTCAGGTCCAGGTTGCGCTTGCGGTCGCGCACGCTCACGTAGATCTGCACCAGCATCAGGATGATGCCGGCGAACACGAACAGTGCACCGATGAAGGCGGCGATCAGGTACGGCGTCCACGCCGGGTTGTCGTACTGGTTCATGCGCCGGGTCATGCCCATGAAGCCGAGCATGTACAGCGGCATGAAGGCCAGGTAGAAGCCGATCACCCAGCAGGCGAAGGACCACTTGCCCAGGCGCTCGTTGAGGGTGAAGCCGAACACCTTCGGGAACCAGTAGGCAAAGCCGGCCAGGTAGCCGAACAACGCGCCGCCGATGATGGTGTTGTGGAAGTGTGCGACCAGGAACAGGCTGTTGTGCAGCAGGAAGTCCGCGCCCGGGATGGCCAGCAGCACGCCGGTCATGCCACCGATGGTGAAGGTGACCAGGAACGCGATGGTCCACAGCATCGGCACGCTGAACTCGACGCGGCCGCCGTACATGGTGAACAACCAGGTGAAGATCTTCACGCCGGTGGGAATGGCGATGATCATCGTCATGATGCCGAAGAAGGCATTGACGCTGGCACCGGAGCCCATGGTGAAGAAGTGGTGCAGCCAGACGATGAACGACAGGATGCCGATCGCCAGCGTGGCGCCCACCATCGACTTGTAGCCGAACAGCTTCTTGCGCGCGAACGTGGCGGTGACTTCAGAGAAGATGCCGAACGCCGGCAGCACCAGGATGTACACCTCCGGATGGCCCCAGGCCCACACCAGGTTCACGTACATCATCGGGTTGCCACCCAACGTGTTGGTGTAGAAGTTGAAGTCCAGGTAGCGGTCCAGGGTGAGCGCGCCCAGCGCCACGGTGAGGATCGGGAAGGCGGCGATGATGATCACGCTGGTGACCAGTACCGTCCAGGTGAACACCGGCATCTTCATCAGGGTCATGCCCGGCGCACGCATGCGCAGGATGGTGATGAACAGGTTGACGCCGGTCAGCAATGTTCCGATACCGGAGGCCTGCAACGCCCAGATGTAGTAGTCGACACCCACCCCTGGACTGAACTCGATACCCGACAGCGGCGGATAGGCGACCCAGCCGGTCATGGCGAATTCGCCAACACCCAGCGAGATCATCATCAGCGCGGCGCCGACCACGAAGATCCAGAAGCTGAAGGCGTTGAGGAACGGGAACGCCATGTCGCGCGCGCCGATCTGCAGCGGCACGATGATGTTCATCAGGCCGACCACGAACGGGGTGGCCACGAAGAAGATCATGATCACGCCGTGCGCGGTGAAGATCTGGTCGTAGTGTTCCGGTGGCAGGAAGCCGTCACTGCCCGGGCCGGCCGCGGCCAGCTGCGCGCGCATCATCAGCGCATCGGCGAAGCCACGCACCAGCATGACCAGCGCCACCACCACGTACATGATGCCGATCTTCTTGTGGTCCACGGTGGTGAACCAGTCACGCCACAGCGGGCCCCACAGCTTGAAGTACGTCACCGCGCCGAGCAGCGCGAGGCCACCCAGCACCATGGCCGCCAATGTGACCACCACGATCGGCTCGTGCAGCGGCACGGCCTCCCACGTCAATTTACCCAACATGTTCGTTACTCCTGGGAAACCTGGGCACCACCGGCA
Organism: Stenotrophomonas sp. GD03930; assembly: GCF_029839665.1. NCBI lineage: Bacteria > Pseudomonadati > Pseudomonadota > Gammaproteobacteria > Lysobacterales > Lysobacteraceae > Stenotrophomonas > Stenotrophomonas sp. GD03930. Next base: position 1,549,007 of record NZ_JAOCAV010000001.1, on the reverse strand, counting down.
GCGCCCGCCGGGGTGGCGGCAGCGGTGTTCTCACCCACGCCGATGAACTGGTCGATGACCTTCTTGAACAGCAGCGGCTCGACACTGGAGAAGTGCTGTACCGGTGCATTCTTCGACGGCGCGGCCAGCGCCTTGAACTGGTTGAAATCCAGTGCCTGCGGCGCGCTGCGCACCTCGGCCACCCAGCGCTCGAAGTCTTCGTTGCTGCTGGCGGTGGCGATGAACTTCATGTTCGAGAAGCCATGCCCGCTGTAGTTGCCGGACATGCCGCGGAACTGGCCCGGCTCGTTGGCGATCAGGTGCAGCTGCGTGCGCATGCCGGCCATCGCATAGATCTGGCCACCCAGCTGCGGGATGAAGAAGGTGTTCATCGTCGAGTTGGAGGTGATGTTGAACGCCAGCGGGCGGTTGGCCGGGAAGTTGAGCTGGTTGACCGTGGCGATGCCCAGGTCCGGGTACACGAACACCCACTTCCAGTCGGTGGCGATCACGTCCACGTGCAGCGGTTCGCCAGCCACGTCCAGCGGCTTGTACGGGTCCAGTTCGTGGGTGGACTGCCAGACGATCACCGCCAACACCGCGATGATGACCAGCGGCACGCCCCAGACCACGATCTCCACCTTGGTGGAGTGCGACCAGTCCGGCGTGTATTTCGCCTTGGTGTTGCCGGCGCGGAATCGCCAGGCGAACACAAAGGTCAGCACGATGGCCGGTATCACCACGATCAGCATCAGGCCGATGCAGATCAGGATCAGGTCGCGCTGGGCGAGCCCGACCATGCCCTTCGAATCCAGCAGCACCCAGTCACAGCCCGACAGGCCGAGGCAGGCCAGGGCGACCAGCGCCAGGCGGATGCGGTTCCAGCAGATATTCATTGGAGGTCAACCCTGTTGAAGAAGCGCGCTTGACCGGCTCGCCTGCGCGCAGCGCCCGGGCGTGGAGCGGCTACACTGTGGGTACGAGGTCGCCTACAAAAAGGCGATCCAATCCAATCAAGCCCATACAAGATACATGATTGTATGGACTTGTGCATCTGCACGTATGGAAAAATCTGACCGATGACGCCTCCTGCCGCCGGCCGCCGCCTGAAACATCCCAACCGCACCTGGGTTCGCCCCTTCCGCGAGGGCGCCGGACCGCTGTACCTGCAGATTGCCCAGCAGGTGCGCGAGGCGGTGGATGACGGCGTGCTGCGCCCCGGCGACCGCCTGCCGCCGCAGCGCGACCTGGCCCAACAGGTGGGCGTGGACCTGACCACCGTCACCCGCGCCTTTGCCGAACTTCGCCAGGCCGGCCTGCTCGATGCGCAGGGCGCTGGCGGCACCTTCATTGCACTGTCGGCCGGCAACCGCAGCACCTCGGTCGACCTGAGCATGAACATCCCCCCGCTGCTGGGCAGCGCCCCGTTCGCGCAGGGCATGGAAGCCGGCTTCCAGCACGTGGGCCAGCAGCTGGGCCAGGGCGAGCTGATGAGTTACCACGTCGGTGCCGGCACCCGTGAGGACCGCGCCGCCGCCGTGCAGTGGCTGGCGCCCATGCTGGGCACCGTGGGGGCCGACCAGGTGGTGATCTGCCCCGGTGCGCAGACCGCGCTATGTGCACTGATCCTGGCCCGTACCCAGCCGGGCGAGCTGATCGCCGCCGAACAGCTGACCTATCCCGGGCTGCTGGCCGCCGCGCGCGTGCTGCAGCGGGGCGTGGTGCCGGTGGCGCTGGACGCCGAAGGCATGCTGCCGGACGCGCTGGAAGAAGCCTGCCAGCTGCGCCGCCCGCGCCTGCTGTACCTGGTGCCGACCATCCAGAACCCGACCACGGCGACGATGTCGGCACAGCGCCGGCAGGCGCTGCTGGCGGTGGCAAAGCGCCACGATCTGACCGTGATCGAAGACGATCCCTACTGGTTGCTGGCCGGGGACGCCGCCCCGCCGCTGGCCGCCCACTGCGACGCCGGCTGCCCGGTCTATTACATCTCCACCCTGTCCAAGTGCCTGGCGCCGGGCCTGCGCACCGCCTATCTGGTGGTGCCGGCCGGCGAGCCGATGGAACCGGTGCTGGATGCGCTGCGCGCGATCGCGCTGATGCCGACCCAGTCGATGGTGGCCGTGGCCTCGCAATGGATCCGCAGCGGCCAGGCCCAGGACATGGTGCAGCGCTTCCAGCAGGAACTGCGCGAACGCCAGGCGATTGCCGCGCAGTACCTGCCGTCGCGTGCCCGCGCCCATCCGGCCGGCCTGCATGTCTGGTTGCCGCTGCCGCCACGGCTGGACCAGTACCGGCTGATCCAGGCCGCGCAGGAACAAGGCCTGGGCATCGCCAGCTCCGATGCCTTCAGCGTGGAGGAACCGCCACCGGGCAACGCGATCCGCCTGTCGCTGGGCGGCGCGGTCGACCAGGGCGCGCTGGCCGGGGCGCTGGCCAAGCTGAATGAGATCCTGTCCGAAGCCCCCGAAGCGCGGCACAGCGCCATCGTCTGAACCGTGCGCATGGCGCGCCATCCATACAAGATGATATTTTGTATGCAATGTATGGATGAAGGGACGAGCGTCGATGCGCGCCGAGAAACTGAAGTTCCACCTGGTGATGGCCGGGTGCGGTGGCTTTGTGGTGCTGATGCTGGCCGCGCTGGCCTGGGTCTGCCTGCAGCCGCAGACCGTGGATGTGCAGGCCGCCGAGCGCCACGCCATCGAGCAGTGCGTGCAGCGCAGCGAGGATCCGGCGCGTAGCGAGATCCAGCGCCGCGCGCAGGCCGACTCCTGCCGCGAGATGCGCAAGCAGTACGTGCACAAGTTCGGCGGAGACGCGTCCTGATGGGCGCAGCCGCGCCGCGCGCGCGCCGCTGGCTGCTGCCGACGATGATCGCCCTCGCCTGCCTGTTCATGGCCGGCGTGGCGGCGGCGTTGTGGCAGTACTTCGGCTACGGCGCGCAATCCACCTTCACCGAACAGGCCATCGTCTTCGACGACTCGCAGCTGCGCCTGCCGGCCAATCTGGCCGGCGATACCGGCCGCATCCGCGTGGTGCATTTCTGGGACCCGGCCTGCGCAGTCTGCAACCGCGAAACCGGCGCACACCTGAGCTACCTGATCAGCATGTACCGCCGCGCCGGCATCGACTTCTATGCGATCCGCCGCCCCGGTACCGAGGGCGAACTGCCCGAGCCGCTGCGCAGCAAGGTGATCCAGCTGCCGACCATCGACGGCATCGAACACATTCCGGCCAGCCCTGCGGTGGCGATCTGGGACCGGCAGGGCCACCTGGCGTATGCCGGCCCGTACAGCATCGGCATGGTCTGCAACTCGGCCAACAGCTTCGTCGAACCGCTGCTGGACAAACTGGTGCGCGGCGAAACCGTACGCCCGAAAGGACTGCTTGCCGTGGGCTGTTACTGCCCCTGGCACGCCCCGCGCTGAGGACGCGCAATGACTTCACCGAGACTGGCCGGCGCGACCGCCGTAAACAACAACGGCGGTCACCTGCCCGAACCGACCGATGGTTATGGACAGGCTCCCGCCGTTGGAAACAACGATACGCCCCGACATGCTCCCTACATGCCGCGACCGGATGTCGCAGCGCGCGAGTGGGTGCAGGACGTGCTCGCGCACAGCGGGCCGATCTACCTGCGCATCGTCAACTCACTGGAACGCTCGGTGCGTCGCGGCGGCCTTGCACCAGGACAACGCCTGCCTTCGCAGCGCGCACTGGCGCTGCAGCTCGGCGTCGACCTGACCACGGTCACCCGTGCCTTCGATGAAGCACGCAAGCGTGGCCTGATCGAGGCGCGCGGTCCGCAGGGCAGTTTCATCGCACCGCCCAAGGCCGGCTTCGAGCAGGTGGTGGACCTGAGCATGAACGTGCCGCCGGTGCCCGATGCCGATGCACTGGCCGAGACGCTGCGCCGTGGCGCCGCCGCCGTACTTGCGCGCAGCAACGCGCCCAACCTGATGACCTACCATCTGGGCGGCGGCAACCCGACCGATCGCCATGCGGCGGCGCGCTGGCTGCGGCCGATGCTGGGCACCGTGGACGACGCCTGCCTGCTGCTGACCGAAGGCGCCCAGGTCGCGCTGGCGGCGATCCTGCTCAGCCAGAGCCGCGATGGCGATGCGATCCTGTGCGACACGCTGGTCTACCCGGGGTTGCTGCAGGCAGCGGCCGCACTGGGCCGGCGCCTGCTGCCAGTGGACAGCGACGAACACGGCATGTGCCCCGAGGCACTGGCCCGGCAGGCTCGCGAAAGCGGCGCGCGGCTGGTCTATCTCAATCCGACCTGCCAGAACCCGACGGCGCTGACCCTGCCACTGCAGCGGCGCGAAGCGTTGGCGCGCGTACTGGAAAGCGAAGGCCTGCTGGCGATCGAAGACGATCCGTACTGGCACCTCGCCGAGGACGCGCCGACAGCGCTGGCAACCCTGGCCCCACGCCACGTGTTCTACGTGGCCACGCTGTCGAAAGTGATCAGCCCAGGCTTGCGCACGGCCTTCGTGCAATGCCCGGATGCGGCGCATGCCGAGTCGATGACGGCCGCGCTGCGGGCGACCCGCTTGATGGGTCATCCGCTGGTGTCGGCGCTGGCCAGCCAGTTGCTGCTGGATGGCTCGGCGCAATCGTTGCTGGCGCAGGTACGCAGCGAGGCGCGCGAGCGCATGCGCATGGCGCGCTATCTGCTGGCACCGTCGCTGCTGCAGCGCGCCGAAGGCCTGCATGCCTGGTGCCGGGTTCCGGCGCCGTGGACCGATGCCACCTTGGTACGCACCGCGCAGCTGCAGGGGCTGGCCATTGCGCCCTCATCGGCGTTCTGCCCGCCCGGGGTGCTGCATCAGAACGGCGTGCGGCTGTCACTGGGGCTGGCGGCGGACCGCCGGCAACTGGAAAGTGCGCTGCGGCGGATTGACCGCTTGCTGTTGTCCGATGCGTTGCCGGCAATCGAGCGGTAGGCCTGGTAGTGCCGGCCGCTGGCCGGCAACGGCGTGCACGGATCATGAGGTTGCCGGCCAGCGGCCGGCACTACCCCAATGCCGCCAAAGCCTTCACCAATGCATCCATCTGCTCCGGCCGGGTGAACACCGTCGGCGTCACCCGTACGCAGGCGCCGGAATCGAGGCCGTCGCGGTGCGTGGTGAACACCCGATGCTCATCCAGCAGGCGCTTCTGCAGCGCGATGTTGTCGGCCGTGCTGGTGCGCCCGCGCAGGCGGAAGCTGGCCAGCGCACTGGCCAGCGCCGGGTCCGGCGAGGACAGCACTTCGATATGCGCCATCTGCCGTGCCGGCTCTGTCCAGCGCTCGCGCAGGTAGCGCAGGCGCGCCTGCTTGTTGGCCGCACCGATGCGCTGGTGCAATGCGATCGCTTCCGGCAGTGCCAGGTAGGCGGCGAAGTTGACCGTGCCGGTGTGCACCCGGCTGCCCACGCGGCCATCGTCGGTCTCGCCCATGTACGGGTCCAGATCCGCCACGCGGCCCTTGCGCACGTACATCGCGCCAACGCCGACCGGTGCACCGATCCATTTGTGCAGGTTGATGCCAACGAAGTCGGCTTTCAGGTCTGGCACCGCATAGTCGATCTGGCCGAAGCCGTGCGCCGCATCGACGATCACATCGATGCCGCGCGCCCGCGCACGCTCGGCGATTTCCGCCACCGGCAGCACCAGCCCGTGGCGGTGGCTGACCTGGGTCAGCAGCACCAGCCTCAGCCGCGGCAGGCGCGCGAACGCGGCCTCGTAGGCCTGCAGGATCTGCGCGTGGTCTGGCACTGCCGGCAGTGCGATGCGCTCCACCTGCGCGCCGCGACGCTGCTGCAGCCAGCGCATCGCGCCGATCATGCTGTCGTAGTCGATGTCGGCGTACAGCACCTGGTCACCGGGCTGCAGGCGGTTGTAGCCGCCGATCAGGGCCAGCATCGCCTCGGTGGCGCCGCGGGTGAGCGCGATCTCGTCGGCCCCCACGCCCAGCAGTTCGGCCACCTGCCGCTGCACCGCCATGTACTGCGCCGGGAATTCACGGCGGCCATACCACGCATTGCCACGGTTCACCTCGGCGGTGTGGCGCTGGTAGCTGGCCAGCGTCTCGCGCCCCATCGCACCCCAGTAGCCGTTCTCCAGGTGGTTCACTTCGTCGGTGATGTCGAAGTGACTGGCCACCGCGGACCAGTAGGTTTCATCGTGGGCCAGCTCTTCCGGTGCCACGGTCTTCGCAGGAATCTCCATCGGCCCAGCGTAGCGCGCGGCCGCTTGGGCAGGCAGTGAAGGCAGCACGGCGGCGGCCGGCAGCAAGGTGCCGGCACGCAGCAGGGAACGACGGGTACGGTCCATCAGAAGCTCAACCGGTACTGTGCGTAGAGGTTGGCGCCATCGGTGTCGTACGGCGCGTTGCGCGAATAGACCAGGCCACGGCTGGCCTGGAAGGTGGCCTCATCCGGGTAGCGGTCGAACACATTGTCGGCGCCCACGCGCAGGCTGTGGTGTTCGTTGATGCGGTAGCCCACGGCCAGGTCAAGGAAGCTCATCGCGCCGAAACGCTGGTAGATGTCGCCCACGGCGTTGCCGCTGGAGTCGGTCCAGGCGCCGTAGTAGCGCATGCGCGCCATCAGCGACCAGGCGCCGATGTCCCAGCTGCCGGTCAGGCTGCCCTTGTGCTCGGGCAGGCGGTCTTCGAACAGCACGCGCTGGGTCTCGTTGGTGGCCACCGAGGTGCTGCCGTTGTTCACGCGGGTACGGTTGTAGTTGTAGGCCAGGGTCAGCGTCATGCGGCCCGCGCCGAGGTCGCGCAGGTAGTTGCCGACCACGTCCACGCCGGTGGTGGTGGTGTCGAAGTCGTTGGTGAAGTAGTTCACCGAGGTGTAGCCCAGCGGGTTGGGCGTGCCGGCCGGAATGGCGAAGCTGGCCGACTGGCTGAAGCGGTCGGTGAGCTTGATCTGGTACACATCCACCGAGCCGGACAGGCCCAGGTCGGTGCGCCAGGTCAGGCCCAGCGAGGCGGTACGCGATTCCTCCGGCTTCAACGGCTTGGCACCGAGCAACTGGGCCAGCGGATCATTCGGCGACAGGCGGCCGCTGGTGAAGATCTGCAGCGTGCGCGTGTCCAGGCCCTGCGTGGTGCTGGTGGTGTTGAGCTGCGCCGGGGTCGGTGCACGGAAGCCGGTGGACACGGTACCGCGCAGGGCCACGTCCGGGGTGATCGCAAAGCGCGCCGAGAGCTTGCCGTCCAGCGTACTGCCGAAGCTGGAGAAGTCTTCATAGCGACTGGCCGCGCCGATGCTCCAGCGCTCGCCCAGCGGCACCTCCATATCCACATAGGCCGCCTTGCTGCGCTGGCTCCACTGTCCGGCCTGACTGGCCGAGAAGCCCGGCGCGCCGTTGGAATTGGCTTCCAGGCCAGCAGCTGCACCCGGGCCGACCGCGTACGACGCTGGATCACCGGCGCGCACCTGGTAGGTCTCCTGGCGGAACTCGCCACCGAAGGCGACGTTGATCGGCTTGGCCAGCGCGGCCACGTCCCACTCGTAGTTGAAGTCGGCGTTGGCGTTCTTCTCGGTCTGGGTCAGGCGGCCGAGATCGAACGCGGTCGGGCTGGCCGGACCGAGCGAGGCATTGATCGAGTTCTTCAGGCTGTAGTCGATGGCGTTGCGGCCATACGACGCGCTGACATCCCAACGCAGTTTGGGCGTGATCTCGCCACGCAGGCCACCCACCAGCTGCAGGTCGTTCTGGACGTTGCCGTACTGCGGGCTGAAGCCCACCGGATAGATCGAGCGCAGGTTCCAGCCGGGGAAGATCGTGGTCGTACGGTAGGCGCCGGTGGTGGTATCGGGGTTGCGCCAGTTGAAATCGCTGACGCCGTCGCTGTGGCTGTACAGGCCGAAGGCATAGAGCTCCAGCGTGTCGCTGGCGTTGGCCTTGACGTTGAAGCCGACACGGCGGCTTTCAAGGTCCGGCTGGCCCCAGCGCTGCACCGGGTTGGGCACGTCCAGGTCCGGATGCGCGGCCTGGAAGGCGATGGCATCCGGGCGCTGGCGGGTGCGCGAGGTTGCATCGGAATTGGACGATTCGGCGAACAGCACCAGGCTGCCGTAGTCACCCAGCGACCAGCCGGTGCGCGCACTGAAGTCGCGCGAGGCACCGTCGCCCTGCGCATACTGCGAATAGCCAGCGGTGATCTCGGTGCCGGGGCCATCCTCGAGAATGATGTTGATGACGCCGGCGATGGCGTCCGAGCCGTACTGCGCCGAGGCACCATCGCGCAGCACTTCGATGCGCTTGATCGCGCTGGTCGGAATCTGCGCCAGATCGGCCGCCTGCGCACCGCGGTTGCCCAGCAACGCGCTGCGGTGGAAACGGCGGCCGTTGACCAGCACCAGTGTCTGGTCCGGCGACAGGCCACGCAGGGTAGCCGGGCGCACGAACACCTGGCCGTCGGCCATCGGCAGGCGCTGCACCACGAACGACGGCACCAGCTGGGCCAGCACGTCCTTCAGATCGGTGGATTCAACCGACTTGATGTCTTCCTTGGTGAATACATCCACCGGCGCCAGCGTTTCGAACTGGGTGCGGTTGGAGGCGCGGGTGCCGGTGACCAGCATCGCATCGAGCTGGGTGGGCGCCGCGCGGCTGCCTGCCGAGGCATCGACCGCATCGGCCTCCGCTGCGATCGCGCCTCCTGCGCTGGCCATGGAAAGGGCAAGGAGGATGGAACGCGAAAGCTTCGAACGATGCACGGCAGGGCTCCGGAAAGACACGACAGGGCCAGCACCTGCGCAGGCACAACAGGGCTGGACAAGGCGCGCAGTCTCGGCGCGATCTGTGAAGGAGCCATGACGTGAGTACGACAGCTTGATGCGCCAACCCAGGTTGGCCCCTGCCACACCCCATTACCGCCCCACGCCCCATCCCCGCGTACAGGGGCTAGCCGTTGCCGTTGCCGTTGCCGTTGCCGTCGTCGCCAAAGCCGAAACGGGCCGGCCGCGCCGTTCGCAGCGGAACGAACATCAGGGCGGCGAACACCATCAGGGCGGGGGTGGACATGATCCAGATGCCCCTGTTGCGAATCCCGATGCCCATGACGTCGGCCTGCAGATCGCCGATCCACTGCAGCTGCGTCAGTATCATCACCAGCCCGCCGATGGTCGCGCACGGCAATCCACCGTGACCAGCCGCAAACAACGTCGGTGTCAGGCACGCGCCCAGCAACGCGAAGCCGGCGCGGTACACCCAGGGATTGCCGCGCCACCGTGGTGCGCCGAACAACATCAGCAGCAGCAGCGCCAGGGTCAGCAGACTGGGCAGTACCCAGAGCATGAGCAGCATTTCGATCATCTCGATCATCGGCCGGGCTCCACTGGCCGGGCATCCCACGCCGTCGTTCGCATCTTCCTGCTCCTGATCTCGTCCATGAAGCGCACATTGTTGCTGGTGTGCTGGAAGAGGCAAAGCCCCGGCGGCGCAAGAACTGCTAAACGAAGCGCCACGCGATCCGCTACTGTGCCTGGCATCGGCTTCAGGGAACGGCGGATGAGCGCGGCAGGCAAGGCATTGTGGTACATCGAAACGCATGCGGATTCACCGCTGGCACTGGCCGATATCGCAGCGGCGGCCGGGCTTTCGCCGTTCCACCTGTCACGCCTGTTCCAGGCCCGCACCGGCACCTCGGTGGTGCGCTACCTGCGGGGGCGGCGCCTAAGCGCCGCCGCGCAGCGACTGGCCGAGGGTGCGGGTGACATCCTGCCGGTGGCACTGGCGGCGGGCTACACCACCCATGCCGCGTTCACCCGCGCCTTCTGCGAACAGTTCGGGCAGACGCCGGAGCGGGTGCGCGAGAATGGCATCGCTGGATTGGCACTGGTGCAGGCAATACGCGTGGATGAAGCGCCGGCCGCCTGCACGGAAGCTCCGCGCCTGCTCGACACCCCCGCCTTCCAGGTTGCCGGCATCGGCATGCGCCACACCCGTGACAGTGGCGGTGCGATTCCCGGGCAGTGGGCGCAGCTCAACCGCGAATGGCCAACGCCAGCGCCGATCAGCTTCGGCGTGTGCTGCAACAGCGATGACGACGGCGGCTTCGACTACATCGCGGCACTGCCGGCCAGCGCGCGATCGACCGTACCCGCGCATTGGCAACGGGTCACGGTGCCCGCACGTCGCTATCTGGTGGCCTGGCACGGCGGGCACATCTCCAGCATCCGCTCCACCTGGTTCTGGCTGCTGGACCACTACCTTCCCCACTCGGGCCTGAGCCTGGCCGATGCGCCGGACCTGGAACGCTACGACGCCCGCTTCGATGAGCACACCGGCAATGGCGGCGTGGAAATCTGGTTGCCGGTGGACCAACGCCCTCGCTGACATGGAGTTGAAGATGCGCATGAAGGCCACTGTGCTGGGAATGATCCTGATCGGCCTGGCGAGCGTCACCGCCGCCGACGAAACCGGGTTGGCCGGCGAGCGCCACGGCACCACGACGGTGGACAGCGCCGCGGTGCGCGATGTGCAGCACCGCGACGCGCTGCGCTACACGGTCTGGTATCCGGCACAGGCCGGCAGCCGCGAAACCGCGTTGACCATCGGCCCGCCCGATGCGCCCCTGTTTGACGTCGGACGTGCAGCGCTGGATGCACCGGTTGCGGGCACGCGCCTGCCCACCCTGCTGCTCTCGCATGGCAATGGCGGCAGCGCGCGCATGATGGGCTGGCTGGGCACGGCGCTGGCGCGCGCCGGGTATCTGGTGATCGCGGTCGATCATCCCGGCAACAACGGTGCCGATCCGATGACCCTGCCGGGCAGCGTGCTGAGCTGGTTGCGTGCCGATGATCTGCGCGCTGCGCTGGCGGCGGTACAGGCCGATCCGGTGCTCGGTGCACACGTCGATCGCAGTCGATTGGGGGTGGTCGGGTTCTCGGCCGGTGGCTACACCGCGCTGCTGGCCGCCGGTGCACGGCCCGACCTGCAACGGCTGCTGGCGTTCTGCCGTGCACATCCGGATGACGGCGTCTGCCGGCCCCAGCAGGAGGCCGCCACGCACACCATGGAAGCGCGCCTGGCCGCCGCGACCTCCCCTGCACTGGCCCCCTGGATCTCCCACTCTGACGACGCGCGCGCCCTTCCCGGCGTGCGCGCGGTGTTCCTGCTGGCACCCGCGATCGTGCAGGCGTTCGCGCCCGGGCAGCTGTCCTCGTTGCAGCTGCCGGTGTCGATCGTGCTGGGTGATGCTGACAAGGTTGCCCCTCCGACGAGCAATGGCGAAGCCGCACAGGCATTGATTCCGGGTGCGACGTTGCTGCGCCTGGCAGATGTCGGCCACTACGATTTCCTGTCCACCTGTACGGCTGCCGGCGTGCAGCGGCTACCGGACCTGTGCACCGCTGCGACGTCAACGGCGGGAACCCACCGGCGGACGGTGGATGCAGCGACGGGGTTCTTCGACGCTGCGCTGCGTGAGCCGCACGATAACGAACCGTTGCATCTACGGTGACACGTGCGCAATCCCCGCAGGATTAAACTCGGCGCATGCGCTCCATGGAGGATCGATCATGCGCCTGCTCCACCTGACCCTGCCGGTGTCCGACGTGGCCACCGTCGCCGCGTACTTCCACGACGTGCTGCAGCAGCGCGTGGTCGGCAACCACGTGCACGTCGGCTGGAGCACGATCGAACTGCAGCCCGCCGCTGATCATCCGGTCGGCGGCGTGCACCTGGCCTTCAACGTGCCCGACAACCGCTTCGGCGAGGCGATGGCCTGGCTGCGCGAGCGCACCGCCTTGCAACGCAATCCAGCCGGACTGGACTACTTCGCGCTGGAAAGCAGCTGGCAATCGCAGTCGGTGTACTTCACCGGTCCCGATGGCCTGATCCTGGAACTGATCGGACGCCGCCGCCTGCCAGGCGGCACGCGCCAAGGGGCTTTCCATGGCGGCGAGCTGACCTGCCTCAGCGAAGTCGGCCTGCCCAGCCACGATGTCGACAGCGTGCGCGAGCAGGCCAGCCAGCGCTTCGGCCTGCAGCCGATCAGCCCGCCGTCGCCGCAGTTCGCGCCGATGGGCGACGACGAGGGCCTGCTGATCGTGGTGGCGGCCGATCGCCGCTGGTTCCCCGAGCAGAAGGATCTGCCCAACGCGCAGGGCCTGCAGCTGCAGGTCGGCGATGTAGGCGGCGCGGGTGTTGTGGAAGACGCTTCGCTGGGGTGGCGGGTGCAGTCTGCCTGAACTACCAGCTGCCCGACGCGCCACCGCCGCCGCTGCGCCCGCCGCCACCGGACCAATCGCTGGAACTGCTCGAGGATGAACGTGACGACGCACTGCTGGACGCGCTGCGAGAGCCACCGGATGAGCGCAGGCCGCCGCGTGCCCTGTCAGCCGGCAGCAGGGTGAAGATCCACACGAAGTACAGCACCAGCGTGCCCGCACTCCACCCGATCGTCGCCGCAAGGCGCGCCGCCGGCTCGGCCCGATCGATGGCCAGCAGTGCGAAGAGTGCGTAGCCGGCGCTCAGCAGCAACAACACCGTGAACCGTACCGCGAAGCTGCCGCGATCCTTGTGCCAGCGCGCGCGGCCGGCCTGTACGATGAAAAACACCAGCATCGCGGCAATACCCACGGCCAGGTCCAGCAACACGTGCAGGGCCAGGCTGGGCGGCAACTGGCCCCGCAGCAGCATCACCCCGAAGAACACCCCATTGGCCCCGAGCAGGCCCAGCAATACAACGCGCAGGCCCCGGCTGCGGCGCCAGCACCAGCCGAGCAGGCTCGCCACGGGTACGCACAGCGCCAGCACGAAGCAGATCGCCGCCATTGCCTGGCGGGGTGCCCACAGCGCCGCCGCCAGCACACCGGCGGCGATCACCGCAGTCACCAGCACCGGGCGGCCCCAGGCCGGTAACCGCTTCGGTCGTGTCTGCGGCGTGGCGGCCGCACGCGATGTTCCGCGCCGGCGCTGGCGATGCCTGCGCGCGAAGTCGTCCGGCGTCCTTGCCTCGGGCCGCGAGGGCGGCGACCGCCACAGCCCGGCGAGGAAGCCGGCCAGCAGCGACAGGGCAACCACCGAATCCGCGCTGCGCCAGTCCGGCGGCAGCACGTTGCGTGCCGACGGGTCTTCCCAGCCCGGCAACGCCTCGCCATCAATCAGCGCGACCACGACCTTCGTTCCATCCAGCAGCCCCTGGTCGAGGTCGCCCTCGCGGAAGCGCGGCACGATCGCCTTGTCGATGATGCGTGCGGCATAGGCATCGGGAATCGCACCTTCCAGGCCATAGCCGGTCTGGAGGCGCACGCGGCGGTCCTGCACGGCCACCAGCAGCAGCACGCCATCATCGACACCGGCGCGGCCCAGCTGCCATTGCTCGAACACCCGCTGTGCATAGGCTTCGATGCCCTCGTCGCCAACCTGGTCGACCACCAGCACCTGCAACTGCGCGCCGGTACGCGCCTGCAGCTGTAGCGCCTGCGTGCGCAGCGCGTTGCGGGTGTCTGCCGACAGCGCATGGGCGGTGTCCACCACCGGATCATCCAGCGCCGGCACCGCCACGGCGGCCATCGCCATCATCGGCAACAGGCACAGCAGCAACAGCCCTACCGTGGCCCAGGTCCGCCTGACCGCGCGCAGCCCGCTCATGCGCCCTGCCCCTGCTCGATCCGCGCATGCAATGCCCGCAGCTGTGCGGCCAACTGGTTGAACACCTGCAGATCGGCATCCACCAGGGCCGGCCAATCCGGCGCCTGCCCCAGCAGCTGTGCCACCTGCTCGTTCGGCGCGCGATCAAAGCCTTCGCCCAGCACGGCCAGATAGCGCTGGCGGAACCGCTCAGGGTCGCGCTGGTCCTGCACGTAGAGCTGCACGGCCAACAACCCTGCATACAGGTAGTTCACCAGATAGTTCGGGTCGTCATACATCAGGCGCTTGCCGATCCAGCTGTTGCGCAGCTGCGGATAATGCTCCGGATCCTGGCCGAAGCGCGCCAGCACCTGGCCGGTCAGCGCATCCAGGTCATCGGCGGTACCCAGCGTGTTGTCGGCCACGCCGCGGTAGATCGACTGCTCCAGCTGCGCCTCCTCGGACGAGGTGAACAGCTGCAGCACCATGTCGTCCAGCAGCGACTTCAGGTAGTAGGCCTTTGCCCGCGGGTCCTGCGCCTGCTGGTACAGCTGGTCGCGGAAGCGCAGTTCGTTGTAGATGGCGAACGCCTCGGTCAGCCATGGGCTGCCATTGCGCTGCAGCGGCGACGCATGGCCACGCTGCATCCACTCGCCATGCAGCGCGTGACCGGCTTCGTGCGCGATCTCGACATCGCTCTCCAGCTCGCCGCTGCGCACGCCGACGAACAGCATTGCCGGTACGCCAGGTGCGCTCACCGGGAAGGCATCCAGGCTGCGGTCACCGCGCTCGGTGGCCAGGTCCATGCGCCGGTTGGCCGGATCGAGCAGCGCGCGCAGCTCGCCAACATACGCCGGGCCCAGGTGCTGCATGGCATCGGCGGCGGTGTCGCGCAGCTGCGGCAGCGCCAGCACCGGCGGGGTGTATCCGGCATCGGGCACCGTGGTATCCCAGAGCTGCGGCGCATCGATGCCCGAGCGCGCGGCGTGGCGCAGCAGCATGTTCTGGTAGCCACGCCGATCGCCAGCATGATGTTCGATTGCCAGCAACGTCGCATCCACCGCCGATGTATCCAGGCCCATGCGCTGGTAACCACGCGCCGGGGCCGAGCCATCGCCCTGCAGGCGTGCGGCGGCATCGTTCACCTGCACCAGCCCCAGCAGTACCGAGGCCATCGGCTCCCGGCGTGATTGAAGACCTTGCCAGTAGCCCTTCCAACCGGCCTCGCGCAGCGCGCGGTCCGGATGCCGGGCCAGCGCCTGCTTGTCGTGCCCGGTATCCCAGTGCCGTCCATCGCGCTCGATCTGCGGGTACTCGGCGCTGCGCAGGATCTGCCCACGCAGGCGCGCGAAGCTGTCCAGCGCCGGATCCGCCAGGGCGTCCACCGCCTCATCCATCGCGGCATCGGCCGGGGCAGCCGCTTCCTTCAGCGCACGCGCGCGCAGGAACGCATACGGTGCCGCCCACGCCGCGTCCATGGGCGCCTCACGCAGGGCAGCGCGAGCAGTTCGGGCGATGCGGCTGCACAGCCCCATCACCTGGTCCAGCGCCTGTGCCGGTCGGTGGTCGCGCGCGTTGCGGGCGGCCTGCAGGTGCAGGTAGGCATGATGGCGCAGGCACTGTGCCTGCATGGCCTCGGCCTGCTGGAAACGTTGCGCGGGCGCAATGCCGGCCGCATGCTGCAGGGCCTCCAGCTGCTTCTCCAGCGCATCACGCGCGCGCTGCTCGGCCGCCGCATCGGCGAAGTAGGCACGATCATCGGCCTGCAGCGATTCCGCCCGGATACCGGCAAGAGGGGCCATCGCCAGAATCACGGCAACGACTGCGGTAGTGCGCATCCTGCGAGCCTGCATCGGCGTCTCCCTGCCTGGACCATGCCTCGAGCCTAGCAGCCGCTGCCGCCCCGCGCCTGTGCCGGATCAGGCGTCCTTCAGATCGACTCGTCCTCGCGCTTGACCAGCGTCCAGCACGGCGCCTGCGCGAAGGTGTAGGTCTGCTGGTCGCTGCTGTCCGGCGTGCGGATCTGCACCTGGCGCTGGCCATCGGCCAGCGCACTGACCTGCATCTCGCGCCCCTGCCCGGCCAGCGCGGCGGGATCAGGCATCACCGGCCACTCGACGTCGGCCAGTGCCAGGCGGCTTTCGACCTTGCGCGGTTCCGGCTCGGCCTCGGCATCGATGTAGCTGTCCAGCAGTGGGTCGGCGGTGGCCTTTTCCTGCAGCGCGATCTCGTGGCCGAAGTGCTTCAGGAACGCATCGAACTGCGGATAAGGGCATTCAGCACTGGCCGGCGCCGACTGAACCGCTGCGGCCGTGGATGTCGGCGCGGGCGCGGCCGGCGCGGTTTCCGTGGGCATTGGCGGCGGCTCGGGCGTGCAGGCAACCAGCCCCACGCCACAGGCCAGCGCCAGCACTGCAGCAGAACGATATCGACGCATGGGCTCATCCTGAATCCGGTTGGGTCGCCCCATGCTACCGCGCCCCCTACAATCGCTGCATTCTGCCTGTCCGGGAATTCCATGCATCGCTTCCTGCTCCTGATCGGCCTGCTGCTACCCGCCCTGTGGCCGGCCGTGGCAATGGCCGTCGATGTCCGCGAAGGCGACCTGCTGTTCGTGACTGCCGGCCGCAGCGGCCTCAGCGCGGCCATCGACGATGCCACCGGCAAGCAGGGCACGCCCAGCTTCGATCACGTCGCGCTGGTCGCTTCCGCGCCGAAGGGCTGGGAGGTACTGCACGCCGACGAGAAGGGATCGCGCCGGCAGTCACTGTCCGCGTTCCGCCAGGACGCTCGGGCCAAGCATCGGCAGATCGTGGTCTATCGACTGCGTGCGCCGCAGCAGGCGACCATCAAGGATGCGGTCGCCACCGCACGCACGATGCTCGGCAAGCCGTACAACACGTCATACGTGTTGAATGAGGACAGCTACTACTGCTCGGACTTCATCGAACGCGCCTTCCGCGCGCATCACGTGTTCGCGCTGCAGCCGATGAACTTCCGCAATCCGCAGACCGGGCAGATCGCCCAGCACTGGGTGGACCTGTACCACGGCATGGGCATGGAGGTTCCGCAGGACCAGCCCGGCACCAACCCCAACGACATGTCGGCCGCGCCGGTGCTGCAGCGTATCGGCGTGCTGGAATAAGCGAAGCCCCGCACGAGGCGGGGCTTCACCGGTCACGCCGCGTACCGCGCGTGGTCATTCTTCTTCGTCGTGGCCGCCCTGCTGCTGGTTGCGTTCTTTGCGCTGCTGATCCTGTTGCTGCTGTTGCTGCTGGTCACGACGACCCTGCTGCTGATCCTGCTGGTTCTGCTGGCCCGGCTGCTTCTGGTTCGGGTTCTGGTTCTGCTGTGCCATGTCCGTTCTCCGAAAGCCACGCGCGAAATGCGGTGGACAGGGCCATCGTCTGCAGCGATTGGTTAATCACGCGTGCGTGGGCGGCTACACCTGTGTGTACGCGCGTGAATGAACACGCCAAGGCCCTTGCAGCACAAGCCCATGAAGGATTCATGCGGGTTCGGCATGTGCTCATGCCAGCGTCGGGGCAGCGCGCATTCATGGCTGCCGCGGCCCGGAACGCGCGCTGAACGTGGCGGGTGTGCCCTGCTGCAGGGACACCCGCGCCGGATTCAAGGCATCACCGGCGGCACATACGCCAGGGTCATGCCCAGCAGCCACAGCAGGCCCAGCACCAGCGGGATGTGCACCAGCAGCTGGATGAAGGTGAAGCCGACGATGTCGCGTGCTTTCAGGCCGAGGACGCCCAGCAGCGGCAGCATCCAGAACGGATTGATCAGGTTCGGCAGCGCTTCGGCCGCGTTGTAGACCTGTACCGCCCAGCCCAGGTGCGCCTTCAGTTCGTTGGCGGCCTGCATCACGTACGGCGCCTCGATGATCCACTTGCCACCGCCGGACGGCACGAAGAAGCCCAGCACCGCCGAATAGACGCCCATCACCAGCGCGAAGGTATCGGTGCTGGCCACGTGCACGAACAGGCTCGACAACCGGTGCGCCAGCGTCTGCCCGTCACCGCCGGCAGCGTGGGTCAGGATCATGGCGATGCCGCCGTACAGCGGGAACTGGATCAGCACGCCGGTGGTGCTCGGTACCGCCTTGGCCACCGCGTTGAGGAAACTGCGCGGCCGCCAGTGCAGCAGCAGGCCCAACGAGATGAACAGGAAGTTGTAGGTGTTGAGGTTGGCGATGGCGGTGACCACCGGCTTGTTGGCGAACTCGTTGAACAGCCAGCCGAACGCCAGCAGCGAGAGCAGCACGGTCAGCAGCGGGCTGTACTCCAGCCATTCGCCAGGACGCGTGCGTCGCTGCAGCGGTTCCGGCTCGGCCTGCGCGGCACCGGGGAAATCCTCGGCGGTGCGGGCGCTGCCGGCGGCCGGCGCGGTCAACCAGGCGATCAGCAGCGAGACCAGGATCAGCACCGCGGTCAGCGCGATCGACTGCCACAGGAAGATGGTTTCGGTGAACGGCAATACGCCGGTGATCTCCACCAGCCCCGGCGGCATGCTGGCCGGGTTGGCCTGCAGCTGCGCGGCCGACGAACTCAACCCCATCGCCCACACCGCCCCCAGGCCGAGATAGGCCGACGCACCGGCCGCGCGGTAGTCCATGCGCAGCTCGGTACGGCGCGCCAGCGCCCGCACCAGCAGGCCGCCGAACACCAGCGAGAAGCCCCAGCTGAGCAGCGAGGCCAGCATGCTGATCAGGCCCACGTACACCACCGCGCCACGGCCGGTGCGTGGCACCCGGGCGAGGAAGTCGATGAAGCGCGCGACCACCGGCGCAGTGGCCACGGCATAGCCACCGATGACCACGAAGGCCATCTGCATGGTGAAGGGAATCAGGCTCCAGAAGCCGTCACCGAAGGCGCTGGCGGTAGCGTGCGGGGTCGAGCCGAAGCCCATCGCGGCCAGCGCAACGATGACCACGCCCAGCACCGCGAACACATACGCATCGGGGAACCACTTTTCCGCCCAGGCGGCCGAGCGCAACGCAGCGCGCGCCATCCAGCCGTCCTGTCCTGCTGCCGTCGAGGCCATCGCCTACCCTCCCAGGTTCGATGGACCGATTCTGGGCGGTGGGGTGCGGGCTGTCAGCCACCTATTGGTCGTAGGTGGGAGGCTGGTCGTGCCGGCCGCCGGCCGGCAACCTCGCGATCGCACACGTGCACAGCCGGCCAGCGGCCGGCTCTACCAAACCCAGGAATTGTCGTAGGTGGCGGAGGCTGGTCGTGCCGGCCGCCGGCCGGCAACCTCGCGATCGCACACGTGTGCAGCCGGCCAGCGGCCGGCTCTACCAAACCCAGGAATTGTCGTAGGTGGCGGAGGCTGGTAGTGCCGGCCGCTGGCCGGCAACCTCGGGATCGCACACGTGTGCAGCCGGCCAGCGGCCGGCTCTACCAAACCCAGGAATTGTCGTAGGTGGCGGAGGCTGGTAGTGCCGGCCGCTGGCCGGCAACCTCGGGATCGTGCACGTGTGCAGCCGGCCAGCGGCCGGCTCTACCAAACCCAGGAATTGTCGTAGGTGGCGGAGGCTGGTCGTGCCGGCCGCTGGCCGGCAACCTCGGGATCGTGCACGTGTGCAGCCGGCCAGCGGCCGGCTCTACCAAACCCAGGAATTGTCGTAGGTGGCGGAGGCTGGTAGTGCCGGCCGCTGGCCGGCAACCTCGGGATCGCTCACGTGTGCAGCCGGCCAGCGGCCGGCTCTACCAAACCCAGGAATTGTCGTAGGTGGCGGAGGCTGGTCGTGCCGGCCGCTGGCCGGCAACCTCGGGATCGCACACGTGTGCAGCCGGCCAGCGGCCGGCTCTACCAAACCCAGGAATTGTCGTAGGTGGCGGAGGCTGGTCGTGCCGGCCGCTGGCCGGCAACCTGGGGATCGCTCACGTGTGCAGCCGGCCAGCGGCCGGCTCTACCCAGCCCTGGCGTCAGCGCAGCGCCAGGTCCACGGCGATGCCGGCAAACAGCGCGGCACCGACCCAGTTGTTGTGCAGGAACGCCTTGAAGCACGGGCCGCGTTCGCGGTTGCGGCAGATCCAGAACTCGTACACCACCAGCGCGGTAGCCACGGCCACACCAGCCAGGTAGTACCCGCCCAGCCCGCCGCGCACGCCGACCAGCGCCATGGTGGCCAGGAACAGCGCATACAGCACGCCCTGGATGACCAGGTCGAGATCACCGAACAGGATCGCGGTGGAGTGCGAGCCCATCTTCAGGTCATCCTCGCGGTCGACCATGGCGTACCAGGTGTCGTAGGCGGTGGACCACAGGATGTTGCCGGCGTACAGCAGCCAGCCCAGCATCGTCACCTCGCCCTGTACGGCGGCGAATGCCATCGGGATGCCCCAGCCGAACGACATGCCCAGGTAGACCTGCGGCAGATGGGTATAGCGCTTCAGGTAGGGGTAGCTGGCGGCCAGGAACACGCCGATGAAGCTGAGGCCAATGGTCAGCCCGTTCAGGGTCAGCACCAGCCCGAAGGCCACCAGCATCAGCACCGCGAACAACACCAGCGCGGCGCGACCACTGATCGCGCCGGTGGCCAGCGGACGCGCCTTGGTGCGTTCCACATGCGGGTCGAGCCAGCGGTCGGCGTAGTCGTTGATGACGCAACCGGCCGAACGGGTCAACCACACGCCCGCGGTGAACACGAACAGCGTCCACAGCGGCGGCAGGCCGCCGGCGGCCAGCCACAGCGCCCACCAGGTGGGCCACAGCAGTAGCAGCGTGCCGATCGGGCGATCAGCGCGCATCAGACTCCAGTAATGCCGCCAACGCGGCGTCGCCGACGACTGCGGCGAAGTGAGGGGGGTATCAGCCATGCCCATAGGATACTCCTGCCCCTCCGGCAGGGCTTTGCCTGGCGGGGGGAGATTTGTTCGGCGAAACTGGATAGAATGCCGGTCCCGCACCGCTTCATGGCGCTGCGATGCCCGCCCCGGCACTGGCCGACGGCGCGGCGGTTCTACAACGCGCCCGTAGCTCAGCCGGATAGAGTAGTGGCTTCCGAAGCCATTGGTCGGGGGTTCGAATCCCTCCGGGCGCGCCATCTTCCCCTTGTTGCCTGCACGCTGCTCCCGGCGCTGGACGATGCCGTGCGCTTCATCAACACTGCGCGCATGACGCCACCGGATCTGCTGAAACTGGCGGCAGGCGCCGCGATTCTCGGCCTGGCCGCATTGTCCACCGGCGTGAGTGTCGGCCGCACGGGGCGTGGCAATCTGCTGCTCACTGCGTTCTTCGCCTGTTTTGCTGCCGCCAGTCTGTCCGGGCTGGTGCTGCTGGGTGGCCAGGCCTGGCTCTCGCCCGACGCGGTGCGCTGGCTGCGGGTCATCGAGGTGCCACTGGTCTTTCTGCTGGGTCCGCTGCTGTACCGCCATGCACGTGCGCTGCTGTCCCCTGCGCCGGACCACACTTCGTTGCTGCCGCTCGCGCATCTGCTGCCGGCCATGCTCGCGTTCGTCATTTCCCTGTTGAATGCTGCTGCGCCTTTCGAAGCCTCGCCGCTGGGCAAGGTGCTGTTCCAGCTCAGCTTCCATGGCTGGCTGCTGCAGGGCACGCCCTACCTGCTGGCCACGCTGTGGCTGTCACTGCGCACGCCTTCGGCTCCGCGCGGAACTGCCATCCAACGCAGCGGACTACGCGGGCTGGCGATCGTGATGGCGGGCTGCTGGCTGGCCAGCGCGATGAACCGGTGGCCGCCGGACGCCGCCCCGCTGCTGGCCAGCATCGGGCTGAGCCTGTTGACCACGGCAGGCATGTACCTGCTGGCGTGCCAGGTCGTACGCCAGCAGCTGCGTGCACGTGTGGTCACTTCGGCACCTGTCATGGTGGACATGCCCGCATCCGCCGGGGGTACGACCCACGCACGCTACGAACGCTCCGGCATCGATGCAACGCAGTGCGCGGCCATTGCCAGCGCGCTGACCGCATTGATGCAGGACGAACGCCTGCATGAAGCACCCGGACTGGATCTCCAGTCCCTCAGCCTGCGCAGCGGCTGGTCATCAAACCAGGTCTCGCAGGCCCTCAACCAGGGCCTGGGCCAGAACTTTTCTGAGTTCGTGACCGGCTTCCGTGTGGCTGCAGCGAGAACGTGCCTGTCCGATCCGTCCGACCTCCGCAGCGTGCTGGACATCGGCCTTGCCGCCGGCTTCGGCAGCAAGTCGACCTTCAACAGTGCATTCAAGCGCGCCACCGGACAGACACCCAGCGAGTACCGACGCCGTCGCACCACGTCCGACTGAACGTCCAATCCTTCACGCCCGGTCGAATATCTCCCGTCCCTGCGCTGCCATCACCTTCTGACCCAATGAAGGAGGTGAAGCGATGCGTTTGCGACGGATGCTGTGTGGCCTGCTGTGGATGCTGGCGGTTCCTTTACACGCCGCAGCGGTGGATGCTGCCGATGTGCTGGCCAGGGCCCGCGCAGCCAGTGGCGGCGAGCGCTGGCAGGCTACACAGCACCTGCAGGCTGAGGGCGAGCAGTCGCTGGGTGGTCTGCAGGGCCGTTGGCACCTCAGCCAGGATGTGCGCACCGGGTGCTACGTCGAACAGGCGCAACTGGGCACCTTCGCCGTTGCGCAGGGCTTTGACGGGCGCCTGTCCTGGCGGCGCGACTACGGCGGCGAAGTCGGCCTGCTGGATGGCACCGTGCCACGCCGCACCGCGCGCACGCAGTCCTGGCTGACCACCCGCGGCTACTGGTCCAGCGCCTACCCGGCCTCACGCTTTGCAGGCCCGCGTGGCGGGATTCACAACGGACAGCGCTATGACGTGCTGTCAACCACGCCGGAGGGAGCGGACCCGATCGAGCTCTGGTTCGACACCCGCACTGGCCTGCTCGGCCGCGTGGTCATTGCCTCCGCGCGCGCACCCACCGCCACCACGCTGGAAGACTACCGGGCCGTGGAAGGTCTGATGTTGCCCCACCGCATCATCACCGACACCCTCGATGCCCAGGGCCGTGCCGATCCACGATTGCGCAGCGACGTGCGGGTGCAGCGTTACCGGGTGAACAGCCCGGCGCCGGATGCGCTGTATGCACCTCCCACGATGGCCGCCGACAGCTACATCGAGGATGCCAGCGGCACCACCCGCGTCCCGTTCGACCTGATCAACAACCATGTCTATATCGAGGCCGAGGTGGATGGCCAGCCGGCACGCTTCCTGGTCGACACCGGCGCCATCAACCTGCTGACACCCACGGCCGCCAAGCGCCTGGGCCTGACCGCCACGGGGCGCCTGAGCGTGCACGGCGCCGGCGACAACGCCAGCGACCTGGGCTTGGCACAAGCCCGCCACCTGCGCATCGGTGGCGCGCACCTTGCAAACCCGGTGTTCCACATCATCGACCTTGGCCAGCAGGTCAACTCGATGGGCGTGCCACACGATGGCTTCATCGGCTATGAGACCTTCCTGCGCTTCGTCACCACCTTCGACTATGGCGCGCGCGTGCTCAGCTTCACCCGGCCGGGCCACTACCAGCCGCCCGCCAACGCCGTGATGCTGCCGTTCGAACAGGACGATCGCGCACCGGTACTGAATGGCGAGCTGGACGGTATCCCGCTGCGTCTGTGGCTGGACACCGGGTCACGCAGTTCGCTGAGCCTGAGCAGCCCGTTCGTGCGTGCGCATGGCCTGCTTGGGAAATACCACGCCAGTGAGGAGGCGGTGCTGGGATGGGGTCTGGGTGGGCCAGGCCGCGCGCGACCGGCACGGCTGGGTGTGCTGCGCATGGGCAGCATTGAGGTCAACGGCCTGGTCGGCGACCTGTCCAGCACCGACAAGGGCGCGCTGGCCCTGGCCGACTATGGCGCGATCCTCGGCGGCGGCGTGCTGCGGCGCTTCTCCATGGGCGTCGACTACAACGCCAGGCGTCTTTATCTGGTGCCCAACGCGGAAAGCACGCAAGCCGATGCCTTTGACCGCAGCGGGTTGTGGCTGCAGGCCGAAGACGGCGCACTGCGTGTGGCCGATGTGGCACCAACCAGCGCCGGGGCGCGCGCCGGGCTGCGAAGGGATGACCGCATTGTCATGATCGATGGCGAGCCGGTGGCCACGCGGAAGCTGGGCGACTGGCGCGCGCAGCTGCGCGAGCGCCCGGTGGGAACCGGCGTGGGCGTCCGTTATCTGCGCGATGGCCGGCAGATGGATACCCGGCTGGTGCTGGCCGATCGGGTAGCAGAGCGCTGGCCTGCGCAGTGAGGCAGGAAAAACAGCAACACCGGGCAATGCCCGGCGTTGCTGTCACCGCATGGAAGGGGCAGAACTCAGTACTTGCCGTCGAACGCGAAGATCGGCTTGCGCTGCTTCCACGCGCCCGCGGTGAAGTCCGGGAACTCCAGCGTCTGGAAGCTGTTGGCGATCGACTGCTCGCTCAGCGGTGTGATCGCACTCCAGGTCACCGCGTCGTAGATATCGATCGGCATCGGTGCCTTGGCCTTCAGCGCTTCCACGAAGGCATGGATGACGAACCAGTCCATGCCACCGTGGCCTGCGCTGGCGGCGGTGTCCGCGTTCTGCTTCCACAGCGGATGCTCGTACTCGTCCTGGTACTTCTTGAACTCTTCCCACTGGTGCGGCGGGCTGCGGCCTTCGATGTGGATCGAATGGTTGACATCCATCCACAGGCCCTTGGTGCCCTGCACGCGGAAGCCCATCGAGTACGGGCGCGGCAGCGAGGTGTCGTGCTGCAGCAGGATGGTTTCGCCGTTCTCACAGGCCAGCGTGGTGGTCACGATGTCGCCCAGCTTGAACTTGACCCTGGTGCTGGGGTGGGTGGTGCCGCCGCTCTTGGCCACGGTGTATTCGTGCAGGCCGCGCGCCTTGGTCGCGAACGCATTGATGTGGGTGAAGCGGTTGCCGCGGTTGATGCCGGTGTACATCGCGCACGGGCCGATGCCGTGGCTGGGGTACAGCTCACCGTTGCGCTCGACCGAATGCTCGGTGCGCCAGCGCGCTTCGCTCCAGCCCTTGGCGCCGAACTCCACGCCGCTGTCGTAGGGCTGGTTCGGATCGCCGGAGTTGAACTTCACGCCGCGCAGGTCGTGCTGGTAGCCGGCCTGCAGATGCACCAGCTCGCCGAACAGGCCCTGGCGCACCATCTGCAGTGCGGCCATCACGTCACGGCGGTAGCAGACGTTCTCCAGCAGCATGTACGGGGTGCCGGTGCTCAGCTGGGTCTTCAGCACGTCCCAGTGGTCCTGCAGGGTGATGCCGGCCACCACTTCGCAGCCCACGGCCACGCCGGCTTGCATCGCGGCAATCGCCATCGGTGCGTGGTATTCCCACGGCGTGGCGATGATCACGCCATCGATGCCCTTCTGTTCCAGCAGGCGCTTCCAGGCGTTGGTGTCACGGTCCTGGCCATAGGTCTTGGGCGCCGGCTTGCCGGCCTTGCTGACCATGTCCACGGCGCGGCCGAGCATGATCGGCTCGATGTCGCACAGCGCGACCACTTCGACATCGTCGCGGCGCACCAGTTCCTTCAGCAGCACCAGGCCACGCATGCCGGTACCGATCATGGCCAGGCGCACCTTGCGCCCGCGTGCCCATGCCGGGGTCTGCGGCAGCAGGCTGCTGGCGGCGACAGCGGCGCTGGCCGCGATGAATTCCCTACGCTTCATGGCAAACATCTCTCCTCTAGGCAGCGTGCCGGCCGCAGCCGGCACGCCAGGTCACGCAAACGGAATTACTTGAACCGGTAGCCGATGGTCACACTGTAACCACGACCGAAGATGGTCGCGTAGTCACTGGAGTCACCCAGGAAGCTGTTCGGGTCATAGAACGGCAGGCGGTTGAACAGGTTCTTGACGGTGAAGCTCAGGTTCCAGGCATCATCCGGGCGCCAGGTGACGCTCATGTTGGCGGTCCACCACGACGGTGCACCGTCACACTTGCTCTTCTGCAGTGCCAGGTAACCGCCGGTGCAGGTTTCCTTGTTGTTGCTCACTTCGTCGACCTGGTCGGTGGCCCACTTGGTGCCGCCCACATAGTTGACGAACATGCTGGTGGTCACCTGCTTGTAGGTCCAGTCGGCATTGAGCGTGGCACGCAGGCGCGGGTTGTTGTAGTAGCCCACCACATCGCCGTAGTACCAGCCGTTCTCCGCATCCATGTAGAAGCGGTTGCGGTTGGCGATGGTGGCGGCCAGGCCAATGTTCAGGTTGCCCCAGTCCCCCAGCGAGAAGCGGCTGCGCGCATCGATGTCGAAGCCGTCGATCAGCGTCTTGCCGCGGTTCTTGTACTGGCCGACCACGCTGGCCACGTTGCCCACCGAGTAGCCCGGCAGGTTCGCCGGGCAGCTCACGCCGCTGGCCGGATCGGCGCACATCGCCGCCAGCTGCGCCAGGTTGGCCCGGTCGCTGTCGGTGATCGGCGAACGCGACATCGAGATGATGTCTTCCATGCGGCGGTAGTCCGGCGCGACGATCTCGTTGTTGCGGTAGATGAACCAGTAGTCGGCCGACACCGACAGCCAGCTGGCCGGCTCGTAGACGAAGCCAAGGGTGGCGATCTTCGCCTTCTCCGGTTTCAGGTCCTTGTTCGGCTGGGTCATGCGCGCCACGGTACGGCTGCAATCCACGTTCAGCAGGGTCTTGCCGAGGTCGACATCGCCCGGCCGCTGCGACTTCAGCAGCAGGTTGGCGATGGCGTTGGTCTCGTTGCAGCGCAGCTCGTCGCGGAAGCCGCCCAGCTGTGCGAACACGCCGCCGTTGCCGGACTCGGCCAGGCTCGGTGCGCGGAAGCCAGTGGAGTAGGTACCGCGCAGCATCAGCTGATCGAAGGCCTGGTACTTGAAGCCGATCTTCGGTGCGATGTTGGCGCTGAAGTTCGGGTACTTGTCCACGCGCACCGCCGCATCCAGCTCCAGCTTGTCGGTGATCGGCGCCACGGTCTCGGCGAACAGCGCATAGGTGTTGCGCTTGCCATCGAACCACGAGCCGCCCTGCTGGGTGATCAGGCCGTTGGCCGCATCAGCGTTGCCCGGGGTGTAGAAGGTTTCGCGGCTGGCGTTGAAGCCGAACGCTGCACGCATTTCGCCGGCCGGCAGCTGGAACAGCGGTCCTTCGATCTTGCCGTCCAGGGTATGCAGGCGCGTCCACGACTGGATGTCGAAGGTCGGGAAGGCTTCACGGATGAGTGCGGCGTTGGCTTCGCTGATCTCGCCGAACTTGTAGGCCGGATGATCGGAAATGATCACGCGGCCGGTGCCCGGATCGATCGTGTACGGGCCGAAGGCCTTCTCGAAGCCCTTGGTGTTGACGTTGATGGTCTGGTAGGTGGTGGAGTGGGTACCGGCGCTGGCGAACGCGGTCTCCCAGTTCCAGTCGCCCACGTTGCCACGCGCGCCGGCCAGCACACGGTAGCTCTTGTCGGTGTTGCGCTGGCCGAAGTAGTTGGCGCCGGCATCCTGCAGCAGGTACTGCAGGCCGACCACGCCGCCCATCATCGCCTTCATTTCCGGGCTGGCGTGGTTGTACTCGTTGTTCGGGCCCAGGAACGGATACAGGAACTGGTTGACGTTGTTGCCGGTGTTGCGCGAGAACCAGCTGGTCGGGTTGCCGGTGGTGGTGCCGTAGGTGCGCGGGGTGCCACCGTTGGCACGCAGGTCGATGTCGGTGTAGGTCGCCTCGGCGAAAATCTCGGTGCTCTCGCCCACCAGGAAGGTGCCGTTGAGGTAGGCGGTGTTGCGCTCGGACTTGGCGCCGGCATCGATCTCGTTGTTCATCCAGGTTTCCCAGACGCAACGCGGGCCGGCCGCTTCACTGGTCAGCACGTTCTTGCAGCCCGGTGCCGCCTCCTGCACGCGGCGGCCGGTCACCGGATCAAACGCGAAGTAGCTGCCCGGGTTGAACTCGCCCGGCTTGCTGCCCACGCCCAGGCGCAGGTTGTTGAGGTAGTTCGGGTTGTTGACGTAGTACTGGTCGGGCCGCTTGTCGTAGAAGTCGCTCAGCGGAATCGCGTCGCGGCGGTACATGTTCACCGCGCCGTAGATGTTGAAGCGGTTCTCGGCCAGGTCGCCGAAGCCGGCGGTGATGCTGGCCTGGCGTTCGCCGTAGGAGTCGATGCGCGAGGAGGTGTCGTTGGTGAAGCTGACTTCGGCACCCTGGAAGTTGCGCTTGGTGATCACGTTGATCACGCCGGCCACCGCGTCGGTGCCGTACACCGCCGAGGCGCCGTCGGTCAGCACTTCCATGCGCTCGATGGCCGCGGCCGGAATCGCATCGATGTTGACGAACTGGGTCTGGAAGCCGGCCGGTGCGCCGTAGTACGAAAGGCGACGACCGTTCAGCAGCACCAGCGTGCCCTGTGCACCCAGCCCGCGCAGGTTGGCCTGCGAAGCACCGTCGGAACCGGTGAACAGCGAACGCGCGTCCTGCTGCGCCGGGCGCGCGGCCGGCAGGTTGTCCAGCACCTGCAGCAGCGTGCGCGCACCCATGTTCTGGATGTCCTGCTTGCTGATCACCTGCACCGGCGATGCGGTTTCAACGTCGGTGCGGCGGATGTTGGAGCCGGTCACCTCGATGCGGGCCAGGTCGGTGGCCTTGTCCTTGCTCTCTTGTGCAACGGCAGGAACGGCGACCGAGAGCAGCACGCCGGCAATGGCCAGCGTCAGCGGAGCGATCGAGCGACAGGGGGGGCGGTGGTGGCGTGCGGGCAACATCGGGGTTCTCTCCTGGCAGGGGTGCGGCGCGAATGGTGGATCGGCGGGCAAAACGCTCCCGGGCCACGGCCAGCAGGGCCGTAGTCGGTATGGGCGGGGGGAGGAGCGGTGTTACGGGGGGGTCATGGGGCGACGATGCTGGCGGAGTCGCCCTCCTGGCCGATCAGCACGGCGTTGGCCCAGTTGGCACAGACCTGGGCGGGTTGGCTGCCCTGCGCACCCAGCGTGCGCAGGCTCAGGGTGGAAAGGCCACGGATGTCCAGCTCCGGCTTGACCACGCCGGGCGCCTTCACCAGGCCGCTGTCGTACAGCAGGCGGTTGTCGCCCCAGACCTGGAACTGCAGGCCACCGGCAGTGCGGCACGCGTCGTCGATGCCGAGGTCGGCGCGCAGCAGGCGCCAGCCGCCCTGCAGGCGCAGGTCGATGCGGCTGTTGGCGGCCACGCCCAGGCCACGGCGGAACTGCAGGCCGTTCATGCGCATGCCGGCATCGCCACGGAACGACTGGTCGGCGCGCACCTGGCTGGCCAGCGCGGCCGGCACCGGCAGCTCGGAGAGATAGCGCTGCCGGGCCGGTCGCTCCGGTTCCTGGTGCTCAAGGATGTGGAAGGTGGACAGCGCGATCGGGCCGACGTCGCGCGGCTGCAGCGCATCGAAGGCGCGGGCACTGCCCTGCGCTGCGGTGACCATCGGGTCGGTGCTGCTGGCGCCGTCGCCCTCCGGGTTCTGCACGCTCAGCACGCGGAACCGCAGCAGTCGGCCGGCATGCGCCGGGAAGTCGATGCGCTGCACCCCTTCCTTCAGCTGCAGGCGGCCACGGGCAATCGGCTCGCCCCACTCGCCATTGCTGTCGCCCAGGTACACCTCGTAATCGCGCACCTGGCCGTGCTTCCAGTTCTTGTCGTTGCGCGGGGCGATGTCGATGCCATCGATCATCCTGCGCTCGCCAAAGCCGATCACCCACTCGTGTGCCCCGGTGCGCACCGCCTGGTTGCGCACGCTGCGGAACCAGGTGGCGGGATCATCGTCGAAGGCGTTTTCCAGCGCATGGCCGGGCTCTTCGGGCGGGCGGTTGACCACCAGCAGGCTGTCGGCCGGCAGTTCGCGGCCGAGCACCGGCGCGGCGGGGTAGGCATCATCGGCGACGGCAGCGGCTACCGCGAAGTCCAGCTGCAGCTGCAGCGGTTGGCGGATGTCCTGCGCGGTTGTGCGCACATGCAGCGTTCCGCGGCGCTCCTGGGCGTCGAAGTACCAGCCTTCGGCCGCAGTGTTGAAGGCGGCGGCGTCAGCCAACGCAGGCAGCGCGCGACCGCCGGCCTGCACCGCACGCGGCGCCTGCCGGCTGAGTACGCGCAGGCCATAGCGACGCTGCGCCAGCTGGCCGTTGTACTGGCCCTGCACCGCATCGATCTGCACCTGCACCGGGCCACTGCCCTGCGCCGGTGCCTGCACGCGGATCACCTGCGTGCTCGACTCGCCTTGCTGGTAACGGCGGGTGTTGCCATCGTCTTCGTACAGCGTGTACTGCGAATCACCCTGCGGGTACAGGTCGAACGTCACCTCATCCAGCGGCTTTTCACCGTCGAACAGCATCGACGGGTACATCGGCAGGATCGCACCGGCACGCACGAACACCGGCAGCGTGGCCAGGTCGACCTGGCGATCCAGCTGGCGTCCGTCGGCGGCGGCCTGCACGCGGCGGCCATCCCAGTAATCAATCCAGCCGCCGGCCGGCAGGTGGATGTCGCGGCGCCAGCCACGACTGGCCGCCTGGCTGCGGTACACCGGCGCCACCAGCAGGTCGCGGCCGAGCAGGAACTGGTACTTGTAGGTCTCATCCTGCGCATGCGGATCGCGCGGGTTGTCCCACATCAGGCCACGTACCGGCGGCGCGCCGGTCTGCGCGGCTTCGTGCACCAGCCCGTACATGTACGGGGTCAGGCGCATCTTCAACTTCAGGTAATCGCGGTTGATGCTGCGGTAGGGCTCGTCGTACCACCACGGGTGCTTGCGCGCGTTCGACGACCAGCCGCTCATGCCCATCAGCACCGGGGTGAACGCCTTCCACTGCAGATCACGGGTGAAGGTCTCGGCGCTGCCGCCGAAGATCGCATCAACGTCACCGCTGGCGTAGGCCATGCCGGACAGGCCCGACCCGACCAGGGTCGGCACGTGCCAGCGGATGTAGTCCCAACTGCTGCTCTGGTCGCCGGTCCAGGCCACTGCGTAGCGCTGGATGCCGGCCCAGCCCATCACCGTCCACAGGAACGGGCGCGAATCGGAATTGTCGAGGATGCCGTTGAACGCCTGGCGGTTGGCGTCCATCGCGAACTGGTAGCCCTTGCCGGTCCAGGCCACGTCCAGCTTCTGCACGCGGCTGCCGGCCTTGCCCACTTCCCAGGCGATCTTGTCGACGCCGTTCTCGGTCCACAGGCCGGTGCGGAAGCCGTAGCCGGCCAGGCCCTTCACCGTTTCCGGCAACTGCTTGTAACCGCAGCCATACCCATCGTTGGGCAGGATCCAGCCACCGGGCATGTCGTGCGCGCGGTACTGCTTGGCCACGCTGTCGATCACGTCGGGGGTGGTGCCGGTCGGGCCGTCGCTCCAGCCCTCGGGCACGGTACCCGGCTTCTTCGCATTGTCGCCGTCGTTGTAGCAATCGGCATCGCCATAGGACAGCGCCCAGCGCGCGACCATGTTGGGGCGGCCGGTCAGCTGGGTATAGCGTTCGATCAGCTTCGGCAGGTCGGCGCCGACGAAGTAGTACGCGTCGAAACGATCCTCGCGATGCAGCAGCGTGGCCTGGTCTGGCTGGCGCAGGTCGTAGCTGCCATCGCTCCAGGTGTTGCGCAGCATGCCCCAGCCGCGGCTGCTGAGCAGCATGGGTGCCGGGCTGGGGCGGTCGCCCTCTTCCCAGCCGCCGGAATAGGACACCTCCAGCTCGCGCCCCTTGAACTGGTAGCGGCCGTTCTGCTGGCCACCACCGAAGTAGCCTTCGTCAGCCTGCGAGGACAGCACCTGCACGCTCTGCGTGGCATCCAGGTCCAGCGGCTGCAGTTCCTGCCACAACGCGGTGGGCTGGCCGTTGTCCAGGCGCTCCAGGCGCAGGCGCAACGGCTGCCGCTGCACATGCAGCACCAGTGCATCGGTACGCACGCGGATTTCCTGCGCGTCTTCTTCCAGCTGCGCCTTTACGTTCGCCTTCGGTTGCGGCAGTACGATCGGCGCGGCCTTGTCGCCCGCGCCGGTCAGCGTGCCATTGCGGCCGGCCTGCACGCGGATGATGTCGGTCGCCGGCAGTTCGATGCGGATGCGCGCGCCCTTGTCGGTCTGCAGGTCCCAGCCCTGCACGCCGTCGCGGCTGTCGCTGGCGGCCACCGAACGCAGGTTGCCGACCGGCTCTGCCCGGGCCGGCAGGGACGCCAGCATCAGCGCCGGCAACAGGGCCAGCATCAGCGGCGAGCGACGAACGCAGTTTTCCACGCGGACTCCCAACCCGTTCACCGGGCGTTTCGAAAGCGATTGGGCCGACTCTAGGGCAGCGATTCGAAAGATGTCAACAAATTGAAAGGAAAAAGGAAGATATATTCCTTTGAAACGAAAGTTGTTGCGTCGCAATACTTTGTGTAAGCGCTTGCAGACGCCTGTTAAGCATTGTGCGATACGGCATCCAGCCTCTTCTTTCGTTTTCCCGTACGCTCTGCTCAAGGCAAACACGGCATCACGTTTTCTTTCTTTTTACTTTCGGTATTTGACATTTCGAAAGAAAACACAGATGGTGCGCTGGCCCAACTGGAACCTCCGAATGGACGTCACCCTGCTTTCCGATGTGTCCGCCTGGCAGCGCCTGGGCGGAGCCGATACCGCTACCGAAATCGCCCAGCAGCCTGCGCTGTGGGAAGCCCTTGCGCAGGATCTGTCGCGTGCCCGCGATCGCCTGCAGGCCTTCCTCGGCGACAGCCTCAACGATCCCCACCAGCGCGTGCTGTTCACCGGCGCCGGCAGCTCCGGCTTCATCGCCGAGATGGTGGCCGACGCGATCAACGCGCAGTGGCCGGCCGACGTGCGCGTGGTGCATACCACCAGCCTGCTGACCCACCCGGCGCTGTACCTGCAGCGCGACCGCCCGACCCTGCTGGTCTCGTTCGGCCGCAGTGGCTCCAGCCCGGAAAGCGTGGCGGCAGTGGACCGCGTGCGCGGCGACGTGGATGACGCACGCTTCCTCGACATCACCTGCAACGCCGATGGCGAGCTGGCCCGCCGCGGTGCCGGCCGCGGCGATACCTGCACCCTGCTGATGCCGTCGGCCAGCTGCGACCGCGCCTTCGCCATGACCAGCAGCCTGACCTGCATGCTGCTGGCCGCGCTGACCGTATTCGACCGCTCGCCGTGGGACGCGCGCATCGCGCGCCTGAAGCAGATCGCCGCGCTGGCCCGCGAAGGCCAGGCGCAGTGGGATGCGCCGGTCGCCGCGCTGGCGCAGCGCCCGTTCAACCGCATCATCTATCTCGGCAGCGGCCCGCTGGAAGCGCTGGCCCGCGAGTGCGCGCTGAAGGTGCTGGAGCTGACCGCCGGCCGCGTGCTGGCGCTGGCCAATACGCCACTGGGTTTCCGCCACGGCCCGAAGTCGACGTTGGACGGCAACACGCTGGTGGTGGTGCTGCGCAGCGTGCAGCCGCTGGCGCGCCGCTACGAGCAGGACCTGCTGGAAGAACTGCGTCGCGACGGCGTGGCCGGCCAGGTGCTGGCGATCGGCCCGCATTCGGATATCGGTGCCGAAGACGAATACACCCTCACCGTGCCGGCACTGGATGACCCGTGGCTGGCGCCGGTGTGGCTGGGCTTTGCGCAGCTGTTCGCGCTGCAACGCTCGGCCGCGTTGGGCCTGACCCCGGACAACCCGTTCCCGGACGGCACCGTCAACCGCGTCGTCAAGGGCGTCACCATCCACCATGGCTGAGCTGATCGCCCACGCCGCCTACGGCATCGACATCGGCGGCACCAAGATCGAGCTGGTGGCGTGCGATGCGGCGATGCAGGTCACCTGGCGCCGCCGCGTCAGCACGCCGCAGGGCGACTATGAAGGCTTCCTGCAGGCGATGCTGGGGCTGGTGGCCGATGCAGATGCCGCACTGGGCCGCAACGACGCCGCCATCGGCATCGCGCTGCCCGGCGTGCGTGATCGCCGCACGGGTCGCCAGCTCAGCGCGAACGTGCCGGCACTGACCGGCCACAGCGTGGCGTCGGATCTGCAGGCCCGCCTGCAGCGCCCGCTGCACTTCGGCAACGACCTGCAGTGCTTCGCCCTGTCGGAAGCACATGGCGGTGCCGCCGACGGCTACCCCAGCATGTTTGGCGCCATCCTCGGCACCGGTGCAGGCGGTGGTTTCTGCCTGCACGGCCGCCTGCTGTCCGGCTTCAACGGCCTGGCCGGCGAATGGGGCCACTGGAGCGTGCCCGGCCACCTGCTGCAGCGCCACGGCCTGCCGCTGATCGACTGCGCCTGCGGCCTGCAGGGCTGCGTCGAGCGTTACGTCTCCGGCAGTGGACTGGCGATGATCGAACGCCATCTGGGCGGCAGTGCCGCCGACGCCAGCGCGGTGATCGCACTCGCCGAAGCCGGCGATACCCGCGCGCGCAAGGCGCTGGACATCCACCGCGACCTGCTCGGCCACAGCCTGGCCGCACTCGTGCTGGCGCTGGACCCGCATGTGATCGTGCTGGGCGGTGGCCTCTCGCAGTACGCGCCGCTGTACCAGCAGCTGCCAGCGGCCATCGCCACCCATCTGTTCAACGGCGTGCAGGTACCGCCGATCGTGCCGCCCCGCTTCGGCGATGCCGGCGGCGCACGTGGTGCTGCTCTGCTCGCCTGCCACCCCTCGTTTTCCTGATGTCCGGAGCCTGACCATGTCCCCGTTGCAGACCCTGCTTGCTTCCCACCGTGCCGGTGCCAACGTCGGCCTGTACAGCGTCTGCTGCAGCAACGAGCAGGTGCTGCGCGCCGCCATGCACGTGGCACTGGCGCACGGCACCGTGCTGCTGATCGAGGCCACCTCCAACCAGGTCGACCAGTTCGGCGGCTACACCGGCATGACCCCGCCGCAGTACCGCGATTACGTCGGCACCCTGGCAGATGAAGAAGGGTTCCCGCGCGAGCGGCTGATCCTGGGCGGTGATCATCTTGGCCCGAATGCCTGGCAGAAGCACCCGGCCGCCGAAGCGATGACCCACGCCCGCGTGCTGATCGAGGCCTACGTCGCCGCCGGCTTCCACAAGATCCATCTGGACTGCAGCATGTCCTGCGCCGATGACCCGGTGCCGCTGCCCGATGCCATCGTCGCCGCACGCTCGGCCGAGCTGGCCGGGATCGCCGAGCGCACCGCCGCCGAGCATGGCCTGCCACCGCCGGTCTACGTGATCGGTACCGAAGTGCCGATTCCCGGAGGCGAAGCCTCGCTGGCCGAAGGCCTGCAGGTGACCACGCCCGCGGCCGCCGCGCAGACCCTGGCCATCCACCAGCAGGCGTTCGATACGCCGCAGCTGCGCGATGCCTGGCAGCGCGTGATCGCGATGGTGGTGCAGCCGGGCGTGGACTTCGACCACAGCAGCGTGCACGAGTACGATGCCGCCGCCGCTGGCACGCTGGCCGATTTCCTCGAACAGCAGCCGCGCATCGTGTTCGAAGCGCACTCCACCGACTACCAGCGCGAAAGCGGGCTGCACGCACTTGTGCGCGACCACTTCGCCATCCTCAAGGTCGGCCCGGCCGCCACCTTCGCCTATCGCGAAGCGCTGTTCGCGCTGGCTGCGATCGAAGCGGAACTGCTGCCGGCCGCGCAATGCTCGCGCCTGCCGCAGGTGCTGGACGAGGTGATGGTCGCGCAGCCGAAGTACTGGCAGTCCTACTACCAGGGCGATGACGCCGCACTGCGCCTGCTGCGCAGCTACTCCTTCAGCGACCGCTGCCGCTACTACTGGGGCGAGCCGGCGCTGGTGCAGGCGGTGCAGACCCTGTTCGCCAACCTGCAACGGCACGCACCGCCACTGGTGCTGCTCAGCCAGTACCTGCCGGAGCAGTACCGTGCCGTGCGCGAAGGCGCCCTGGCCAACACGCCCACCGCACTGGTGCAGCACCGTATCGGCCTGTGCCTGGGCGAGTACGCCCGCGCCTGCAGCGCCAACCAGGCCGGCATCCGCACGCGGACCGCAGCTTCGGCTGCCGCCGTTCCTGCGAACGGCTAATCTCTACCTTTCCCCGCGAAACCGAGAATGGCCATGCGCAACACCCGCTCCCGCCGGCAACAGATCCTGCAGCTGCTGATCGAGCACGGCTCGGTGCAGGTAGCCGATCTGGTCGAGCGCTTCGGCGTGTCGGCGGTGACCATCCGGGCCGACCTGACCCACTTCGAGTCGCAGGGCCTGGCCAACCGCACCCACGGCGGCGCCACCCTGGTGCGCACGCCGCCGCAGGAACAGGACATCCACGAGAAGGATTCGCTGAACCTGCCGCTGAAGGAGTCAATCGGCGCCTGCGCCGCACGCCTGGTGCGCCCCGGCGACAACATCATCATCGACTCCGGTTCGACCACGATGACCCTGGCCCGCCACCTGCGCACACAGCGCGACGTCACGGTGATGACCAACGGCCTGAACATCGCCTGGGAACTGGCCAATGCACCCGGCATCAACGTGCTGCTGACCGGCGGACTGCTGCGCCAGCAGTCGCTGTCGCTGCAGGGCAGCCAGGCCGAAGCCAGCCTCAACTCGTACAGCTTCGACACCCTGTTCCTGGGCGTGGATGGCCTGGACCTGCAGTTCGGCCTGACCACCCACGACGAAGCCGAAGCCCGCCTCAACCACCGCATGGTCGAGCGCGCGCGCCGCATCGTGGTGCTGACCGATGCCTCCAAGTTCGGCCGCGTCAGCCTGCACCGCATCGCCCTGCTGGACCAGATCCATACCATCATCACCGACGCCGGCATCGACGACGCCACCCGCGAGGGGCTGCAGCGACTGGGCATCGAGGTGATCATCGCCGAGCCCACCGCATGACCGACACCCGCTCCCTGCAGGGCCGCATCCTCACCCCACTGGGTTGGCGGCGCGGCCATGTCCATTTCGATTCGCACGTGCGCCAGCTGCAGGTGGACGACCACAGCGGCGCTGACGATCTGCAGCTGCCGGTGATCCTGCCCGGCTTCATCGACCTGCATGTGCATGGCGCAGCCGGCGTGGACCTGATGCAGGGCGGCGACGTGGCGCGCACCATTGCCCGTACCCATCTGCGCTTTGGTACCACCACGCTGCTGGCGACCACCATGACCGCCGGCCTGGACGAAATCGAGCACGCGCTGCAGGGCGTGGCCGCTGCGATGGCGGCACCAGATGCAGAGGCCGCGAGCATTGTCGGCGTGCATCTGGAGGGCCCCTTCATCAGCCCGCAACGGCTGGGCGCGCAGCCCAACCGCACGATCGAAGCGACGCTGGCCCTGGTGCAGCAGCTGCACGCACTCGCCCCGATCCGGGTGATGACGCTGGCGCCGGAGATCGGCGAGCACACCGCGTTGATTCCCGCGCTTGCAGCGATGGGCATCCGTGTGCAGCTCGGCCACAGCGCCGGTACCTACGAGGAAGGCGTGGCCGCACTGCAGGCCGGCGCCTCCGGCTTCACCCACCTGTTCAACGGCATGACCGGCGTCGATCACTATCGCCCGGGCATTGCCGCGGCGGCGCTGGCGCATGCGCAGTACGCCGAGATCATTCCCGACCTGCAGCACATCCACCCCGGCGTGATCCGGCTGGCCGCGCGCGCGATCCCGCGCCTGTACGCAGTGACCGACGCCACTGCCGCCACCGGCATGCCCGATGGCGAATACGCCCTGGGCGAGCAACGCGTGCACAAGTGCGGCGGCTGCGTGCGACTGGCCACCGGTTCGCTGGCCGGCAGCGCGCTGACCATGGACCAGGCGTTGCGCAACCTGGTGCGGGTCGGGCTGGACCTGGCTGACGCCTCGCAACGCGTTTCCA
Organism: Stenotrophomonas sp. GD03930; assembly: GCF_029839665.1. Lineage (NCBI taxonomy): Bacteria > Pseudomonadati > Pseudomonadota > Gammaproteobacteria > Lysobacterales > Lysobacteraceae > Stenotrophomonas > Stenotrophomonas sp. GD03930. The sequence goes on along the minus strand of NZ_JAOCAV010000001.1, from coordinate 1,511,729 downwards.
CCTTCCCGGCCGACTACCTCGGCCTGGGCGATCGCGGCCGCATCGCGCCCGACGCCCGCGCCGACCTGGTGGTGCTGGACGCCGAGCTGCGCCTGCAGCAGGTAGTGGTCGGCGGGCACGTGGTCGATTTGAACGCTGCAAACGCCTGACGTGCCGCCCGTCCTGACGCCTGGAACACCTGACGTACCACCGCTCCTTGACGCCGGAAATGCCTGACGCACCGCCTTTGTAGAGTCGAGCTTGCTCGACTGCTCTGCCGCGCCCTGCGCGGTCAGTCGAGCAAGCTCGACTCTACGAAAGCAATCCGCACCGAAACGCCTCCTGGGAATATGCCGATGACTGCACCCACCGCCCCGCGCTGGCCCGTACGCTACCTGCTCTTCATCGGCGGCCTCGGCGGCCTGCTGTACGGCATCGATATCGGCATCATCGCCGGCGCCCTGCCCTATCTCGAAGCCACCGCCAGCCACGCGTGGCAACTCAGCAGCCAGCAGCTCGGCTTCGTCGTGGCGGCGGTGCTGCTGGGCAGCGTGCTGTCCTCGCTGTTCGCCGGCATGGTCGCCGACCTGGTCGGCCGCCGCGGCGCGATGCTGCTGGCCGGCCTGCTGTTCACCGCGTCGATCCCGATCATGGCGCTGGCCTCGGGCTACACGCCGTTGCTGCTAGGCCGCCTGCTGCAGGGCATCAGTGGCGGCCTGATCGGTGTGGTGATTCCGCTGTACCTGGCCGAAGTGCTCAGCCCCGAACGACGCGGGCGCGGTGCGGCCATGTTCCAGCTGCTGCTGACCATCGGCCTGGTGCTGGCGGCGCTGATCGGCCTGTACCACGCACATGCAGTCGACGCCGCCGCTGAAGCCGTGCGCTCACTGCCGGTCGCGCAACAGGCGCAGGAACTATTCACGGTGAAGGACCACGCCTGGCGCACCATCTTCTGGACCTGCCTGGCGCCGGGCCTGCTGTTCTGCGCCGGCATCTTCTGGCTGTCCGAGTCGCCGCGCTGGCTGGTGCGCCGCGGTCGCATCGATGATGCGCGCCGCAGCCTGCAGCGGGTACTGCCCGCTTCGGAGGTGGAGCCGACGCTTGCACAGATCCAGGCACCGGAATCGAGCAGCCGCGACGGCAAGCGCGACCCGCTGCTCAGCCGCCGCTATGTGGTCCCGTTCCTGCTCGCCTGCGTGGTGCTGGCCTGTACCCAGGCCACCGGCATCAACTCGGTGCTGGCCTATGCGGTGAACATCCTCAACCAGGCCGGCCTGTCCGGCTCGGTGGCCAACAGCGCCGACGTGGCGATCAAGCTGCTCAATGCGGTGATGACCGTGGTCGCGCTGCTGCTGGTCGATCGCAAGGGCCGCAAGTTCCTGCTGATGCTCGGCAGCGGCGGTATCTGCGTGGCCCTGCTGGCCGCCGCGACCCTGTTCTTCCAGGCCGAGCGTGGCCGCGCAGACGTGCAATCGCAGCTGCAGGCCGCCGTCAGCGGCGATGGCCTGCAGCTGGTGCTGGATGAAACGCAGTGGCAGCGCCTGGGCGGAGGCATCGACAGCGAAGGCCGGCCACTGCAGCTGACCGTGTCGTACGCCTACGGCGATTTCACCAATGTGCGCGCCCTGCGCAGCGACAACCTGACCGATCGCGAGCTGCGCATCGAGCGTGCCGGCACCGTGCAGCCGGACAGCGTGATCGGCGCGTTCTTCCGCAAACTGCATCTGAACCCGTTCGCCGACCCGGCCAAGGCCGCGCAGGCACCGTTGCGCATCGAGCAGGCACGCATCGGCCCGGTACCGCCGCCGGCACACGGCTGGGCGGTGGCCGCCTGCATCCTGGTATTCGTCGCGTTCTTCGCAGTCGGCCCCGGCGTCTGCGTGTGGCTGGCGCTGTCCGAGCTGATGCCCAACCGCATCCGCTCCAACGGCATGAGCATCGCGCTGCTGATCAACCAGTTCGTGTCCACCACCATCGCCGCGATCTTCCTGCCCACGGTGGGCCACTACGGCTACGCCAGCATGTTCGTGTTCTGGGCGGCGTGCACCTTCGTGTTCTTCCTGGTGGCCGCGCTATGGCTGCCCGAGACCAAGGGCAAGTCGCTGGAGGAGATCGAAGCACGGTTTGCCGGCAAGCGGGGCTGATCGCGGCGTCGCGATTGCACAGCCCGTCTTCCGTAATCCTGTCGTGAACAGCCCGATCCGGGGCCGGCAAGCGTGATGCATCCCGCAGGAATGGCGTAGCTCGCGGCAGCCGGCGGCGTCCTGCCCCAACAGTTCTCCCACTACAAAGGGAGATTCTGCATGGGCATGGATGCCGCTGGTGTCGCACTGGTCCGGGCAATCACGCTCGACGCCCGGCAACCACGCCTGCTGCGCCTGCAGGGGCTGCATGAAACGTGGGTCGTCGAACGCTTCGAAGGCACCGAATCGGTCTGCGGCGACAACCGCCTGCAGATCGACTGCCTGGCTACCGACGCCTTCCTGGAACTGGAATCCTGGCTGGAGCAGCCGCTGACCCTGCAGCTGCGCCAGGCCGACGGCTCGCTGCGGCAGTGGCATGGCCTGTGCACCGAGGCGGCACAGCTGGGCAGCGATGGCGGCCTGGCCCGCTACCGCCTGATCCTGGAACCCTGGACGGCGCTGCTGCGGCTGCGCCGCAACGCGGTGATCTTCCAGGACCAGGACACCCGCGCCATCTGCGAGCAGATCTTCACCGACTACCCGCAGGCAGTGTTCCGCTTCGACGTGCAGGCCGAACTGCCGGTCCGTGCGATCACCACCCAGTACCGCGAGACCGACTGGGCCTTCGTCACCCGCCTGCTGGCCGAAGCCGGCCTGGCCTGGCGCATCGAGCAGGCACAGGGCGATGAGGCCGCGCACACGCTGGTGGTGTTCGAGCCGGGGGCCGAGCTGCCTGACCGCGGCACGTTGCGCTTCCATCGCGCCGACATGGCCGAGGCCCGCGATGGCATCACCGCCTTCGCCGAGCGCCAGCAGCTGGTGCCCAACGCCAGCACCGTGGCCAGCTGGCACAGCGAGCAGGTCGGTGCCGTGGCCGCGCAGTCCAGTGCCGACGCTGGCAGCCTGCCGGCGCTGGAGGTCTATGTGCAGCCGCGCGCCGGCCGTTTCGCGCAGTCCGGCTGGGCCGATGCCGAAGCGCAGGCGCGGCTGGATGCGCTGCGCGTCGGCCAAGTACTCTACAGCGGCAGCGGCAGCGAGCGCCGGCTGGCCGCCGGCAGCACCTTCAGCCTGGCCCAGCATCCGCAGCACGAAGGCCAGGCCTTCCAGCTGCTGGCGGTGCAGCACGTGGCCCTGAACAACCTGGACCAGGGCATCGCCGACCTGCTGGGCAGCCCGGCACTGGAACGCGGTGCCTACCGCAACAGCTTCATCGCCACCGGCAGTGGCGTGCCGCTGCGCGCCCTGCCGCAGGACCGCCCCACCCTGCACGGCCCGCAGACCGCGCGCGTGGTCGGCATCGCCAACGCCGCGGTGACCCCCAACCGCGAGCACCAGGTGCGCATCCAGTTCGGCTGGCAGCGCTGCAGCACGCCCAACCCCGGCGGCCTGACCGACACCGGCAGCGCCCAGCCCGGCCATGCCCCCGGCGACCACACCAGCGGCAGCTGGGTGGCCGTGGCCGAATGGGTGGCCGGCCCCAACTGGGGCACCAGCTTCCTGCCCCGCGTGGGCAGCGAGGTGCTGGTGGAATTCCTGCACGGCGACATCGACCAGCCACGCATCACCGGCCAGCTGTACAACGGCGAGGTCGCCCCGCCCTTCGGTGGTGGCATCGACGAGAACGCGCGCCATCCCGGCGTGCTCAGCGGCCTGCATACCCAGGCCCACGACGGCAGCGGCACCCAGCAGTGGCTGATGGATGACACCCCCGGCCAGCTGCGCACCCGCCTGCACAGCTCGCTGGCTGACAGCCGGCTGGAACTGGGCTACCTGATCGCCCATCAGGACACCGCCCGCGGCGCGCTGCGCGGTGAAGGTTTCGAACTGGCCACCCAGGGCTGGGGCAACGTGCATGCCAGCGAAGGCCTGCTGCTGTCGGCCAGCCTGCAGGAGCGCGCCGCATCCACGGTGATGGACAACGCCAGCGTGGTGGCGCAGCTCAAAGGCGCCGAACGCAGCCTGGAACAGATGCAACAGACCCTGGCCGAGCAGCAGGTGCCGGGCCTGGCCGAGTACCAGCGCACCCAGCAGCTGCGCGAGCAGATCGACCCGAAGGCGCAGGGCCGCTACACCGGCGACGTGAACGGGCAGAGCGCGATGAAGCCCGGCAGCGACGGCCGCAGCCCTGGCGAGCGGCCGGTGGAACGGCTGGGCACGCCGCTGCTGGTGGCCGAAGCGCCGCACCACGTGGCCTGGACCACCGCGGCCAGCGCCGTGGCCTATGCCGGGCAGAACCTGCAGATGACCGTGCAGCAGGACCTGCACGTCAGCGCCGGCGAGACCCTCGCCACCGTGTCCGGCGAGCACGTCTCGCTGTTCGCGCAGAGCGGCCCGCTGCGGGTGATCGCCGCGCAGGGGCCGGTCAGCCTGCAGGCCAACGATGGCGAGCTGGAGCTGCTGAGCGACCAGGCATTGACCATCACCGCCACCGACGAGCGCATCGACGTGCTGGCGCAGACCAAGGTGGTGCTGCAGGCCGGCAGCAGTGCGATCACGCTGGAGGGCGGCAACATCACCTTCAGCTGCCCCGGCGAGTTCAAGGTCAAGGCGGGCGAGCATCCGTTCATGGGCGGGGAGCACGCTGTCCCGTTCATCCCTCCGCTTCCTGGAGGGCTTCAGCGCATTCCCGACTGGATCGCGTTGGACTACCGCGATGTGGAAACACAACAGGCCATGGCAGGCACTCCTTACGAAATCCACTTCAGGAACGGCTCGGTCATCAAGGGAAAGCTGGATGTTGCCGGCAAGGCCCACCATGAGCCCATCCCGAAGCAGGAGGTAGAGAAGGTCGTCTATGAACCCCGCAGCGCTGATACGGAAGACAACTGGCCCGACCTCGAGCTGATCGCCAACCCTCAACAGGGTGCGGGCCGTGGGTGATTCGCGCACCGATCTCCCCAATCAGGCCCCCCCCCGTCACCCTGCAGCAGCTTCGCGAAGCGCTCGCCTTCATCAGCGAGCAGTACAGGAGTGCTGTCGACGGCGGCAAGAACGTCTTCGCATGGCTGTGGGAGTCGATCCAGGGGGACTTCAACCAGGAGCGCAGCACCGGGCAGGTCGTATTCGACACCGCCATTTCAATGATCCCCGGCGTGGACCAGGTCTGCGACGTCCGAGACATCATTGCCAACTGCAAGCAGATCAACGACGACAAGAGCAATTCCTGGGCCTGGATCGCGCTGGTCCTGACCCTGATCGGCCTGATCCCCACGCTGGGCTCGCTGTTGAAGGGTGTATTGAAGATCTTCTTCCTCTTCATCCGCCGCTTCGGCTTGAACCATCTTGTTCGCGCTGTGGATGAGGCCATGAGCTGGGTCATCACGCTCCTGCGCCGACGTGAAGTCGCCCAATACTGGAAAGCGCTGCGCTGGGACCGCGTGTTCCATGAGCTGGCGAAGCAGACCCGCATCGTGCGTGCACGGGTGACCCAGGCACAGCTGTTGAAAGCCTTCGATCGCGCCGTGCTGCTGATGCGTAGCCTGCTGGGCAAGGTGGCCGACATCCCGATGGTGGGGCGCCGTGCCCAGGAGACCATCGATCTGGTCGTTGGCATCCGGAAGATCGCAGACAACTACATCGGAAAAGTACTGGCGCCCGTACAGCGCATCCTTGACACGATCATCAAACGCCTTGAATTCGAAGACATGGTGCAGCGGCGCGGCATCGTCAACGCCGGCAATTTCCATTTCACCGGAACGCTGCCCGAGGCACATGCCGTGACGTTGATGCGGCGGGTTGATCCGCCGCCTTCGTGGCTTGGTAAAGGAGAGCCAACCAAGAATATGCCGCTCGATCCGTCCGACTATCGTGCACGTGTCGACAAGATGGCGGACAAGGGCTTCCCGAAATTGACCGATGACCAGATCAAGAGTTTTGCCAAAGGCATGTGCGCCGATACGATCAAGGGACCTGCAAAGCTGTATCGCGTGGTCTCACCAGCGAACTTCAGTGCCGGTGCGGACTGGGTTACCGAAGAAGTCTTCAATACGATCATGAAGTCAGCCGACACGAGGGCCACCTGGCGAAAGCACCTGGCCGTCTGGCCAGACTGGAACCCCAATGGACAGTTCGTCGTCTATGAGCTCAAGGCAGGAGAAGAACTGAAGGTGTGGCGCGGCCCGGCATCTGCCCAGAAGAAAGACGTTCTGCCGGATCACCACCTTGAAGGCGGCTACGAGCAGATCAAGTTCGATGCCGCGTTTGAATACGACGCTGCCGGCACGCCGGGAAAGAGGACGTTGGCCGATAGTTCGGAGTACTACGCGGTTAATGAAACGACTGGCGCCATGACCAAGAGCAGCATGACCTATGACAAGTGGAAGCTCCTGCCTCCGCATGAGCAGGTGAAATACGTCAGCCTGCGAACCAAGATCAACAACCCCCGCATTCTCGGCCCAATGGACACCGGCTGGGGGACGACCGACTTTGGTACTCAAATGAATGACGTAAAGCTTGGCCTGCCGAACATCTCCGGCCAGAAAATGAATCAATGAACATGAAAATTCAATATCCGGAACTGAATCCGTGGCACAAACGCCAAGCCGCCCTCATCCATCATTTCACCTCGATGGAGTACCTGAAGGGCCTGCTGCCGCAGATCGACAGCCTGCTAGCCATGACCGACCAGATACTTGATGAGCGCTCGCATCTGGATACAGCTGGCAGAGCCTTGGCGGGTTGGGAATCACAAGATACGGCATCGCATTTTTCGACGTATGCCTATCCTGCACTGATGGAGTTCCGGGAATGTGTGGTTGAAGACATAGCACTGCGCTCAATCGAGCGGTATCGAGGAGCAGCTGAACACCAATGTGCTCGCATGCTGGAGGAGTACGCCTACCAGATGGCCTGGGCGACGCCGGAGCAGGAAAAGCTGTTCCGTGACACCACCGAAAGCGTCTTCAGATATGCACGGGAGCTCTCAGGGCTAGTCGAACGTCCACCCGTCAAGAATGACTTCTCATTCTGGCTCCTCTGGAACAAGCGTGTGATCGACTCACATCGAATCCCAAAATTCCGTGTCCGTACAGATTTTGTCGTGCGAACCAATCAGGCTCCCCCGCGTACTGGCATCTACGTCGCCAAAGACGACCCCATGGCTTCACTTCAGTTTGCATGGACCGGTGGGTACGGACACCTTTGCCCAGCCATGGCCCCCAATGATGTTGGACGAGCCGTACTGCGGCAGTTCGGTCGAGAGCGACTGTGGGGCGATGCAGAAGGCCTGTATCGCTTCCTCGATGCAAACCGGCATCTGGATCCCTATGGATGGTCAGACATTCAGGCCGATCTGGTGAAGGTGGCTCCGTCGGTGATCGCCGGTTCGGCCTTCGACCTGAAGGATTGCGACTGGTATTTTGTCGAACCCATTGCCGATGAATTCGAGGATATCGACGGCAGCTACGCCGGCACGGATCGGCCGGACCGACGACCAGACCGAGTCGCAGCAGGAAAGCGGGCGCCTGTGGCCGGCTGGTGGTACACCCCCGCGCAAGGTGGCCGGCGCTTCTTCAAGCAAGGCGATGTGTTCCCCGCCATCAACAGCGACTGGGGTGACACCTTCTGGATCTGGGCTGCAGACCAGGCGCCGCCGCCAAAGCGCTGAGCCCATCACTGGATGAGGGTTGTATAAATGGCGGCCCTTCCCCAAGGCAGCACGCTGTCCCACGCGCACGGCGCATGCACGCACCTGCCCGCTGCTACGGCTTCACCGGCACAGACCCGGTGATGTGTTTCTCCAGTGCCTCGGCATCCCTACCGGTCAACCCACTCAGGTTCATCGACTCCGCAAACGGTCCCTGCACCGTCGCCACCATCAGCACCCGGCCATCCACGCTGATCGCCATGCGCTGGCCGACCATCGCCGCTGTGCCATCGTGGATGCGCTGGTGTGCCTCGGGCCGATAGCGGATCTGCAGCGCCGTCTGGCCGTACTCATCCTGCACGGAGCGCACGTCAGCGATGTCCGCACTGCGGGCAAGTGGAGGCTCGCGCAGCGTCAGCTTCTCGTCCTGCCACTGAACCGGCACGCCCTTGCCGGCCGCATCGACCGCGCTCAGGCGCACATCCACGCCGGGCAGTGGCGGGCGGTCCGCTCCCAACACCATGGCGGGCGTGGCGCTGGGCATGCAACCGGCCAGGGCCGTCGCCGCCCCCAACACCAGCGTAAGCAGAGCCCTCACTTCAGCTTCCGCAGCTTGAACGCCACCAGCACCTGCAGCAGCCCGTACAGCAGGCTGCCGATGCCGATCCACAGCGTGGTCACCGCCACGCCTGCATAGGGGTTGGCCACGAACAGCAGGCCCAGCACCACGGCCAGCACGCCACTGAGGATCAGCAGCCATTCGCCCTGGATCTGCCTGCGCACCCGGATCGCGAACACGATGCGATAGATGCCGGCCACCAGCAGCCACGCTGCCAGGAAAAGCACCAGCACGCTGGCGGTGGCCAGCGGATTGATCACCGCCAGGATGCCGAAGCCCAGCGAAGCGATGGCATACAGCGCCAGCCAGCCGCGGGAAGCACCACTGCCACCGCTGATCAGTGCGAACAGGCTGATGACGCCCTCAACGATGGCGACTACACCCAGCGTCCACGCCAGTGCCATCGCCGCTGACAGCGGCCAGCCGATGGCGACAATGCCGAAGCCCAGCGCGACCAGCCCATACAACAGCAGGATCCACCAGCTACGGCCGACCGCCGACAACAAGGGAGACAAGGGGGAATTCATGGCCACTCCTTCGATCCGGAACCTGGCTCATCCTAGACCCTGGCGATGAAGGGGGCGATCACGGCACCCGCGCGCAGACCCACACGCGCACCTCCGCAGCGCCGACCAGGCGCAGCGTCTCGGCGACCTCCATCACCGTGCTACCGGTGGTCATCACGTCATCGACCACGGTCAGCCGCGTGGGCACCGGACCACGGATAGCAAACGCATCGAACAGATTTTCCCTGCGTTGTTCGGCCGTGCGTTCGGACTGCGGTGCAGTGTGGCGGCGCCGGTACACACCGTGCCAGACCGGCATTGGCAGCAATCGGCACAGTTCGGCGGCCTGGTTGTAGCCGCGCTGGCGCAGGCGGCGGTTGTGCAGCGGCACCGGTACCAATGGCGGGCACGACCAGGGCGGTGGTGTGCGTTGCATCAGTTGCGCGAGCAGGCGTCCGGCTGCGAGATCCTGATGAAATTTGTAGCGCACCAGCAGCTGATCCACAGGCGGCAGGTACAGCAGGCTGGCATGCGTGGCGGCCTGTGGCGGTACCTCCTCGCGGCAGGTTCCGCAGACGATCAACGCGTTGTCGGGCAGCGGCAATGCGCAGCGCAGGCAGGCGCGGCCGGACCACGGAAGTTCGGCCAGGCATGCAGCGCAGAGGTCCAGCCCATCGTGGCCCGGGTCACCGCAGACCAGGCAGCGGAGCGGTAGCAGTACACGAAGTGCAGCCTGCACGTGGCGGACTGGGTTGAAGAAGGCAGACATGCACTTCAGCATGTCGCCGCCGTCAGCGCGTTGCCATCGGGGGCGCCCTCAACGACCCGTAGGCATTTTCATCGCCCACATTCTGCCCCGATCACTTCACCGCGTTGGCGCAGGCTTCGCATCCACCCGAGTGCGATACACCATGTACGGCGTCTGCCGCCGATCCACGCCGCCATTGAATCCGGCTTGCCGATGCAGCTGGTTGGCGGTGAAGTACAGATAGCCATCGGGCCCCATCGACAAGGTATCCGGCCACAGGATGCGCGGGTCGTGCACCACAGTCGTCCAGCGCCCCTGCGCATCGCGGGCATGGATGGCGTTGTGCTCGTAGTCGCTCGCATACAGCCGGCCGTTGGCGTCCATCTCCATACCATCGGACGCGCCCTTGTCGCCGAGGTCGACCACGGCCGCAGCCAGCGCCGCCTCACTTACCTTGGGGTCGCGCAGCAAGGCGGTGGGCACGCTGTACAGATGGCGACTGGACAACGGGGTATAGAACAGCGTCGCGCCATCCGGCGACAACGCAATGCCATCGGCAGCCACGGTGAACGGCTGCGTGGAACCATCCGCGTTGCGCAGTCGCATCTGCTGTCCTTCCACGATCGGTACGAATGCCGGATCCGCCGATGTGGACACATGGCCGATCAGGCGCTTGGACGCGGCGCCGGTAGCGAGGTCGATCACGATGATGCCGCCGGTGCCGCTCAGCGACGAGTCGGTCACGTAGGCCACGCCCTCGCGACCGACACGGAAATCGAAGCGCACATCGTTGACGTAGGTGCGCGCGTCGATGACGTTGACCGGGAACACCAGCGTTCTGGCCACGGTATTGGTGGCCAGATCGATCGCCACCAGCTTGGCGCCGCCGGCCTGTGGTGCAGAGAACCCGGGCGCGGCGGTGTCCAGCACCCACAACCGACCCTGGCCATCGGCCACCACACTCTGCACGCTGATGAAGTGGGCCGCCGGATCGGGACCGTCCTTGCGGTTGATGCGCGCATCCGGATAGGGCACGGCGCGGCCGTCGCGCCATTCGGCCACGCTGTAAGGCACCTCATCGCCCCAGCGCGGGAAGTTGACAAAGATCCTCCCGGTCTCGGACACCGCCACGCTGGTGGGCATGGCGCCCTCGAAACGCGCCACCGGCTCGATGATGCCGATGCTGCGATCGCTGGGCAGCACAGGCGTTCCTGCCAGCGCCAGCGCCAGCGCGGGGGAACTGGCCAGGGCCAGCACGGCAGCCGCCAGGCGGCGGATACGGCAGTTGATCATGGTTGCTCTCGATGCAGGTCCGGGTGCAGCCCCGGCGTGGGTGCATCTTCAGCGGCGCACCTGGCATCGGGTAGACGGTGCAACGGGGAATCATCTTCACTGCAGGAGTGAAGATGAAAGGAAGATTGATCGCGTTGATCGAAGCAATGAATATCGTCTATCAGTTGCGTGCCTGCCTTGTGGCGAACCCGCTCAACACATCTCAATGGCTGCCAACGCGGTCTCGAACCTGTGCTGGCCTTCTTCACCCCACCAGGGAACGGTCATCACAGCACCCCGCTGCTGCAACTGGTGCAGAAGAAGCAGGAAGGCTTGTACCTCCCGCTCGCCCCACGACGGTCCCATGCGGTAGTCAAGCGTCAACCCATGGCGCATGACGAGCACACCCAGTTCTGGCAGAAGAACGCCGTCGCAGGCGATGTCTGCAAGACTGATATGGAAAGGCTCTACTTCGTCCTGGAGAACACGCCGCGCGTCGCCCGGCCCCATGAACGGCTGACCACGATCTTCCGCACCGAGCCAGAGCTGCACGCTTCCAGAAGCCGCGACGCGGGCACCGCAGGCAAACAGATAGGCGAACGCATCAGCCGTCCCGGCGGCTTCACAGCACGTGAGCTCCACTTCCGGGAGCGAACCATCATCGGTGACGAAGTAGCACCGTAACGGCGCCAACACCTCCTGCGGGAGGAACATTGCGACTCCTGGCTGCATTGCTCCTACTCATCTCCATTTTCACGCGAGTGGGAGGATCGCACAGCGGGCGCCTCGACAGCCACATCTCCAACCGTCTTCGGCACCATCAACAGCTCTGCCAGCCCACGATAGATCGGCACCCGGCATACCAGCCCGGACACACCGCGGGCGATCAGCACCGTGGCCAGGATCGGCAACAGCAGATCACCGCTGTCGGTCAGCTCCAGCGAGATCACCGCCGAGGTCAGCGGCGCCTGGGTGACACCGGTCAGGTAGGCGCACATGCCCAGCAGCACGAACGCGCGCGGGTCCACGCCCGGCATCAGTACCGCCAGGTTGTGGCCCAGGCCGGCACCGACCGCCAGCGCCGGCGAGAACAGGCCACCGGGGATGCCGGCGACATAGGACGCCAGATTGGCCAGGAGCTTCATCAGCCCGAATTCGTGGCCCACCAGCGCCTGGCCCTGCACCAGGCTGCGCGCCTGCTCATAACCGGTACCGAATGCGCCTTCACCGAACACCAGCGCCAGCAGTACCACCACCAGGCCGCATCCGGCGGCCAGCAGCACCGGATGCCGTTGTCGCAGCTGGCCCAGCCAACGTGGACGCCCCGCCGCACTGGCCAGCACCGCACGCGCGAACACTCCGCCCAGCAACCCGGCCACCACGCCACACAGCAGGATCGCCAGCCAGCCCTGGCCCAGCGGCAACCGCGCACTTACATGGCCGAAGTAGGTGTAGTTGCCCAGCAGGCCCAGCGACACCACGCCACCGACGATCACCGCGGTCAGCAGGGTGCCGGAGAACCGATGCTCGAAACGGCCGCTGAGCTCTTCGATGGCAAAGACGATGCCGGCCAGCGGTGTGTTGAAGGCGGCGGCGATACCGGCTGCGCCACCGGCCAGCAGGAAGTGCGAGAGCTCACGCGGATCCTTGAAGCCGAACCAGCGGCCGAACAGGTACATCAGGCTGGCGCCCACATGCACGGTGGGGCCTTCGCGCCCCACTGACGCACCGCCCAGCAGCGACAGCGAGGTCAGCAGCAGCTTGCCGGCCGACACGGCAGGCGAAAGGTTGGCCTCCCGGAACGATGTGTCCGGCTTGTCCAGGGCGGCAATGACCTGCGGAATGCCGCTGCCGCGTGTGGGCTTCAGCACGCCACTGGTCAGCCAGGCCAGCAACGCGAAGATGCCAGGCGTGAGCAGCAAGGCCCACCACGGCGAGTGCGAGGTGATGCGCTGGAACAGGTGGAAGGCGGCATCACTGGCCTTGGCGAACAGGATCGCCACCAGCGCTACGGCCACGGCACCGCCCCACAGCGCGGCGCGGCGGCGCCAGGCCTCGCTCAGGACCAGCGCAGTGATACGGCCACGGAGGCGGTAAAGATCAATCATGGGAACGAGTCTGCGCGCCAGCGCTTGCGTTGGGCAGCGGCCACTGTGGCCGGAAGTCTTGCAGGATGCGGTGAAATACGGCGCATTGATCGACTTCGATTGCATGATCAAACTGTAAACCACCTGACCTACATGATAGTTGACAGTCTGGGCACGCCCACCCACACTGCCGCCCTCGCTCCATTCGTACCCAAGGTCCCGCCATGGCTGCTGCCATCCGCCACGACTGGCAACACGACGAACTGCAGGCGCTGTTCGATCTGCCGTTCCCCGAGCTGCTGTTCCGCGCCGCAGCGGTCCACCGCGAGCATTTCGACCCGTCGCAGGTACAGGTCTCCACGCTGCTGTCGGTGAAGACCGGCGGGTGCCCGGAGGACTGCGCGTACTGCCCGCAGGCGCAGCGCTACACCACCGGGGTGAACGCGCAGAAGCTGATGGACACCGACGCGGTGCTGGCCAAGGCGCGCCAGGCCAAGGCCGCCGGTGCATCGCGCTTCTGCATGGGCGCCGCATGGCGTTCGCCGAAGGACCGCGACATCCCGAAGGTGGCGGCGATGATCGCCGGGGTGAAGGCATTGGGCCTGGAGACCTGCGCCACGCTGGGCATGCTCAGTGGCGAGCAGGCGCGTGCGCTGAAGGATGCCGGCCTGGACTACTACAACCACAACCTCGATACCGCGCCGGACTACTACGATTCGATCATCCACACGCGCCAGTACCAGGACCGCCTCGATACGCTGGAGCACGTGCGCGACGCCGGCCTGAAAACCTGCTGCGGCGGCATCGTCGGCATGGGCGAGACGCGCGCGCAGCGGGTCGGCCTGCTGCTGGCGCTGGCCACGCTGCCGGCCCATCCCGATTCGGTGCCGATCAACAAGCTGGTGCAGGTGGCGGGTACCCCGCTGCACGGCAGTGCCGAGCTGGACCCGTTCGAGTTCGTGCGCATGATCGCCGTGGCGCGCATCGCCATGCCGCGCTCGATGGTGCGGCTGTCGGCCGGGCGTGAGGCCATGAGCGACGAACTGCAGGCGCTGTGCTTCATTGCCGGTGCCAATTCGATCTTCTACGGCGACAAGCTGCTGACCACCGGCAACCCGGAAAGCGAGCGCGACCTGGCCCTGTTCGCGCGGCTGGGGCTGCAGCCGATGGCGGTGCAGGTGGACGCCGAGGGCCACGACCACGGTGGCACCGTGCACGCCGACATCAGCGCCGATGCGCCCGGCTGCGGCTGCGCTCACGCGGCCTGAGACGGGATGCAGGCAGGCGTCGCGGCAACGCGCTACCCTAGCCGCCCCGTCGCCGCATTCAGCCGCCATGGCCCGCCCCGACCTGACCGCTCGCCTTCATGCCCAGCGCGCCCTGCGCGATGCCCAGGGGCGTCGCCGCCCGCGACGCACGGTCAGCCGTCGTGATGGCGTGCGCCTGGAGGTGGATGGCCAGTGGCTGACCGGCTTCTGCAGCAACGATTACCTGGGCCTGGCCCAGCAGTTCAGCGTGGTCAATGCGTTGCAGGACGCGGCCGCACGCGAAGGCGCCGGTGCCGGTGCCTCGCACCTGGTCTGTGGCCACCACGCGATGCACGATGCACTGGAGCGCGAGGTGGCCGAGTGGCTGGGCTATCCGCGTGCGCTGCTGTTCGGCAGTGGCTTCGCCGCCAACCTGGCGGTGCAGCAGGCGTTGTTGAGCGAAGAGAACGATGTGTGCGTGCAGGACAGGCTCAACCATGCCAGCCTGCTGGATGCGACCCGGCTTGCCGGCGCGCGCCTGCGCCGCTATCCGCATCTGGATGCGGAAGGTGCGATGCGTCAGCTCAAGCATGCGCCCGATGGCGCGGCGATGCTGGCCACCGATGGTGTCTTCAGCATGGATGGCGACATCGCCCCATTGCGTGCACTGTCGCTGGTGGCACGACTGCAGCAGGCGCTGTTCTACGTCGATGACGCGCACGGCGTAGGCGTGGTCGGTGATGGCCGTGGCGCGGTCGCGGCGGCCGGACTGGGCGTGGACGATGTGCCGCTGCAGCTGGTCACGCTGGGCAAGGCGCTGGGTGGTTCCGGCGCCCTGGTGCTGGGCCGCGACGACCTGGTCGAGCATCTGGCCGAAACCGCACGCCCCTATATCTACACCACCGCCGTACCACCGGCGATGGCGGCGGCGGCACTGGAAGCGGTGCGCCTGGCACGCCGCGACCACTGGCGCCGCTCCAAACTGGCCGATCTGATCGCGCTGTTCCGCAGCGAAGCGCGTCGCCACGGACTGGACCTGATGGCCTCGGAGACCCCGATCCAACCGTTGCTGTGTGGCGACGACCACTCGGCCGTGGCGATGTCGCGGGCGCTGGAACAGGCCGGCTGGCTGGTCGGTGCGATCCGACCGCCGACGGTACCGGAGGGCAAGGCACGCCTGCGCGTCACCCTGTCCGCGCTGCACTCGCCGGACCAGGTGCGCGGCCTGGTCGACGCCATCGCCAGCGCGCGTGACCACGTCGCCCTGTCCGCACGTGAGAGCGCCCCGCCACCGCTGCCCGCCTTTGCCTGAGTTCCGCGTCGTTGCCCATGCATATTGAAGTGACCGGCCGTGGGCCGGACCTGGTTCTGATCCATGGCTGGGCCCTGCAGGGCGGCGTGTTCGCACCGCTGGTGCAGCGCCTGGCGGACCGGTTCACCCTGCATCGGGTCGATCTGCCCGGCCATGGCCATAGCCGCGACGACACCACGCCGCTGCGCCTGCCGTTCGTGGTCAACGCCATTGCCGCGGCCACGCCGCCGGCGGTGTGGTGCGGCTGGTCGCTGGGCGGGCTGTTCGCACTGCATGCGGCAGCGACGCTGCCGAAGGTGCGCGGGCTGGCGATGATCGCGGCCACCCCGCGTTTCGTGCGCGGCGAGGATTGGCCACATGCGGTGGAACCGGCGGTGTTCGAGCAGTTCGGGCGTGAGCTGGCCACCGACTTCGGCGGCACCCTGGAACGCTTCCTGGCATTGGACGTGATGGGCTCGGCACACGCCCGCGAGGAGCTGCGCACGCTGCGCCAGCGCCTGGTCGAGCGCGGTGCGCCCACCGAGCGCGCGCTGCTGGAGGGCCTGCGCCTGCTGGAAAACACCGACCTGCGCGGCGCACTGCCGACGCTGGGCAAACCCAGCCTGTGGATCGCAGGGCAGCGCGACCGCCTGGTGTCGCCGGCCGCGATGCAGGCCGCTGCGGCGCTGGCCCCGCAGAGCCAGGCGTTGACCATCGCCCATGGCGGCCATGCGCCGTTCCTCGGCCATGCCGACGAGGTCGCCGCTGCCCTGCAACACTTCGTTGCCGGCCTGTCACCGGCCGATGGCGGACAATGAGCGCCTTCCGAACCGCGCAGGACTGACGCATGGATCTGGGTATCAACGGCCGCTGGGCACTGGTCTGCGGCGCAAGCAAGGGGTTGGGCCTGGGCTGCGCGCGTGCGCTGGTGCGCGAGGGCGTCAACGTGGTGATCGTGGCCCGTGGCGAGGCGGCGCTGCAGCACGCGGCCGAGGAACTGCGTGCCCTGCCCGGCGCTGCGGATGTCCGCTCGGTCGCCGCCGATGTCACCACCGAGGCCGGTCGCGCTGCGGCACTGGCCGCGTGCCCGCAGGTGGACATCCTGGTCACCAACGCCGGTGGCCCGCCGCCGGGCGATTTCCGCAGCTTCGAGCGCGACGACTGGATCGCCGCGCTGGACGCCAACATGCTGGCGCCGATCGCACTGATCCGCGCCACCGTGGACGCGATGATCGATCGCGGCTTTGGCCGCATCGTCAACATCACCTCCTCGGCGGTGAAGGCCCCGATCGACATCCTGGCGCTGTCCAACGGTGCGCGCAGTGGCCTGACCGGCTTCGTCGCCGGCCTGTCGCGCCGCACCGTGGCCCACAACGTCACCATCAACAACCTGCTGCCCGGCCAGTTCGACACCGACCGCCTGCGCGCCAACTTCGCCCACAGTGCGGGCAAGGATGGCGACGCCGGCGAAGTGGCCGAGCGCCGCCGCCAGCAGATTCCCGCCGGCCGCTTCGGCACGCCGGACGAATTCGGCGCCGCCTGCGCCTTCCTGTGCAGCGTACAGGCCGGTTACCTCACCGGGCAGAACCTGCTGATCGACGGCGGCGCCTACCCCGGTACGTTCTAAGAGACTTTCGCAATGCCGTCCCACTTCGATGCCCGCCACGTCCGCCGCGCGTTCGCCCGTGCCGCCAACAGCTATGACGCCGCCGCCGCCCTGCAGCGCGAGGTGCAGTCGCGGCTGATCGAGTCGCTGGACTACCTGGAGGCACGCAAGCCCGAGGTGGTGCTGGACATCGGCGCCGGTACCGGTCATGCCAGCGCGCTGATGAAGAAGCGCTGGCCGAAGGCACAGGTGATCGCGCTGGACGTGGCATTGCCGATGCTGGACCAGGCCAAGCGCCAGGCCGGCTGGTGGAAGCCGTTCCAGCGCCTGTGCGGCGATGCGGCCGCGCTGCCGCTGGCCGACAACAGCGTGGACGTGATCTTCAGCAACCTGTGCCTGCAGTGGGTGGACGACCTGCCCGCGGTGTTCGCCGGGTTCCGCCGCGTGCTCAAGCCCGGTGGCCTGCTGCTGTGCTCGACCTTCGGCCCGGAGACGCTGGTCGAACTCAACGAAGCCTTTGCCGCCGCCGACGATCGCCCGCACGTCAGCCGCTTCGCACAGATTGCCCAGTTCGGCGATGCGCTGATGATGGCCGGCTTCCGCGACCCGGTGCTGGACCGCGACCTGTTCACCCTGACCTACGACGATCTGCCCTCGCTGATGCGCGAACTGCGCGCGATGGGTGCGACCAACGCGAGGACGGACCGCCGCCACACGCTGACCGGGCGTGGCCGTTTCGCTGCGGCCGCCGCCGCGTACGAGCCGATGCGCCGCGCCGACGGCAAGCTGCCGAGCAGTTGGGAAGTGATCTATGCCCACGCCTGGGCGCCGGACCCGGGTGCCCCGATCCGCGAAGGCGGGCATGACGTGGCTTCGGTACCGGTGTCGGCGATTCCGATCCGGCGCAAGCAGACCTGATCACGCGACCGCGAATCTGCTTTTTGGTAGGTGCCAACCTTGGTTGGCACAACCCGTCAGATCGCGGTGCCGCCGGCCGTGTGCCGACCAAGGTCGGCACCTAC
This sequence comes from Stenotrophomonas sp. GD03930, assembly GCF_029839665.1. Taxonomy (NCBI): domain Bacteria; kingdom Pseudomonadati; phylum Pseudomonadota; class Gammaproteobacteria; order Lysobacterales; family Lysobacteraceae; genus Stenotrophomonas; species Stenotrophomonas sp. GD03930. The sequence goes on along the minus strand of NZ_JAOCAV010000001.1, from coordinate 1,493,585 downwards.
CGATTCATGCATGCGCACTGCTCTGGTAGGTGCCAACCCTGGTTGGCACAACTCATCAGATCGCGGTGCCGCCGGCCGTGTGCCGACCAAGGTCGACACCTACCGATTCATGCACGCGCACTGCTCCGGTAGGTGCCAACCTTGGTTGGCACAACCCGTCAGATCGCGGTGCCGCCGGCCGTGTGCCGACCAAGGTCGGCACCTACCGATTCATGCACGCGCACTGCTCCGGTAGGTGCCAACGTTGGTTGGCACAACCCATCAGATCGCGGTGCCGCCGGCCGTGTGCCGACCAAGGTCGGCCTCTACCAATTCATGCATGCGCACTGCTCTGGTAGGTGCCAACCTTGGTTGGCACAACCCATCAGATCGCGGTGCCGCCAGCCGTGTGCCGACCAAGGTTGGCACAACCCATCAGATCGCGGTGCCGCCAGCCGTGTGCCGATCAAGGTCGGCACCCACCAGAAGCAGGCAGCCGCTCAGGTATTGGCCGGCGAACTCAGCGGCGGGCGCACCAGGTCGCGGTGGAAGAAATAGATTTCCTGCACCAGGAAACGCCAGCTGGTATGGAAGCTGCGGAAGCGCGTGCTGGGCGTGGACGAGGCCAGTGCATCGATACCCAGCGCCTTGCTCAGGCGCAGCGCGCGCGCCATGTGCAGCGGGTCACTGACGATGATCACCCGGTGCAGGTTGCGCTGATCCATCAACCGCTTGGCTTCGACCAGGTTCTGCACGGTGTTGCGCGAGGCGGTCTCGATCAGGATCGCGTCGTCCGGCACGCCATGCTTGAGCGCATAACGCCGCGCCACCTGCGATTCGGAAAAGCGCGCGCCGGTGCCGCCATAGCCGCCAGTGAAGATCAGCAGTGGCGCGTACTGGGCCTCATAGAGATCCAGGCCATGGCGGATGCGTTCTTCGAACACCGGGGACGGCTTGGCGTCATAGGCCGCTGCACCGAGCACGATGATGGCATCGGCCTTGGCCGCCTGGTCACGCTCGCCCACCCACACGATCCAGGCAGTGACACCCAGCAGCCAGATCACCAGCACCACGAACAGCCGCCACAACCAGCCCAGCAGGCCGGTGCGATGCCGCTGCCGGTCACGGCTCAAGGCGTCCCCCAGCGCAGCGCTGGCAGGTCGACATTGCCGCCGGACAACACCAGGCCCACGCGCAGCCCGGCAAACCGCTGCGGCTCCGCCAGCACTGCGGCCAGCACGGTCGCCGAGGAAGGCTCGACCACCTGCTTGAGCACGTCCCACAGCAGGCGCATCGCCGCCAGCGTGGCCGCGTCATCGACCACGATCACTTCCGCACCCGCCGCGCGCAGCAGCTCGAAGTTGGGGGCGCCGATCAGGGTACGCAGGCCATCGCAGATCGTATCCGGGGTGAACGCGCCCTGGCGCGCGCCGGCGGCCAGCGAGCGTGCGGTGTCATCGGCGCCGGCCGGTTCGGCCAGCACCAGCCGGGTCTGCGGGCTGGCATGCTGCAGCGCCAGCGCGGTACCGCTGGCCAGGCCACCGCCCCCCACCGGCACCACCAGTACATCGAACGGGCCGTCGCTGTGCAGCAGTTCCAGCGCCGCGGTGCCCTGCCCCGCCATCACTGCCGGATCTGCATAGGGGTGGACCAGGGTTGCGCCGGTATCGGCCTGCACCTTGGCGCAGGTGGCCTCACGGTCGGCGATGGTCGGCGGGCAGCGCCAGAGCGTGGCACCGTGCCGGGCGATGTTGGCCAGCTTGGCCGCCACCGCACCTTCGGGCACCACCACGTGGCAGGGAATGCCGCGGGTGCGCGCGGCCAGGGCCAGCGCGGCGCCATGATTGCCGGAGGAATGGGTGACCACGCCGGCACGGGCGCGATCGGCATCGAGCGACCACACCGCGTTGCAGGCACCACGGAACTTGAATGCGCCGCCGCGCTGCAGGTGCTCGGCCTTGAACGCCAGCGGTGCGCCGGCCATCGCGTCAAGCGTGCGCGAGCGCAGCACCGGGGTCACGCTGGCATGCGGGGCGATCCTCGCGGCAGCAAGCAGGACGTCGTCGGCGCGGGGCAACAGTGAATCGCTCATGACGCAAGATTAACGTATGCCCCCGCGCTGGCGACCGGGGCACACGTCATGCCAGCATGCAGCCCTTCACCTCCATTCATCCTGGCCAGCGGAATTAAGGGCCGATTCAATGCCCGCGCACGAAGCTGACTGCACACCCGTCCTCTGGGGGGACCCACCATGAAAATGCGCTTGATGCTTGCCGGTGGCCTGATGCTGGCCCTGACCGGCTGCGCCACCTACGACTATGTCGGCGGTGGCCGGGGCGGCGGTTACTACCACGGTGCGCCGTCGGTGGAGTACCGCTACCCGGCCGGCTATCCCTACAACTATGGTTACCCGTACTACGGCGGCTACGGCGGCTATTACGGCGGCTATGGCAATCCGTACTACTCGCGCCCGATCTACCGGCCGCCGCACAACCATCGGCCGCCGTCGCGCCCGCCTGGCAACGGTGGCGAGAACCGCCCGCCGCCGCCATCGCGTCCGTCGTACAACGGTGGCTCGCCGTGGCGGAACATGGACTCGATGCGTCGCCCGCCGCAGTCCAGCGTGCAGCCGTCCGCGCCCGCGCCGCAGGCCCGGCCAGCCCCAGCGCCGAGCGCGCCGAGGATGAACGGCTCCCCTTGGCGCAACATGGATCGTGCGACGCAGCGCACACTTGAGCGCTGAACCATCTTGCATTTCACACGGTCCAAGCCGCACTCTACGCGGGCAGTGACGGCCCGCGTCACAATGTGACAAAAACGACACGGGCCGCCGCAAAAAGCTCTACGTCGATATCCGACAGGAACATCTGGATCCCCCCTGTTCCGGCCCTGTCGGATGTCGGCACCTCTGAAGGCAGACGGCCCCGCAATGCGGGGCCGTCTGTTTTGTGGAGGGGAGGCATCCGTAGATCCACGCCATGCGTGGATGGAGCTTTCCCGGCAGCCGCAAAAAAACAGGGCCGGACAGTCCCCCGACTGCCGGCCCCCTGCTTCCCCACCGTGCGCCTGTACCGGCCCCTGTTCCAATTCCGGTCACCGGCGCCTGCGGCGCCAGCCACGGTGGGTGCTATTGGGTTATCTGCAAAAATCCTGCCAACTTTAGGGCTGATTTCGACGCCGGCCGGCCGGCGCCGGCGCCGCGGCCCCGAATGGCGCTAAAATCGCCACCCCGGCGCCGCCCCGGCCGCGCCCGCCCCCAGCTGAACAGCCCCCCATGAACCCGTCCTTCCATCGTTACGACGTCATCGTCATCGGCGGTGGCCACGCCGGCACCGAAGCCGCGCTGGCCGCAGCCCGTACCGGCGTGCGCACCCTGCTGCTGACCCACAACATCGAAACGGTGGGGGCGATGAGCTGCAACCCGGCCATCGGCGGCATCGGCAAGGGCCACCTGGTCAAGGAGATTGACGCCTTGGGCGGCGCGATGGCGCATGCCGCCGACCGGGCCGGCATCCAGTGGCGCACGCTCAACGCCTCCAAGGGCCCGGCCGTGCGCGCCACCCGCTGCCAGGCCGACCGCAACCTGTACCGCATGGCGATCCGCGCCATCGTCGAAGGCCAGGCCAACCTGACCGTGTTCCAGGCCGCCGTCGATGACCTGGTCATCGAAGGCGACGCCGTGCGCGGGGTCATCACCCAGACCGGGCTGCGCTTCGACGCCGAGGCCGTGGTGCTGACCGCCGGCACCTTCCTGGCCGGCAAGATCCATGTCGGCCCGACCCAGTACGCCGCCGGCCGCATGGGCGACCCGCCGGCCACCACGCTGGCGGCGCGCCTGCGCGAGCGCCCGTTCCAGGTGGACCGCCTGAAGACCGGCACGCCGCCGCGCATCGACGGCCGCTCGCTGGACTACAGCGTGATGGACGAGCAGCCCGGCGACACGCCGCGCCCGGTGATGTCCTTCCTCGGCTCGGTGGACGAGCATCCGCAGCAGGTCAGCTGCTGGATCACCCACACCACCGAACAGACCCACCAGATCATCCGCGACGCGCTGCACCGCTCGCCGCTGTACAGCGGCCAGATCGAAGGCATCGGCCCGCGCTACTGCCCCTCCATCGAGGACAAGGTGGTGCGCTTTGCCGAAAAGGCCAGCCACCAGATCTTCGTCGAACCCGAGGGCCTGGGCATCGTCGAGATCTACCCCAACGGTATCTCCACCTCGCTGCCGTTCGACGTGCAGCTGGAGATGGTGCGCAGCATCCGCGGCTTCAGCAACGCGCACATCACCCGCCCCGGCTACGCGATCGAGTACGACTTCTTCGATCCGCGCGGCCTGAAGGCCTCGCTGGAAACCAAGCTGGTGAACGGGCTGTTCTTCGCCGGCCAGATCAACGGCACCACCGGCTATGAAGAAGCCGCTGCACAGGGACTGCTGGCCGGCCTCAACGCCGCACGCCAGGTGCGCGGGCTGGACGGCTGGTGCCCGCGCCGCGACGAGGCCTACCTGGGCGTGCTGGTGGATGACCTGATCACCCACGGCACCAACGAGCCGTACCGCATGTTCACCAGCCGCGCCGAGTACCGCCTGCAGCTGCGCGAGGACAACGCCGACCAGCGCCTGACGCCGGCCGGCCGCGAGATGGGGCTGGTCGACGACCGCCGCTGGAACGCGTTCGAGACCAAGCAGGCCGCGGTTGCCGCCGAGCGCGCACGCCTGGGCGCACTGTGGGCGACCCCGGCCAATGCGCTGGGCCGCGAAGTGCAGGACACGCTTGGCGTGGCGGTCAGCCGCGAAACCAACGTGCTGGACCTGATCAAGCGCCCGGAGCTGGACTACGCGCAGCTGATGCAGGTGCCGTCGCTGGGCCCGGCCGTGGCCGACGGCAAGGTGGCCGAGCAGGTGGAGATCGGCGTGAAGTACGCCGGCTACCTGGACCGCCAGCGCGAGGAGATCGAGCGCCAGCAGCGGCATGAAGCCACGCCGATTGCCGAAGCCTTCGATTACGCCACGGTGCGCGGGCTGTCGGCCGAAGCGCTGCAGAAGCTGGAGCGCGTGCGCCCGCAGACCATCGGCCAGGCGCAGCGCATCCCGGGCATGACCCCGGCGGCGATCTCGCTGCTGCTGGTGCACCTGGAGCGCGCCCGCCGCGGCCGCGTAGCGTAGGCAGCACCGTCCGCTTCTGGTGGGTGCCGACCTTGGTCGGCACATGACTCTGCCCTGGTGGGTGCCGACCTCGGTCGGCACGAATCATCCGGTCACGATGCTGCATGCCTTTGTGCCGACCAAGGTCGGCACCTACCAAGGCCTCCCGCCCCGGTAGATCCACGCCACGCGTGGATGAAGGCACTTGTGCCGACCAAGGTCGGCACCCACCGGAGCGGAAGACGCACACACCCGCGCTAGCGCGTTATCGCGCGTCGGCGCCCCCGCCCAGCACCTTGAACAACGTCACCCGGTTGCCTGCCTCCTGCTGCTGCAGGGCGATCAGGTCCTGCTGCGCGGCATACAGGCTGCGCTGCGCATCCAGCGCCTGCAGGTAGCCGTCCAGCCCGGTGCGGTAGCGCGCATCGGCCAGCGTGAAGCTGCGCTGGCTGGCGGCCACCAGCGCCCGCTGCGCGTCCATCTGCGTGGCCAGGTGATCGCGCACGGCCAGCGCATCGGCCACTTCACTGAAGGCCTGCTGGATCGCCTTCTCGTACTGCGCGATGCCGATGTCCTTGCCGATCTTCGAGGCATCCAGCGACGCCTTCAATGCACCGGCGTGGAAAATCGGTGCGGTGATGCTGGGTGCGAACGACCAGCCGCGGGTGCCGGCCGAGAACAGCGTCGACAATGCGCTGGAGCTGTGGCCGTAGTTGGCGGTCAGGGTCAGCGTCGGGAAGAACGCAGCGCGCGCTGCTCCGATATCGGCATTGGCCGCCTGCAGCGCGTGTTCGGCGGAAAGCACGTCCGGGCGCTGCAGCAGCACGCTCGACGGCAGATTGGCCGGCAACGGTGCCAGTGCCACGCTGCCATCCAATACGTGCGCGCTGGGCAGCAACGCGGCATCCAGCGGTGCCCCTACCAGCAACTGCAGCGCATCACGATCCTGCGCCTGCTGGGTCTGCAGCCTGGCCAGCGCGCCGCGCGCAGCTTCCACGCTGGTCTGCACCTGCGACAGGTCCAGCCCCGAGGCCAGGCCCTGCGCATGGCGGGCCTCGGTGCGCTGCAGGGTCTGCTGCTGGCTGTCCAGGGTCTGTTGCGTGAATGCCAGCGACTGCCCATCGGCGGCCAGTGCCAGCCAGGCCGTCGCCACTTCGGCCACCAGGCTGGTACGCGCTGCACGCTGGTTCTCGGCACTGGCCAGCCAGTTCTGCAGCGCCTCGTTGTTCAGGCTGCGGATGCGCCCGAACAGGTCCAGCTCCCAGCTGCTGATACCGACCTGCACGGTATCGGCTTCGGTTAACTGGGTGGCCCCGGTCTCACTGTTGGCATCGCTCACGCGCGAGCGGGTGACGCTGCCACTGGCATCCACCGACGGCAACCATGCCGCACGCTGGATACGGTACTGCGCCCGTTCCTTTTCCACCTGCAGCACCGCCACGCGCAGGTCGCGGTTGTTCTGCAGCGCCAGCGCGATCGCCTGCTGCAGGCGCGGCTCCACGAACACCTCGCGCCAGGCCGGCATCGCCAACGCCGCATCGGCCTCGCCTGTTGCAGCATTGCCGAACTGCGCCGGCACCGGCGCCTCGGGGCGCTGGTAGCGCGGCGCCATGCTCACGCAGCCTCCCAGCACGGTGGTCATGGTGGCGGCCGCCAGGGCGCGCAGCAGCATCGGCTTCATGGGCTTGCCTCCGGGGCAGTGGCTTCGGCCGGCGCGCGGCCCGGGAACAGGCGGCGCACCAGCAGGTAGAACAACGGCACGAAGAACATGCCCAGCACCATCGAGGCGACCGTGCCGCCGGCCACGCCGGTACCCAGCGAACGGCGCGCGGCCGAGCCGGCACCGGTGGCGAACACCAGCGGCAGCACACCCATCAGGAACGCCAGCGAGGTCATCACGATCGGCCGCAGCCGCAGGTAGACCGCCTGCAGGATCGCCTCGCGGGTACTCTTGCCCTGTTGCTCGAGGATACGCGCGAACTCGACGATCAGGATGCCGTTCTTCGCCGCCAACCCAATCGTGGTCAGCAGGCCGACCTGGAAGTACACGTCGTTGTTGAGGCCGCGCAGGTTCATCATCAGTACCGCACCGAACACGCCCACCGGTACCGCCAGCATCACCGCGAACGGTACCGCCCAGCTTTCATACAGCGCGGCCAGGCACAGGAACACGAACAGCAGCGAGATGGCGTACAGCATCGGCGCCTGGTTGCCCGACAGCTGTTCCTGATAGGCCATGTCCGACCACGCATGGCTGAAGCCTTCCGGCAAGGTGTCGGCCAGGCGCGCGATCTCGGCCATCGCCTCGCCGGAGCTGACACCCGGCGCTGGCTGGCCGGTGATTTCCATCGCCGACAAACCGTTGTAGCGCTGCAGCGCAGCCGGTGCGCTGCTCCAGTGCGTGCTGATCAGCGACGACAGCGGCACCATCTGCCCTGCCTGGTTGCGCACGCTCCAGCGCTCGATGTCCTGCGGCTGCATGCGCGCTTCGGCCGTGCCCTGGATGAACACCTTCTTGATGCGACCCTTGTAGATGAAGTTGTTGACGAAATCGCCGCCCAGCGCCGCATTCAAGGTGTCATTGACGTCCTGCGGATTCACGCCCATGGCCTGTGCCTTGGCATCGTCCACCTTCACCGCGTACACCGGCGCGTCCTCCAGGCTGGCGTAGCGCACATTGACCAGCTTCGGATCCCTGGCAGCCTCCTTCAGCAGCGTGTTGCGTGCGGCCACGGCGGCGGCATGGCCGGCACCGCCCTCGTCCTGCAGTTCCAGGGTGAAACCGCCGGCATCGCCGAGGCCGAGGATGGCCGGCGGCGAGGTGATGAACACCTGTGCATCGGGCACGCTGGCCATGGCCGCGGTCAAGCGCGCGGCGATGGTATCGGCATCGTCCTTGCGGTTGTCCCAGTCTTTCAGGCGGATGAAGGCTTGGCCGACGTTCTGGCCGCTGCCGGTGACACTGAAACCAGCGGTGGCCTGGATCGAGAGCACGCTGTCGTCCTTCACTGCGGCGGCACTGAGGCGATCCATCACTGCACGGGTCTGCTCCAGGGTGGACCCGGCCGGCAGCTTCACCAACGCATTGAGCATGCCCTGGTCTTCATCGGGCAGGAACGCACCCGGCAGGTGCCACAGCAGCAAGCCGGTGACCACGCTCAGCACCAGGTAGAACACCACGCCCAGCGTGCGCCGGCCAAGGAAACCATCCACACGGCGACGCAGGCCGTTGGAGGTGCGCTCGAAGCGGTGGTTGAACCAGATGAAGAACTTGCCCAGCAGGCTCGGTTCGCCGCCGTGGTCGCCGTGCGGATGCCCGCCCTTGGGAATCTGGTGCAGGATGCTGCCGCACAGGGCCGGCGTAATGGTCATCGCCACCAGCACCGACAGGATCATCGCCGCAGCAATCGTCACCGAGAACTGCCGATAGATCACGCCGGTGACACCGCTGAAGAACGCCATCGGCAGGAACACTGCAGTCAACACCAGCACGATGCCGACCAGCGCGCCGGTGATCTGGCCCATGGCCTTCAGCGTGGCCGGCTTCGGGGCCAGCCCTTCGAAGGTCATCACCCGCTCCACGTTCTCCACCACCACGATGGCATCGTCCACCAGCAGGCCGATGGCCAGCACCAGCGCGAACATGGTCAGCGTATTGATCGAATAGCCGAACGCGGCCAGCACACCGAACGTACCCAGCAGCACTACCGGCACCGCGATGGTCGGGATCAACGTGGCCCGCCAGTTCTGCAGGAACAGGTACATCACCAGCACCACCAGGACGATCGCCTCGATCAGGGTGATCACCACTTCCTTCAGCGAGATGGTCACGAACGGGGTGGTGGTGAAGGCCACGTGGGCGGTGTAGCCATGCGGCCAGTACTTCTGCAGCTGCTGCAGCCGTGCATCGATGGCCTTGGAGACGGCGATGGCATTGGCACCGGCATTGAGCTCGATGCCCAGCGAGGCTGACGGCTTGCCGTTGAAGGTACTGATGCTGTCGTAGCTCTCCGGTCCCAGGCCGATCGTTGCCACGTCGCCCAGGTGCACGACGCTGCCGTTGGCATCGGCCTTGAGCACCACCTGCGCGAACTGCTCGGGGGTGTGCAGGCGGCTGCGCGCGGTCACGGTCGCGTCCAGCTGCTGGCCCTTCAGTGCCGGCTGGCCCCCCAGCTCACCGGCCGACACGTCGGTGTTCTGCGCCTGCAGTGCGGTCTCGACATCCGACGGCATCAGTGCGTACTGGCGCATCTTTTCCGGGTCCAGCCAGATACGCATGGCGTATTCCTGGCCGATCGGCTGGATGTTGCCAACACCACTGACGCGGCTGATCTGGTCATCGATGCGCGCTTCCATGAAGTTGGCGACATCGAAGTTGTCCATGCTGCCGTCTTCGCTGGTGAACGACAGCACCTCGAAGATCGAACCACTGGACTTGGTGATGGTCAGGCCGTTCTGCTGCACTGCCTGCGGCAGCGTGGCCATCGCGGCCTGCAGCTGGTTCTGAACCTGTACCTGCGCCGTATCCGGATTGGTGCCGGTGGCGAACACCAGGTTGACCTGCGCCGAGCCATCGGAAGCACTGGTGGAGGTCATGTACATCAGGTGGTCCAGGCTCTGCTGGGACTGCTCGATGACCTGGGTGACCGCGTTTTCCACGGTCTGCGACGAAGCGCCGGTGTAGGTGGCGCGGATGGTGATGGTGGGCGGGGCGATCTGCGGGTAGCGGTCCACCGGCAGGATCAGGATCGCAAGCAGGCCGAGCAGGCTGACCGCGATGGCGATCACCCAGGCAAAGATCGGCCGGTCGATGAAGAAACGAACCATGCGCGGCAACCTCAGTGCGACTTTTCGTCGGTGTTGCCGTTCGGGTCGATCGCCGGCATTGCTGCCAGCTGCGCAGGGGTGGCCGCCACCGCCTTCACCTGCTGGCCCAGCGCTACCGCGCTGCCGTTGCTGACGATCACCCGCTCGCCGGCCTTCAGGCCCTGCGTGATCTGCCACTGGTTGCCCACCACCTGGCCGGTGCTGACCCGACGCTCGATGACGTGGTCCTTGGCGTCGAGCAGGCGCAGCAGCGGCTCGCCGCGCTCATTGCGCACCACCGCCTTCTGCGGCACCAGCAGCGCGCGCGCATCGGTGGCCATCGGCAGCACCGCCTTCAGGTACATGCCCGGCAGCAGCAGGCCATCCGGGTTCGGAATGACCGCGCGCAGCACCACGTTGCCGGTACCCGGATCGACCGCGCTGCCGACGAATTCCAGCGTGCCTTCATGGGCATAGGTGCTGCCATCCTCCAGCACGACCTGCACCTGTGCCTTGCCATCAATGGCCTTCACCAGGCCGGCATCGAGCTGCTTGCGCAGCGCCAGCATCTGCGTGCTGGACTGGGTGACATCCAGGTACACCGGGTCCAGCCGCTGGATGGTGGTCAGCGCGGCGTCCTGGCCGGCGGCGACCAACGCGCCGGCAGTGACGCTGGAGGTGCCGATACGGCCGTCGATCGGTGCGGTCACCCGCGTGTAGTCAAGGTTGATGCGGGCGGCCTGCAGCGCAGCGCGCGCAGCGATCACATTGGCCTGCGCCTGCTTCAATGCCGAGGTCGCATCATCGGCATCCTGCTTGCTGGCCGCGTCCATGCTCACCAGCGCGCGGGTGCGCTCGGCCTTCGGTTGCGCCGACAGCACGCTGGCCTCGGCCTGGGCCAGCTGGCCCCGCGCGGTGTCGAAGGCCGCCTGGTACGGCGCCGGGTCGACCTGGTACAGCAGCTGGCCGGCCTTGACCTGCTGGCCTTCGGTGAACAGCCGCTGGCGGATCAGTCCACCGATCTGCGGCCGCACCTCGGACACTTCGAACGGCACTGCGCGGCCGGGCAGGGTCTGCTGCAGCGCCAGCGGCTGCGCGCTGGCGGTGATGATGCCCACTTCAGGCGCGGCCGGCGCTTCGGTCCTGCCGGCGGAACAGGCTGCCAGGGCCAGCAGCAGCGGCAGCAGCAGGGGATGGGAAGAACGGGACAGCGGGCGCGGGAGTGACATGGGGGCGTGGGGGCCTTGCGTTGACCCGGGCACGCTGCCGTGGAACTGTGCAGAGAATATGGAGATTGTGCGACCGGCTCAGCTGGCGCTTGCTTTCGGCGCCGCATGCGCCGCTAATGGCCCCCGCGATGGCGAAGATTCGACTCAAATTCGGCCTGACCGCGAAGACTTTCCTCGCGATCTTCACTGCCTGCCTGCTGGTGCTGGCAGTGAACGGCATTGCCAGTCGCGTGGCGTTCCAGACCGGCTTCCTGGACTACCTCAACGATCAGGGCGACCTGCGCATGCAGCGCCTGATGCCGCACCTGCAGCGCGAATTCCGCGAGCACGGCGGCTGGGACCACCTGCGCGGTGACAGCGATCGCTGGGCGCGGATGCTGCGCCCGGACCTGGCGCATGGGCATGAAGGGCCGGTGCCACCGCTGTCCGACCAGACCGGCGTTCCGTCGCGGCTGGGCCTGTTCGATGCACAGCACCGCTACGTGGCAGGCAATCCCGACGCGACCAGCGATGACGAGCCGCACGCGGTGCAGGTGGACGGGCACACGGTGGGCTGGCTGGGCATGGTGCCGTTCCAGACCGTCATCGCCACCAACGACCTGAACTTCTACAACACCCAGATGCGCGCCTGGTGGGTGATCGGCATCTCGCTGCTGCTGGTGACGGTGCTGCTGGCCTGGCTGGTGTCACGCGCGCTGCGCCAGCGCCTGGCCAAGCTCGCGGCGGCCACCCACCGGCTCGCCGCCGGCGACTACGCCACCCGCATCGAGCGCACCAGCGATGACGAGCTGGATGCACTGGTCAACGACTTCAACCGGATGGCGCAGGCGCTGGACGATACCGAGCGCAACCGCCGTGCCTTCATCGCCGACATCTCGCACGAACTCCGCACGCCGTTGGCGGTGGTGCGTGCCGAACTGGAGGCGATCGAGGACGGCATCCGCCCGCTGGACCGCGCCAATCTTGGTGCCCTGCAGGGCGAGATCCGCCAGCTGGGCAAGCTGATCGACGACCTGCACGACCTGTCGATGACCCAGTCCGGCGGCCTGGCCTACCGTTTCGCCCCGCTGGACCTGGTGGCCCTGCTGCGCAGCGAGCTCAATGGCATGCGCGTGCGCTTCTCCGCGGCGGGGCTGGCACTGGAAGCAACGCTGCCCTCCACACCGCTGCAGGTAGCCGGTGACGAGCGGCGCCTGCAGCAGGTGCTGGCCAACCTGCTGGAGAACGCGCTGCGTTACACCCATGCCGGCGGCCGCGTACTCGTGCAGGCCGCACGGGTGCCTGCCGGCGTGCAGCTGATCGTGGAAGACACCGCACCGGGCGTGCCGGCGGAAAAATGTGCGCTGCTGTTCGAGCGCTTCTACCGGGTGGAAAGCTCGCGTAATCGTGCCAGCGGTGGCAGCGGACTGGGCCTGGCCATCAGCCACAACATCGTTCTTGCCCACCATGGCCAGATCCACGCCGAGCCCTCGCCGCTGGGTGGGCTGCGCGTGGTCATCACCCTGCCGGAGCCTGCATGAGCACCTCCCCCGCCAGCACATCGCCCGCCGCACCGGCGAAGATCCTGATCGTTGAGGACGAACCGCGCCTGGCCGCCGTGCTGCGCGACTACCTGGCCGCGGCGGGCATGGTCAGCGAATGGGTGGATGATGGCGGCCAGGTGATCGAGGCCTTCGCGCGCTACCAGCCCGATCTGGTGCTGCTGGACCTGATGCTGCCGCAGCGCGATGGCGTGGATCTGTGCCGCGAGCTGCGCGCCAGCAGCAACGTGCCGGTGATCATGGTCACCGCGCGGGTGGAGGAGATCGACCGCCTGCTGGGACTGGAGATCGGCGCCGACGACTACATCTGCAAGCCGTTCAGTCCGCGCGAAGTGGTGGCGCGAGTGGTGGCGGTGCTGCGCCGCTACAGGCCGGACCCGGCCGCGCGCACCAACAGCGGCCTCCACATCGACGAACCGGCCGCGCGTGCCACCTGGAACGGCAAGGGCCTGGACCTGACCCCGGTGGAGTACCGCCTGCTGCGCACCCTGCTGGCCACGCCCGGCCGGATCTGGGCCCGCGATGAACTGCTTGACCGCCTCTATCTGGACCACCGCGTGGTGGTCGACCGCACCGTCGACAGCCATGTGCGCAACCTGCGCCGCAAGCTGGCCGATGCCGGCATGGAAGGCGAACCGATCCGATCGGTGTACGGGATGGGTTACAGCTACGAACCCTAGCAAACGGGTAGTGCCGGCCGCTGGCCGGCAACCACGGAAATCCAGGTGCGCGCATGAGGTTGCCGGCCAGCGGCCGGCACTACCGGTGCCTCTGCCGCGTATCATCGTCGCGAATGCCCTGCTTTCCGGAGACACCGATGAACCCGCTGCGCCCCTTCCGCGACAAGATGCCCGTCCTCGGCGAGCGCGTGTACATCGATCCGGCCTGCACCGTCATCGGTGACGTGGAACTGGCCGACGACGTGTCGATCTGGCCGGGCACGGTCATCCGTGGCGACGTCAACTACGTGCGTATCGGTGCACGCACCAACGTGCAGGACGGCACCATCATCCACGTCAGCCACCACAGCCCGTACAACAAGGCCGGCTACCCGACGCTGATCGGCGAGGGCGTCACCGTCGGCCATGGCTGCATCATCCATGCCTGCACGATCGGTGATTACAGCCTGATCGGCATGGGCGCCTGCATCCTCGACGGGGCCCGGGTGGAGCGCCACGGCTTCGTCGGTGCCGGTGCCGTGATCGGCCCGGGCAAGGTGGTCGGCGAGGGCGAACTGTGGGTCGGCAACCCGGCGCGGCCGGCGCGCACGCTGAGCGACAAGGAGATCGAGTCGCTGCACTACTCGGCCGACCACTACGTGCGGCTGAAGGACGAATACCTGGGCTGAGCGGCCAACGCCGCCATGCGGCTCTGCTAAAGTCTGGGCCCGACCAGGATCTGTCGAGACCCCCATGCCTGTGGCTGCCTGCCGGAGAGGACTCCGGCGCCCACATCGAAGGCCATCGCGCTGATGGCCGCACCGATGCTCGACACCTACCGCGAGGTGGTGACGCCGGAGGGCGTGCTGCTGCAGTTGCCGGCGGCCGGCCCGCTGCCGCGGGCGATGGCCTGGCTGGTCGATCTTGGCGTGCGCGTCGCCGTGCTGGTGCTGATGTCGATTCCGCTGGCGCTGCTGGACACGTTCGGTTCCGGCCTCTACCTGGTGCTGATGTTCCTGGTCTACTGGGCCTACCCGATCGTCTGCGAGGCGCTGTGGGGCCGCACCCTCGGCAAGCGCGCGCTGGGGCTGCGCGTGCTGTCGCGCGATGGCGCGCCGGTCGGCTGGATGGCATCGATCACCCGCAACCTGCTGCGTACCGTGGACATGCTGCCGTTCGGCTATGCACTGGGCCTCGTCAGCAGCCTGTTCGACCCCCATGGCCGCCGCCTCGGCGACCTGGTCGCCGGCACGGTGGTGGTGCATGCGCCGGCGCTGTACCTGCCGCCGCCGCCGACCATCGACAGCGTGCTGGCCCCGCCGCAGCCGCTGCGCCCGGATGAACAGGCGGCGTTGATGGCCTTCGCCGAACGCGCGCCGCGGCTGTCGGCGGCGCGCCAGCAGGAACTGGCCGGAATCGCCGAGCCGCTGACCGGTGCGCAGGGCCAGATCGGCGTGCTGCGCCTGTATGCCATGGCCAATTGGCTGCTGGGGCGGCGATGAAGCAGGAACAGTTCGTCGCCCGCTACCAGCAGGAATGGCAGGACCTGGAGCAGTGGCTGCTGCTGCGTGCCGGTGCCTCGCGCCGCGCCCGCCGCAAGGCCAGCGGCCTGGCACTGGATGACACTGCCTTCCCGCAGCGTTACCGGCGCCTGTGCCAGCAGCTGGCGCTGGCCCGCGAGCGCGGCTACAGCCCACAGCTGGTGCAGCGCCTGCAGCAGCTGATGCAGCAGGGCCACAGCGTGCTGTACCGCACGCGTCCAACGCGCTGGCGCGCCGCGCTGGAATTCCTGGTGGCCGACTTCCCGCTGCTGGTCCGCAGCCAGGCGCGCAGCATGTGGGTGGCGCTGGCGATGTTCGCGCTGCCGGCACTGGCCTGCTTCGTGCTGGCCCAGGTCTATCCGGACCTGATCCACATGCTGATGGACAACCGCCAGATCGCCGCGATGGAGCGCATGTACGACCCCGCCGCCGAGCGCCTGGGCCGCGACAGCGGTACCGACTGGATGATGTTCGGCCACTACGTCATGAACAACATCAGCATCGCCCTGCGCACCTTCGCCAGTGGCCTGCTGGCCGGGCTGGGCACGCTGCTGGTGCTGTCCTTCAATGGCGTCACCATCGGTGCGGTGGCGGGCCACCTGCAGCACATCGGCTACGGCGGCCCGTTCTGGCGCTTCGTGGCCGGGCATGGCGCGTTCGAGCTGACCGCCATCGTTATTGCCGGTGGCGCCGGACTGCAGCTGGGCATGAAGCTGCTGGCACCGGGCCGGCGCAGCCGGCTGGATGCGCTGGTTGACGGCGGCCGCATCGGTGCACGGTTGTGCCTCGGCGTAGCCTTCATGCTGCTGGTCGCCGCCTTCATCGAAGCGTTCTGGTCATCGATCGCCGAAGTGCCGGCATGGGGCAAGTTCAGCGTGGCCGGCGTGCTGTGGGCTGGCGTACTGCTGTGGCTGTGGCGTGGCGGACGCGGAGCCGGCGATGCGCATTGACCACCTGGACGTGGTGCTGCGCGCACGCAGCAGCTGGGAAGCCATGGAGCTGGGCAGCGCCCTCGCCCGCCGTCACGCGCGTGCGGTGTGGGGCAGCTGGCTGCTGGCCAGCGCGCCGCTGTTCGTGGTCTTCAACGCGCTGGGCTGGTGGCTGGATGCGTTCGGCTGGGCCTGGCTGGCGATGTGGTGGTGCAAGCCGCTGTTCGAACGCGCGCCGTTGTACGTGCTGTCACGCGGCATCTTTGGTGAGCCGGTGGGCACGCTGGCGGCGCTGCGCGCGCAGCGCCACTGGGGCGGTACCGGCTTCTGGGGCTACCTGGGCTGGCGCCGCTTCAGCGTGCTGCGCAGCCTGTGCCTGCCGGTGAACCTGCTGGAAGGCAACGCACCGGGCCAGCGCGGCCCGCGCCGTCGCGCGGTCGCGGCCGGCGCCGCAGGTGCAGCGACGGTGCTGACGGTGACCTGCCTGGCATTCGAAGCGGTGCTGGTGTCCGGCGCGATCGGTGCGGTGTTCATGTTCATGCCACTGGACCTGATGTCCGAATCGTGGCGTGCGGCCTGGGACATGATCGGCCGGGACACGCCGGCGTGGGCACGGCTTGGCTTCAACCTGGCGTGCTGGCTGGCCTCGGTGCTGGTCGGGCCGTTCTTCGTCGGTGCCGGCTTTGGCCTGTACTTGAACCGGCGCACGCAGATGGAAGCCTGGGATGTGGAAATCGCCCTGCGCCGCCTGCGTGATCGACTGCTGCCGGCGGCGTCGACACTGGCCCTGCTGCTGTGCCTGGCCCTGCCACTGGCCTGCGCACCGGTGCACGCGCAGGACGCGCCGTCGATCACCGACGACGCCGACACTGCCGGCGAGGACGAAGACAGCGCGGAGGAACCGGCCACCGCCGCAAACGACCCCGCCAACACCCCGGCCACCATCTTCGGCAGCACGCCAGTGGACACCGCCGGGTTCCGCCAGGCGGTGAACCGCGCCTATGAAGACCCGCTGCAGCACCCGACCCGCCAGGTCACGCACTGGAAGCCGATCGAGCAGGCCGAGGAGGCGAAGAAGGAAGACAAGCAGCTGCAAGGCGACAGCGGCAACAAGGGCGAGCGCAAGGCACGCAAGGACGGCATTGCCTGGCTGGCGCGGCTGGCCGAATGGGGCCTGTGGGGCCTCCTGGGCATCCTGCTGCTGGTGCTGCTGCTGACCGCGCGGGTGTGGCTGCCCTGGTTGCGTGGCAGCGGCCGGCGCAAGGCCGGCGCTGCGGCCCCGGTGATTGAAGAGGCGGTGGAACTGCCCGCGGTGCTGCCACCGGACGTGGCCACCCAGGCCGGCCTGCTGTGGGACCAGGGCCGGCCACGGCAGGCGCTGGCCCTGCTCTACCGCGCCAGCGTGCGCACCGTGGGCGAGCGCAGCGGCATCGCACTGCCTCCCGGCGCCACCGAGGCGCAGTGCCTGCGTGCCTCGCGGCGCATGCCGGAGGCGGCCGACCGTGACCTGTTCGCGCGCATCGTGCGCATGTGGCAGTACGCCGCCTATGGTGGGCGCCTGCCCAGCCGCAGCGACTTCGACACGCTGGCCGACATGCTGCGCCAGCAGTACGGGTGGCAGGCATGAGCCCGCGCCTGTTCTGGTCGTTGCTGCTGGGCCTGCTGGTGCTGATCGGCGTGCCACTGACGATCCTCTACCTGCGCACCCACGAACGGGTGACCGAGACGCTCACCCTGCCGCCGCAGGGTGAGGCCAGCTACAACCCGCTGTACGTGTTGGGCCAGGCGCTGCGCGCCGACGGCATCGAGGTGCATTCACGGCCACGGCTGGACCTGCAGCAGATGGCGCTGGGGCCGCGCGACACGGTGGTGTTGCTGCAGGACAGCAGCGAGCTGCCGGCACCGAGCGTGAAACCGCTGCTGGCTTGGGTCGACCGCGGCGGGCACCTGCTGGTGCGCACACCGCCACCGGCGGAGGACGATGCCGGCAGCACGCAGGGACCCTTGCTCGACCAGCTGGGCGTGGACAGCCTGTTCCAGCGCAGCGACTGCCAGCCATTCCATATCGACGACGACAGCGGTCACAGCGAGTTCTGCGGGGGGCGCCGCTTCACGCTGGGGTTTGCTGCGCGCACGCAAGCCGAACGTCGCTGGGGCAGTGACCGCGACCTGGTGTTCGCGCGCCTGCGCCATGGCCAGGGCAAGGTGAGCATACTGGCCGACATGGAGTTCATGCGTGGCGAGGTCGACACACCCGCCGCACGGCTGGGCGCCGCCGCGGGCACGCCCAGCGATGGCCTGCACGATCCGGCCCACCGTGACCTGACCCGCTATCTGCTCGATCCGAACTACGGCAAGGGTGCGGTCTGGCTGGTCTACGCCGGACGCCCGCCGTCGCTGTGGGCACGCCTGTTCTACCATGGCTGGCCGCTGTGGGTGCCGCTGCTGCTGGCCCTGCTGGGTTGGCTGTGGGGCCGCTCGCAGCGCTTCGGCAGCCTGCAGCCGTCGCCGCTGCTGGAACGCCGCTCGCTGCTGGAGCATGTGCGTGCCAGCGGCGAACTGCTGCTGCGCTTCGGCCACGGCGCGCGCCTGTACGACGCCGTGCTCGCCCTGTTCCTGCACCGCCTGCGCCTGCGCGCGCCGGTCGCCGCCGCACTCGACGGCGCACCGCGCGAGCAGGCCATCGCCGAGCTGCTGAAGTGGCCGCAGGGCCGCGTCGCCAGCGCGCTCACACCCCCACCGCCGCACGATTCCTCCGCCCTGCGCGAGCGCATCCGCTTGCTGCTCCAGATGAGATCCCTGCTATGACCGAAGTGCCCGAGCTGCCGGCGGCCGCCAACGCCCGCCTGATCGAACGCGTCGATGCCATCCGCGATGCCGTTGGCCATGCCTTCATCGGCCAGGCCGATGTGCTGGACCAGATCCTGGTGGCGCTGCTTGCCGGTGGCCATGTGCTGATCGAGGGCGTCCCCGGGCTGGGCAAGACCCTGCTGGTGCGTGCGCTGGCACAGGCCCTGGAACTGGATTACGGCCGCGTGCAGTTCACCCCCGACCTGATGCCCAGCGACGTCAGCGGCCACGCGGTGTACGACCCGAAGAGCGAGAGCTTCAAGATCCGCCGCGGCCCGGTGTTCACCAACCTGCTGCTGGCCGATGAGATCAACCGCGCACCGGCCAAGACCCAGTCGGCGCTGCTGGAAGTGATGCAGGAAGGCCAGGTGACCATCGAAGGCAAGGCGTTCACCCTGGCGCCGCCGTTCATGGCGTTGGCCACGCAGAACCCGCTGGAGCAGGAAGGGACCTATCCGCTGCCGGAAGCACAGCTGGACCGCTTCCTGTTGAAGGTGCTGATCGACTACCCGCAGCTGGAAGACGAGAAGCGCATGGTGACTGCGATCACCAGCGGCCGCGCCGCCAGCGATTTCGACCTGAGCCAGGTGCCGCGCGTACTTGGTGCCGGCGAGTTGCTGGAACTGCAGCGCGCCACTGCCGCGATCACCGTCGATGATGAAGTGATCGATTATGCGGTGCGGATCGTGGCGGCCACCCGGCAGTGGCCGGGGATCGCCGTCGGTGCCGGGCCGCGCGGCAGCATCGCACTGGTACGTGCGTCTCGCGCGCAGGCGGTGCTGGCCGGTCGTGATTTCGTCACTCCGGATGATGTGCGCGACATTGCTCGCCCGGCGCTGCGACACCGCATCGCGCTGGCCCCGGAACTGCAGATCGAAGGCCAGGACGCCGACGATGTGCTGGGTGCCCTGCTGGCCAAGGTGGAAGCACCGCGCCGATGAGGCCGTCCCCGCTGCTGCTGGTGCTGCTGCTGGCCTGGGCCGTGCTGGGCGGCCTGGTGCTGGGCGGCCTGCTGCCGCGCGGGGGCTGGGCGCTGGCCGCACTGGCCATCGCCCTGCCGGCGCTGTGGGACCTGTGGCGGCAGGCGCGACGACCTTCGCCGCAGGTGCAGCGCGAGCTGCCCGAGGCGCTGGCGCTGGGCGTACGTCGCGACGCCGCACTGCGGTTGCAGGCGGACGCATCGATGACGGTGCAGGTGTTCGACCTGGTGCCCGGTGGCTGGCCGCTGGAATCGCTGCCACAGCGTGTGCAGCTGCAGGCCGGCAGCGCCTCCACCCTGCACTACCACCTGCAACCGCTGCAGCGCGGGCTCTTCCGCTTCGAAGGCGTGCACCTGCGCATGCGCTCGCCGTGGCGGCTGTGGTGGCAGCAGCGCACCGTGCCACCGGCATTGGACGTGCGCGTCTATCCGAACTTCGTGCCGCTCACCCGGTTTGCGTTGTTCAGTGCCGACCAGGCCTCGCGGCTGGTCGGTGCGCACGTCAAACGCCGCCGCGGTGAAGGCACCGATTTCCACCAGATGCGCGAGTACCGCGTCGGTGACAGCCTGCGCCAGCTCGACTGGAAGGCTACCGCGCGTGCGCGCAAGTTGATCTCGCGCGAATACCAGGACGAAAAGAACCAACAGCTGTTGCTGATGCTCGACAGTGGCCGGCGCATGCTGGCCAGCGAAGGCGGGCTCTCGCACTTCGACCATGCATTGAACGCCTCGCTGGTGGTGGCCTACCTGGCCCTGCGCCAGGGCGATGCCGCCGGCCTGTTCGCCGCTGGTGGCGAGCGCCGCTGGGTGGCGCCGCAGCGCGGGATGGGCACGGTCGAGCACCTGCTGCGCGCCAGCTACGACCTGCAGCCGCGCGCGGTGGCCACCGACTATCTGGCTGCCGCCACCGAGGTATCACTGCGCCAGCGCCGGCGCGCCCTGGTGATGCTGGTCAGCAACGTGCGCGACGAGGACATCGAGGACCTGCTGGCAGCCGTTCGCCTGCTGCAGCAACGCCACCTGGTGTGCGTGGCCAGCCTGCGCGAGCGCGAGCTGGACGCTGCGCTGGAGGACGAGGTGCAGACGCTGGAGGACGCCGCCCAGGCCGGCGCCGCTGCGTTGTACCTGCAGCAGCGCGCGAAGGCACACGAAGCGCTGCGCAGCGAGAAGGTGATGGTGCTGGACGTGACCGCCGACGCGCTGCCCGCTGCGCTGGTGGAGCGCTACCTGGCGGTGAAGCGCGAAGGGTTGCTCTGATGCCCACAGCGGCTGCCGGCCAGCGGCCGGCACTACCGGCACATCGCCCTGGTGGGTGCCAACCTTGGTTGGCACCAATGCCACAGCGCCGACCAAGGCCGGCATCTACCAACAACGGTGCCGGCCAGCGGCCAGCACTACCGGCACATCGCCCTGGTAGGTGCCAACCTTGGTTGGCACCAATGCCACAGCGCCGACCAAGGTCGGCCTCTACCAACAACGGTGCCGGCCAGCGGCCGGCACTACCGGCACATCGCCCTGGTGGGTGCCAGCCTTGGTTGGCACCAATGCCACAGCGCCGACCAAGGTCGGCATCTACCAACAACGGTGCCGGCCAGCGGCCAGCACTACCGGCACATCGCCCTGGTAGGTGCCAACCTTGGTTGGCACGAACCCACAGCGCCGACCAAGGTCGGCATCTACCAACAACGGTGCCGGCCAGCGGCCGGCACTACCGTCACATCGCCCTGGTGGGTGCCAACCTTGGTTGGCACGAACCCACAGCGCCGACCAAGGTCGGCATCTACCAACAACGGTGCCGGCCAGCGGCCGGCACTACCCGGCACGTCGCCTTGGTAGATGCCAACCTTGGTTGGCACGACGGCCCTGTGGGCCGTACCGCCATCAGACGTAGATCCGCGTCGGCGCCTCGTCCACGATCGCGTGCGGCACGAAGCGCGCACTGTCGCGGGTGATCGCGCTGTCGTCCTCGCGGATGCCGATGCCGCAGGCGTGGTCACCGATCACCCAGCTGCCGATCAGCGGGTAACCGCCTTCGAAACGGGTGAGCGGATGCGCGCGCTGGATGATCGCTGGGCCGTCGTAGGGACCGTCGCTGCGCTGCGTGCTGCCGTCGGCCAGGTGCATCTCGATGTTGGCGCCTTCGCGCGAGAACAGTGGCTTGCGTACCCAGCCCGAGGCCAGCGTGCTGCCGTCATCGAAGTGTGCTTCCAGCAGGTTCGGATGACCGACATTGCGCTGCCACAGCAACGGCAGGATGCCCTTGTTGCTCAGCACCGCCTTCCACGCCGGCTCCAGCAGCTGTACGCCCGAGCCGGGCAGCGCGCGGCCGAATTCCTCGGCCATCAGGTCTTCCAGCGGGTACAGCTTGAACAGCGTGCCGATCACCGAATCATCCAGCGCGGTGAAACGGCCGTCTTCGGACAGGCCGATGTCCTCGATGGCGATGGCCTGGCCATGCAGGCCGGCCTGCGAGGCGCAGTCACGCAGATAATCGACGGTGCCGCGGTCTTCATCCGAGCTGCCCACGGCGCTGAAGTACAGCGGCGGCGGCAACTGCGCGGCCAGTTCGCCGAAGCGCTCGACCAGCGCTTCATGGATCGCGTTGAACTGGTCGGCGTGCTGCGGCAGGCGACCGGCGTTGCGCTGGTCTTCCAGCCACTGCCACTGGAAGAAGCTGGCCTCGAACAGCGAGGTCGGCGTGTCGTAGTTCAGTTCGTACAGCTTGGCCGGACCGGTGCCGTCGTAGGCCAGGTCCAGGCGCCCGTACAGATGCGGCTGGCGCTGGCGCCAGCTGTCGGCGATCCAGTCGCGGTAGTGCGACGGAATCGCCAGCTGGTCCATCAATCGCTCGCTGGCGATGACATCGCCGACCAGGTCCAGCGCCATCTGGTGCAGCTCGGCGCTGGGGTCTTCGATGTCCTGTTCGATCTGGCGCAGGGTGAAGGCGTAGTACGCGCTTTCATCCCAGTACGGCTGGCCATCGATGGTGTGGAAGCGGAAACCCGCCTCTTCCGCGCGTGCCCGCCACTGGGCACGCTCGGCAATCCGGATGCGCTGCATGGGTCGATCAGCCGCCGTAGCTGCCGCTGGTGCTGCGGCGCGCGCTGGTGTTGCCGAAGCCACCACGGCTGGCGGTGACCGCACGGTTCGGTTCGCTGGTGACCGGGGCCAGGCCGGCCTTGCCCGCGCCGATGCCACTGGCGGTGTTCAGACCACCGCTACCGCCCGGGGCCGGGCGCGCCCAACCAGCGCTCTTGTCCTGGTAGGCCGGCGACGCCGCCGGCGCCTGCGGGGCCAGGCCGCCGCGGTTGCTCAGCATCTGCGACATGAAGAAGCCCATCATCATCGGGCCGATGAACGAGGTACCCGCCGACGTGTGCTGCTGCACGCACTGTTCCGGCTTGTAGTCCTTCTCGCAGGCTTCCTTGCTGGCGTACTTCGGCGCCGCATCGGCGGCCTGCTTCTGCGCTTCGGCGAAGGCGTTGCGGCACGAGGACGGATCGCCGGTGGCCTCGGTGCAGGCCTCCACCGAGGTATACAGGCCTTCCTGCACCTTCACCTCCGGCTCCTTCTGGCAGGCGGTGAACAGCAGCGGCGCGGCGCTCATCAGCAGCAGCGCGGTGGTGCGGGAACGTTTCATGGCCTCATGCCCTGTCGACGGATCAATGCCCCAATGATGCCAAATCCTGGCCAGCAACCGGAATCGGCAAAGTCCGAAAGATGAACGGACTTTCATTTTCGTCGGGCATTGGGGTCAGAGGCCATCGCGCCACGATGGGATCCGACTCCGGACGGCGCACCGCTCTGGCAGGTGCCAACCTGGGTTGGCACACACCCGGCGGCGCCCGGCGATGCCCAGCGCGCACAGCCAAGTCTCCGGCGAGAAGCCCCCTTGTTGTTCAAGGGGGCGCGCCGAAGGCGCGGGGATAAGGGGAAATGCGTGGACCACCAAGCCGCTGCAAGCGGTGAAGGTGGTTGCAGCAGCAACCGAAAAAATTGTCCATGATCGGGCGACCCCCACGTTGTACGGCCCGCCCGTTCCGCCAGCCATGCCTGAATACCGCTCCCGCACCTCCACCGCCGGCCGCAACATGGCCGGCGCCCGCGCCCTGTGGCGTGCCACCGGCATGAAGGACGGCGACTTCCACAAGCCGATCATCGCCATCGCCAACTCCTTCACCCAGTTCGTGCCCGGCCACGTGCACCTGAAGGACCTCGGCCAGCTGGTCGCACGCGAGATCGAGCAGGTTGGCGGTGTCGCCAAGGAATTCAACACCATCGCCGTGGACGACGGCATCGCGATGGGCCATGACGGCATGCTGTATTCGCTGCCCAGCCGCGAGATCATCGCCGACGCCGTGGAGTACATGGTCAACGCGCACTGCGCCGACGCGCTGGTGTGCATCAGCAACTGCGACAAGATCACTCCCGGCATGCTGATGGCCGCACTGCGCCTGAACATCCCGGTGGTGTTCGTCTCCGGCGGACCGATGGAAGCGGGCAAGACCAAGCTGTCCGAGCACAAGCTGGACCTGGTCGACGCGATGGTGGTGGCCGCCGATGACAGCGCCTCCGACGAGAAGGTGGCGGCCTTCGAGCGCAGTGCCTGCCCCACCTGTGGTTCGTGCTCGGGCATGTTCACCGCCAACTCGATGAACTGCCTGACCGAAGCGCTGGGCCTGTCGCTGCCCGGCAACGGCACCACGCTGGCCACCCACGCCGATCGCGAGGCGCTGTTCCGCCGCGCCGGCCGCCTGATCGTCGAACTCTGCCACCGCTGGTATGGCGGCGAAGACCCGAGCGCGCTGCCGCGCGGCATCGCCACCCAGGCCGCGTTCGCCAATGCGATGACCCTGGACATCGCCATGGGCGGATCGACCAATACCATCCTGCACCTGCTGGCCGCTGCGCAGGAAGCGGAGGTCGACTTCGACCTGAGCCATATCGATGCCTTGTCGCGTCGCGTACCGCAGCTGTGCAAGGTGGCACCGAACACGCCGAAGTACCATATCGAAGACGTGCACCGCGCCGGCGGCGTGTTCGGCATCCTCGGTGAACTGGACCGCGCGGGGCTGCTCGATACCGGCGTGCCGACCGTGCACAGCGCCAGCCTCGCCGACGCACTGGAACGCTGGGACGTGGTGCGCAGCGACAACGACACCCTGCACACCTTCTTCAAGGCCGGCCCGGCCGGCATTCCTACCCAGGAGGCCTTCAGCCAGGCCACGCGCTGGCCGACGCTGGACGTGGACCGCGCCGAGGGCTGCATCCGCTCGCTGCAGCACGCCTATTCGCTGGAAGGCGGGCTGGCCGTGCTGCGCGGCAACCTGGCCGTGGATGGCTGCGTGGTGAAGACCGCCGGCGTGGATGAGTCGATCCACGTGTTCGAGGGCCCGGCACGCGTCTACGAAAGCCAGGACGCTGCCGTCGCCGGCATCCTCGCCGACGAAGTGCAGCCGGGCGAGGTGGTGGTGATCCGCTACGAAGGCCCGAAGGGTGGCCCGGGCATGCAGGAGATGCTGTATCCGACCAGCTACCTGAAGTCGAAGGGGCTGGGCAAGCAGTGCGCACTGCTGACCGATGGTCGTTTCTCCGGCGGTACGTCGGGCCTGTCGATCGGCCACGTCTCGCCGGAAGCGGCCAGCGGCGGGGTCATCGGCCTGGTCGAAGACGGCGACCGCATCCGCATCGACATCCCGGCCCGTCGCATCGATCTGCTGCTGGATGACGCCACCCTGGCCCAGCGCCGCACCGACGCCGACGCGCGTGGCTGGAAGCCACGCGCGCCGCGCCCGCGCAAGGTCACCAGCGCGTTGAAGGCCTACGCCCTGCTCGCCACCAGCGCCGACAAGGGCGCCGTGCGCAACACCGCCCTGCTCGGCGATTGACCTCTGTGTGGTAGTGCCGGCCGCTGGCCGGCATCTGCCGCGTGCTTGTAGGCGCATGCCGGCCAGCGGCCGGCACTACCGATCCGGTACGCTGCAGGGCATGACCCACCGCCCGCCGCGACAGCCCCTCATCGATGCCCTGCGTGGATTCGCGCTGCTCGGCGTGTTCCTGGTCAACCTGCGCTTCTTCTCGCTCGATGCGCTGATGACCGAGGCCGCGCAGCAGGCGCTGCCCAGCGCGGCACTCGACCAGGCCATCCGCACCGGCATGGAATGGCTGGTGGACATGAAGGCAATCACCCTGTTCTCGCTGTTGTTCGGCATGGGCGTGGCGATGCAGATGGACGGCCATGCGCCCGGCAGCATGGCCGCCCACCTGCGGCGGATGGCGGTGCTGCTGGTGATCGGCCTGCTGCATTCGGTGCTGCTGTGGTGGGGTGACATCCTGCTGGTGTACGCACTGGTCGGCCTGCTGATGCCGTTGTTCCGGCACCTGGGCGATCGTGCCCTGCTGTGCAGTGGCCTGTTCATCGCCCTGCTGCTGCCGCCGCTGCTGTCGCCGTGGATCCGCGAATGGGTGGCCCTGCTCACACCGCGCGCGCAGATGAACGCCACAGCGCTCGAGGCACTGGCGCACGGCAACCTGGCGCAGGCGTGGTGGCACAACCTGCAGCTGGCGGCATGGCTGAAGCTGAGCAACTGGGCACTGCTGTTCTTCGTGCTCGGCCGCTTCCTGCTGGGCTACTGGGCCGGCCGTCGCGGCCTGCTTCAGCAGCCGCAGGCACACCGGCCGCTGCTGCGCTCGATTGCCCTCGGTGGGCTGCTGTTGACGGCCGCGTTCCTGTGGATCGATGCCCACGCCGATGCGCTCAAGCAGGCATGGCCAGTGCTGCGTGCGGGCGTGCCCGGCTACCTGCTGCGCGTGGCGTACCGCGTTGCGCCGCTGGCACTGGGCATCGCTGCGGCCGCCATCTTCGCCCTGCTCTATCTGCGCCCATGGGCCGAACGCATGCTGCGCGTGTTCGTCCCGGCCGGGCGCATGGCACTGAGCAACTACCTGCTGCAAAGCGCCATCTGCGTGCCGCTGTTTGCCGGCTTCGGGTGGGGTATCGGCCCGCAGCACGGGCTGTGGCCGGTGCTGCTGGTGGCAGCGGTGGTGTTCCCGCTGCAGCTGTGGGCGAGTGCGTGGTGGCTGCGCGACCATCGCTTCGGTCCGGTGGAATGGCTGTGGCGCAGCGCCAGCGAAGGGCAATGGCTGCCGCTGCGTCGGTAGCGATCGGAGACGGAGCGGATCAGGTCGTTTGTGCCATTTGCGACTTAATCCCCTCCGTCCCCGTTTTGCCGGCCAGCGGCCGGCACTACCGGTCAGCCGATCACGCGCTTGAACGGCGGCAGCGCGTCGATGATGCGCTTGCCGTAGCGGCGGGTCAGCAGCCGCGAATCAAGGATGACCACGCGGCCGGTGTCGGTGGAAGTGCGGATCAGGCGGCCGGCGAACTGGGTCAGCGTGCGCAGCGCGTGCGGAATCGCGATCAGGTTGAACGCGTTGAGCCCACGCCCTTCGAACCACTCGCTGAGCGTGGCGGTCTGCGGGTCGGTCGGCACCGCGAACGGCACCTGGGTGATCACCACCGTGGTACAGGCTTCGCCGGGCAGGTCGAGGCCCTCGCCGAACGAGTTCAGGCCGAACAGCACCGAGCCCTCGCCCGCCGCGACGCGGCGCAGGTGTTCGTCGATCAAGCGGGTCTTGGACATCTCGCCCTGCACCAGCACCTGCTTGCGGCGCGCGGCCGGCATCAGGCCGGCCACCTTCTCCATCTTCCAGCGCGAGGTGAACAGCACCATCGAGCCCTTGGCCCAGTCCAGCTCGGTGTCGAGGTAACGCGCCACTTCGCGCGGATGGCCCTCGCGGTCGTCCGGCGTGACCGGGAACTTCGGCACGATCAGCTCGGCCTGGTTGGGCAGGTCGAACGGCGAGGACAGCGAGACCATCTCGGCCTCTTCAGGAATGCCGTTGTCGATCGCCAGCGACTGGAAATCGCCGCCGCCGGTCAGCGTCGCCGAAGTCATCACCACCGAATCCACTTCGTCCCACAGCAGCTTGCGCAGCACGTGCGCAGCCGACACCGGCGAGCCGTGCAGCACCAGGTCGCCGTCGCGGGTGGCGGTGACCCAGCGCGCCATCGGCGGCGCGCCGTCCTTGTCCTCGCGGCGCCACGCCTGCCACAGGTTGTACTGCTGCTCGATCATCTCCAACGCCATGCCCAGGTTGCGCTGCAGGCGCTCGCGCGCGGCATCGTCCGGCTTGCCCTTGGCCACCTGCGCGGTGGCCGCATGCGCCCAGTTGTAGAGGCTGCGGGTATCGTCGGCCAGCGCTTCGATCGGCTCGCGCCAGGCCTCGGGCAGGCGACCGTTGGCGGCGCGCCACATCGGTTCCTCGTCGGCCGGCGCCGGCATCCACACCCGTTCGATGTGGTCACGGAAGGCACGCAGCTGCTTGGCCACGTTGCTGGCCATCTCGATCGCTTCGTTGGGCAGCAGGTTGCCGAGGCGGTCCTTGTCGACCGCGCGGTAGGCGCCGGCAATCAGGATCTGCAGGCGGCCGGTGCGCTTGGCCATCTCGTCCAGCGCCAGGCTGGCCGCGCCCTGGTCGATCGCCACGTTGCCGATGTGATGGCCTTCGTCCAGCACCAGCAGCATGTCCGACGGCGCCGCGATCAACGGTTGGCCGTTGTCGCTGTCGCCGATCGACAACGCCGACAGCAGCAGCGCATGGTTGGTGACCACGATCTGTGCGTCGCGCACGGTATTGCGCGAACGCAGCACCGCGCATTGCGCCGAATAGGCGCAGCGGCGCCCGGCGCAACCCGAAGCCGGCGTGGTGATGCGGCTGCGCAGGCCGGGGCTGATGGTTTCCGGCGCGTTGTCGATGTCGCCATCCCAGCTGCCGCCGGTGAAGGCATCGGTCAGGCGCTTGGCGATGTCCATCTCGATCGGCGCCAGCGGCCGGTCGAACAGCGGCGCGTCATCCTCGAACATGCCGCCCTGCGAGCCCTCGCCCTGCGCCTCGGCAGCATTGCGCGTGCACAGGTAGCGGGTACGGCCCTTGGCCAGCGCCACCGTCGCTTCCAGGCCGGTGGCCTTGAGGAAATTCGGGATATCACGCTCGACCAGCTGCGACTGCAGCGCCACCGTGCCGGTGCTGATCACCAGCTTCTTCTTGCTGGCCAGCGCGATCGGCACGCCCGCGGTGAGGTAGCCCAGGCTCTTGCCGACGCCGGTCGGCGCCTCGACCACGCCGACGCCACCGCTTTTCGACAGCGCACGCGACACCACGCCGATCATCTGGCTCTGCGAGCGGCGGGTGGAGAAGCCGGGGGTATTGGCCTGCAGCGTCGTGTACGCCTTGCGGATCGCGTCCTTCAAGGGGTCATCGAGCGTGCGCGGAGCGGCGACGGTTTCGGTCACGCCGGGAAGTACCGTGGCTGGATCAGGCCGGTCATTGTCGCATGGCCGGCCACGTCCGCCGCCGCTGGCACCCTGAACGGGGCAGCGACGACGCCGAGCAGCGGGATGAACACGCCGGGCGCTACAGGCGACGGCCCAGGGCCGTCACCGGGGTGTCACTGCACCGGGTTGCCGCGCAGCCGCAGCAGGCGCACCAGCGCCCATACCAGCAGCACCACGCCGATGGCCTCGACCAACGCCAGCGCGAAGTGCAGCACGCCGAGCACGGCGCCCATGCCCGACACGGCACCAAAGTTGCCACTGCTGACCAGCCACATCGGCAGGATGCCGGCGGCCAGGCCGCCCAGGCAGGACAGCAGCAACAGCAGCAGGCCGACCAGCGCGCCGGTACGGGTGGCATCGCGCGGCGCGCCGACCACCCAGACCAGGCCCACGCACAGTGCGATCAGCACCGGCAGGCGTACGCCGACCATGCTCAGTACGGTCACCAGCAAGGCGGTGCTGTCCATGGCTCAGTCCTCGCCGGTCAGCACGGCCGCACCCTGGCGCAGCGACTGGTAGACCTCGTCGGTCTGCGGGCGCACGCCGTGCCACTGCAGGAAGCTCTCGGCGGCCTGTTCGACCAGCATGCCGAGGCCATCGACGGTATTGCGGCAGTTCGCCGCGCGCGCCCAGGCCAGGAAGGCGATGGCGGCCTCGCCGTAGTTCAGGTCGACGGCCGTCGTCATCGAATTGACCAGCGACAGCGGCAGCTTGAACTCGACATTGCGGTCGCGACCGGCCGAGGTGGCGTTGACGATCAGCTCGAAGTCGCCGAGGTCGCGCAGGTCTTCCCAGTAGCGGCTGATCGCGCGGCCCGGTTCGCCCATCGCATCGATCAGTTCATCGGCGCGTTCCGGCGTGCGGTTGACCACCACCAGCTCGGTGATGCCGGCATCGAGCAGCGCCGGGGCGACGCTGCGTGCGGAGCCACCGGCACCGATCAGCAGCATGCGGCGGCCACGCAGGTCCAGGCCGTGGCGGTCGGTCAGGTCGCGCACCAGGCCGATGCCATCGGTGGTGTCACCGTGCCAGCGGTCGCCCTTGCGCAGCAGGGTGTTGACCGAGCCGGCGCGGCGCGCCCGTGCGGTCAGCGTGGTGCACACCGAGAACGCGGTTTCCTTGTGCGGCAGGGTGACGTTGGCGCCGACACCGCCCTCGGCGGCGAACGCCTCCAGACCGGCCAGGAATGCATCCGGGGCCAGGTCGATTGCGCGGTAATCCACCGCGATGCCTTCCTGGCGACCGAACGTCGCATGGATCTGCGGCGACTTCGAGTGGGCAACGGGGTGTCCGAAGACGGCGTAACGGTCGGTCATGGAATCCTCAAGCTGGCTAGACTGATGCTCTTTCGTGCACGGACCCGGATGATGCGCATCACCCCGCCCCTGCTGGTGCTCGCCGCCAGTCTACTCTCTGCCCCCGTGGCGATGGCGTTGAACGAGTACGGCATCGAAGGCATGGGCATGGTCTCGACCCGCGCCGACGAGGGCCGCGCCACGATCAGTGCCGATGGCCAGCGCATCGTTTTCGCCCGCCGCAGCGAGTCCGGCTGGGGCCTGTGGGAAGCGCGCGTGGCCGATGGCCGCTGGCAGCAGGCGCAGCCCCTGCCGGTGGACGTGGCCGGTGAGGCCCGCGATCCCTACCTCAGCCGCGATGGGCGCTGGCTGCTGTTCGCGGCCGGCCGCCAAGGCACGCTGGCGCTGTATCGCGCGGCATTGTCCGCCGATGGCCGGCTGGGCGCTGCGCAGGCCCTGGCCGGCGATGGCGGGCGCCGGGAAGAGCGCGGGCCGGCCCTGAGCGCGGATGGCCAGCGCCTGCTGTTTGCCCGCCAGCAGGGACGTGGCGCAGGCTGGGATCTGTTCGTGGCGCCGCTGGACGCGCAGGGCGTGCGTGGCCGGGCCACCGCACTGGGCGCGTTGAACAGCGCCGAGGACGAGACCGACGCTGACTGGCTCGGCAATGATGGCGCGGTGGTGTTCAGCCGCGGCAGCGGCGCGACCGCGCAGGTCTGGAGCAGCGGCTGCGCGTGGAGCGGCGTGGCGCTGCAGCCGCTGGGGCTGTCGTTCAACCAGCCCGGCGGCTGGACCGGTGCGCCGGTGATCGACAACGCCAAGCCCGGCGAGATGCTGGTCGCCAGCAGTGCGGCCAAGGCGCCGCGTGCCGGCGGCGTGGATGTGTACCGGTTGGCGGTGCCGAAGGTGGCGGCGGTGCCCGGGTGCGTGCAGTAGATCCACGCCATGCGTGGATGGCCGTCTGGTAGATGCCAACCTTGGTTGGCATGCAGGAAGGTGCCAACCAAGGTTGGCACCCAGCGTGGATGATCGATTGGTAGGTGCCGACCTTGGTCGGCACAGAAGCAAAACCGCCAACCAAGGTTGGCCACTACCAGAGCATCGCCGTCAGCGCGACAACACCCTGGCACGCTGCTGCTCGTACTCGACCTCGCTCAGCTGGCCATTGTCCTTGCGCTGGTTCAGCGCGGCCAGTTCGGCCTGCACGCTGTCCGGAAGGGCCTGCTCACGGGCCACGTGGCGGGCCGCCGACAGCTGCTCCGGCGGGCGCTTGCCGGCCCGCCAGGCCGCGATGAAGACACCGACAATGATGGCGCCGAACACCAGCGTACCGATGCCCCAGATCAGCCATTGCATCCATCCCAGTTCGGGTCCCATCGCGCTTTCCTCCGTCTATCGTCGCGCCATTGTCAGCGCTCGCGCAGCCATCGCGCCACCTGCGGCGCGAAATAGGTCAGCACGCCATCGGCACCGGCCCGCTTGAAGCCCAGCAGCGACTCCATCACGCAGGCGCGCTCGTCCAGCCAGCCGTTGGCGAAGGCGGCCTTCATCATCGCGTACTCGCCGCTGACCTGGTAAGCGAAGGTCGGCACGCCGAACGTCTCTTTGACCCGGCGTACCAGATCCAGGTAGGGCATGCCCGGCTTGACCATCACCATGTCGGCGCCCTCTTCCAGGTCCAGCGCGATTTCGCGCAGGGCTTCGTCGCCGTTGGCCGGGTCCATCTGGTAGGTCTTCTTGTCGGCCTTGCCGAGGCTGGCCGCGCTGCCCACCGCATCACGGAACGGGCCATAGAACGCCGAAGCGTACTTGGCCGAGTAGGCCATGATGCGCACGTTGATGTGGTTGGAGACATCCAGCCCGCGGCGTATCGCACCGATGCGGCCGTCCATCATGTCCGACGGCGAGACGATGTCCGCACCGGCCTCGGCATGCGACACCGACTGCTTGACCAGTGCGTCGACGGTGATGTCGTTCAGCACATAGCCCTTGTCATCGATGATGCCGTCCTGGCCATGCGTGGTGTACGGGTCCAGCGCCACGTCGGTCATCACCCCCAGTTCCGGGAAACGCGCCTTCAGCGCGCGGATCGCCCGCTGCGCCAGGCCGTCCTCGGCCCACGCCGCCGACGCGTCCAGCGACTTCAGCGACGGGTCGATCACCGGGAACAGGTCGATCACCGGAATGCCCAGTTCCAGCGCTTCCTCGGCCACCTTCAGCAGTTCTTCGATCGACAGCCGCTCCACGCCCGGCATCGACGGCACCGCAGTGCGGCCGGCAAGCTCGTGCACGAACACCGGGTAGATCAGGTCGTCGGTGGTCAGCGTGTTCTCGCGCATGAGGCGGCGCGAGAACTCGTCATGGCGCATGCGGCGCGGGCGGTAAAGCGGGTGGGACATGGCAGGCTCCGAGGAGTGGCTATTGCAACAGGTAGCCCTGCGGCAGCAGGGGTTCGGGCAAGGGGCGTTCGCCGAGCGCGTCGAGCTGGTCGATCTCGATCGTGCGCACCAGCGCGTCCAGCGGCAGGTCGTTCGGCTCCAGGCCGAACGGGTCTTCCATTTCCTCGCCCAGCTGGTCCAGGCCGAAGAAGGCGTAAGCCAGCACCGCCGACAATACTGGCGTACCCCAGCCCAGCGAACTGGCCAGGCCGAACGGCAGCAGCACGCAGAACATCCACGCGCAGCGGTGCAGCAGCAGGGTGTAGGCGAACGGCAGTGGTGTGGTGAGGATGCGCTCGCAGCCGGCCTGGATCGACGACATCGCGTGCAGGCGCTCCTCCAGCTGGGCGTAGAGGATCGGGTCGAGGTCACCGGCGCGCAGGGCCTGGGCCAGTTCGGCGGCGATCATCGACAGCAGCGCGTCAGGCACGTTCTCACGCTGGCCGAGCTGTTCACGCTGGCGCTTGTCCAGCCACGGCAGGGCCATCAGGGCCACGATGCGCCCGCGCAGGCGCCCGGCCAGGGCATGGGCGAAGGCCGTGGTGACATAGGCGATGCGGCGGCGACGGCCATGGTCATCGGCCAGCAGCAGATTGACCTGGCGGGCCAGCGAACGCGATTCAAAGACCAGCTGGCCCCACAGCTTGCGGCCTTCCCACCAGCGGTCATAGCAGGCGCTGTTGCGGAAGCTGAGGAAGATCGACAGCACCAGGCCGAGCAGGGTGAACGGCGTGACCGAAACGCGCTCGATGCCGGTCGGTGGCGCCAGTTCCACCACCGCGGCCACGGCAATGGACAGAACCAGGATGGCCAGCACTTTGGGGGCGATCGCTTTGACGATCGAACCGCGCAGGATGTAGAGCAGTTGCCAGCCGTGGGGACGGGGTCGGATGATCATGGGGCAGCCGCGCCGGGCGCGGATTCACAGGCACGCGGGGGGCTCGCGCAGCCATTCATTGTACGCCCCTGCCCGGCTGTGGGCCGTGTGCCTGCGACGCCCTGTCGCACCCGGGGACGGGCTCAGATCACGCCGCCGCCCAGGCCGAGGCGCAGGATGCCGACCACCACCACGATGCCGTTCAGGACCAGTCCGGCCCAGGCCCGGCCGCGCTTGCTCGGGTGGGTGAACAGGATGCCCAGCGCGGCGATCACCGCGCCGACGGCAGCGAACGGGATCAGGAACCAGTTGCCCCAGCCCAGCAGCGGAATCAGCGCCAGGATCATCCACAACAGCGCCAGTACGCCCCACAACAGACTGATCACACCCATGCCGCTCTCCCGCCGTTGGTTCCTGGGCCCACCATAGACGTTCCCGCCGCTGCCGCCTACTGCCATTGGCGGGGCTGTCACCAGGGCCGTGCTAGCGTTCGGTGGAGCGTGCCCTGGCCCGGGTGTTGGCCCCGATTCAGAGTGGCCCGCCGATGATCGCAACCAGTCCTGCAGGGGTGATGCCATGAACATTCGTTGGGCCGCGTTGGCGGCCATGCTGCTGGCCGCCGCCGGTTGTGCCAGTACGTCCAAGGTGATGCTGGGCCGTGCCCGCGCGCCGATCGACCCGGCCCAGGTGCAGATCTATTCGACGCCGCCGGCCGGCTCCCAGGAAATCGCGCAGCTGGAATCGGCATCCGCGGTGGGCTTCGGCACCCAGGGCCAGACCGATGCCGCCGTGGCACGCCTGAAGCGCGAGGCTGCGGCGCTGGGTGCCAATGGTGTGGTGCTGGTGGGCGTGGGCAGCAGCGGTTCGCCGGTGGGCATGTCGGTGGGCGCCGGTACGTTCGGCTCGCATGTCGGTGGCGGCGTCGGCATCGGCATTCCGACCACGCAGAAGCGCGCCGCCGGTGTCGCGATCTGGGTACCGAATCCGCAGCCGCCGGCACGGCTGCCGACGCAGGTGATCACGCCTCCGCCGCCGCAGCGGTGACCTTCCCGGGTCAGCGCCGGTAGTGCCGGCCGCTGGCCGGCAACCTCAGGAATGCTTCCTGCGCCAAGGGAATGCCGGCCAGCGGCCGGCACTACCCCTGCAACAGACGACGCATCGTTCTGGTAGGTGCCAACCTTGGTTGGCACGAAACCCACGGCGCCGACCAAGGTCGGCATCTACAGACGGCGATTGCCGGGCAGTGGCCGGCATTACCCGGCGATGCTCAGCGCTTGTACTTCGGCACGAACACCTTGTTCACCGCGTCGGCCAGCTGGTCCGGCGGCAGCAGGCCCTGGTCGAGCAGGAAGTTGTTGAACGCCAGGCGGTCGAACTTCGCGCCCAGCGCCAGTTCGGTCTGCATGCGCAGCTCCAGGATCCGGGTATATCCATAGAAATAGCTGCCGGCCTGGCCCGGCATGCGCACCATGTAGCGATCCAGTTCCTGGGTGGCCATCGCCTTGGACAGACCGACCTGCTCCATCAGCACGCGCTCGCCGTTGGCACGGTCGGTCAGGCCGAGGTTGAGCATCGGGTCAAGCATCGCGCGTGCGGCGCGCAGCAGGCGGAACTGCAGCGCGATCATCTGCCCGTCCAGCGGCTCGTACGGCACCATCTCGGCTTCCGCGTACAGTGCCCAGCCTTCCACGTTCACCGAATTGAACGCGAACATGGTGCGCGCCAGCGAGATGCCGCGCTCGACCATCGCGGTGAACTGCAGCTCGTGGCCCGGGCGGCCTTCATGCGCACTCAGCGTCCATGCCGCTGCCCCGAAGTTGAAGTCGTCGTACTGCGCGCCCGGGCCCGCGGCCGGGTTGCCCAGCGGCAGCACGAAGGTGCCCTGCTGCCCGGTGTTGTTGACCAGCGGTGCCGGCAGGAAGTGCGGGGCCGGGCTGGCCGCGCTCTCGGCGGCCGAGCCCAGGCGCATCTGCATCGCGCGCTTGGGCACGTCGACGATGGCGTGCTCGCGGATCAGCGGATCGATCGCATCGATCACCTTGCGGTAATGGCCTTCCAGATGATCGTCAGCGATCTTGTCGGCCTTCAGCGCGCGGATCACCGCCACCGGGTCACTCGGATCGGCCACCTTCAGGCCCTTGTCCTTCACCACCAGCGGCGCCAGCTGCTGCATCGCCGAGCGGGTTTCCATGAACTCCAGCTGCGCACGCTGCATCAGCAGCTTCGGGTCGATGTCGATGCCGACCTGCTTGAGCTGGTAGGCGTACAGCGGCGCCGGCAGGCGCGCGTCGGCACGTGCCTTCGGCAGCACCTCGGTGCGGGTCCAGGCCGCATAGTCCTTCATCTGCCCGGCCAGGGTCTTCATCGCCTCGTCGGCACCGGCGATCTGGTACTTCTTCAGCAGCGACTCGATGCCGGTGATGTAGGTCTCGACGTTGTCCAGCGACTGCTGCACTTCGATCTTCGTCGGCTGCAGCAGCGTGCTGTCCTTCAGCCGCTCTTCGTAGCGCTGGCGCGCCAGCGTAGTGAAGGCGGTGCCACCCGGCTGCAGGCCGGCATAGGCCTTGAGGCGGTCGATCGCCTTGGCGCGGCGCTCGGCCGGCACCTGGTCGGACAACAGCAGGTTGAGGCCGCTGAACACCGTCTGCGGCGCATCACTCCACGGCAGCAGGTACTTCTCGTTGAGCTCGCTGCCTTCGATGTTCTGGCTGGCGGCATGGATCATGATCTCCAGGTCCTGGCGGACGTTGGGATCCTGCTCGGTGGCCAGCTTCGCCTTCAGCTCATCACGTGCCTTGGCCATCGCGGCGCGGTAGCGCTTGCCGTTGTCGGGGCCCAGGTCGGCCACCTTGTCGTCGTAGCCGGGCACGCCGAAGAAGCCGGTTTCTTCCGGCTGGAACGGCCCCTGCGCATCCAGCAGGATCTGCGCCAGCGCATTGCTGCGGGCGACCCAGGCCGGGCTGGCCGGGGTGGTGGCCTTGGCGGCGGGTGCGGCCAGGGCCGGCGGTGCGGACAGCAGCGGGGCGGCAGTCAGGGCCAGGGCAACGGCCAACGCGATCGGCTTCATGGTGCACTCCAGGACAGGGTTGCCCGCACCCTACGCGTTCAGTGCGGCGGCGACAATCGGCCGGAGGTCACAATGCGGCGGTCAGCGGGCACTCGCCACGATCACGGCAGGCCTGCAGCGCGCATTCGTGCGCCGCTTCATCATCATCCAGCGCGGTCAGGTCGAAGGTCTGCTTGTCCTCGGCCAGCACGTACATCACCGGGTAATCCCACACGTCATCGCTGCGGGTGCCCTTCACGAACAACCGGCCGTGCGCGTGCGGCCCTTCCAGCGAGACGGTCAGGCCGACATCACGCTGGCCGTTGATCGCGGTCTGCATGCTGCCCAGCGGCATCGACCCGGCACGCAGCGGCTCGCCGAACGCGTCCACCAGCTCGATGCTGCAGCCGGCGCGGCGCAGTGCTTCGCGCATCGGCGGGCTCTCGCGCGCCGCCTCGCTCCAACCCAGCACGCTCCAGGCCACCACGCCACCGACCGTGCCCAGCACCAGCACCACGGTCAACGGCATCGCCCAGCGCCAGTGGCGGCACCACCAGCCAGCAGATCGCTGCTGATGAGCGGGAATCGGCGGTGGCAGGGTCATCGGCGGGCTCCTTCCCGGCTGTGGTTCAGGGTTTCAGGCAACGTCCCAGGAAGGCTTCGGCCACGCGGTAGCGATGCAGCGCATCGGCACCGGACAGGCCATGCTTGGCGCCCGGGTAGGTCATCAGTTCGAACGGCTGGGCACGCTTCTGCAGCGCGCTCATCAGGCTGGTCGAGTTGGTGAACAGCACGTTGTCGTCCGCCATGCCGTGGATCAGCAGCAGCGGCGAACGCAGGCCCTCGATATGGGTCAGTACGCGCGCTTCGCGGTAGCCCGCTTCATTGCGCGCCGGCAGGTCCATGTAGCGTTCGGTGTAGTGGCTGTCGTACAGGCCCCAATCGGTGACCGGCGCACCGGCCACGCCGCAGGCGTACTGGTTCGATGCCTTGGCCAGCAGCATCAGGGTCATGTAGCCGCCGTTGGACCAGCCCTGCACGCCGATGCGTGCCGGGTCGACCCACGGCTGCTGCTTCAGCCACGCCACGCCGCGCAGCTGGT
This sequence comes from Stenotrophomonas sp. GD03930, assembly GCF_029839665.1. NCBI lineage: Bacteria > Pseudomonadati > Pseudomonadota > Gammaproteobacteria > Lysobacterales > Lysobacteraceae > Stenotrophomonas > Stenotrophomonas sp. GD03930. The sequence goes on along the minus strand of NZ_JAOCAV010000001.1, from coordinate 1,455,776 downwards.
CGGTCACTTCCACCGTGCCCTGCTTGCCGTACAGCGCGCCGCCGAAGTCACGGCCACGACGCGGGGTGCCGCGGTTGTCCAGCGAGAACACCACGTAGCCCTGCTGGGCCAGGTACTGGTTGAACAGGTGATCACCGCGGCCGGGCCAGCTGTCGGTGACGGTCTGGCTGGCCGGGCCACCATAGACGTACACCGCCACCGGGTAGCGCTTGGACGGATCGAAACCGGCCGGCTTGATCAGGCTGTAGTTGAGCGGCGTCTTGCCATCAGCGGCGGTGAGCGTGCCGAACTCGATCGGGCGCTGCGCGTCACGGTAACGCGCATACGGGTGCTTGGGATCGGCCAGGTCGTTCTCGAGCAGGGTGGCGATCTTCTCGCCATTGGCGCGGAACAGCTCGATCTGCGGCGGCGTGCTGCTGTTGGACCAGCTGTCGACATAGACACTGGCGTTGCGGGCGAAGCTGGCGCTGTGCATGCCCGGCGCCTTCGACAGCCGTTGCGGCTCGCCGCCCTGCAGCGACACCGCGTAGATCTGGCTTTCGCGCGAGGTCTCGATGCCGGCGCGGAAATAGGCCTTGTCGGCCTTCTCATCGACCGCCAGCAGCTCGTCCACCGGCCAGTTGCCGCGGGTCAGCGCGGTGGCTTTGCCCTTGCTGTCGATGCGGTACAGGTGCTGGAAGCCGGTGCGTTCGGACGACCACAGCACGCTGCCGTCTTCCAGGAAGCGCAGGCTGTTGTGCAGCGGCACCCAGGTCGGGCTGGTTTCGTGGGCGAGCACGCGCTGGCGGTTGGAATCGAGCGCCACTTCCACCAGGTCCAGTTGCTTCTGGTCACGCGACTGGCGCTGGAAGCTCAGGTGCTGCGCATCGCGCCAGTCGACGCGGGCCAGGTAGATGTCCTGTTCCTTGCCCAGGTCGACCCAGCGCGGTTGTGCGTCGGCGGCCGGCGCGATCACGCCCAGCTGCACGCGCACGTTGGCATCGCCCGCGGCGGGATAGCGCTGCTCGATCACGTCGGTACGGTCGGCATAGACTTCGTAGCGCTTCTGCACCGGCACCGGCGACTCGTCGATGCGCGCGAAGGCGATGGCCGAATCGTCCGGCGCCCACCAGTAGCCGGTGTGGCGGTCCATCTCTTCATCGGCGACGAATTCGGCCACGCCGTTGCCGATCGTGGTGCTGCCGTCGCGGGTCAGCTGCAGCTGCTTGCCGCTGGCCAGGTCGATCACCCACAGGTTGCGGCCGCGGATGAAGCTGACGAAACCGCCCTTCGGCGACAGCTTGGCGTCGGTGGCGAAGCCCTCGCCGTGGGTCAGCTGGCGTACCGCGGCCTGGCCCTGCTGCTTCAGGTCATAGAGATACAGTTCGCCGCCGAGCGGGAACAGCAGGCGCTGCGCGTCCGGCGACCACTGGTAATCAACGATGCCGGTCATCGCGGCGATGCGCTGGCGCTCGCGGCGGGCCTTCTCCTCATCGCTGAGGGTCTCGGTGCCGGGCAGCACCACCTTGGAGTCGACCAGCAGGCGGGTCTGGCCGCTGCCGATGTCGTAGGTCCACAGGTCCAGCTGGTTACGGTCGCTGTCCTTGCCGCGCAGGAAGCTGACCTGCGACCCGTCCGGCGCCACCTTGGGCTTCATCAGGGTCGGGCCGGACAACGGCAGCGGGCCGGTGATGGCTTCCAGGGTCAGCTTTTCAGCGTGGGCGGCGGTACTGGTGGCGAGCATGAGGGCGAGCGAAGCGAACAGGTGGCGCATGAAGAATCCCGGCAAACGGCAGGTCCGCCCACCACGATGGATGCAGGGCGGTCGTCCCCCATCCTAACCAAGCCCGTGCAGGAAGACAGCATGACCTTTTGCCCATAAGGCCTGCCCGTATGGGGTGCCGACCAGCGGTCGGCACCCACCGTCCCGGGTCAACGCTGGCCGAACAGGTGCCGGCGCTCTTCGTCGCTGAGCGGCTTGCCGGCGTTCGGATTCACCTGCTGGCGCAGGGCGTAGGCGCGCTGGGTGGCCGGGCGCGCGGCGATCGCTTCATGCCAGCGCTTCAGGTTCGGGAACGCGGAAAAATCGACGGGGATCTTGTCGTAGGCGCCGATCCACGGGTAGCTGGCCATGTCGGCGATGGTGTATTCATCACCAGCCAGGAAGGCGTGCTGGGCCAGGCGCTTGTCCATCACCCCGTGCAGGCGGCGCACCTCGTTGTCATAGCGCTCGATCGCATACGGGATCTTCTCCGGCGCGTACACATTGAAGTGACCCATCTGGCCGCTCATCGGGCCCAGACCGGCCATCTGCCAGAACAGCCATTCCAGGGTGGTGACGCGGCCGCGCGGGTCGCTGGGCAGGAACTGGCCGGTCTTCTCGGCCAGGTACAGCAGGATCGCACCCGACTCGAACACGCTCTGCGGGGCACCGCCATCGGCTGGGGCCTGGTCGACGATGGCCGGCATCTTGTTGTTGGGCGAGATCGCAAGGAATTCCGGCTTGAACTGGTCGCCCGAGCCGATGTTGACCGGGTGGATGCGGTACTGCAGGCCGGTTTCCTCCAGCAGCAGGGTCACTTTGTGGCCGTTCGGGGTGGGCCAGTAATACAGGTCGATCATGGCGGCGGCTCGGGTGCGGAAAGGAACCTGGAGTCTAGTGCGTGAGTTGGGTTGGCACCGTCATGGCGGGCCGGTAACCTCGCGGCTCCCCCGAAACGCAGCATCCCCCGCATGAGTGCAAACCGACCGCCGCTCTCCCCCCTGTCCACCCTGATCTTCGCCTCGCGCTGGCTGCAGCTGCCGCTGTACCTGGGCCTGATCGTGGCGCAGTGCGTCTATGTGTTCCTGTTCGGCAAGGAACTCTGGCACCTGATTTCGCACTCGGTCTCGATGGGTGAACAGCAGATCATGCTGATCGTGCTGGGCCTGATCGACGTGGTGATGATCTCCAACCTGCTGGTGATGGTGATCGTTGGCGGCTACGAGACCTTCGTTTCGCGGCTGCGCCTGGAAGGCCACCCGGACCAGCCGGAGTGGCTGAGCCACGTCAACGCCAGCGTGCTGAAGGTGAAGCTGGCGATGGCGATCATCGGCATCTCCTCCATCCACCTGCTGAAGACCTTCATCGCCAGTGGCGCACTGAATGGCATCCCACTGTGCACGCCGGAGCAGATGAGCGTGGCCGCCGCCAACATCGGGATCGCCCGCTGCTCGATGCTGACCCCTGAAGGCGTGCTCTGGCAGACCATCATCCACTGCGTGTTCATCCTGTCGGCGATCGGCATCGCCTGGACCGACAAGCTGATGTCCAACAGCCACAGCAAGCCGCACGACAAGGCGCACGACCACTGATGTCGTCGCCGGTAGCGGCCGGGTTGCCGCTGCCTGTCCCGGCCACCGCCCCTTGTACGCGGCGGTGGCCGGGATGCTAGATTGCACCCTCGCCGTTGCCGGCGGTGGCGTCGGGAAACGTCACCCAGCCGCGCCGGACCACAGGTCCCGGCCATGCATATCAATGATTTACGTCACGTCGTCTTCTAGAGGGGAGCAGGATGTCGCACGTCTCAATGATCACCGCCGCGCGCCGGTGGCTGCCGGTTGCCCTGGCACTGGCGCTGGCCGCCTGCTCGGGCAAGGAGGAAGCTCCGGCTTCCGCGCCGGACAAGGCACCCGCCGCTGCTGCACCGGCCGCTCCGGTGGTCGCTGCCAAGGTGCAGTCGATGGGTACCGAACAGCTGCGCGAATCGGCCAGCCAGGCGCTGCGCGAGAACCGCATGTACGCGCCGGCCGGTGACAACGCCATCGAGTACTACCTCGCCCTGCGTGACAAGACGCCAGACGACGCCTCGGTGAAGAGTGCGCTGACCGACCTGCTGCCCTACACCCTGATCGCCGCCGAGCAGCATCTGGCGCGCGAGGATTACACCGAGGCGCAGCGCCTGGTGGCATTGATCGAGAAAGTGGATGCGTCCGCGCCGGCCCTGCCGCGCCTGAAGGAAGGCCTGGCCAAGGGCGTGCAGAACGCCGCCAAGCGCACCGAAGCGGAAGCCGAAAAGGCGAAGAAGGACGCCGAGGACCGCAGCAAGCAGCAGACCGAGCAGCAGCGTCTGACCGAGCAACGCGCCAAGGAAGCCGATGCCGCCAAGCAGATTGCCGCGCAGCAGGATGCCGCACGCCGCGACAACGAACGGCAGGAGGCCGAGCGCCAGGCCGCCGCCCGTCGTGAAGCCGAGCAGAAGCAGCAGCAGGCTGCCGCGCAGCAGGCCAGCGCCGCACGCCAGGCTGCGGCCCCGGCTGCACCGACCCTGCGCCCGGTCAGCACGCCGGCGCCGCGTTATCCGGGCGAAGCCCTGCGCTCGGGCACCTCGGGCGAAGTGCTGGTGGAGATCACCGTCGGCACCGACGGCTCGGTGGTGAACGCACGCGTGCTGCGCGCGACACCCGCCCGCGTATTCGACCGCGAAGCCCTCAACGCAGTGAAGCGCTGGCGCTTCGAGCCGGTCAGCGCCCCGGTTACCACCCGCCGTACTCTGGTGTTTGCGCCGGGCGGCTGACCGCAAAAAGGGGACGGAGGGGATTAAGTCGCTTCCGCCCCACATTGACGCAAAGGCCCGGCTTGTCCGGGCCTTCTCCTTTTCAGGCCATGCCATCGATCAGGCGTTGCAACGCTGGATCACGCGCAGCCAGCACCTGGAACAGCCCCAGTGCGTGCAGACCCGGCAACAGCGCACGCAGGTCGGCCTCGGCGGTGGCACGAACGACGGCGTCAGCGGCAGGGTCCTGCCAGTCGCGGACGCTGGCGAGGAAGGCACCGACGCTGCCCTTGCGCACGGTGAGACCGTTGATCTGGACGTCGTTCTGGTGGTCGGGAAGGATGTCCTGTGGCTGCATGGCGGCGTACTCCGTTGAAGTGGACTCCAGTCTGTGCACCTGATGATGACGGTTCTGCCGTATAACGGCCATTCGATATGCCAGATCAGACATCCACCGCGTTGATCGACCCCACATTGGCCGATGCCGCCGACGGACCGGTGGTGTGGGCGGCACAGTTGCGCCTGCACGGTCCGCGCCGCACCTCCCGCCACCAGCACGCACGCGGGCAGCTGCTGGGCGCGCATCAGGGCCTGTTGCGGATCGACGTTGGCCACCTGCACTGGCTGCTGCCGGCGGGTCATGTGGCCTGGATACCGCCCTCACTGCCCCACGCACTGGTGAGCGCGGAGCGGTTCGATGGCTGGAGCCTGTACTTCAGTGCCGAGGCCTGCCTGGGCCTGCCCGTCACGCCACGCATTCTTCAGCCCAACGCGCTTCTGAAGGCTGCGACGGCGCGTGCGCTGCAATGGCCCCACCCACCACTGGATGCTGTGCAAACGCGACTGGCCGGTGTGATCGCCGATGAGATCGCTGCCAGCACACCGCTGCCGCTGGCCTTGGCCCAGCCACGCGATCGTCGCCTGCGGCGGATCGCCGCTGCATTGACACGCGCGCCATACGACAACCGCAGCATCGAGGCGTGGGCCATCGCCAGTGGTTTATCCAGCCGCAGCCTCGCCCGCCGGTGGCTGGCCGAGACCGGCATGACACTGAGCCTCTGGCGGCAGCGCCTGCGCGTCCTGCTTGCACTGCCGCACCTGCTAGCGGGTGAGCCGGTGATCAGCGTCGCGTTGTCGATGGGCTACGACACGCCCGGCGCGTTCATCAGTGTGTTCAAGCGCGAGATGGGGGTGACACCCGCGCGCTACGGAAAAGGGGACGGAGGGAATTAAGTCACTTCTGCCGCGCCCCACACAACTTCGCGGCAATGCCTGATGTCCTCCACAGGCACGGCGGCGGCACTCTGGACGATCTCCGCACGCGTGGAATCCCATGCCTCGACAAGCGCGCCTGATGTTGGCTGACCAGCCGTACCACGTAACGCAGCGGGGTGTGAACAAGGGCGCCATCTTCGTTGACGATATTGACCGTCAACTATTCCTGCACCTGCTGCACAACGCCTTCGTGAAACATCACGTCGCGCTGCATGCGTACGTTCTGATGGGCAACCATGTTCATCTGCTGGCCACGCCATCCACCCGACTGGGCCTGGCCAATGCAATGCGCATGCAAGGCAACAGCTATGTCCAGGCGTTCAATCAACGGCATGCGCGCAGCGGCCCGCTCTGGCAGGGGCGCTTCCATTCTTCCATGGTTGACAGCGACAGCTACCTGCTCAGCGTGTATCGCTATATCGAGCTCAATCCGGTCCGCGCCGGCATGACGACCGATCCGGAAGACCATCCATGGTCGAGCGTGCACGGAAACCTGCAACGCCGTGATGATCCGATGCTGACGGAGCATCCGGCGTTCCACGCATTGGCATCGGAAAGAAAACAGCGCGCGAAGCTCTATGCACGATTCCTGCACGACCTGGATGCACCGGCGGACCTGCCGGCCATCCGTGCCCACAGCGCGGGACAACATCCTTTGGGAGAGAACGCGTTCCTGCGGATGGTGGAGCAGACGCTGGGCAGATCCGTGGTGCTGCGCAAGCGGGGGCGTCCGCGCAAGGCGGGGACGGGAGAGGCAGAAACGACTTAATTCCCTCCGTCCCCTTTTTTGCGGCTCAGCTGGAGATGGCCAGGCGTTCGTTGTGGTAGCGGCGAACCGCGGCGAACCACAGCACGGCGGCCAGGCCCAGGCTGGCGCCGAGGTAGATCGCCCACACCGAGGGGGTGATGGTCTCGTGGCGGATCACCTTCAGCAACATCTGGTTCTGCGACAGGAACGGCACCGCGTACTGCCACAGCTGGCTTTTCACCGGATAGGCGATCAGCGCGTAACCCGGCAGCATCGGCAACAGCATCAGCCAGGTCATGTGGCTCTGGGCTTCCTTCATGCTCTTGGCCGCAGCGGCCAGGAAGGTCAGCAGCGAGGTGCCGATCAGCAGCATCGGCAGCATCACCAGCAGCATCTGCACCATCGCCATGATGTTCATGTTGAGCTGGCGGCCGATGTTGCCCGGCGCGATCTGGGCACTGACCTTGAACGCGATCAGGGTCAGCAGCAGCGACGCGAAGCCGACCATGCAGGCGGCGGCGATCTTGCCGCTGACGATGGCGCTGCGCGACCCCGGCGTGGCCAGCAGCGGTTCAAGAGACTGCCGCTCGCGCTCGCCGGCGGTGGTGTCCATCACCAGATAGGCGCCGCCCAGGAACGAGGTCAGGGTCAACAGGATCGGCAGCAGTGCCGACAGCATCAGGCCGCGCTTGGCTTCGGCACTGGCCATGTCCTGGCTGGCCATGTCCAGTGGCCGTGCAACCTGGGCGTCGATGCCACGCGCCATCAGCCGCAACGCACCGACCTGGCCGTTGTAGGTGGCCAATGCCGACTGCAGGCGTGCCGTAGGCACCTCGGCGGCACGCCGCGTGCTGTCACGGATCACCTCCACCAGCGCCGGCTTGCCGTCGGCCCAGTTGCGGCCGAACTCCGGGCTGATGCGCAGCGCCACATCGATCTCCTGCGAGCGGATGGCCTCGGCCAGGTCCTTCGGCGCGGCAGTGGCATTCAGTCCCTGGGCGGCCAGGAAGCGCACCAGGTTCGGTGCGTGCTCGGCACCGATGGTAGGAATCTGCAGCGGCCGCTCGATCTGGGTGCGCACGCGGCTTTCAGACAGCTTGCCCATGCCCAGGATCAGCAGCGGATACAGCAGCGGGCCGAACAGCAGGGTCAGCGCCAGTGTGCGGCGGTCGCGCGACAGGTCACGCAGCTCCTTGCGCATCACCGTCATCAGGGTCGACATCATGCTCATGCGTGCAGGCCCTCTTCGCTGCCGATCAGTTTCACGAACGCGTCTTCCAGGTTGGATTCGCCGGACTGCGCGCGCAGTTCATCGGCGCTGCCGGCGGCCATCACCGTGCCCTTGGCGATGATCACGATGTGGTCGCACAGCGCGCCCACCTCCTGCATGATGTGGCTGGACAGGATCACGCAGCGGCCCTCCTCGCGCAGGCCCAGCAGAAAGCGGCGCAGCGCGCGCGTGGTCATCACGTCCAGGCCGTTGGTGGGTTCATCGAGGATCACGTTGCGCGGGTCGTGCACCAGCGCACGGGCGATAGCGGTCTTGGTGCGCTGGCCCTGCGAGAAGCCATCGGTCTGGCGGTCGAGGATGTCACCCATGTCCAGTGCATGCGACAGCACTTCGATGCGTTCGCGGATGCGCTGCGCGGACAGGCCGTGCAGCTCGCCGAAGTAGGCGATGTTCTCGCGCGCGGTCAGGCGCTTGTAGACGCCGCGCGCATCGGGCAGCACGCCAAGATGGCGCCGCACTTCCACCGGGTCGCGGGCGGCGTCGATGCCGTCGACGCTGATGCTGCCCTGGTCGGGTGTCATCAGCGTGTACAGCATGCGCATGGTGGTGGTCTTGCCGGCGCCATTGGGGCCGAGCAGGCCGGTGATCTGGCCATCGGCGGCACGGAAACCGACGTTGGACACCGCCTGGATGCGGCCGGTGCGGGTGTCGAAGGCCTTGTGCAGGTTGTCGGCGACGATCATGGGGTCCATCCGTTGAACGAGGTGAACGCCGGCACGTAGCTCAGCGTATCCAGGCAGCTGGCATCGAGCGCCTTGGCATCGGTGGTGTCGATGAACTGGCCAAGCAGCCGCGGCATGCAGCCGGCGTTGAGCGTGCCATGGCCCTGCCCGCGGGCGACCAGCGCACGGCCATTGGGCAGGCCCTTGAGCACCTGTTCGGCATAGCGCGGCGGGGTGACCGGATCCAGTTCACCGGAGAGCAGCAGCACCGGCAGGTCCGACTTCAGCGGCGCGGTCAGCGCGGCCGGTGCCGGCTGGTGCGGCCACACCGGGCAGGCCGCGAAGAACGCACGTGCCGCTTCGGCACCGAACAGGGCGTCATCGCTCTCTGCCGGGGCCTGGAAGCGCGGCGCATCCTCGCTGCAGATCACCGACCACTGCATGCCACGGTTGATCTGGAAATCCATGCTGCGGGTCGCGCCGCGCACCAGCGAGGCCAGCGGTGCGTATCGGCCCTGCGCCGCTTCATCCAGCACCAGCGGCAGCAGCGAGGAATATTCGGGCACGTAGGAGAATGCGAAGGCCAGGCCGACCACGCTGTCCGGAGACAGCACGTCCTGGCGGGGTGCATTGGTGCCGGGATCGCGGTAATCGACCGTGACCGGCGCACGCCGCAGGGTCTCGGCCACGGCGCGCAGCTGTTCCCGGGTATCGACCGGGAACCGCTTGCTGCAGACGGCGTCCTTGCGGCACTGCGCCGACTGCAGGGTGATCGCGTTGTCGAACGTGCGGGCAAACTCGCCGCCGACCACCAGGTCGTTGGGCACCACGCCATCGATGACCAGGCTGCGGGTGTGCTGCGGATAGGCGATCGCGTAGCGCTGGGCGACGCGCGTTCCGTAGGAACCACCGACCAGGTTCAGCCTGTCCACGCCCAGCGCCTGGCGTACGGCGTCCAGATCGGCGATGGCCTCGGCGGTGGTGTAAAAGCGTGCATCGGCGCGCCCCTGCAGCGAGGCTGCGCAGCGCTGCGCGTAATCACGCAGCGAGGCCTCGGTGGGGGCCGCGTCCTCGTCCATCTGCAGTTCCTTGCCATCCGCGCCGAGGCAGCTGAGCGGGTTGGAACCGCCGGTACCGCGCTGGTCGATCAGGAACACGTCGCGCTGCTTGCGCACCTGGCGCAGCGCGCTGTCGACGATGACCGCCACTTCGCTGGCGGCCTGCCCGGGGCCACCGGCCAGGAAGAACACCGGATCAGGCTGGCCGGCTCCGCTGCTGCCCGATTCCAGCCAGGCGATGCGCAGGTCGATCTGGCGGCCGCCGGGGTGGGCGCGGTCCTCCGGCACCTGCAGGGTCGCGCACTGGGCTTCGACATTGGCGCTGGCACCTTCGGTGGACAGCGTGCAGGGCTGGAAATCGATGGCGCCGAAGCGGCGGCTTGGGGCGTCGCTGGCGCCCTGGGTGTCGGCTGACGGCGGCTGGCTGCAACCGGCAAGCATCAGGCTGGCCAGCATTCCGGCCAGCGCGAGGTGGTGTCTTTGCATCGTGCTCGTTTCCCCTGGAGGCGTTCCTGTCGACCACGACGGGCTGCCGCGGAAGATGTGACCCAACTTACACGGGCACGGCCTCGACGGCGATGGGAAACGGCGAAATCGCCGCTGCCGGTGCGCAGGCCAGCTGATCGCGCCCGGCGGCCTTGGCCTGGTACAGCGCCGCATCGGCGGCGGCCAGCAGCGTGGACAGGTCACCCTGGCCCTCGTCCATGGCCAGTCCCACGCTGGCGGTGACCGCAACCGGCCCCGTCACCAGCACCGCCGGGTGCCGTTGCAAGCGGGTGCGGATCACCGCCGCCAGCATGACGGCGTCGCTCGACGTGCTGCCCGCCAGCACCAGCACGAATTCCTCGCCCCCATAGCGGCCCAGCAGGTGCGTCCTTCCCTGCGTGCAGTGCTGCAGCACGGCAGAGAAGTGGCGCAGCACCTGGTCACCGGCCAGGTGCCCCCAACGGTCGTTGATCTGCTTGAAATGGTCGACATCGACCAGCAACAGCGCCAATGGGCGGCCCTGCTGACGGACGCGCTGCAACTGCGCCTGGCCATCGGCCAGTACCGCGCTGCGGTTGAGCAGGCCGGTCAGGCCATCGGTGCGCGCCGCGTGCCGCAGGTCGACCAGCATGCGCTCGACCAGCAGCAGCACCATGGCGAAGCAGCGCGCCAGCTCCAGCATCACCCCTGCAATGTAGGTGACGAACATCGGCGAGCCGGTGCGCATGATGTCCTCGCCGGCGTCGGGCGCCACCGGCAGGAACAGGCGCACGGCATACAGCGTGGCTTCGGCCAGGAACACCACCGCCGCCAGCCGGCAGCTGGTGCGTTGCTGCGCCGGTGCATGGCGCAGCAGCAGCCAGGCAATCCAGCCATCGACGATCAGTGCGAACACACTGAACACCTGCAGGCGCATGTGCAGGTCCGGCCAGAGCACCAGGAACGCGAAGATGCAGGCCATGAAAGCCGCCGCCATCAGCAGCGGCCGCCACAGCGGCAGTGGCTGCTGCAAATGCAGCGCCACCCCGCGCAGCATCATCAGGCCACAGCCGGCCACCGCTGCATTGCCGGCCAGCACGGCAGGCGCCAGCGGCAGGTAGGGCCGCAGTGCCAGCAGGGTCACCCCCAGCGTCAGCAGCCACAGGCTGATGGTCCACTGCCGCAGTACCGGTTGCCCGCGCAGCACCATCAGCAGCAGCGAGAAGCCGACGGCGATGCCGATGCAGAGCAGGAAGCCAAGCACGGTGATGGTGGGAAAATCCAGGGACATGCGGCGCTCGTCGGCCGGGGCAGGCGCGCGCATCTTAGCGCCTTGCCGCGCGATGCCTGCGGTGTTGCTTGGCCTGGCGTGGATGCGAGGTCGGAAAACGGCGAGCAATGCCACCGATGCACGCGCAGAATCCGCGGAAAACCAAGGAGCTGCCCATGCACGCGTGGTACCTCGGTGGCCTCGACCACCGCCCTTTCCAGCACTTGTTCGAGAAGAACGACACTGCGCTTGCCGCGCTGGGCATCCAGCGCCGCTGGGCCGGTGATGGCGGCGGCCATCCCTGCCGGATCAGCCTGAGCGACCCGCCCAGTGGCAGCGAACTGCTCCTGCTGTCGCATGTCCATCTGCCCCTGCACTCGCCCTATCACGCGTCCGGCCCGATCTTCGTACAGCGCGGCGTGACCCGGTGCGTGCTGCCACCCGGCGTGGTGCCGCCCTACGTGCAGCGGCGGATGATCTCGGTGCGTGCCTACGACCGGTCTGCGCTGATGCTCGGTGCCCAGGTCTGTGCGGGTACCGACGTCGCCGCGCAGCTGGATGCGCTGTTCGCCAACGCGGCGGTGGCGTTCGTGCAGTTGCACAACGCCGCGCATGGCTGCTTCTCGTGCCAGGCGGACAGGATCGATGCACAGGCCGCGTAGCGTGGCCTCCACGACGTGATCGGCGCCACGCCGATCGCGTGACGCCCAGCGCATCCGTTCAGCCCCACGTGAAGCCTGCGGGAAGGGCTTCACATGCGCAGTCACGGATCGGAGCGTCCAGGGTTCCACACCCTGCAGCGCGACTCGATACTCGCCGGGGTGGCGCCGGAAGTCCGCCGCGCAGCGCAGTTCCTGCGGTCACCGCTCCCTTTCGACGACCACAAGGATGCGCCATGTCATTCCGATCCACACCGCTGTTGCTGGCCACCTCATTCGCTGCTGCAGGCCTGGCCCTGGCCGGCACCGCGTCCGCCCACGGCACCATGACCACGCCGGTCAGCCGCGTCTATGCCTGCTTCCAGGGCAACCCGGAGAACCCGACCAACCCGGCCTGCGCCGCCGCAAAGGCAGTGGGCGGTTCGCAGGCGTTCTACGACTGGAACGGCATCAACCAGGCCAACGCCAACGGCAACCACCAGGCCGTGGTCCCCGACGGCAAGCTGTGCAGCGGCAACAACCCGACCTTCCGCGGCCTGGATCTGGACCGCAGCGACTGGCAGACCACGCCGATCCAGCCCGATGCCAACGGCAAGTTCACCTTCGTGTTCAAGGCGACCGCGCCGCACGCCACGCGTGACTGGCGCTTCTTCGTCACCCGCGACGGCTGGCAGCCGGGCAGCCCGCTGCGCTGGGCCGACCTGCAGGAGTTCTGCACACTGGGCAACACGCCGCTGTCGGCCGATGGCACCTACAAGCTGCAGTGCACGCTGCCGCAGCGCAGCGGCCAGCACGTGATCTACAACACCTGGCAGCGCTCGGATTCGACCGAAGCGTTCTACACCTGCATGGACGTGCGCTTTGAAGGCAACGGCGGCGGCACCACGCCGGTGCCGCAATGGCAGGATGCCGGCCCGGTGACCGCACGTGGCGAACTGCCGGTCGGAACCACCCTGGCCCTGCGGGTGTTCAACGCCAACGGCAACGATGTGGAGCGCGTGGAGGCGACGCTGGCCAGTGGCCAGACCGCGCCCGCGCAATGGCCATTGGCGCTGGCGCGCAAGGTCAATGCCAGCGCGCAGCATGCGCGCGTGGGCGTGCTCAGCAACGGTGTGATCACACCCGCTGCGTCGGCCACCGGCAACCGGGTGTATCTGAAGAACGGCAACCGCTTCCAGCTCGACACCCAGCTACCGGACCCGGGCACGCCCTCGCCGGGCGGCGATTTCGATCATGTGTACCCCGCCGGCATCGGCAGCTACCTGCCCGGCCAGACCGTGGTGAAGGGCAGCGACGGCAAGCTGTATGCCTGCCGCCCGTTCCCGGAAGGCGCCTGGTGCAACGTCAATGCCGAGGCGTACCGGCCGGGCGTGGGCGCGGCCTGGCGCGATGCGTGGATCGCGTACTGAGACCGGATGCAGGGAACGGTGCCGAAGCACCGTTCCCTGCAAATCTTGAAACGCACTGGCTTGCAAGCGTGAAGCCGTTCCCACTCGAGATCACGCAGCTTTTTTTTCAAAGTAATCCGATGGATACAGGCAGCCGGCATACCGAGACTTCACCGGGTTCCACCACCCACAGGAGATCTCCATGCATCTGTCCCACCGGGCCGTCCTCGCGCTGTCCGTGATCGCCGGCGTAGCCGCTTCAGGCAGCGCGTTCGCCCACGGCACCATGTCCAAACCCTCCAGCCGCGTCTATTCCTGTTACCAGGGCAACCCCGAAAACCCGACCAATCCAGCCTGTGCGGCGGCCAAGGCCATCGGGGGCGCGCAGCCGTTCTACGACTGGGCCGGCATCAACCAGGCCGACGCCAATGGCAACCACCAGGCCGTGGTGCCCGATGGTGAGCTGTGCAGCGGTGGCAACAGCAAGTACCGCGGGCTGGACCTGAACCGCACTGACTGGCAGACCTCACCGATCCGTGCCGACGCGCGCGGTCGCTATACCTTCGAATTCAAGGCGCCGGCACCCCACGCCACCCGGGACTGGAAGTTCTTCGTCACCCGCGAAGGCTGGCAACCGGGCAGCCCGCTGCGCTGGGCCGACCTGCAGGAGTTCTGCACGCTGGGCAACGTGCCGATTTCCGGCGACGTCTACAAGCTGGACTGCCCGTTGCCCAAGCGCAGCGGCCAGCACGTGATCTACAACACCTGGCAGCGCTCCGATTCGACCGAAGCGTTCTACACCTGCATGGATGTGCGCTTTGAAGACGGTGGCGGCGTCACCCCGCCCCCGCAGTGGCAGGACGCCGGCCCGGTCACCGCCCGTGGCGCGCTGGAAGTGGGCACGACCCTGACCCTGCGCGTGTTCAATGGCAACGGCAACGACCTCGAACGCCCGGAAATCACCCTGGCTGCCGGCCAGACCGGCGCGACGCAGTGGCCGCTGGCCCTGGCCCGCAAGGTCAACGCCAGCGCCCAGCATGCCCGCGTGGGTGTGTTGAAGAATGGCGTGATCACGCCGGTGGCATCGGCTACCGAGAACCGCGTGTACCTGACGCCAGGCCATCTGTTCCAGCTCGATACCCGGGTGCCGGATCCGGATCCGGTCGATCCGCCGCCGGGCGACTACGACTTCGTGTACCCGGCGGGTATTGGCAGCTACATCCCCGGCCAGACCGTGGTGAAGGGCACCGATGGCAAGCTGTACGCCTGCCGCCCGTTCCCGGAAGGCGCCTGGTGCAACATCAATGCCGAGGCCTACCGTCCGGGCACCGGCTCTGCCTGGCGTGATGCCTGGATCGAGTACTGAGTCACGGCACCGGGGGCGGCGTGATGCCGCCTCCGGTGGGCATTTCAAGGCGCCATGAGGTTGCCGGCCAGCGGCCGGCACTACCTTACTTACTTGCTGCTGACGTACTTCTCGCGGCGGATCTGCGGGTTGCCCAGGCCGGCGGCCTTGAGCAGCTCGGCACAGGCATCGACCATGTCCGGGTTGCCGCACAGGTAGGCGATGTCGGTGGCCGGGTCCGGGGTGAAGCCAGCCAGCGCCTGCTGCACGTAACCGTGCTGCACGTCCGGATGCGGATCGGCCGGCAGTTCGCGCGACAGGCACGGAACATAACGGAAGTTCGGGTGCTTTTCGGCGAAGCTGTAGAAATCTTCGCTGTACAGCAGTTCGCCGGGGCTGCGCGCGCCCTGCAGCAGCACGATCTGCACGCCGCGCTCGGCCATCGCCGTTTCCAGCAGCGGCAGCATCGAGCGGTACGGGGTGACGCCGGTGCCGGTGGCGATCAGCAGGTAGCGGCCGTTGTGGTCACCGGGATTCAGGCAGAAGCGGCCGTAGGGGCCGGACGCGCTGATCTGGCCACCGTCCTCCAGTGCCTCGAACAGGGCCGTGGCGGCGCCGCCGGGCACGAAGCTGACCGCGATATCCACCGCCTCGCCCGGGCCCAGCGCGTGGTCGTGGATGGTCGCCAGCGAATAACTGCGCTTGGTCTCGGTGCCGTCGGCGTAGCTGAAATGGACCTGGATGAACTGGCCGGGCTGAAAATCCAGCGGCTGTCCGTCATCACGCACGAACTGGTAGTGGCCGACGGTCGGGGCCAGCATGCGGCGGCCGACCAGCTTGAGGGGGAATTGAACAGGCACGACTTTTCGGGACAGTGTGTAGCCGGGGCAAGCCCTCGGGGTCTTCTATAATAGCCCCTCCCCGCCCCCTCTCCAGCGCCAGCCCATGGGCGCGAAGGCTTCGAGCTTGGCATCCCAGAACGATATGGCGCCCGCCCTGCGCGTGCGCGACCTGCGCAAGACCTACGACAACGGCACCCAGGCCCTGAAGGGGGTTTCCCTGGAAGTGGCCCCGGGCGACTTCTTCGCCCTGCTCGGCCCCAACGGCGCCGGCAAGTCGACCCTGATCGGCATCATCAGTTCCCTGGTCAACCTCAGCGAGGGCCAGGTGGAGGTGTTCGGCAGCGACCTGGTGCGCAACCGCAGCGCCACCATGCGCCTGATCGGGCTGGTGCCGCAGGAGATCAACTTCAACCTGTTCGAGAAGCCCTTCGACATCCTGGTGAACTACGCCGGCTTCTATGGCGTGCCGCGCGAGGAAGCGGAGCAGCGCGCCGAAGAGGAGCTGAAGCGGGCCCACCTGTGGGAGAAGGCCCAGGTGATGAGCCGCACGCTGTCCGGCGGCATGAAGCGCCGGCTGATGATCGCGCGCGCGATGATGACCCGCCCGCGCCTGCTGATCCTGGACGAGCCGACCGCCGGCGTGGACATCGAGATCCGCCGCGACATGTGGCGCGTGCTCAAGGAGATCAACGCGGCCGGCACCACGATCATCCTCACCACGCATTACCTGGAAGAAGCCGAGTACCTGTGCCGCCACCTGGCGATCATCAACCACGGCCAGATCGTCGAGCAGGGCCCGATGCGCGCCCTGCTGGCCAAACTGGACGTGGAAGGCTTCCTGCTGGACATCGACGGTGAGCTGCCCGCGCAGCTTCCGGTGATCGAGGGCGCGACCCTGACCGCACCGGACCCGCATACGCTGGACATCGACATGCCGCGCGCGATGGACCTCAACCGTGTGTTCGCCACGCTCAACGAGGCCGGCATCCGCGTGCGTTCGATGCGTACCAAGAGCAATCGCCTGGAGGAGCTGTTCGTGCGCCTCACCGGCAACCTGGAGACCTCCGCATGAGCACCACCGAGCTGACCGACGGCCAGCGCAACCGCGTCGCGCTGATGACCATCGTGCGCCGCGAAGTCGCCCGCATCATGCGCATCTGGGGCCAGACCCTGGTGCCGCCGGCGATCACCATGACCCTGTACTTCCTGATCTTCGGCAACCTGATCGGGTCGCGCGTGGGTGACATGGGCGGCTACACCTACATGCAGTTCATCGTGCCGGGCCTGGTGATGATGAGCGTGATCCAGAACAGCTACGGCAACATCAGCTCCTCGTTCTTCGGCGCCAAGTTCGGCCGCCACGTGGAGGAACTGCTGGTCAGCCCGATGCCGAACTGGGTGATCCTGTGGGGTTACGTAGCCGGTGCCGTGCTGCGCGGCCTGATGGTGGGCGTGATCGTGCTGATCATCGCGATGTTCTTCACCCCGGTGCGCATCCCGCACCCGATCGTGATGCTGACCACGGTGATCCTGGGCGCGACGATCTTCTCGCTGGCCGGCTTCATCAACGCGGTATACGCGAAGAAGTTCGACGACGTGGCGATCGTGCCGACCTTCATCCTGACCCCGCTGACGTATCTGGGTGGCGTGTTCTATTCGGTGAAACTGCTGCCGGGCTGGGCCGAGGCGGCCACGCACGCGAATCCGATCTTCTACATGGTCAATGCGTTCCGCTATGGCCTGCTGGGCAGCAGCGACGTTCCTCTGCCGATGGCCTACGGGCTGATGATCGGTTTCGTGGTGGTGCTGACGGCGCTGGCGCTGTGGCTGCTGCGCCGTGGCGTGGGCATGCGTAGTTGAGTTCTGCGCGCAGGGCCTGCGGCCCTGCACCCGCCGAATCAACTTCAACGGCAACGGCAAAAGCTGACTATCCGTGGGATGACGGGGTGGGTCCGGTTGCGGGGGGCGCTGCAAGTACGTCCATGTAAGCTCGGTCGCCGCATCCATGCGGCTCACGCCCCCGCAACCGGACCCACCCCGCCTTCGACAGTTCTTTGCGATCTGTCTGGATGGCATGTCTCCGCAACCTCTCTGGATGGCATGACACGCTCCTGGTGGGTGTCGACCTTGGTCGACACGATGGATCCACGTCCTGCGTGGACAAGGCATTACCCGTAGAGCCGAGCCCATGCTCGGCTCTTTTTTCCTGCAATCTCCGGCACAATCGCAGGCCTGATTCCCCCAGAAACGGTGAACGTGCAATGCGCATCCTGATTCTCGGTGCCGGCGGTACCGGCGGTTACTTCGGCGGTCGGCTGGCCCAGGCTGGCGTGGACGTGACCTTCCTGGTCCGCCCAGCACGCGCCGCCCAGCTGGACCGCGACGGACTGGTCATCCGCAGCCCGCTGGGCGATGCCAGTTTCCCGGTGCAGCATGTCACTGCCGATGCCCTGCCCGCGCTCGCCGCGCAACGACCGTTCGACCTGGTCATCCTCAGCTGCAAGGCCTACGACCTGGACAGCTCGATTGACGCGATCGCCCCTGCGGTGGGCGCAGACACCACCGTGCTGCCGATCCTCAATGGGCTGCATCACTACAACGCACTCGACGCGCGCTTCGGTCGCGAGGCGGTACTCGGTGGCCTCTGCTTCATCAGCGCCACCAAGGCGCCCGATGGCGCGGTGCTGCATCTGGGCAAGCCGGCCAAGCTGACGTTCGGCGAGCGTGATGGCGGCACGATCTCCGCGCGCGTGCAGGCCTTCGCCGCCGCCTGTGCGCAGGCCAGCCTCGAGCATCTGGCCAGCGAGCACATCGGCCAGGAGCAGTGGATCAAGTACACCTTCCTGACCGCGTTGGCCGCGGCCACCTGCCTGCTGCGCGCGGATATCGGCAGCATCGTTGCCACCGATGATGGGCAGGCCATCGTACGTGGCCTGTACGACGAATGCCTGGCGGTGGCCGAAGCGGCCGGTGAGCCGGTTCCCGATGCTGCGCAGGAGACAGCGCGCGGCACCTTGACCCAGGCCGGTTCAGCGCTGAAGGCATCGATGCTGCGCGACCTGGAAGCCGGCCAGCAGGTGGAAGCCGAACAGATCGTCGGTGACATGCTGGCGCGCGCACGCAAGGCCGACCAGGAAGCCCTGCTGCTGCAGGTCGCCTACAGCAGCCTGCAGGCCTACCAGGCGCTGCGCAGCGCGTGAGCCTCGCCTCGCCTGCGGGTGCCTTGCCCACCAGGGTGCTGATCCTCGGGCTGGGCTGGAGCGGGCGCGTGCTGGCCGCGCAGCTGCAGGCGCGGGGCGTGCACGTGGCCGGCACGGTGCGCGATCCGGCGTCGGCGCCGCACGACGGCGTGCACCGGCTTCAGCTGCGGGCCGATGCCCCGCTGTCACCGGCCCTGCTCGACGAAGTCGCACAGGCCGACGCCGTGTTGTGCAGCGTGCCACCCGATGCTGAAGGCGATCCTGCACTGCGCCTGTTGCTGCCGGCACTGCAGGCCAGTCCTGCGCTGCGCTGGGTTGGCTATCTGTCGTCGACCTCGGTGTACGCCGACCGGGCCGGCGGCTGGATCGACGAAACCAGCATAGCGGACGCCACGGGGATCGCGGGCGTGCAGCGCCGGCTCGCCGAAGCGCAATGGCGTGCACTTGCGGAGGAACGCGGCATCGCGTCGGCGGCGATGCGCCTGCCCGGCCTGTATGGGCCTGGACGCAATGCGCTGCTGCAGCTGGCGCAAGGACGTGCCCGCCATGTGGTGCGACCTGGCCTGGTGTTCAACCGGCTGCACGTGCAGGACCTGGCGGCGGCGATCATCGCTGCGATGCAACGGCCCACGCCCCACGCCACGTACCTGCCGGCCGATGACGAGCCGGCACCGCCGCAGGACGTGCTGGCCTTCGCCGCGCAGCTGGGCGGGTTTGCGATGCCGCCTGCCGTGGCGTGGGACGACCCAACGCTGAGCCCGACGCTGCGGCGCTTCTACGAAGGCAACAAGCGCATCGACAGCCGTGGCACGCGTGAAGCGCTGGGGTGGGAGCCGCGCTTCCCCAGCTACCGTGAGGGCCTGCGCGACCTGCTCCGGTAGTGCCGGCCGCTGGCCGGCAATCGCGCGATGTTTGCGGCGTTCATGCTGCTGCCGGCCAGCGGCCGGCACCACCCGATCAACCGGCGTCGGGCAGGCGGAAGAAAGCCCGCGTGGCGGCGGTGGCATTTGCGGCGGTCACCACCACGTCTTCGCCTCGGTCGCGTGCCAGTTCTTCCACGATGTGCGAGAGGAACATCGGTTCGTTGCGGCGGTCCTTGGGCAGCGGCTTCAGCGTGCGCGGCAGCAGGTATGGTGCATCGGTTTCGATCATCAGGCGGTTGGCCGGGATGTTCTTCACCAGCTCGCGCAGGTGCGCGCCCCGGCGCTCATCGCACAACCAGCCGGTGATGCCGATGTACCAGTCCTGGTCCAGGTAATCGAACAGTTCATCGCGTTCGCCGGTGAAGCAATGCACCACCGCGGGGCCGATGCGCCCCTCGAAGTTCTTCATCTGCGCCATGAAATCGGCATGCGCGTCGCGCTGGTGCAGGAACAATGGCTTTCCATTGTCTGCGGCCAGCTGCAGCTGGCGTTCGAACGCGCGGTGCTGGGCGGGGCGCGGCGAGAAATCACGGAAGTAGTCCAGCCCGCACTCGCCCACCGCCACTACTTCCGGATGGGCATGCAGCGCGCGCATCTCGGCGTCGCACTCTTCGGTGTACTCCACCGCGTGATGCGGGTGCACGCCGGCGGTGGCATACAGAAAACCCGGATGCTGCTGCGCCAGCTGCAGGGCCAGCGGCGAGTGCTCGCGGCTGGCGCCGGTGATCACCATCTGCACCACGCCGGCCTGGCGCGCGCGGTCCAGCACGGCGTCACGGTCGCGGTCGAAGGAGTCGTGGGTCAGGTTGGCGCCGATATCGATCAGGTGCATGGTCATCGCGGGAGAAAAGTGCCCGCGCATTGTACCTGCGCCCGTCGTGGCCCCTTATCCTTTGCACATGAACGCCCCGCTCTTCCCGATCTCCCCACTGCTGCCACAGATCCAGCAGCACCTGGCCGCACAGCCGCGGCTGGTGCTGGAAGCCCCGCCGGGCGCCGGCAAGACCACCCAGGTGCCGCTGGCGCTGCTGGATGCGCCGTGGCTGCAGGGGCGGAAGATCATCCTGCTGGAACCGAGGCGGGTGGCCGCACGCAGCGCGGCGCTGTTCATGGCGCGGCAGCTGGGTGAAGAGGTGGGCGGCACGGTCGGCTACCGCATCCGCTTCGAGAACAAGGTCTCGGCGCGCACCCGCATCGAGGTCGTCACCGAAGGCATCCTGACCCGCATGCTGCAGGACGACCCGATGCTGGAAGACGTCGGTGCGATCCTGTTCGATGAATTCCATGAACGCCATCTCAGTGGTGACCTAGGCCTGGCACTGGCGCTGGACGTGCAGGCGCAGCTGCGCGACGACCTGCGCCTGGTGGTGATGTCGGCCACGCTGGATGGCGAGCGACTGGCGCGCTTCCTCGATGCACCGCGCTTGAGCAGCGAGGGCCGCAGCTACCCGGTGGCGATCAGCCATTTCCCGGCGCGTCGCGACGAAGCACTGGAACTGCAGGTGCGCCGTGCGGTGCAGCAGGCGCTGGCAGAACATCCCGGTGACCTGCTGGTGTTCCTGCCCGGCCAGCGCGAAATCGCGCGGGTGCAGGCCGGCCTGCAGGAATCTCTCGATGCAGGTATCGAGGTGCTGGCCCTGCACGGCGAACTGCCGGTGGAGCAGCAGGCGCGCGTACTGCAGGCCGCCAGCGATGGCCGCCGCCGCGTGGTGCTGGCCACCAACGTGGCCGAATCCTCGGTGACCCTGCCCGGTGTGCGCGTGGTGATCGACAGCGGCCAGGCACGCGAACCGCGCTACGACCCCAACAGCGGCTTCACCCGGTTGGATGTGGTCGCCATTGCGCAGGCCTCGGCCGACCAGCGCGCCGGCCGTGCCGGGCGCGTGGCCGAGGGCGTGGCCTGGCGGCTGTGGCCGCAGTCGCAGCGGCTGGAACCACAGCGTCGCGCCGAGATCGACCAGGTGGAACTGGCCGGGCTGGCACTGGAACTGGCAGCCTGGGGCAGCAGCGACCTGCGCTTCCTCGACCCGCCGCCGGCTGGCCCGATGGGCGCGGCACGCGAACTGCTGCAACGACTGGGCGCGCTGTCCGAGTCCGGCGCGATCACCGCGCTCGGTCGCCGGGTGCTGGCGCTGGGCACGCATCCACGCATGGCGGCGATGCTGCTGGCCGCGCCGGATGCACGTGCGCAGGCGCTGGCCGCCGATCTGGCCGCACTGCTGGAGGCACGCGATCCGCTGCGCCAGGGCGGTGACGCGTTGGCGGCACGCTGGCGGGCGCTGGCGGCGTTCCGCAATGGCCGTGCGCCGGGCGATGCCAACCGCAGCGGGCTGGCCGCCATCGATGTGGCCGCCAAGCAGTGGCGCCGACGCCTGCGCTGCGAGGCCACCCCGCCCTCCAGCATCGAAGCGCATGAACTGGGTGACCTGCTTGCGCATGCCTTCCCAGACCGCATTGGCGTCCAGCACCCCAACGATCCGCTGCGCTACCTGCTGGCCAATGGCCGCAGTGCACGCCTGCACGAACTGAGCGGCCTGCGCGGCGAGCCCTGGCTGGTAGCCAGCGAGCTGCGCTTCGAGGCGCGCGATGCGCTGCTGCTGCGTGCTGCACCGGTGGATGAAGGCCAGCTGCGCACGGCGTGGCCGGAACGCTTCGTGACCGAAGATGTAGTGCGCTGGGACAGCGAGCGTCGCGCCCTGGTGGCGCTGCGCGAGACCCGTTTCGACCGCATCGTGCTGGACAGCCGCTCGGCCGGCCGTGTCGATCCGCAGCAGGCTGCGCAAGCGCTGACCGACGCGGTGGCCGAGCTCGGCCTACAGGCGCTGCCGTGGACCGAAGGCCTGCGCCAGTGGCAGGCACGGGTGGAATCGCTGCGGCGCTGGATGCCGGAACTGGAACTGCCCGATTGCAGCGACGCCGCCCTGCTGGCCAACCGCGCGCAGTGGCTGCAACCCGCGTTCGCCGGAAAGAGCCGCCTGGATGCGCTGGACGAGGCCAGTTTCGGCGAGGCGCTGAAGTCGCCCTTGGAGTGGTCGCAGCGGCAACTGGTTGAACGTCATGCGCCGACCCGCATCACCGTGCCTTCCGGGCTGGAGCGGCCGATCACCTATGCATTGGACAGCGAGAACGGCGAACCGCTGCCGCCGGTGCTGGCGGTGAAACTGCAGGAACTGTTCGGCCTGGCCGACACCCCACGCATCGCCGATGGCCGCGTGCCGTTGACCCTGCACCTGCTCTCGCCTGGCGGCCGCCCACTGCAGGTCACCCAGGACCTGCGCAATTTCTGGGAAAACACCTACGCCGAAGTGAAGAAGGAAATGAAGGGCCGTTACCCGCGCCATCCGTGGCCGGATGATCCATGGACGGCCACCGCGACGCACCGGGCCAAGCCGCGCGGGACCTGACCGGTCGTGCCGGCTGCAGACCCTTCCTGATCCTGAATGGCTGCGCTGGAGTCACGCCACGCACCGCCCCACCTGACATACCGTTTACGGGCAACACGCGACACTGGACTTCGACCCGAGGCAAAGGACCCCCGCATGAGCAAGCTGACTGTAATCACCGACCGCGCCCTGGAGCGCGCCCTGGAGCTGGCCCACACCGCCGGCGATGGCCTGAAGAGCGCCGGTGGCAGCCTGCGCAATGCGGACTGGATCAAGACCGGTGCCGCCATCGGCGCAGTGAAGACCGGCGGCAAGGCCGCCACCAAGTTCGTGCGCCGCAACCCGGCAGTGGCCGTGGCCGCAGCCGCGGTGGGTGTCGGCCTGCTGGGCTATGCGCTGTACCGCAAGCAGCAGAAGAAGAAGGCCGCCAATGGCCACGTGGTGAATGGGCAGGCGCAGCGCATCAGCGCACGTGACCGCCGCAATGCCACCGTGGTTGACGAGCATAGCGATATCGGCAGCGACGCCTGAGGCATTGCGCGTTGCCAGGGCCGGACCGCTTCCACGGGAGGCGCTCCGGCCTTTTCCGTTTCTGCGGGTGTGTTCAGCCGATCTGCCGCCACTGCCCCGGTTGCAGGTCGTCCAGCCGGTACGGCCCCATCGCCATCCGCACCAGCCGTAGTGTCGGCAGGTTCACCGCCGCGGTCATCCGCCGCACCTGGCGATTGCGGCCCTCGCGGATCGTGATCGCCAGCCACGCATCGGGCACGGTCTTGCGGAAGCGCACGGGCGGATCACGTGTCCACAGCGAAGGTGCTGGATCGAGGCGTTCGATCTTCGCCGGAAGGGTCGGCCCGTCATTGAGCAGCACGCCGTCGCGCAGCTGCTGCAGCTGCTCGTCGCTGGGCGTTCCCTCCACCTGCACCCAGTAGGTCTTGTCGGCCTTGTGCTTCGGGTCGGTGAGCTTGTGCGCCAGCGTGCCGTTGTCGGTCAGCAGCAGCAGGCCTTCGCTGTCGTGGTCCAGGCGGCCGGCGGCATACACCCGCGGCGGCAGGCCGAATCCCGCCAGGGTCGGCCGCGGCGGCACGCTGCGGTCGGTGAACTGGCAGAGCACGTTGAAGGGCTTGTTGAAGGCAATCAGCATTGCGGGTGCGGCAGGCGGCGGGTACGACATTGTCCCATTCCCGCGCCGCCGCCGCGATCACCGCCGGCTCAGCCGAACACCTTCCATTCCAGCAGGAACGACCCCAGCACCAGCGCGATGCCGCACGCCGCGATGATGTTGGCGCGGCGCCGCAGGCGTGAGGAGGGCGGGCGGGCACTGCGTGCACGATCCTCCAGCAGGACGCCGGCGAACAGCACTCCGAAACCAACAGTCCCGACCAGGTCGTGGGCGTGGCCGCCGTAGAACACGAAATCGATCAGCCGCGTCAGCACCAGTACCGCGACGGCGATGTAAAGGATCTTCTTCAACAGTCCATGTCCTTGAATGCGATTGAACCCCGGCGCGCGCGGTGAGCCGGGCATGGGCCCGGCTCCATGGTGGGCACTCCGCGCGGGCAATGCGGCGTGCCGCCTTACGGCTTGATGAAGCGCAGGGTCATGCGGTCGCTTTCGCCGATCGCCTGGTACTTCGCGTCGTCGGCCTTGTCGTGCTGGTTGGTCGGCGGCAGCGTCCACACCCCGTTCGGGTGGTCCTTGGTGTCACGCGGGTTGGCGTTGACCTCACTGCGTGCATCCAGCTTGAAGCCGGCCGCCTCGGCCATCGCAATCACCTGCTGCTGGCCGACGTAGCCGGTGTCATCGTCGTCGGCCACATCGGCCTTGGCGCGATGCTCGACCACGCCCAGCACGCCACCCGGCTTGAGCACGTTGAAGAAGCCCTGGAACATGCCCTGCGCCTGGCCGGCCTTGCGCCAGTTGTGCACGTTGCGGAAGGTCAGCACCACGTCGGCTGAACCGGCCGGGCCGAACACCGGCTTGGCCGGATCGTAGGCGACCACGGCGGTCTTGCCGAACTCTGCCGGTGCAGCGGCGTACTTCTTTTCCAGGCTGTCGCGGCTGCGCTGCTGGTAGTCACGGCCGCGGCCTTCGGGCACCGCCATCGGATCGACCACGGCGGCAACGTAGTGGCCCTTGTCGTGCAGCAGCGGCGCCAGGATTTCCGAGTACCAGCCATTGCCGGGGGTGATCTCAATGACGGTCTTGTCAGGCGCGACCTTGAAGAACGACAGCGTCTGCGCCGGATGGCGATAGGTGTCGCGCTTGACGTTGTTGGCATCGCGGGTGGGCGCCTTCACCGCCGCATCGATGGCCGGAGAAACCTGGATCTTCGCCGGCGCCACCGTGGCCGGTGCGGCGAATGCGGGAACAGCGGCGAGCAGGGCCGAGGCAAGCAGCAGGCGGCAACCACGCAGGGACGAAGCAGGCATCATCGGGGCGACTCCAGCGGAAGATGCGGCGAGACTAGCAGTCGCAGCGCCCCAGGTGTTCACAAAACGTTAGCCGGAGGCGTGCGGCGGAACACTGTTTTGTGGTCGCCGCCGCAGCGCGGTCACACAACGCGTTCTATTCTGGAGCACTTCCCCCAAGGAGTCCGTGCCCATGACGGCAACCCGCGAACTGGGCCGTTCCGGCCTGCATGTACGTCCGCTCGCCTTCGGTGGCAACGTGTTCGGCTGGAGCGCCGATGAGAAGGCCAGCTTCGCCCTGCTCGATGCCTTCGTCGACGCCGGCTTCAACCTGGTCGACACCGCCGACGTGTACTCGGCGTGGGTGCCGGGCAATGCCGGCGGCGAATCGGAAACGCTGATCGGCAAATGGTTTGCCCGCAGCGGCAAGCGCGACAAGGTGGTGCTGGCGACCAAGGTGGCCAAGTGGGCCGAGCGCCCCGGCCTGACCCCGGACAACATCAATGCTGCCATCGAGGATTCGCTGCGCCGCCTGCAGACCGACGTGATCGACCTGTACCAGGCCCACGAGGATGACGAGTCGACGCCGCTGGAAGCCACGCTGGCCGCGTTCGGCCGCCTGATCGAAGCCGGCAAGGTTCGCGCCATCGGTGCCTCCAACTACAGCGCCACGCGCCTGGCCGATGCGCTGAAGGTGTCCACCGACTACAAGCTGCCGCGCTACGAAACCCTGCAGCCGGAGTACAACCTGTACGACCGCGCCGGCTACGAGAAGGAGCTGGAACCGTTGGTGCAGCGCGAGCAGATCGGCGTGATCGGCTACTACGCGCTGGCCAGTGGCTTCCTCAGCGGCAAGTACCGCACACCGGCCGATGCGGCCAAGAGCCCGGCGCGGGGCGAGAACGTGGTGAAGCGTTACCTCAACCCGCGCGGCCTGCGCATCCTGGAAGCACTGGATGACGTGGCCAGCAAGCACAACGCCAGCGCCGCGCAGATCGCGCTGGCCTGGCAGATCGCGCGGCCGTCGATCACCGCGCCGATCGTCAGCGCCACCAGCGTCGAGCAGCTGCACGACCTGCTGGCGGCGGCCAACGTGTCGCTGAGCCTGCAGGATGTCGCGCAACTCGATGCCGCCAGCAAAGAGGGCTGAGGTGTAGTGCCGGCCGCTGGCCGGCATCGCACAACAGCGAAGAAAATAATTGAACAAAATGGTTGCGCACGACTAAATCGTGGTTTATCGTGCGCACCTCGTTTCAACAACCACTGGAAACTTCCCTTGAACGCGCATTCCGTCGCCACCGCCAAACTGCTGCCATGCCTGCGCATGGACGTGCTGGCGCGCGCGTTCGGCAAGGAAGTCCAGCTGACAACGGCCTGATACCCGCCCTGCGGAGATCGGCCACCCCGATCTCCGAGGCCTGACGACGCCCTCGGAACGCAAGTCCCGGGGGCGTTTTCGTTTGCGTCGGCACAAGGACCCGCGATGCCAGAACTGCACCCCGCGCGGCAACCCGCCGCTCACTGACCCAGGTTTTTCCGCCCCGCCGAAGGATTTACTTCGCGCGAACGGCGACGCCTGGACATTATCTGCATCGCACCCAAACATTATCGCTCGCGATAATGTCGGCGGCCTGCACCCTCGATTTTCCAACGGTCCCGTTTCCACCACGGGCTGGTGCGCGCGGCGTTGCCGTGGCGTATGCCGGAGGTCGCGGACAGGCCATCGCCTGGATCGCCTGCTGGACGCAGGCACCGGTTCGCCGGTACGCGGTTCGATTCCGCGCGGTTCCCAACTGGATAGCTCAGCTTGGTCAGAGCAACGGATCCTGATTCCGTCTGTCGTGGGTTCGATTCCCACTCCAACCACATGACCTGTCACGTCATGACTTGAAGCAACACCCGGGGCGCAAGCCCCAGCGGCCATCGTCGCCGTCCCTGCCACCGCCTTCGGGCGCGGCCAGGAAGGCAACGGACCACACGCCGGGCCCTGGCCCGTCGCCACCCATTGCCCCGCTCCGCACCGGTGCTGCCTGCCGGCAACGACGATGGCACGGGTGATGACGCGCCGCAGGCTCCGCGTGCGGACCGTCCGGCGATGGCCGCCCTCTTCCGCGGGCTGCACACGCTGTGCAGCCGGCCACGCCACGACCTGATCGGCCCGGGTCATGACGTTTCATCCCATCGGGTCGAACCACCAGAGCCATACAAGGAGAGAATCCCATGTTCTGGACCATCAAGGTCGTGATCGGCGACGGCGAGCGCGGCCTGGTGTATCGCAACCGTCGTTTCCAGCAGATCCTGCTGCCGGGCGTGCACCGCCTGTCGCCCTTCGGCGGCCGCCCGCAGGTGGACATCCACACCGCATCGAAGGGCGCGGCCTACACCGGCAGCGACCAGGACAGCCTGATCGAGGCACTGGGCGCACGGCTGGACACGCACTTCGTGCTGGCCAACGTCGGTGCTGCCGAGGTCGGCCTGTTGCTGCGCAATGGCCGCATCGATGAAGTCCTGCCGCCGGGCAGCCGCCGTCTGTACTGGCGGGGTTCGGTCGACACCCAGGTGCGCGTGATGGCGCTGGGTGACGAGCCGCGCATTGCGGCGGACGTGCAGCAGCGCCTGGGCCAGCTGGGCGTGCTGCCGCGTGTAGCGGTGATCAGCACCGTGCCGAGCGAGTCGGTCGGCCTGCTGTTCATTGATGGCACGCTGCGGCAGACGCTGGACGCCGGCCTGCACGCGTTCTGGAACTTCAACGGCAATGTGTCGGTGGAGCGCGTGGAGCTGCGTGCGCGTTCGCTGGACGTGTCCGGCCAGGAACTGCTGAGCCGCGACAAGGTGACCCTGCGGGTGAACCTGGCCGCGACCGTGCAGGTGGTTGACCCGGTGCGCGCACACCGCACGCTCAGCAATGCCGACGAGTTCGTCTACCGGCAACTGCAGTTCGGCCTGCGCCAGGCGATCGCCGCGCGCAGCCTGGACGAGCTGCTGGGCGACAAGGCGGCACTGGACGGCGAGATCGCCGCGCATGTGCAGGCGGCGATCGAGGGCCACGGCGTGCGGTTGCTCGGCGTCGGCATCAAGGACGTGATCCTGCCGGGCGAGATGAAGGAGATCCTCAATGGCGTGGTGCTGGCCGAGAAGCAGGCCCAGGCCAGCGTGTTCCGCCGGCGCGAGGAGGCCAATGCCACGCGTTCGCAGCTCAACACCGCAAAGCTGATCGAGGACAACCCGGTGCTGATGCGCTTGAAGGAGCTGGAGGCGCTGGAGAAGGTCACCGAGAAGATCGACACGCTCACCGTGTTCGGCGGCCTGGACGGCGTGCTGAAGCAGCTGGTGACGATCAGGTAAGGGGTAGCAGTGGCGCAGGGACGCGCCACCGGCCCATCAAGGACATACACGAAGACATGGACACTCAACACAACTATCAATGGCTGCACGCCGAGGGCACCACGCCAATCAAGGGCTGGGTCAACGGGGTGCCGCTGGAAGCGCAGGCGCATGAGCAGCTGCGCAACATCGCCGCGATCCCGTTCGTCGGGCCGTGGGTGGCGGTGATGCCGGACGTGCACCTGGGCAAGGGCGCGACCGTGGGCTCGGTGATCCCGACCCGCGGCGCGATCATCCCGGCCGCGGTCGGCGTCGACATCGGCTGTGGCATGGCCGCCGTGCGTACCACGCTGCGCGCCAATGACCTGCCCGATGACCTGCGGCAGCTGCGCAACAGCATCGAGCGCAGCATCCCGGTCGGCAACGGCCGCGGCGGCGAGCACCAGCGCATGCCCGACAGCATCCACACCCGGCTGGTGCAGTCCGGGCTGGGGGCCGGGCTGGAGAAGATCAAGGACAAGCACCACCGGATCCGCACCGACAAGCTTGACCGCCAGCTGGGCACGCTGGGTGGCGGCAACCACTTCATCGAACTGTGCCTGGACGAGACGGACGCGGTGTGGGTGATGCTGCACAGCGGTTCGCGTGGCACCGGCAACCTGATCGGCACCTACTTCATCGAGAAGGCGCGCGAGGAGCTGGCCCGGCGCGTGCTCGGCTTCCACCTGCCGGACAAGGACCTGGCGTTCTTCATGGAAGGCGAGCCGCTGTTCGATGACTACGTCGAGGCGGTGTCGTGGGCGCAGGACTACGCCCGGCAGAACCGCGAGGCGATGATGTCGCGGGTGCTGGCCGAGATGCGCCACCGGCTGCCGAAGTTCCAGCTGGCGGCGATGGCGGTGAACTGCCACCACAACTACGTGCAGAAGGAGACGCACAACGGGCAGGAGCTGCTGGTGACGCGCAAGGGGGCGGTCAGTGCCCGCGAAGGCGAGCTGGGCATCATTCCCGGCAGCATGGGCACGCGCAGCTACATCGTGCGTGGCAAGGGCAACGCGGAGAGCTTCCACAGCTGCAGCCACGGCGCCGGCCGGGTGATGAGCCGTGGCAGCGCACGCCAGCAGATCACCCTGGCCCAGCACCGCGAAGCCACCGCGCACGTGGAATGCCGCAAGGACAGCGGCGTGCTGGACGAGTCACCGGCGGCGTACAAGTCGATCGATGACGTGATGGCGGCACAGCTGGACCTGGTCGACGTGGTGCACACCCTGCACCAGGTGCTGTGCGTGAAGGGATGAGGGAACGGTGCCGGCCAAGGCCGGCACCCACCGTGCCTCAATGGTGCCCGACCACCCTGCAGTAGATCCACGCCATGCGTGGATGCAGCGGCGCCGACCAGGGTCGGCCTCTACAGAACAAGCCCGATCAGCGCGGCACGCTGTCTTCGGCCACCAGCGCATGATGCATGCCGATTCCCGCGCGCACTCCTTCGGCGGTGGCCAGGGTGATGTTGCCGACCGTGGTCGCATCGCCTGCGGCATACACGTTCGGCACCGAGGTCTGCTTCATCGCATCGACCTCGATCAGAACGCCCAGCGGGCTCTCGGCCAACGTGCAGCCCAGCCGCTGCACCAGCGGCGTGGCCATCGCCTGGGTGGCCGGAACGAACAGTGCCCGCTGCGCGACGCGACGGCCATCGGCCAGTTCCACTTCCAGCCAGCTCGGCTGGTCGCCCTGCACGCCCATTACCGGCGAGGTCTCGATCTGCACCCCGCGCTGCTGCATGGCGGCGCGTTCGTCATCGGTGATCGGCAGGCCCTGGCTGAAGAAGGTGACATTGCCCCAGTCGGCGAACAGCGGCGCCTTGGCGGCCGACATCGGGTGGCCGCCGAGCAGGCCGATCGCACCGCCACCGACTTCATAGCCATGGCAGTAGGGGCAGTGCAGCACGGTACTGCCCCAGCGCTCGGCCAGGCCCGGCAGCTCCGGCAGCTGATCGGCGATGCCGCTGGCCAGCAGCAGTTTGCGCGCGGCCAGCACCTGGCCGTCGGCGGTCTCCACTTCAACCCCATCGCGGGTGCTGCGGGCATGCACCGCTTCGGCGTGCACCCAGCGCACGCTGGGGTAGTCCAGCAGCTGCTGGCGTGCGGTTTTCAGCAGCTCGGCGCCACTGACACCATCCAGCCCCAGCACGCCATGCGAATGGCTGGCGAAGCGGTTGCGCGGCGAACCGGCGTCGATGACGGTGACCGGGCGACGGGCGCGGGCCAGGATCAGGCCGGCGGCGATGCCGGCATAGCTGCCGCCGACGATGAGCACATCAGGATTCATGCTGACCTTCCAGGGAACGGTGATGGGCGAGATGGCGGGCGAATTCGGCACCGAGCTGGTCCAGCGTGGCTGCCTGCAGGCGCTGTTCGAGCAGCCGCTGGGCCTCGCGCGCGCCCTCCAGCAGGGCGCTGTTGACCAGGTGCTGGATCGGGCAACCGCCGCCGGAATCGCGGGCACCGACCTGTACCAGCGGCGGCGCGCCTACGGCCAGATAGATGTCGTGCAGGGTGATGGTGGCGGCGTCGCGGGCCAGCTGGCTGCCGCCGCCGTGGCCGCGTGCGGTGTGCACCAGGCCGGCCCTGTGCAGCTGCGCCAGCAGGCGCCGGATCACCACCGGATGGGTCGGCAGGCACGACGCCAGCTGTTCGGAGGTGCGCGGTGCGCTCTGGCCGACCAGGTGCGCCATCACGTGCAGGGCATCGGAAAGCGGGTTCGCGGACTTCATGTAACAACAATAGTTACATTTAAATCCCCTGTCCAGAGTCTGCTTTCGTTCCATATGGACACATTTGTCCTATGAAATGTTTCCTTCACTTCGCTAAACGAAACGCGAATGTGATCAACGTCGCACTTCAGAGGTGATCGAAACCGGTCGATACCGCATCGCCCCTTCCCGAGAGCCCCTTCCGATGAATGCGTCTGTCCGTGCACCCCGCCTGCAGTCCAAGCTGCTCGGCGCGGTTTCCGTTGGCCTGGCCGTAGTCCTGTTGTGCGCCCTGGCAGGTCTTGCTTCCGCCTGGTTGAAGCTGTCCACCGATGTCCCGCCCGAAGTCGCGCACAGCCGCGATGCCGAGCGCCTGCAGCGCGAGTTCCGCGGCCAGGTGCAGGAATGGAAGAACGTACTGCTGCGCGGGCATGACGACGCGCTGCGTCAGCATCACCTGGAGGCCTTCGACAGCGAAGGCCGTCTGGTCGAACAACTGGCCAAGGGCCTCGCCAGCAGCCCGGATGCGCGCACGCGCGAGCAGGCGCAGGCCTTCATCGGACTGCATGCGCAGCTGCAGAAGGACTATCACGCCGCGCTGCAGGCGTTCGCCGCCGCCGGCTACGATCCCGCCGCTGGCGACACCCTGGTGCGTGGCAAGGATCGTCCGGTGGCCACCGCACTGGATGCGCTGAGCACGCAGGCCACGCAGGTGGCCGAAGTGGCACTGGCGGCACGTTCGCAGCAGGCGCGGCAGACCCTGCTGCTGTGCGCGGCGCTGACCGTGCTGGCCGCGGTGCTGCTGCTGATCGGCCTGGCCTGGTGGTTGCGGCGTGCGGTGGTGCAGCCGGTGCTGGCGGTGGAAGCTGCCGCACGCGCGGTCGCCGCTGGCGACCTGCAGCACGTGGTACGGGTGAGCAGCCGCGATGAGATCGGCCGCCTTGCGCAGGCGATGCAGGCGGTGCAATCCACGCTGCGCGGCGTACTGGATGCACAGGGCGCGATGGCGCAGGCGCACGAGGCCGGCACCATCAGCCATCGCATGGATGCCAGCGCCTTCCCCGGCGCGTTCGGCGAGATGGTGGCCGACAGCAATGCGCTGGTGGACGCGCACATCCAGGTGAAGATGCGCGCGATCGCGATCATGGGCCGCTATGCCATCGGCGACCTCAGCCAGGACATGGAACGCCTGCCCGGCGAGAAGGCGGTGATCACCGAAGCGCTGGATACCGCCAAGGCCAATCTGGGCACCATCAATGGCGAGATCCGCCGCCTGGCCGAAGCTGCCGCCGCCGGCGACTTCAGCCAGCGCGGCGACAGCGCGCGCTTCGAACATGACTTCCGCGCGATGGTCCACGGCCTGAACCGCCTGATGCAGGCCACCGAACTGAACCTCGGTGAGGTCTCCGGCATGCTGCGCGCGATTGCCGATGGCCGCCTCGGCGCACGCATGCACGGCGATTTCCAGGGCGTGTTCGCCCGCATCGCCGGCGACGCCAACACCACCGCCGCGCAGTTGGCGACCATTGTCACCGACATCAAGCACGCTTCCGGCAACATCCACACGGCTGCGGCGGAGATTGCCGCCGGCAACAACGACCTGTCGCGTCGTACCGAGCAGCAGGCCGCCAACCTGGAAGAGACCGCCGCGTCGATGGAGGAACTGACCTCCACCGTGCGGCAGAACGCCGAGCACGCGCGCCAGGCCAACCAGCTGGCGATTGGCGCGCACAGCGTCGCCTCGCAGGGCGGCAGCGTGGTTGGCCAGGTGGTGGCGACGATGGGCGCGATCGAGACCTCGTCGCGGCAGATCGCCGAGATCATCAGCGTGATCGATGGCATCGCGTTCCAGACCAACATCCTGGCGTTGAACGCTGCGGTGGAAGCCGCGCGTGCCGGCGAACAGGGCCGTGGCTTCGCCGTGGTCGCCAGCGAGGTGCGCACGCTGGCGCAGCGATCGGCCGCTGCGGCGAAGGAAATCAAGTCATTGATCGAAGCGTCGGTGGAACAGGTCGGGCACGGTGCGCAGCGCGTGCGCGAGGCCGGCGACACCATGGCCGAGATCGTGGCCTCGGTGCAGCGTGTCACCGACATCATGGCCGAGATCTCCGCCGCGTCGCAGGAGCAGAGCGCGGGCATCGAGCAGGTCAGCCAGACCGTGATCCAGATGGATGGCACCACCCAGCAGAACGCTGCGCTGGTGGAAGAGGCCAGCGCCGCTGCACGCAGCCTGGAGCAGCAGGCGAACCGCCTGATCGATGCCGTGGATGTGTTCGATCTGTCGACCACGGCGGCGGCGAAGGATGCGCTGCAACACGCGGCCTGATTGATCCGGTTGCCGGCCAGCGGCCGGCTCTACCGTGGAACGCGGACACGGGTGGCGCCCGACCGTGGGTCGGGCGACGGAAGGATCGGTGCGGACCCACGGTCCGCACCCACCGGAGCCTGCGGTAGTGCCGGCCGCTGGCCGGCAACCCGGCGGCAACGCTCAGCGCAGGTAATCGCTCTGCGCCATCGCTTCACCGAGGTAATCGAGGAACGAGCTGATCCGCGCCGACACCGCCGTGTTGCGGTAGTACACCGCATGGATCGGCTGGTACACCTCCAGCGTCTGCGCGGCCAGCACCGGCACCAGCGTGCCGGCGGCACGGTCGCGATCGGTGACGAAGTCGGACAGGCAGGTGATGCCCACCCCTTCCACCGCCAGCCGGCGCAGCGTCTCGCCACTGGACACGGCGATGTCCGGTCGCACCAGCAGCAATCCCTCCGACTCCCCGGGCAGCGGCCAGCGGTTCAGCGATTCCGGCTCGTTGAAACCAAGCAGGGTGTGCTGGCCCAGCGCTGCGACCGTGCTTGGCTCGCCCAGCCTGTCCAGATAGGCCGGGCTGGCCACCAGCCGCAGCCTGCAGCGGCCCAGCGGCCGTGCATGCAGGGTGGAATCGGCCAGCGGCCCGATCCGGATCGCCAGGTCGGTGCGTCTCTCCAGCAGATCGATGTAGCGGTCGGAACTGTTCAACTCCAGCTGCACGTCCGGGTAGCGCTCTCGATAACCCGCCACCAGTGGCGCGATCACGTGCAGCACGAACGGCATTGCCGCGTCCACGCGCAGGCGCCCGGCCGGGCGCTCGCGGCGCGCCGCCATCTGTTCCTCCGCCGACTCCACCGCATCGATGATCGCGCGCGCATGGCGCCGGTACGCCTCGCCCTCGGCGGTCAGGTGCAGGCGGCGGGTGGTGCGGGTCAGCAGCGTGGTGCCCAGCTTGTCCTCCAGCCGCCCCAGCGCGCGGCTCACGCCCGACGGCGTCTGCCCCAGCTGCTCGGCGGCGGCGCTGATCGAACCGCTGTCGATCACCGCCAGGAAGGCCTGCATTTCATCAAGCGTCGTCTTCATGCCGCCATTATTGACTGTACGGCAAGAGTGATTGGCGTGAAGACCGGTTTTTCGGCCAGAGATGGCGGCGCAGACTGCACAGCCTCTTCCCCTGCTGGACCCTGTCATGATCCGTGGCATTCCCCTCGCCCTGCTGGCGTTGACCCTCGGCGCGTTCGCCATCGGCACCACCGAATTCGTCATTGTCGGCCTGATCCCGACCATCGCCGCCGACCTGCAGGTCAGCCTGCCCTCGGCCGGCCTGCTGGTTTCCCTGTATGCACTGGGCGTAGCCATCGGTGCGCCGGTGCTGACCGCGCTGACCGGCCGCGTGCCGCGCAAGACCCTGCTGGTGGCGCTGATGGTGCTGTTCACCCTCGGCAACGTCATCGCCTTCATGGCACCGGGCTACAGCTCGCTGATCGCCGCACGCATCCTCACCGGCCTGGCACATGGCGTGTTCTTCTCGATCGGCGCGATCATCGCCACCGCGGTGGTGCCGAAGGAGAAGGCCGCCAGTGCCATCGCGATCATGTTCACCGGGCTCACCGTGGCGCTGGTGACCGGTGTGCCGCTGGGTACCTTCATCGGACAGCATCTGGGTTGGCGCGCCACCTTCCTGGCCGTGGCCGCCCTCGGCGTGATCGCCCTGCTGGGCGCACTGCTGTTCGTTCCGCGCAACCTGCCGCAGAGCGCACCGGCCAGCTTCCGCCAGCAGTTGGCGGTGCTGGGCCAGCCGCGCCTGTTGCTGGTCTATGCAATGACCGCACTGGGTTACGGCGGCACCTTCCTGGCCTTCACCTATCTGGCGCCGATCCTGCAGGACGTCACCGGCTTCTCGGCCAATGCGGTCAGCCTGGTGTTGCTGGTGTACGGCGTGTCGGTGGCAATCGGCAACCTGTGGGGCGGTCGACTGGCCGACCGCCTGGGCCCGGTACCGGCGTTGAAGCGCATCTTCGCGCTGCTGGCCATCGTGCTGTTCGTGCTCACCTTCACCGCCTCCAACAGCGTGCTGATGCTGCTGACGGTGCTGGCGCTGGGGGCCGTGGCCTTCGGCAACGTGCCAGGCCTGCAGGTCTACGTGGTCAAGCAGGCGCAGCGCTATGCGCCGCAGGCCACCGATGTGGCCTCGGGCCTGAACATCGCCGCGTTCAACATCGGCATCGCCCTGGGCGCCTCGCTGGGTGGGCTGGTGGTGGAGCACATCGGCCTGATGCATACGCCGTGGCTGGGTGCGCTGGTGGTGGTTGGCGCCTATGCGCTGACCGCGCTCAGTGGTCGCCTCGACCGTCGCGATGGTATCGATCCGCGCGCCGACGGCATTGCCGCCACCGCGCATTGATCCATGCAATGCACCGTTGCCGGCATGCATACGGTGCCTGCCCTACCCTCTTCTCCTGCTACTCCCTTCCCCCCGTTGGAGCTTCCCATGACTGTCCCCGCCTTTGGTCTCGGCACCTTCCGCCTGAAGGACCAGACCGTGATCGACTCGGTGCGCAACGCGCTGGAGGTCGGCTACCGCGCCATCGACACCGCGCAGATCTATGGCAATGAAGCCGAAGTCGGCCAGGCCATCGCCGAATCGGGTGTGCCGCGCGACGATCTGTACCTGACCACCAAGGTGTGGATCACCGAGTTCAAGCACGATGCGTTGCTGGCCAGCCTGCGCACCAGCCTGGAAAAACTGCGCACCGACCGCGTCGACCTGGCGCTGATCCACTGGCCGTCGCCGAACGACAAGGTCGACGTGCCGATGGAGGAATACCTGCCGGCACTGGCCGAAGCCAAGGCGCAGGGGCTGGCCCGGGAGATCGGCATCTCCAACTTCACCATCGCGCAGACCCGCAAGGCGATCGAGATCGTCGGTGCCG
This sequence comes from Stenotrophomonas sp. GD03930, assembly GCF_029839665.1. NCBI lineage: Bacteria > Pseudomonadati > Pseudomonadota > Gammaproteobacteria > Lysobacterales > Lysobacteraceae > Stenotrophomonas > Stenotrophomonas sp. GD03930. The sequence goes on along the minus strand of NZ_JAOCAV010000001.1, from coordinate 1,419,022 downwards.
AGGCGATCGCCACCAACCAGGTGGAGATCCATCCGTACCTGCAGAACCGTCTGCTGGTGAAGTTCCTGCAGGACAATGGCATCCACATCACCGCCTACATGAGCCTGGCCTATGGCGAAGTGCTGAAGGACCCGGTGATCCAGGCCATTGCCGGCCGCCACCAGGCCACCCCGGCGCAGGTTGCGCTGGCCTGGGCGCTGCAGCAGGGCTTCTCGGTCATTCCGTCGTCGACCAAGCGCGACAACCTGGCGGCCAACCTTGAAGCGGCGGCCGTGCGCCTGACCGACGAAGACATGGCGCAGATCGCCAAGCTCGACCGCGGCCATCGACTGGCCAATCCGGAAGGTATCGCCCCGGCCTGGGATTGATCCCGACCGTGTTTGCGGCACCGAATCGGTGGGTGCCGACCTTGGTCGGCGCTGGCCTCTGGTCGGTCGATGACACGGCGTGCCGACCAAGGTCGGCACCTACCGAAGGCGGGGTTATCCCTCGTCCTGCAACAACCAGCCGCGCATGGCGGCACTCACTTCATCCGGCTTTTCCATCGGCGCCAGGTGCCCGCAATCGGGCACCACCACCAGCTGCGAGTGCGGCACCAGCGCGTGCATTTCCTCGCTCACTGCCAGCGGCGTGATGCGATCGTTGGCACCGCACACAATCAGCAACGGATCACGGTAGCTCGCCAGCACGTCATGCCCATCGCGGCGCTCCAGCGCGCTCTGGCGCAGGAACACTTCGGCGCCCAGCCGCGCGGTCATGTCGCGCACCCGCTGAACCAGCACGTAGTCGTCCAGCCGCGAGGCATCGATGTAGCTGCGCATCAGTGCATCACCGAAGCCATGGAATTTCCCCGGTAGGCGCACGCTGGCACGTTGGCTGCGCCGCTGTTCGGCGCGCTCGGGCGAATCGGCATGGATCGAGGTGTCGATCAATGCCAGCTGCAGTACCCGCTCCGGAGCGATACGCAGGATCTGCTGGGCGACGAAACCACCCAGTGAGAAGCCGGCCAGCGCAAACCGCTCCGGTGCCTGCGCCAGCACGTCTTCGGCAACCGCCTGCAGGGTTTCGCCACGGGTCTGGTCGCCCACCGTGCAGTCGGCGATATCGGCCAGGTCGGCCAGCTGGGCGCGCCACAGCTCGGCATCGTTGAGCAGGCCGGGTAGCAGCAGCAAGGGAATGCGGTCGGTCATGGCGGTATTGTCGCGCCAGTACGGTGACAGAGCCATGCCGCATCGGGCCGTTGGGTTGTAGAGTCGAGCAAGCTCGACTGCTTCCCGCCGTAGAGTCGAGCTTGCTCGACTGTCTGGCTGGCAGTCGAGCAAGCTCGACTCTACGACACGGACGCGACCATGGCAGACCCCTACAACAGCGGCATCCCCTCCCCTCCGGCGCTGCGTTTCGACGATTCGCTGGTCACCACCGCCTTCGAGCTGCCCGGCTACCGTGTGGCGCGCAACCTCGGCGTGGTGCGTGGCATCACCGTGCGCTCGCGCTCGATCGTCGGCAACTTCCTGGGCGGCATCCAGACCCTGTTCGGCGGCAACATCACCATCTACACCGAACTGTGCGAACAGGCCCGCGAGGAACCTACCGCGACATGGTCAAGCACGCACGGCAACTGGGCGCCAATGCGATCATCGGCATGCGCTACGACGCCACCGATGTGATGACCGGGCTGACCGAGGTGCTGTGCTACGGCACGGCGGTGGTGGTGGAACCGTTGCGGTAACCTGGTCGTAGAGTCGAGCTTGCTCGACTGTTCCTGGATGACAAGCAGTCGAGCAAGCTCGACTCTACAGCGGTGCCGCCGGCACCTCGACCTGCTGCACCGGCAGGGTCACCATCATCACCGTCGGGTCGTCCGGGTCCAGCTTGGTCTTGAAGCCCAGGCTCTGGCACATCGCCAGCATGGTGCTGTTCTCGCGCAGCACCTGGCCTTCGACCACATCCAGGCCCAGCCACTTTGCGTACTCGATCATGATCGCCATCAGCCGCCAGCCGATGCCGTGGCCCTTCAGGTCCGACCGGATCAGGATGCCGTACTCGCCACGGTGGTAATCGGCGTCGGCGTGCAGGCGCACCGCGCCGAGCATTTCGCCGCTGCGCGGTTCAATCGCCACCAGTGCGATCGAGCGCGCGTAGTCGAGCTGGGTCAGGCGCGCGATGAATTCGTGGCTGAAGTGCTTCACCGACTGGAAGAAGCGCAGGCGCAGGTCCTCGTCGCTGACACGGGCGAAGAACGCGCGGAACAGCGCGTCGTCTTCCGGCCGCACCGGCCGTACGAAGGCGCGGCCGCCGTCGGACAGTTCGATGGTGCGCTCCCACTCCTTCGGATACGGGAACACCGAGAAACGAGGATGGCCGCGGCCCTTGTGCAGGATGCGCGAGGGCGCGATGGCGACGCGCGCATCCAGGGCGAGGATGCCCTTGCCATCGACCAGCAGTGGATTGATGTCCAGCGTGCGCACTTCGGGAATGTCGGCGGCCAGCTGGGCCAGCTTCACCAATGCCAGCGCCAGTGCACGCTCGTCGGCGGCCGGCACGTCACCGTAGGCCTTGAGGATGCGCGAGGCACGCGTCTGGCCGATCAGTTCGTGGGCCAGGCGGAGGTCCAGCGGCGGCAGCGCCAGCGCCTTGTCGTTGATCACTTCCACCGCAGTACCGCCACGGCCGACCACGATCACCGGGCCGAAGGTGGCGTCGTCGGCGATGCCGACGATCAGCTCGCGTGCCTTCGGGCGGACAATGGTCGGCTGTACCAGCAGGCCATCGATGCGTGCGTCCGGCCGCAGCTGGCGGGCACGCGACAGGATCGCATTGGCCGCGCTCTGCACCGCCGGCAGCGTGCCCAGGTTGAGGCGCACGCCATCCACTTCCGACTTGTGCGGAATGTCAGGCGACAGGATCTTCAACGCCACGCTGGCGCCGCGCTCCAGCAGCGGTTGCGCGAGGTCCATCGCCTCGTGCGCATCGCGCGCGTGCATCACCGGCGCGGACGGAATGCCATAGGCCTTGAGCAGTTCGTGGGTGGCCAGCGGGTCCAGCCACTGCTGGCCGTTGGCCAGCGCGGCATCGACCAGCGCGCGCGCAGCCGCCGCATCGACGTTGAAATCCTGTGGCAGGCTGGGCGGCGTTTCCATCAGCGCGTTCTGCGCTTCGCGGTAGCGCACCAGATGCTGGAAGCCACGCACGGCCTCGGCCTCGGTCGGATAGGTCGGCACCCGCGCCGCGTTGAGCGTGGCGGTAGCCTGGTCGTCGTTGCCCAGCCACACCGCGAACACCGGCTTGTCGCGGTGATGGCGCGGGCGCAGGCCGAGCGTGCGGGTCAGCGCCTGCGCTGCATCGGCGGACGAGGTGAACGCGGTCGGTACGTTGACCACCATCACCGCGTCGTTCTCGTTGTCGGCCAGCAGCGCTTCGATGGCCGAGGCGTAGCGGTCACCGTCGGCATCGACCACGATGTCGACCGGATTGCTGCGCGACCAGCCCTGCGGCAGCACCGCGTCGAGCTTCTCGATGGTGCTGTCGGACAGGTTGGCCAGCGTGCCCCGCAGTGCGATCAGCTGGTCCACCGCGAGGCGGCCGACACCGCCGCCGTTGCTGAGGATGGCCAGTCGGCGGCCGGGGAAGGTGCCCAGCCGGCCCAGCGACTCGGCGGCGGTGAACAGTTCGTCCAGCGCACCGACGCGCAGCAGGCCGGCGCGGTTGAACGCCGCGCCGTAGACATCGTCGGCGCGCGCAAGTGCCTGCACGTGGGTATCGCGGCTGCCCGGCTGCACGCGTTCGGCGCGGCCCGACTTCACCACCACCACTGGCTTGGCACGGGCGGCGGCGCGCGCGGCCGACATGAACTTGCGCGCGTCCTTGATCTGCTCGACATAGAGCAGGATGGCGCGAGTGCGGTAGTCGGTGGCGAAGTAATCGAGCAGATCGCCGAAGTCGACATCCATCGTGTCGCCCAGCGAGACCACGGCAGAGAATCCGACCGAGCGCGCCACGCCCCATTCCACCAGTGCGGCGGCAATGGCCGAGGATTCGGAGATCAGCGCGAGGTCGCCGGCCTGCGGGAAATGCGCGGCGATGCTGGCGTTGAGCCGTGCATGCGGCGCGATCACGCCCAGGCAGTGCGGGCCAAGGATGCGCAGGCCATGCGTGCGCGCCACCGCCTCCACCTGCGCCGACAGCGAGCCGGGGCCTTCGCCCAGGTGCGCGGTGAGGATGATCGCCGCCTGCACGCCACGTTCGGCCGCGGTGCGCACCACCTGCGGCACGATCGTCGCCGGCGCGGTGATCACCACCAGGTCAGGCACCCAGTCCAGGTCCTTCAGCCGTTTGACCGTGCGGATGCCATCGATCTCGGCATGCCGCGGGTTGATCCAGGCCACCTTGCCGGGAAAGCCGGTACCACGCAGGTTGCGCATCACCGCACGGCCGGCCGAGCGCTCGCGCGGGCTGCCACCGATCACCGCGACCGACTGCGGACGGAACACAGACTGCAGATGGTAGGTACTCATGCGCCTACGGTACCCAAAAAGGGGACGGAGGGGATTAAGTCGTTTGTGCCACAAACGACTTAATCCCCTCCGTCCCCTTTCTGTTCTGCGTGCCGACCAAGGTCGGCACCTACCGCAGCACGGTGGTTCCGGCTTACAGCAGCGTGCCGTGCAGGATCATCGCGGCGATGCTGAAATAGATCACCAGGCCGGTCACGTCCACCAGGGTGGCGACGAACGGGGCCGAGGCGCTGGCCGGGTCGAAGCCGAGGCGCTTCAGGATGAACGGCAGCATCGAGCCGGACAGCGAGCCGAAGGTGACGATGCCGACCAGCGCCGCACCGATGGTGATCGCCAGCAGGATCCAGTGCTCGCCATAGTCGTGCAGGCCACCGAGCTGCCAGATCACGATGCGCACGATGGCCAGGCAGCCGAGGATGGCGCCGAGCACCATGCCGGTCGGGATCTCGCGCAGGGCCACCTTCCACCAGTCGCGAAGGCGCAGTTCGCGCAGCGCCAGGCTGCGGATCAGCAGCGAGGTGGCCTGCGAACCGGAGTTGCCACCCGAACTCATGATCAATGGAATGAACAGGGTCAGCACCACCGCGCGCGCCAGTTCGTCCTCGTAATGCTGCATCGCGCTGGCGGTGAGCATCTCGCCCAGGAACAGCACGCTCAGCCAGCCGGCGCGCTTGCGCAGCATCTCGAGGAAGCCGATCTGCATGTACGGCTTGTCCAGCGCTTCCATGCCGCCGAACTTGTGCGCGTCCTCGGTGGACTCCTCGATCAGTGCATCCAGCACGTCGTCGACGGTGACGATGCCAAGCATCTGCTGCTGCGCATCGACCACCGGGATCGCCAGCAAATCGTGGCGGCGGATCAGCCGCGCCACTTCCTCCTGGTCCATCAGCGCGTCAACGGTCACCGGCGGATTGACCTGGGCCACGTCCAGGATCGATTCCTCCGGCAACCCGGTGATCAGCCGGCGCATGGTCACCACCTGCTGGAGGTGCTGGCTGGCCGGGTCCAGCACGTAGATCGCGTACACCGTTTCGCGGGTGCGCTCGACCTGGCGGATGTGCTGCAGGGTCTGCGCCACGGTCCAGCTGGCGGGCACCGCCACGTACTCGGTGGTCATCAGCGCGCCGGCGGTGTTGGGCGGGTAGCTCAGCAGCTTCTGGATGGCCTGGCGGGCATCGGTGCCCAGCAGCGGGATCAGCCGCGCGCGCTCGTCCTCGTCCAGCTCGTGCACGATGTCGGTGGCGCGGTCGTCGGCCATCAGCCCGAGCAGGGCGGCGGCGCGCGCCGGCGGCAACGCGGCCACCAGCTCGCCACTGCGGTGCAGTTCCGGCGCTTCGAGCATCTTCACCGCACGCGGCAACGGCAGCGCCGCCAGCGTGTCCGCGGCGCGGGTCAGCTCCAGCGTATTGAGGAACTCCACCGCGTCGGCGGTGTTGTAGTTCGCCAGGGGTGCGGCCAGGGCAGCAGCATCGGCCCCTGCGCGCAGCAATTGCTTCTGGTTCATCGGTTCTGCCTTGTGGGGTGCGACCTCGCGCAACGCCAACGCAGGCAAACCGTCCCGATGTCAGGCGGTGGCCATCGCTGGCGTCGAACGAGGTCGACTTCTACTGTCGCTGGACATGGGTTGGGGACTCCGGGATGCGTGTGCCGGCGGACGCGCCGCCAGCGGCGGGGAGTCTGGACCTGCCGGGCATGCAGGTCAACCCAGGGCCAGCCGGCAGCGTTGCCCGCACGCGTGTCCTCGTGCGTACACGTACCGGCGCGCATAATGTCGCGGTGGCGTTCGCCATGCCTTTCCTCCTCCGAACGGACGCGCGGCCGGTTTCCCCGATGACCAGGTATTCCCATGCATAGCGGCGGTCTGGAACTGGCGCTGGTACTGCTGCTGGCGGCGGTCATCGCCGTGCCGGTGTTCAAGAAGTTCGGCTTTGGCGCGGTGCTGGGTTACCTGGCGGCCGGCGTGGTGCTGGGCCCGGACGGGCTGGGCTTCGTGCAGGACGCCGACCGCATCCTCGGCGCTGCCGAGATCGGTGTGGTGATGCTGCTGTTCGTGATCGGCCTGGAACTGTCACCGGCACGCCTGAAGGTGATGCGGCGCTCGGTGTTCGGTGCCGGTGCGGCGCAGGTCGCGCTGTCCGGGCTGGTACTGGGCGGGCTGTTGCTGCTCGATCATTTCCAGTGGAAAAGCGCGCTGGTGGTGGGTGTGGCGCTGGCGCTGTCGTCCACCGCGGTGGGCCTGCAGCTGCTGTCCGAGCACAAGGCGATCAACAGCGACCATGGCCGGCTGGGCTTTGCCATCCTGCTGTTCCAGGACCTGATCGCGATCCCGTTGCTGGCGGCCATCCCGCTGCTGGGCGGGGTCAAGAACGAGACGCTGCGCTGGGAGGACGCGGCCGTGGCGCTGGGCGCGCTGGCAGTGGTGATCCTGTGCGGGCGGCCGGTGCTGCGCAGGGTGTTCAGCATCATTGCGCGCACCCGCAGCCCGGAGGTGTTCACCGCCACCGCCCTGTTGGTGGTGCTGGGCACCGCCTGGTTCATGCAGGAAGCGGGCCTCAGCCCCAGCCTCGGCGCCTTCCTGGCCGGCGTGCTGTTGTCCGATTCGGAGTTCCGGCACGAACTGGAAGCACAGATCGAGCCGTTCAAGGGGCTGCTGCTGGGCCTGTTCTTCATTGCGGTGGGCATGGGCATCGACCTCGACCGCATCGCCGCCGAACCGTGGCTGATCGCTGCAGGCGTCGGCATCCTGCTGGTGGTCAAGTTCGGCCTGCTGTACGTGATCGGGCGTATCGCAAGGCTCAGTTCGCGGCAGTCGCTATTGCTGGGCAGTGTGTTGTGGCTGGGCGGTGAATTCGCCTTCGTGGTGTTCAACGAAGCGCAGCGCGCGCACCTGCTGGGCAACGCCAACCATGACCGGCTGGTGGCCATCGTCGGCCTGTCGATGGCGATCACGCCGCTGCTGATGATCGCGCTGCTCAAGCTGCTCGGCCAGGAGAAGGCCGCACCGCGCCAGGCCGCCGAGGCTGACAAGGTGGCACCGGACAACCGGCCGAAGGTGCTGATCGCCGGCATGGGCCGCTTCGGCCAGGTGATCGCGCGCCTGCTGACCGCGCAGAAGGTGCCGTTCGTAGCGCTGGAGGCGAACCCGGACACCGTGGCCGACCTGCGCCGCTTCGGCAACCAGCTGTACTACGGCGACCCGACCCGGCCGGAGATGCTGCGCGCGGCCGGTGGCGAGCACATCGATGTGTTCGTGATCACCGTGGATGACCCGGAGACCAACCTGCGCGCGGTGCGCATGGTGCGCAGGCTGTATCCGGATGCGACGGTGCTGGCGCGAGCGCGCAACCGCCAGCATGCGTGGCGCCTGATGGACATGTCGGCCGAGCCGTTCCGCGAAGTATTCGGCACCAGCCTGGAGATGAGCGGGCGTGTGCTGACCGCGCTGGGTATTGCGGCCAACGTGGCCGAGCGCCATGTGCAGCGCTTCCGCGAACATGACGAACAGCTGCTGCGCGACCAGTACCTGGTCTACGACGACGAGGCGGCGGTGATCCAGACCTCGCGCGATGCGCGCAACGACCTGATGCACCTGTTCGAGGCCGACGCGGAAAGCGACGACACGTAGGCGTGCCGACCAACGGTCGGCACCCACCCGATGGATGGCGAACCCGGTAGTGCCGGCCGCTGGCCGGCAACCTCGGAATTCCGGTGATTTCATCAGTTGCCGGCCAGCGGCCGGCACTACCCATTTCCAGGGATCAGCCGTTGTCGCGCAGGAACCGGGCCATCGAGGAAACGCCCGGCACGCGCGGCTCGAACTCACCGGCCACGTCGATGAAACCGCGCATCACGGCGATCTCGCGGGGGCTGCGGTTGAGGCTGTCGCGCACTTCCGGATCGGCACCGGCACGCAGCAGGCGCTGCACCAGCAGCGGCAAACCGTGCAGGGCGGCCAGGTGCAGCGGGCCGAAGCCGCGCGGGTCGCGCACGTCCAGGCTCACGTCCTCATCCAGCAGGCGCTCCACCGCAGCCATCACCACCTGCTCGTCGCAGGCGGTACCCGGCTCGGCGCGTGCGCCCAGCAGCAGCAGCAACGGCGTAACCGAACCGGCAGCAGCCTGGTCCGGTTCCGCACCGGCCAGCAGCAGGGTGTCGAGCAGGGCCAGCAGGCGCGAGCGGTCACGGGCACTGAAGCCATACAGCGCGGCACAGTGCAGCGGACCCAGCTGCTGCGCGTCACCGGCGTGCACGTCGGCACCGGCGGTGAGCAGGCGCGCGACGATGTCCGGCAGGCCCAGCGCCGAGGCCAGCATCAGCACCGTCACTCCGCCCGGCAGGCGATGTTCCAGCTTGGCACCGGCATCGAGCAGGGCCGAGACGATGTTCACCTGGCGCATGCTGACCGCCGCCGACAACGGCGTGGCACCACTGGCCGCCGCGTGCTGCGGATCGGCGCCACGCGCCAGCAGCAGATCGGTCACTGCCAGATGGCCACCACCGGCCGCACGCAGCAGCGCGGTGCAGCCCTGTGCATCGACGGCGTCGACGGCGAATCCCAGATCGATCAGGCGGCGCACGGCGTCCACATCACCGGCCATCGCGGCGGCAGGTAGATCGGCCTCGCGCAGGGTGCGGCGTGGCAACGGCCACACCCGCCAGTCCAGCCAGTCGGCCAGGTCACGGCGTCCAATCGACAGCGCCACGCCCAGCGGCGTCTGGCCATCAGCGGCGCGTGCTTCCGGCGAGGCGCCGTGCTGCACCAGCAGCTTCAACGCACCTTCGCGAGCCAGCGCGGTGGCCAGATGCAGGGCGGTCATGCCGTGGCTGTCGCGCGCTTCGCGATCGACGCCAGCCTTCAACAGGGCCTGCTGCAGGCGCAGCCAACCCAGGCGTACCGCCAGCGACAGCGGCGGATCACCGGCCGGCGAGGCCGCAAACGGATCGGCGCCGCGTTCCAGCAATTCCAGCGCCAGCTGTTCCAGCCCTCGGGCGGCCTGGTCGTGCTGGGCGCAGGCGGCGAGGAAGCGCGCAAGGCCACCGCGCCCGGCCGGCGACAGGCCACGCTGCAGCATCACCTGCAGCGCCGGCACCGCATCAATGCCGCGCGACAGCAGGGCGAACATCGGCGTGTCGGCGCAGGCGTCACGCACATAGGGATCGGCGCCGTGGCCCAGCAGCCAGTCGACCGCACGCGGTTCCAGCGCCAGCTCCGGATCGAGCAGCAGGCCACCCAGTTCTTCCGGCTGGCACAGCCTCGCCAGCGCGGCCATGCCTTCGGTGTTGCCGAAGCCCAACGCTTCACGCAGCAGGGTCAGCGGCGGACGGTCCGGCAGCAGGCCGCTGGCCATGGCCGCTTCGCCGCGCTCGGCCAGCCCATCACTGACGGCGGCCGGCAACGGATAGGACGGGTCCAGCAGGGCCACGATTGCCCAGCGGCCCGCTTCGGCGGCGTAGTCCACCGCGCGGCGGCCGACCGGATCGGCGGCATCGGCGGCGATGCCCAGCTCAACCAGGCGCTTGATCAGCAGCGGCGAGACATCCTCGGCCATCACCGCCAGCTGCACCGCGTTGCGGCCTTCGCCGTCCACGGCGACCAGGTCCGGCTTGTGTGGCAGCAGGTGCTCGATCACCGCAGCGCGACCGGCACGGGCCGCTTCCAGCCACGGCGTACGGCCCAGCGCATCGCGCGCTTCCAGGTTGGCGCCGGCACCGAGCAGCACGCCGATGATCTCCACGTGGCCGGCCAATGCCGCCTCGTGCAGCGCACTGCGGCGCTGGCGATCACGCGCGTCGGCGCGTGCCTTGTGCTTTAGCAGCAGCTGCACGCCGGCCGGATCGTCGTCCTCGGTGGCGGCGGCAGCCAGCAGCACCGGGGTGCCCTCGGCCGGCTCGCTGCGGGCACCGCGTTCGAGCAGGAAACGCGCCAGGCGCCAGTTACCGACCTGGCAGGCCACTGCCAGCGGCGACCAGCCATCACTGTTCAGCGCATCGACTTCGGCCGCGGCATCGCGCAGCAGCGCCGCCACGCCCGGGTCGGAACTGCGCGCAGCATGGTGCAGCGGCGTGTTGCCGTCGCTGTCGGTGGCGCGCGAATCGGCGCCGTTGGCGAGCAGGGTCATCACCGCTTCGGGGCGGCCATGCCAGCTGTCACGGGTCGCCGCCAGCAGCGGGGTCATGCCGCGGTGCGGCGCGTTCACGTCGACGCCGCGGGCGATCAGCTCACGCAGCAGGCGCAGGTCCGGCAGCACCGCGGCCAGTACCGCCAGGCTGCGCTGGTCGCGCCAGTTCGGGTCCGGCAATGCATAGGGATCGGCACCGGCCTGCAGCAGCTGCAGGCCGCGGTCGATGCGGCCATGGCGGGCGGCTTCGTACAGGGCCGGGGTCAGTTCCTGCGGCGCCATCGCCTCCAGCGGCGCGGTCTCGGCCGCGGCGGCGAACATCGGTTCGTGTTCGTGGCTGGTCGCGTTCAACGCGCCAGTACGCAACGACACCAGCGGTGCGGGCGCCACCCGCTGCAGCAGCAGGTGCAGCAGCGGCGACAGCACCACCACCGCCAGCGCGGCCGGCCAGCGAGCACTTTCAGGCAGCAGGTCGGGCCAGGCCGGCAGCACCACCAGTGCCGCCAGCGCGATCACCAGCGCGGCCACGCCGAGGCCGCGCCAGGCAGTCAGGTCGCGCCCGGCCAGCGCCTGCCAGTGCTGGGCCAGGCTGCCATCCAGGCGTTCGACATCGTTCCACAACGGCCAGGTGCGCCAGGCCGCCAGCAGGCCGGCACTGACCAGCACGCTCAGGCCCAGCACCGCCGCCAGGCTGCCGCTATCGCGCAGCGCGGCCAGCGGCCAGGCCAGCAGCAGCGCCAGCAGGACCGGTGCGGCCGCCCACAGCGCCAGCAGCGCGGGCAGGTCCTGGCGCGCAACCACCTTCAACGGCAGCAGCGCGCGGCTGCGCCGCCACCACGACACGCCCAGCGCGAACGCAGGCTGCGCCAGTGCGGCAAGCAGGGCGCCCGGGACGCCGCCCACGGCAGCGCCCAGCGCCAGCACGGCGCCAACAGTGAAGGCAATCGACAGCGCGCGCGGACGGGAAGGATCAGTCATAGTGCCGCGGCATCAGGCTGGCCACCGACGGCGGCACCTGCAGGTAGAAGCCGCGTTCGCTCATTTCGCTGCGGACCTTGTCCGGGTCGGCCTGCGCCAGGCGGCGCTGGGCATCCAGGGCAACGTCCAGCACGAAAGTGAGCGTCCCCAGCGATTTGAGCAGCGGCGCAGGCAGCGCGCTGAAATCTTCGCGTCGGGGAACGTAGACGTAGGTGTCCGGCTTGAGTTGGCTTTTATAGACGTAGGCGTGCATGTCCGCGGGACAATAACCCGGGAAGAGCCATGATTGTGTCGGAAAGCCGACACCGGGGAAAGCCGTCAGCCGACGATGGCGGCGTGATCGACGGTGTTTCCCCGACGAGGTTCAGCAATGTGGCGACGGCGTTCAGCCTTGGCCCGGTGCTCAGTGATAGCCGGCGTCGGCGTGTACCTTGCCGCGGAACACCCGGTAGGACCACGCTGTATAGCCGAGGATGACCGGCAGCAGGATCACCAGCCCGACCAGGGTGAAGCCCAGCGATGATGCCGGCGCAGCGGCCTGCCACAAGGTCATCGATGGCGGTAGCAGGTACGGCCACATGCCCAGCACCAGGCCGAGGAACCCGAGCACGAACAGGGCAAGGCTGAGCAGGAACGGCGGCAGGTCACGGCGCGGATGGGTGGCGCTGCGCCACAACGCGGCCGCCACCGCCAGGGTCAGCAGCGGTACCGGCGACAGCCACCAGAAGTTGCCATCGCTGAACCAGCGGTCCATCAGGCGCGACTGCAGGAACGGCAGCCAGCTGCTGACCAGGCCCATCGCCGCGATCACCGCCACCACCAGCGGCCGGGTCATCTGCCGCGCCAGCGCCTGCACCCGGCCTTCGGTCTTCAGGATCAGCCAGGTACTGCCCAGCAGCGCGTAGCCGGCCACCAGCGCGGCGCCGGTCAACATCGCGAACGGACTGAACCAAGCGAACGGGCCACCGTGATAGACGCCGTCCTGCAGGGGCAGGCCCTGCACCAGCGTGCCGAGGATCACGCCCTGGGCGAAGGTGGCCAGCAGCGAGCCCAGTGCGAACGCCACGCTCCACAACCGGCGTGAGCGGTGCGCCTTGAAGCGGAACTCGAAGGCCACGCCACGGAACACCAGCGCCACCACCAGCAGCAGCACCGGCAGGTACAGCGCCGACAGCAGCACCGCGTACGCCTTCGGGAACGCCGCCAGCAGGCCGGCGCCACCCAGCACCAGCCAGGTTTCGTTGCCGTCCCAGATCGGCGCGGCGGTGTTCATCATCAGGTCCAGCTGCTCCTCGTCTTCGGCGAACGGCGCGAGGATGCCGATGCCGAGCACGAAGCCATCCAGCACCACATACATCAGCACACCGAAACCGATCACCGCGAACCACGCCACCGGCAGCCAGGTCATCAGGTCCATGTCAGCGATCCTCCAGCGGTTCGTCGGCTGCCGACAGCGGGCGCGCCGGGGTGTGGCTGCCGTGGTCCAGCGATGGCCCTTCGGCATACGGCTGCGGCCCATGGCGCAGGATCTTCACCAGGTACCAGATACCCCAGCCGAACACGAAGGCATAGCCGACCACGTAGACACCCAGCGACAGCGCGGTCATCCACGCGCTCTGCGGGCCGACCGCATCGGCGGTGCGCAGCACGCCATATACCACCCACGGCTGGCGCCCCATTTCGGTGACGAACCAGCCGGACAGCAGTGCGATGAAGCCACTCGGCAACATCCAGTTCCAGCCGCGCAGCAGCCACGGCGAATCCAGCAGCTTCCGGCGCCACAGCTGGAATGCCGAGACCCAGGCCAGCAGCAGCATCAGCGTGCCCAGCCCGACCATGATGCGGAAGGCGAAGAACACCGGCGTCACCGGCGGCCGTTCGCTGGCGGGCACCGAGGTGAGCGGATCGAAGCTGCCGTCCAGCGAATGGGTGAGGATCACGCTGCCCAGCTTCGGGATCGCCACTTCAAAATCGTTGCGCTCTTCCTTTTCGTTGGGCAGCGCGAACACCACCAGCGGCACGCCCTCGCCTTCCCTGGTTTCATGCCAGTGCGCTTCCATCGCCGCGATCTTCATCGGCTGATGCTTGAGCGTGTTCAGGCCATGCATGTCGCCGACGAAGATCTGCACTGGCACCGTCAGCGCCGCGAACGCTACCGCCGCGACCAGCATGCGCCGGCCGGCTTCCACGTGCGTGCCCTTGCGCAGGTACCACGCGCCGACGCCACCGATCACGAAACAGGTGGTGATGAACGAACCCAGCGCCATGTGCGCCAGGCGGTACGGGAACGAGGGGTTGAACACCACCTGCCACCAGTCCACCGGGTGCACGATGCCATTGACCATCTCGTAGCCGGCCGGCGTGTGCAGCCAGCTGTTGGACGACAGGATCCAGAACGTGGAGAACAGCGTGCCCAACGCCACCATGCAGGTGGACAGGAAATGCAGGCGCGGCGACACCCGGCCCCAGCCGAACATCATCACGCCGAGGAAGCTGGCTTCCAGGAAGAAGGCGGTCAGCACTTCATAGGTCAGCAGCGGGCCGATGACCGTGCCGGCCACTTCGCTCAGCCGCGGCCAGTTGGTACCGAACTGGAAGGCCATGACGATGCCGCTGACCACGCCCATGCCGAATGACACGGCGAAGATCTTCTGCCAGAAGAAGTACAGCTCGCGCCACACGGGCAGTTTCGTGCGCAGCCAGCGCCATTCAATGAAGGCCAGCCAGCTGGCCGTGCCGATGGTGAAGGCCGGGAACAGCACGTGGAAACTGATGACGAATCCGAACTGGATCCGGGACAACAACAACGCGTCCAAGGGACGCCTCCTGCCTGCGACCGGTGGGATACCGGACCACTTTAGGAGGATTTGGTTAAGCCGGGATGCGACCGGGTGACGCGCTGCTTCACTTTGTCGCAGGGATCAACCGCTCTGGTAGCTGCCAACCTTGGTTGGCACGCGTCCAAGCGCCGACCAAGGTCGGCATCTACCAACAGCGATTGGCGCGCCCCATGCCCGGCGGGGGCTGTCAGAGCCAGAAATACCAGGCCGCGGCAGCCAGCAGCGCCCCGAACAACAGCACCTGCACCACCACGTACAGCACACCGCTGTCGTGCGTTTCCGCGTGCAGCCGCTGCTGCAGCGCCTCGCTCACATCAGGCACGGCGTGCCGTTGTTCCTGTTCACGCAACGCCTGTGCCAGCGCGCGCTCGTCCGCATCGCGAGGGTCGGTCGATTGGCTCACAGCAGTTCTCCGGCGGTGGCGTGCCGCGTCAGCTCCTGCTTCAGGATCTGCCGCGCGCGGTACAGGTGGCTCTTGATGGTACCGCGCGCCAGCCCGGTGACCTGCTCGATCTCGGCCAGATCGAAGTCCTCCAGATAATGCAGGCCCACAATCAATCGCTGCGGCGCACTCAATCGCTCCAGTGCCGCGCCCAGCTGGCGACCGGCCTGCAGCGATTCGCTGAATTCAGCCGGCCCGGGGCCTTCATCGCCGATGCCCAGTTCCTCGGGCACCTCCACCGCCACCATCCATTGCGCCTCCAGCCGCCGCCGACGCAGGTGCTGCAACGCAGTGGTGTAGGCCACCCGTGAAACCCAGGTACGCAGCGAGGATTCAAAGCGGAACCGGTGCAGCTGGCGGAACACCGCCAGGAAGGTCTCCTGTAGCAGGTCGGCGACCTGGTCGCGGTCGCCGACCATGCGCCCGATCACATGCGCGCAGGTGCGTTGATGGGTCTCCACCAGGTGCGCGAAGGCCGCCTGCGAGCCATCGATGATCGCCCGCACCAGGGCCTGATCCGCATCCAGTGGCTCGGCAGGCGCTGCGATCGCCGCCATGTTCTGGCGGCGACGGCCCCGCAGTGCCGACAATGCTTCGCCGAGCAGGCTCATCTACGGGGCGCCCCCGGTGCCCGTGGCATGTTCCTGCTCAGCCCTTGCGCGCCGCAGGACGGGTGAAATGCCAGGCCAGCAGCTGGCCGAGACCGGCGCTGCCAACCAGCGCGGCGGCGGCACCAAAGGTCAGGTCACGGGCGCCGATGGCTTCCAGCAGGGCCATCGCCAGCGCCAGGCAGACCAGGCTGATGCCCCAGCGCAGCGCGCCCTGGCGGCGGCGCTCTTCTTCCAGCACGGCCAGCGAGCGGATCACCTCCTCCGGCACGTGCGGGGCCACCAGCTTGCTGCGGGCGCGGGCATCGGCAATGGCATGGATCGCGTAGGCGATGCAGATGAAGAGGGTGATCGGGATCAGTTCCTGCATGGTCGGGCTCCTGTTCGGTGGATGATGCGGGTTCAGGACAATGGATGCGCGAGCCCGGCAACCGGTTGCAGCAGTTTGCCGATTCCGCTGCCATGACCTGTGGCCCCTGCCCGCAGCCGGGGCGGCTGCTACCCTTGCCCGGTTTCCTCTTCCGGTGCCGTCCGCCCATGTCCCGAGTGCTGCCCCTGTCCCTCCTGCTGTCGGCCGTGCTGGCCGCACCGGCCGCGCATGCCGCGCCGACGCCGATCACCATCGAACAGGCCATGGCCGACCCGGACTGGATCGGGCCGCCGGTCGAAAAGGCCTGGTGGTCGTGGAACAGCCAGCAGGTGGAGTACCAGCTCAAGCGCAACGGCAGCCCGGTGCGCGACACCTTCCGCCAGCCGGTGGCCGGTGGCGTGGCCGCGCAGGTGGCCGATGACCAGCGCGGCACCCTGGACGTGGCCGAGCCGGTCTACGACCGCAGCCGCAGCCGCAGTGCGTTCGTCCGCAATGGCGACGTGTTCGTGCGCGACCTGCGCAGCGGCGCGCTGACCCAGCTGACCCGCAGCAACGAGCGCGCGGGCAACGTGAACTTCGCGGCCGACAACGGCGTGATCTGGCGCGTCGGCCAGAACTGGTTCCACTGGACTGCCGCCAGTGGCGTGCAGCAGGTGGCCAGCCTGAAGGCCGAGAAGGACCCGCGTACGCCGCCGAAGGCCGACGTGCTGCGCGACCAGCAGCTGCGTACGCTGGAAACCCTGCGCCGCGACCGCGACCAGCGCGAGGCGCTGAAGGACCAGGACCAGCGCTGGCGCCAGGCCGACCCGACCCGCGCGCCGGGCCCGGTGTACCTGGGCGCCGATGTGGAAATTGCCGACAGCGTGCTGTCGCCGGACCTGGGCCACCTGATCGTGGTGACCAAGCCGAAGGACTTCGACGACGGCCGTGGCGGCAAGATGCCGCTGTACGTGACCGAATCGGGCTACGAGGAAACCGAGGACACCCGCACCCGCGTTGGCCGCAACGGCTTCGAGCCGCACACCCTGTGGTACGTCGACGTGCGCACCGGCAAGGTTGAGAAGCTCTCGCTGGCCGGCCTGCCCGGCATCAACACCGATCCGCTGGCCGAGCTGCGCCGCAAGGCCGGCAAGGACGCGCTGAAGGGCGAGCGCAGCCTGCAGGTGATGAGCGATTTCATGGGCGGTGGCATCCGCTGGAGTGCCGACGGCCAGCAGGCTGCAGTAATGCTGCGTGCCAACGACAACAAGGACCGCTGGATCATCAGCGTCAATGCCGCCGACGGCCGCGTGCAGAACCGCCACCGGCTGACCGACAACGCCTGGATCAACTGGGGCTTCAACGATTTCGGCTGGATGGCCGACGGCCGCACGCTGTGGCTGCTGTCCGAGGAATCGGGCTTCTCGCATCTGTACACCCAGGCCGGCAGCGCCAAGCCGCAGGCGCTGACCAGCGGCAAGTGGGAGACCTCGGCACCGGTGCTGTCGGCCGATGGCAAGGGCTTCTACTTCCTGTGCAACCAGCAGGCCCCGCATGACTATGAAGTCTGCGCGGTCGACACCGGCAGCCGCCAGGTGCGCGAGCTGACCAGCCTCAACGGCGTGGAAGACTTCTCGCTGTCGCCGGATGGCCAGCAGCTGCTGGTGCGCTACTCCGGCGCCTACCTGCCGCCGCAGCTGGCGGTGCTGCCCAGTGCCGGCGGCCAGGCGCGCGTGCTGACCGATACCCGCACCGCCGACTACAAGGCCCGCCAGTGGATCCAGCCGAAGCTGGTGGCGGTGCCGTCCAAGCATGGCGCCGGCGTGGTCTGGGCCAAGTACTACGAACCGGAAAACAAGGAGCCGGGCCGCAAGTACCCGATCGTGATGTTCGTGCACGGCGCCGGCTACCTGCAGAACGTGCACCAGCGCTACCCGGCCTACTTCCGCGAGCAGATGTTCCACAACCTGCTGGTGCAGAAGGGCTACATCGTGCTGGACATGGATTACCGCGGCAGCGAGGGCTACGGCCGCGACTGGCGTACGGCGATCTACCGCAACATGGGCCACCCGGAACTGGAAGACTACAAGGACGGCCTGGACTGGCTGGTCGACACCCAGCAGGGTGACCGCGACCACGCCGGCATCTACGGCGGTTCCTACGGCGGCTTCATGACCTTCATGGCGCTGTTCCGCTCGCCGGGCACCTTCAAGGCCGGCGCCGCGCTGCGTCCGGTGGTCGACTGGCACCAGTACAACCACGGCTACACCAGCAACATCCTCAACACCCCGGACATCGATCCGGAGGCGTACCGCGTCTCCTCGCCGATCGAGTACGCGCAGAACCTGCAGGACAACCTGCTGATCGCCCACGGCATGATGGATGACAACGTGTTCTTCCAGGACTCGGTGAACCTCACCCAGCGCCTGATCGAACTGCACAAGGACAACTGGTCGATCGCGCCGTACCCGCTGGAGCGCCACGGCTATGTCCGTGCCGATTCCTGGCTGGACCAGTACAAGCGCATCCTCAAGCTGTTCGAGCAGAACCTGAAGTGAGCACTGCCGCGGCCACGATAGAGATCGTGGCCGCGGTCATCCTGGATGACCGTGGCCGGGCGCTGGTGGTGCGCAAGCACCGCGCCCACCGCTTCATCCAGCCGGGCGGCAAGCCCGAACCCGGCGAAGCGCCGCTGCAGGCGCTGGCCCGCGAACTGGACGAGGAACTGGGCGTGCAGCTGCGCGCCGATGCCGCCCTCGCGCTGGGCGCCTTCGAAGACTGGGCGGTGAACGAGCCCGGCCATCGCGTGCGGGCGCAGGCGTGGTGGGTGCAGGTGGACGGTACCCCGCAGGCGCGCGCCGAGATTGCCGAACTGGCCTGGGTGCCGCTGCAGCCGCCACACGGCCTGCCCTTGGCACCGCTGAGCGAACACCATATCCTGCCGGCCGTCGCCACCCGGGTGACGGCCCGCTGACCGCGCGGGTGCCGATTGCAAGGACACCGGATGTCAGTGCCGCTCCCGCCGCCCTCGTTGCAGCCTTCGCCCTACCACGCGTGGATCCGGCCACTGGTCCAGGCGTCGTTCTGGCTGTCCGCGCTGCTGGCCGGCTATTTCGTGCTGCAGGGGCTGCTGGCCTGGCCGCTGCACGACGTTCCACTCTGGCAGCTGCTGGCGGGTGAAGCACAGCATCGGCAGATGCACAGCCTGGCCTGGCTGCTGGCGCACCCGGTGGTTGCCTCGATGATCGCCGCACTGCTCTGCCTGGTCTCGGCCGTGGCCAGCTGGGGGCTGCTGCGCGAACGCTACTGGGGCCTATGGAGCTTCGTGGTGATGCTGCTGTTGAGCGCGCTGGCCAATTTCGCGATCACCTGGTGGTGGGACGTGTTCATGCGCGACATGATCGTGCTGCTCGCCGACGGGCCGGAGATGCAGCAGTCGCTGCAGCCGCGTCGCTGGATGATGACCTTCACCCTGCTCGGCACTTCAGTGCTGTTCCTGGGCCTGCAGGGTTGGCTGGCCTGGCGCCTGTTGCGGCCCGATATCCGCTCGCGCTTCCGCTGAGCCCCATCCCCCTTCTCGCACGACAAGGACCGTCGCATGCGCTTGCTGGCTCTTTTCCCTGCCCTGCTGCTGTTCGCCGCGCTGCCTGCCAGCGCCGATGCCCTGCGCTGCGGCGAGTATCGCAGCCTCGATGACGGCATGGCACTGGTGTTCACCAGCCCCAGCAGCGGCTACCGCCACAACGGCATCGGTGAGCCGGAGCCGCTGTGGGTCGATCGCAGTGCGGAACAGACCCGCCTGGTCATGCTCGACGATGGCGTCGCGGAACCGATCCGGATCAGCGCCGATGGGCAGCGCATCGAGGACAGCGTGACGGTGGTCTACACCCTGCGCCAGTCCCGGGCCTGCACCGCCGAACCCAGCGCGGTGGCCGGCAGCTGCCGCGCCGCTGGCAGCTACTGCATGGTGCAGCTGCCAACGGCCTCGCCCGGCCAGGCCCGGCGCGCCTGCGACGAGAGCGTGGGTGCAGGCTGCTCGACGCTGCTGCGGCTGATGCGTGAGGGTGGTGCGGTGGATGCAGCCGATGACGCAGCCCCGGCCGTTTTCGAGCGCCCGCCGCCGTGCCGCGAGCACACCGGCGGGCACGATCGGCAGGCCTGCGAAGCCATGACCGACGATGCACTGGCCATCGCCATGCGGCGGGTGGATCAACGGCTGGCACAGGAAGACGAAGATACGCTGGATTCGCCGCTTCCGGCCGCTGCACGCGATCTCCTGCAGCAGTTGTGCCTGCAGCACCGGGGTGGCCGCTTCTGCGTCGAAGTGGCCGCGCAGCAGCTGATCGCGCTGGAGCCCGCATTGGCGGTGCAGGCCCTGCAGGTCACCTGCGATGGCGGCCGCGTCAGTGCATGCGAACGTACCGCGCCGCTGCGTGAACTCGGTACCGATCTGCGCCTGGTGCCGCTGCAGCGGGTGCCGTGTGGCCGCTACCAGGCCGACGGTGGCAGCCTGGACACGCTCACGTTCGGCGATGCCGGCTGGGCCAGGGTCGGTACGCAGGACGTGCGGGCGCTGCTGCAGGACGGCACTCTTCAGCTGCGCCAGAACAATGGCGCCGACTACGCGCTGGGCCTGCTGGCCAATGGCGATCTGCTGGGGCTGGACGCATGGACCGGGTACCAGCGATACCGGCGCACGCCGGGCACGCCACAGTTTTGTCGCTAACGACCTGCCCGGCGCTGAAGCCGCCACGACAGCTCGCGCGTTCTGGCGGGTTTGATTGCGGATCGGCATGGGCCGGCTATCGTGGCCCGCGTCTTTCTGCTGTGGCCCCGACATGTCCGCTTTCGCTCCGCGCCGCCTGATTGCTGCCTTCATCACGTTGGTGTTGCTGCTGCCCTGCGCCCAGCACGCGGCCGCATCCGGCCTGCCACGCTGTGGCGTTTTCGAGGCCGAGGGCGGCGACAACCAGCTGCGCGTGGATGGGCCTGACCGCGGGGTCGAGAAAGGCAGCTACATCTCCGATCGGCCCTTCGTTGTCCAGCGCAGCGAAGGCAGCCTCAGCCTGGTTGATCTCACCTTCGGCCTCGTCTCTGAACTGGAGGTCCAGCGCGAGGGTCGCGCCCTGCAGAAGGACAGCAGACGCTACCGCCTGACCCAGCCGGCCGCGTGCCTGCCCCCGGTCGAGCATGCACCCGGCAGCTGCCTGGCAGACGCCCGGCAGTGTCTCTACAACCACCATGAGCTGAGCCTTCCGGCACTGGAATCGGGCTGCGCCGAAGGCGTTCCGCACCTCTGCCAGCGCCTGCCCGATCGCTATCGCAAGGCCGACCAGGCCCCCGGCAGCGATACGCCGACCGAAGCACAGATCGCGGTGATACAAGCCACCATGGAAAAGGCGATGGCCGAGGTGGATTTCCCCCGCCAGTGTCGCGACGATGACCCTGCGGCCGATGCCGAGGCCTGCATGGCCATTCTGGAAGAGCGGCCGGAGCTCGCCGAGGCCGTCGCCACTGCCATTCGCACGGCCTCGATGGCGGCCAGCATGGTTGAAGTGTTCTCGCCTGCCGCCAAGCCCGCGTTGTCCGACGCGCGATTGCAGCGCCTGCAGGAGCTGTGCACGCAGGTAGGTGAAAGTGGCTTCTGCATGGAGGTCGCCACGCTGCAGTGGGACGCCGGCCATCTGCAGGAAGGCCGGGCGGCCCTGCAGATGGTTTGCGACGGCGGCGACGGAAGTTCGTGTCGGCAGGCAGCTGCGCTGCTGCAGCTGGGCGCGGACCTGGTGCCGCAGGCCTCCAGCGCTGTACCCTGTGGCCATTACGTGGCCTCCGGCGGGCTGCTGGACGAACTGACGTTCGGCGATGGTGGAATGGTGGAGGTGGGCTTCGGCTCGCGGGTGCGTGCGCGCGTGCAGGACGGCCAGATTCGCATGCGCCACGAGCGCGGTGGCGACTACGTGCTGCAGTCATTGCCCAACGGCGATCTGCTTGGGCTGGACGAATCGATGCGCTTCGAGCGCTTCCAGCGGCAGCCGGGCGATGCGCAGTGCAGTGCGCCGCGGGAGTTCAATGAAGTACCGTTCCCACAGGACTGCCCGCGTGCGCCCATCGACGGTGAAGCCGAAGCCTGCTGCGCGGCGGGCAGGATGCAGGGTTGCAACGTGCTGGGCAGTCGCGCCGGCCTGAGCGGAAGGTGGGTCGAGGCCAGCGAGCACTACCAGAAGGTCTGCCGGGCCGGCATCCGCGAAGGTTGTGAAAACCTGGCCAGCGTGATGGAAAACAGCAGCCGCGTGAACGTCCGCTCCATGCTTGAGACGCTCTGTGAAGCGGATGGCAGTGGCCGCCACGTGGCGTGCGACGTGCTGGCCACCCGCAATTGGGAACTGCTTGAGGCAGCCCAGGCCCTTGAACGTGCCCTGCGGGAGTCCTCCACTGACGACGGGCAGGCCCGCCCCACCCCACGCACCCCCAACCACAAGCAGTAAGGGAGCTTGCCTGGCCGGGCGCTGCGGTAAAGTACGCGCCATGAACGAATTCGAGCGCGTGCGCGCCTACCTCACCGACCTGCAGGACCGCATCTGCGCGGCGATCGAGGCCGTCGATGGCCAGGCCCGCTTCCAGGAAGACCTGTGGCAGCGGGCCGAGGGCGGCGGCGGGCGTACCCGCGTGCTGCGCGATGGTGCGGTGTTCGAACAGGCCGGCATCGGCTTCTCCGACGTGGCTGGCAGCCGCCTGCCGCCGTCGGCCTCGGCCAACCGCCCGGAACTGGCTGGCGCCTCGTGGCGCGCCACCGGCGTGTCGCTGGTGTTCCACCCGCTCAATCCCTACGTGCCGACCACCCACGCCAACGTGCGCTTCTTCCAGGCACAGCGCGACGGCGAAGTGGTGGCCAGCTGGTTCGGCGGCGGCTTCGACCTGACCCCGTTCTATCCGTTCGACGAGGACGTGCAGCACTGGCACCGGGTCGCACGCGACCTGTGCACACCCTTCGGCGAGGAACGCTACGCCGCGCACAAGCGTTGGTGCGATGAGTATTTCTTCCTGCGCCACCGCAACGAAACACGCGGCGTCGGCGGCCTGTTCTTCGACGACCTGCATGGCGACTTCGAGCGCGATTTCGATTACCTGCGCGCGGTCGGCGATGGCTTCCTGGAGGCGTACCTGCCGATCGTGCAGCAGCGCAAGGACACGCCCCATGGCGAGCGCGAACGCGAGTTCCAGCTGTACCGCCGTGGCCGCTACGTGGAATTCAACCTTGTTTACGATCGCGGTACGCTGTTCGGCCTGCAGAGCGGTGGCCGCAGCGAAAGCATCCTGATGAGCCTGCCGCCGCGGGTGCGCTGGGAATACGGCTTCAACCCGGACGCCGGCAGTGCCGAGGCACGCCTGGCTGATTACCTGGTGCCGCGCGACTGGCTCTGATCTTCCGGCACCACGCCTGACGCGTGGTGCCATCCCCACGCCTGCAGTGCGTCGTGCACCGGACAGATCGTCTTTTTTCCTCAAGGATGATGTCATGCCCGCGTCTGCTTCCCTTCGTCCCCGCGCTGCGGGTTGGCGCTGCGGGTTGGCGCTCCCTGCTGCTGCTCGTGCTGGCCTCGGCCAGCCTGCCGGCCGCCGCGCAATCGATGGCCTGCGGCACCTACAAGGACAGCAGCGGCAACACCACGCTGACACTTGAAAGCGAGGGCCACGGCTTCCTGTCCGGCCCCTACCAGGCCACCGAGGAACTGCGCATCGCCCGCCAGGACGACGTGCTCGGCACCGGCAACCTGTCCACGGGCCGCCTGGAGAACTGGTACTTCTCCGACAACGACCGCACCCTTAGCACCCCGTACCGCGAGTTCACCCGTGAGCGCTCCGCCGCATGCAAGGTGATGCCAGAGCCCATCGAAGACGGTTGCGTGATGAACACCTTCGAGTGCCTGGAGGCCTTGCCAGAAGCCGAGCCGCAGAAGCTGCATGCCTGGTGCGCCGAGGGCGTGGGCGCCGCCTGCATGCGCCTGCTGGAAACCTACCAGCAGCAGGCCGAGGACGCTTCGCCGGGCCCGGCGGAGCCGCCGATGCCCGAGATCTGCAAGGAGGAGTCACCGTCGTTCGACGCCGAGGGCTGCACGGCGGTGGCCAGGCAGGTCGCCTCGGAAATGATGGGCAAGGCCCTGCTCGGCCTGCAGCATTCGGTGGATGCGCCGCTGCCGCCGGCACAGCTGGATGAACTGATCGCCCTGTGCCGCGTGCAGCAGGGCGAAACGTTCTGCGCCGACACCGCCGAGACCTTGTGGAGCAGTGGCCGCCTGCAGCAGGCCCGCGAGGCGCTGCAGCTGTCGTGTGCGCAGCGCGCGGATGCCCCGGCCTGCAGGCCGGCCAAGGACCTCGGCGTGCTGGCCAGCGCTCCCGGCACGGCGCTGGCACCGGTCACGGCCAGCGCGCTGCCCTGCGGCAGCTTTGAAGCCGAACGCAGCGTGCTGTCGCAGCTGCGCTTCCTCCAGGATGGCGTGGTCGAAGCCGGGGGCCGCGAGCAGCCACTACGCGCCAGCCTGCGCGACGGCCGCATCCTCATCCATCGCGAACTCGGCAGCGACTTCGTGCTGCAGCTGCTGCAGAACGGCAACCTGGCCGGTATCGACGGTGGCAACCGCTTCGCCTACTACGAGCGCAAGCCTGCGGCGGGCAACGACCGCTGCACGCCATGACCGGGGCTGGGTAGCACCGGTCCCCCGCCCGGCTGATGCACCGTGCAGCCGGGCCCAGGCTCGGCGCTACCAGGTCAGGTGCTCTTCCTGGGGATGATGGTGATGTGCCCGTTGATCTCCAGCAGGGCCAGTTCGACATCCTCAACACCCAGGCAGCCCTGCTGGCGCATGGCCGCCTCGAAATCGGCGCGGGTGACCTGCTCGCGACGCAGCACGGTGTCGAACAGGCGGCCATCGCGCGCGATCACCACCGGCTCTCCCTCCACCAGGCGCTCGATCCGCCGGTTGCGGGTACTGACCCAGCCCACCCCGTAGTTGAGCAGGATCAGGGTCGCCGCCAGCAGCAGGCCGCCGCCCAGCGAGGTGTCAGTGCCCAGCAGGGCGTTCTGTACGGCATTGCCCAGCAGCACGATCAGCAGCACGTCGAACGGCGTGATCTGCCCCAGCGCGCGCTTGCCGCTGAGCCGGACCATGCCCAGCACTACGACATAGACCACCACCGCGCGCAGGATGAACTCCCACCACGGCATCGCCAGTGCGAACAGATCGGGCATCGTTTTCCCCTGCGGAGCGGTGGCCCAGCGTGGCGCAGACGATTGCGTCTGGCAACGGCACAAATAAAAAGCCCCGCTGACCAGGGGGAGGTCAACGGGGCCGGGGAACGGGCACTTGGGGAGGAGTCCCCGTTCCGAGATCTGCTCCAGGGGATGGGAGAGATCCACAACAGGCATTGCGCCTGTCGAGAGTTATAGAAGCACTCCGAACACTAACGGTTCGTGAAGGGGCCCAATTTAATGAACTTCAATCGGGGGAACATTCATGATCGAGTCAGAAACCTCCGACTGATGAACAAATTCACGTCGTTTTCGGCCTGAAACGGGGTCAGTGCGCTTCGTCCCAGTTGCTGCCGATACCGGTATCGACCACCAGCGGCACCCGCAGTTTGGCCGCTTGCGACATGCGTTCCACCACCTGCAAACGCAAGTCTTCGACGAAACTGCTTTCGGTTTCGAACACCAGTTCATCGTGCACCTGCAGGATCATCCGTGCCGGTGCGCCGCTGTCACGCAGCCACTGGTCCACGTCCACCATCGCGCGCTTGATGATGTCGGCGGCGGTGCCCTGCATCGGCGCATTGATCGCCGCGCGTTCAGCCCCCGCGCGCAGGCCCTGGTTGCGGGCATGAATATCGTTCAGGTACAGGCGGCGGCCGAACAGGGTTTCCACATAGCCCTGGTCGCGGGCCTGCTGGCGCATCCGCTCCATGAAGTCGCGCACGCCCGGGTAGCGGCTGAAGTACAGCGCCACGTAGTCCTGCGCCTGGCCACGGTCGATGCCCAGGTTGCGGGCCAGGCCGAACGCGCTCATGCCGTACATCAGGCCGAAGTTGATCGCCTTGGCGGCACGACGTTCGTTCGGGGTCACTTCCTCCAGCGTGCGCCCGAACACCTCGGCGGCGGTGGCACGGTGCACGTCGGCGCCCTGCTCGAAGGCGCGCACCAGGCCCGGGTCCTCGGACAGGTGGGCCATGATCCGCAGCTCGATCTGCGAATAGTCGGCCGCCAGCAGCTGGCAGCCCTCCGGCGCCACGAACGCGCGGCGGATGCGGCGGCCGTCCTCGGTGCGGATCGGGATGTTCTGCAGGTTCGGGTCCGACGAGGACAGGCGGCCGGTGGCGGCACCGGACTGG
The DNA here is from genome assembly GCF_029839665.1 of Stenotrophomonas sp. GD03930. Taxonomy (NCBI): domain Bacteria; kingdom Pseudomonadati; phylum Pseudomonadota; class Gammaproteobacteria; order Lysobacterales; family Lysobacteraceae; genus Stenotrophomonas; species Stenotrophomonas sp. GD03930. Next base: position 1,392,789 of record NZ_JAOCAV010000001.1, on the reverse strand, counting down.
TGGTAGCTGGTGTGCACGCGGCCGGTGTCCGGGTTGACCATCTCCGGCAGCTTGTCGGTGTAGGTACTGCGCAGCTTGGCCAGGCCGCGGTACTCCAGGATCACCCGCGGCAGCTCGTGCTGCTCGGCAATCGCCTCCAGCGCCTCTTCATTGGTGCTGGGCTGGCCCTTGGGGGTCTTCACCACCGCCGGCAGCTTCAGCTCATCGAACAGCACCGCCTGCAACTGCTTGGGCGAATCCAGGTTGAAGCTGCGCCCGGCCAGCTCGGTGGCCTTCTGCTGCGCGGCCAGCATGCGCGAGGACAGGTCCTGGCTCTGCCGGCGCAGTTCGTCGGTGTCGATCCGCACGCCATTGGCTTCGATGCTGGCCAGCACCGGCACCAGCGGCATCTCGATGTCGCGGTACACGCTGTCCAGCGCCGGCTCGGCCAGCAGCTGCGGCTGCAGCGCGTGGTGCAGGCGCAGGGTGATGTCGGCGTCCTCGGCCGCATAGCGGCTGGCTTCGTCGATGCCCACCTGCGAGAACGGAATCTGCTTGGCGCCCTTGCCGGCCACGTCCTCGAACTTGATGGTGCTGTAGCCCAGGTAGCGCAGGGCCAGCGAGTCCATGTCGTGGCGGGTGGCGGTGGAATTGAGCACGAAGCTCTCGAGCATGGTGTCGTCGTGGTAGCCCTGCACGTCCACGCCGTGGCGGCGCAGCACATGCAGGTCGTACTTGCCGTGCTGGCCCAGCTTCTTCTTCGCCGGGTCCTGCAGCACCGGGCGCAGCGCGTCCAGCACCTGCTGCATCGGCAGCTGCGCCGGCGCCCCCGGGTAGTCGTGGCCGACCGGAACGTAGGCGGCCCTGCCCGGCTCGACGGCCAGACTGACACCGACCAGGCGCGCACGCATCGCGTCCAGCGCATCGGTCTCGGTATCGAAGCTGATCAGGTCGGCCTGCTGCAGGCGCTCGACCCAGGCCTGCAGCTGCTCGCTGGTCAGCACCGTCTCGTATTCACCGGGCGCGGCCAGCGCCGGGTCCAGCGTGCCGGCGGCCGGCGCTTCGGCGCTGCCACGGGCGAAGCCGGCGGCGGTACCGCGCAGGCTCGGGGTGGCCTCACTGGCAGCGGTGGGCGCCGGCAGCGGTGCTCCCAGTTCCTTCAGCGCCTGGGTGAAGCCGTAGCGCGTATACAGCTCGGTCAGCTCCGGCACGTCCTGCTCGCGCAGCGCCAGCGTGGTCGGGCTGGCGTCCAGCGCCACGTCGGTGCGGATGGTCACCAGCTCGCGGTTCAGCGGCAGCCGCTCCAGCGCGGCGCGCAGGTTCTCGCCGATCTTGCCCTTCATGGTCGGCGCGGCCGCCATCACCCCGTCCAGGTGCTGGTACTCGGCCAGCCACTTGGCGGCGGTCTTCGGCCCGCACTTCTCCACGCCCGGCACGTTGTCGACGGTGTCACCCATCAGCGCCAGCAGGTCGATGATCTGGTCGGCACGCACGCCGAACTTGTCCATCACTGCCGCGTCCGAATCCATGCGGCTGCCGGTCATGGTGTTGACCAGCTCGATGCCCGGACGCACCAGCTGGGCGAAGTCCTTGTCGCCGGTGGAGATGGTCACCTTCAGGTCCTGCGCCAGGCCCTGCAGGGCCAGCGTGCCGATCACATCGTCGGCTTCCACGCCGGGGATGCGCAGGATGCTGATGCCCAGCGCCTCGACGATGCGGCACATCGGCTCGACCTGGCTGCGCAGCTCGTCGGGCATCGGCGGCCGGTTGGCCTTGTACTGGTCGTACAGGTCATCGCGGAAGGTCTTGCCGGGCGCATCGACCACGAACGCGACGTAGGCCGGGCGTTCCTTCAGCGTCGAGCGCAGCATGTTGACCACGCCGAACAGCGCGCCGGTGGGTTCACCCTGTGCATTGGACAGGGGCGGCAGCGCGTGGAACGCGCGGTACAGGTAACTGGACCCGTCGATCAGGACTAATCTGCTCATGCGCCGATTCTACGCGCCCGTGCCTGCACCGCGACGACACGGCACGCACCCGGCGATGGGGCATAATCAGGGCTCTATCCAGGCAAAGGCCCCCGCCGATGAAGACCCTGATGCTGGCTTCCGTGCTCCTGCTCGCTGGCTGCGCCAGCATGGGTGGTGCAGGTGCTCCCCCGGTGGACGTCAAGGGCGCCGATGTCTCCAAGCGCACCATGGACAACGGTGACACCATCGAGGAATACCGCGTGTCCGGCCAGCTGCGCATGGTCAAGGTGACCCCGTCGCGCGGCGCGCCGTACTACATGTACGACAAGAACGGCGACGGCCGTTTCGACAACGACAAGGACGGCGTCTCGCCGGTGTACTGGAAGCTGTACAGCTGGTGATGTGACCGGGGGGCGGATCCCCGCGATTCAGTAGATCCACGCCATGCGTGGATATGACCCTCCCGATCCCCCACAAAAAACAACGCCGGCGCGCATCCTGCGGCCGGCGTCGGGTCCCCTCCCCGGGAACGCTTGAATCAACGGGTGTGGATCAGCGGATCACCAGCACCGGCAGGGTGCTGCGCGCCAGCACTTCGGCGGTCTGGCTGCCCAGCAGCACGCGGGTGACGCCACGGCGGCCATGCGAGGTCATCACGATCAGGTCGCTGTTGCGCTCGCCCGCCGTCTCGATGATGCCGTCGGCCGCATAGCGGTCCAGCACATGCACCGGATTGGCGGTAATGCCCTGTTCGGCCGCCTTGGCCAGCGCCGGCTGCAGTACCTTCTGCGCGCCTTCCTCGCGGTCGGCCTTGTACTCGGGGCTGTTCATGTAGCCCACGCTCCAGCCCATGGCGTCGTACATGCCGACGGCCCACGGCTCGGAAACGGTCACGATATCGACCTCGGCATTGAGGTCCTTGGCCAGCTCCAGGCCCTTGGCCAGGCCCTTGTCGGCCAGCTCGGACCCGTCGGTGGCAATCAGGATGCGCTTGTACATGGTGGGGCTCCGTAGCGATCTGCCAGATGGGAACGACACCATTGCACACCGGATGTGCAGGCCGTGCCTTGAGCAGGATCAATCCGGCGCCGCGCAGCGGCGTGTGCGCATCGCCCGCTTGCACGCGCCGGTCAGTGCGGCGCATGCTCGGCGGGCGGCGCACTGCCGCGCTCAAGGACGACCGACATGCAGGACAACAAACCGCCCGCCTGGAGTTCCCAGAAATCCATCCTGATCGCCGCGATCATCGCCTTGGCGGTGCTGTTCGGCGGCTACCAGATCGGCAAGGACATGGCGCTGCGCGACAACGCGCGGCAGGCGGCCGGCCGCTAACGGGCTGCCGTAGAGTCGAGCTTGCTCGACTGCTTTCTTTGCGGGTAGAAGCAGTCGAGCAAGCTCGACTCTACCGTTGCTTTGTTCAGGCGATCTGCACCACGCGTGCGTTCTGGCACAGCGGGTAGCTGGCCACGAATCCAGCGATCGCGTCACGCATTGCCTCGAACGATTCGCCATACATGTACAGCGCGGTCTCGGTCGGGCCCTGCCACCAGCTGCAGATCTCGCCCAGGCCGTCGATGCTCTCCGACAGCTGTTCGAACACGTGGTTGGAATCGCACTGCTCGTAGACTTCGTCCGGCAGGGTCAGCCCGTCCAGGTAGATGCCCAGGCCTTCGGTCACGCCGAAGCTGCGGTCGGCCTCGCCCGCACCCTGCAGCTGCGAGCCCTTCGGTGCACCCAGCTGCTCCAGCAGATCAATCAGCTTCGGTACGCCGGCGGCATCGACCAGCGCTACTTCGATATCGCCGTACTCGACCTCACCCAGGTCGGACATCGCGGTCCCGCCGCCGGTCAGCTCGCCCACCTGGGCCGCCTGCAGCAGCGCATCGAGCGGATCCTCGAACAGTTCATGGCGGTGCTCCGGCTGCAGCCGGGCGTTCAACTTCACGGTGACGTGCAGCGTGGGTTCGGTCATGGGGGCGTTCCTGGAAGATGTCAGGCCCCATTGTAGAGTCCAAGGTAGCGGCAGGAGCCGCTGCCAACGTCGCTTGCGACGGCCCGAAGGATGCCGGTCAGGACGACCGGCATAGCTTGCTCGACTGCTTTCTCCCGCGCTCAGCGCAGGAACGGCGTCACCTTGCGCTTCAGCAGCTCCACCAGCACCGGGTCCATGTAGTCGTAATCGTCGGGGATATCCAGGCAAATCACCCGCTTTACGTTCAGCCATGCCTTGTAGCGGCTGGACAGCCGGTTGCGGTGGGCCCGCTCCATCACGAACACCAGGTCGGCCCACTGCAGCAGCTCCGGGCTGAGCACTTCATCGGCGTCGGCCAGCAGCCCGGCCGAGGCGGTTTCAATCCCCGGCCAATCGGCAAACACCTGCTCGGCCGTCGGGCTGCGCAGGCGGTTCTGGCTGCAGAGGAAGAGCACGTTGCGGGTCATGGATACTCGCTTTTGTAGAGTCGAGCCGTGCTCGACTGACTTTTCCCGCTGCAAGCAGCCGAGCATGGCTCGGCTCTACAGATGAAGCAGGACGGTGATCAGATCACCGTCAGGTTGGCATATGCCATCACCAGCCACTTGCTGCCGGCGTCGGCGAATTCGACCTGAACGCGGGCGTGTGCGCCGCTGCCTTCGTAGTCGGTCACCATGCCTTCGCCGAACTTGGGATGGGTGACCAGTGCGCCAAGCTTGAGCGGCGGTGCCTCGATCGAGGCATGGCCCATCACCCGGCTGCTGCCCAACGAGGCCGGCCGCGAGACCTGCACCTTCGGGCGGACTTCGTGCAGCAGCTCGCGTGGGATCTCGCGCAGGAAGCGCGAGGGCAGACTGTAGTTGTCCTGGCCATGGATGCGGCGCGATTCGGCGTAGCTCAGCACCAGCTTCTGGCGCGCGCGGGTGATGCCCACGTAGGCCAGGCGGCGCTCTTCTTCCAGCCGCCCGCTTTCCTCCAGCGAGCGTGCGCTGGGGAACAGGCCTTCTTCCAGGCCGGCCAGGAACACCAGCGGGAATTCCAGGCCCTTGGCCGAGTGCAGGGTCATCAGCTGCACGCCGTCCTCGCCCGCCTGCGCCTGGCCCTCACCGGCCTCCAGCGCCGCATAGGCCAGGAACGCGACCAGCTCGTCCATGTCCTCGCCCACTTCCTCGATGTCGTCGGCGCGGCGCACGAAGCGCGAAGCCACCGAGACCAGTTCGTCGAGGTTGTCGGTGCGCGATTCGGAGTCCAGCGCGTTGCGGCTTTCCTTGCTCCAGTGCTCGCGCAGCTGCGAGCGGGCCAGCACGTGGTCCACGCGCTCGGCCAGGGTCATGTGCAGGGTCTGCGCCTGCAGCTCGTTGACCAGCACCAGGAAGCCGGCCAGCGCATTGCGCGCACGTGCGGCCAGCGCGCTGCCCTGGGTGACCAGCATGGTCGCTTCCCACAGCGAAATGCCCTGCGCGCGCGCCTCGCGGCGCACTTCGTCCAGCGTGCGGTCGCCGATGCCACGGGTGGGGGTGTTGACCGCGCGCTCGAACGCCGCGTCGTCGTTGCGGTTGGACAGCAGGCGCAGGTAGGCCAGTGCGTCCTTGATTTCGGCACGCTCGAAGAAGCGCATGCCGCCGTACACGCGGTACGGCACCTGTTCGCTCAGCAGCGCCTCTTCCAGCGCGCGCGACTGCGCATTGCTGCGGTAGAGCACGGCCACTTCGGTGTAGCTGCCACCGTCGCGCACCCACTGGCGCGCGCGCTCGACGATGTAGCGCGCCTCGTCCATCTCGTTGTACGCGGCATACAGGTCGATCGGCTCGCCGTCACCGCTGTCGGTCCACAGCTGCTTGCCGATGCGGTCGGGGTTGTGCGCGATCACCGCGTTGGCGGCGCCGAGGATGTTGGCGGTGGAGCGGTAGTTCTGTTCCAGGCGGATGGTCTGCGCGCCCGGGAAGTCACGCAGGAAGCCCTGCACGTTCTCCACCTTGGCACCGCGCCAGCCATAGATGGCCTGGTCATCGTCGCCGACCACGAACACGTGGCCGGAATCACCGGCCAGCACGCGCACGAAGGCGTACTGGATGGCGTTGGTGTCCTGGAACTCGTCCACCAGGATCTCGCGGAAGCGGGCACGGTAATGCGACAGCAACGCCGGGTTGTCGCGCAGCAGCTCATGCGCGCGCAGCAGCAGCTCGGCGAAGTCGACCAGGCCGGCGCGGTCGCAGCGCGCCTGGTACTCGATGTAGGCCTGGCGCATGGTTTCCAGCCAGGCGTCGTTCGGTTCGGGCTGGATGTGCTGCGGGCGGCGGCCTTCGTCCTTCTGCGCGTTGATCCACCACGCGATCTGCTTGGCCGGATACTTGCCGTCGTCCAGTTCCAGCGCCTGCACCACGCGTTTGACCAGCCGCAGCTGGTCGTCCGAATCCATCACCTGGAAGCCTTCGGGCAGCTTCGCGTCCTGCCAGTGCAGGCGCAGCAGGCGGTTGGCCAGGCCGTGGAAGGTGCCGATCCACATGCCGCGGCTGCCGTTGGGCAGCTGCGCGTCGATGCGGTGGCGCATTTCGCCGGCCGCCTTGTTGGTGAAGGTCACCGCGAAAATGCCGTGGGTCGGCACGCCATCGACTTCATGCAGCCAGGCGATGCGGTGGGTGAGTACGCGGGTCTTGCCGGAACCGGCACCGGCCAGCACCAGGTGGTGGCCGGGGGGAGCGGAGACGGCTTCGCGCTGGGCCGGGTTCAGGCCATCAAGCAGGTGGGAGACATCCATGCCCCCATTTTACGGCATCGCCGTCGCGGCTCCTGCGACCACCTGGGTGGCCAGTGCGTGCGCCTGCTGACGCAGTTCAGGCACGGCCAGGCTTTCCCACAAGCTGCCGATGCGCAGGCTGCCGAGCACGCCCAATCGTGCCTGCGGCTGGCCGCCGGTGGCACACAGGCGATCACCCGGCACTGTGCTGTCCAGGCCCAGCCCGTGCGGGCCAGGGCGGGCCAGCCCATCGGTCTGCAGCTGCTGCAGCAAGGGATTGCGCAGCGCGCTGGCACGGGTTTCCACGCCGGTGGCGTTGATCACCCCGCCGATCGTCCACTGCTGTTCATTGCCCGAGGCATCGCGGCCGGACAGCTGCACGGCGCCGCCCTCGCGCCAGACGCGTTGCAGGCGGCTGCGGTGAATGCGCAGCTGGCCGCTGTCCTGCAGCGCCTGCAACTGCGAATCCACTTCTTCGGCGATGCGATGGCGATGCACGTCCCAATAGCGCACCACATGGCGCAGGAAGCGGCGCTGGTCGGCCTCATCAAGGCTGCACCACAGTGCCTGCCCGTGCGGGCGGATGCGGTCCATCACGCCCTGCCACGGCATGCCTTCGGCCTGTGCCTGCCCGGCAAACTGGCGCAATGCGCGCAGGCGCTGGCGCAGGTTCATCGGCAGCAACGTGGCCGGGTCGAAGCTGGGCAGGCCACCGTGGGCATGCGGCAACGGCAGCAGGCCATGGCGCGAGATCACGTGCAGCGGTCCGCTGTGGCCGGCGGCGACCAGTGCCAGCACGGTGTCGGCCATGCTCAGGCCGGAACCGACAATGGCCACCGCCTGCTCACCGGCCAGGGTGCGTACGCCGTCGTAGTCCCAGGCCTCGATCACATCGTCGGCAGGCAGCGCATCGGCGCCGGCCACCGGCATCGGGCGCATGCTGTTACCGGTGGCCAGCACCGCCTGTGCGGCGTGCAGCGTCTGGCCATCGCCCAGCTGCAGTTGGTAACCATGGTCATCCGGCTGCAGGCCCAGCACCGGCTGCGCGATCACCTGCAGCTGCGCCGGGCTGGCCGCGGCGGCATCCTGCAGGCGCTGCTGCAGGTAGGCGGCGAAGTAGTGGCGGCACACGTAGCGCTCGCCCAGCACCTCGCGCGCCTCGCCCGGGTAGGCATTGGCGGCCATCAGGTAGTCGAGGAAATCGCCGGGCGCGTCGGCAAACGCGCTCATCTTCGCCGCCGGCACGTTCAGCAGATGCTCCGGCCACGGCGTGGCATAGGCGATGCCTTGCGCCAGCTGCGAGGCCGGCTCGAAGATGGCCAGCGCCAGCGGCGCACGGGCCTGGCGCAATACCTGGATCGCCACCAGCACCCCGGCCGCACCACCACCGATGATCGCCAGGTCCAGTTCGCCATTACGCGGTGAATCAGTCATGTGCCGATTGTAGGCCATCGGCGATGACAGGCCGGCGTGCCGAAGCGGGCGGTTACTGCGGCCTCACATCAACGCATCGGCCAAGCGTGCGATGCCTTCGCGGCTGCGCCGCCACGTCGGGCGGCTGCGCCACTGCCGCAGGTCCAGCTGCCGCGACTCGCGCAGGTAGCCGTCCTCGATCGCGCACAGCTGCTGGACCAGCGCGCGGTCGTAGCAGATCAGGCCGATTTCGGCATTCAGCGCGAACGAGCGGATATCCATGTTGATCGAGCCGAGCACGGCGATGTCCTCGTCCACGCTCATGTGCTTGGCATGCAGGAACTGCGGTTCGTACAGGGCGATGCGCACGCCACAGCGCAGCAGCTCGTCGTAGTACGCCTCCTGCGCCCACGAGGTCAGCCGCTGGTTGTTGCTGGCCGACAGGATCAGCTGCACCTCCACGCCGGACAGCGCCGCGATGCGCAGCGCGCTCAGCGTGGCTTCGTCGGGCACGAAGTACGGGGTGACCATCACCAGCCTGCGCCGCGCCAGGTGGATCAGCGCTGCCACCGCATCACGCGCGTTGCTGTACGGGTAGGCCGGGCCGCTGGGCAGCAGCTGGGTTGCGATGTCGTCGCTGCACTCGGGCACATCGGCGATCACGTCCAGGCGCTGGCCGGTTTCCATGTACCAGTCGCTGGCGAACACCGCTTCCAGATGCGCCACCGCCGGGCCGCGCACGCGCGCCACCAGCTCGCGGTTCGGGTGGCCGGGCACGAAGCCGGGGCCGGCCAGGTTCTGCGAACCGACGTAGGCCACTTCGTTGTCGATCACCGCGATCTTGCGGTGGTTGCGCAGGTCCATGCGCCCGCTGCGGCGCCAGCGCAGGCCACCGGGCAGCATCGCGCGCACTTCGATGTCGCGCGCTTCCAGGCGCTTGCGATAGGCGCGCAGGCCGCGCTTGGCACCCACCGCGTCGAGCAGCACGCGGCACTGCACGCCACGTGCGGCCGCACGCTGCAGTGCCTCGACCACCGCCTCGCCCACCGCGTCGTCGAACATCAGGTAGTACAGCAGGTGCACGCGGTCTTCGGCCTGGTCGATGTCGGCGATCAGCGTGTGCAGCGATTCGTCGTAGTCGGTCAGCAGGTCCACCGCGTTGCCGTGCACCGGCATGAAATCGCCCTGGCGCTGCACCAGCGGCACGATCTCGGCGCAGGCGGTATCCGGTTGCGGGGTCCAGCGCAGGCGGTGCTGCAGTGCCTGTTCCTCGCGGATGACCTGCGAGGCCTCGGCCTGGCGGCGGATGCGCTCGCGCGACAGCCACGGGTGGCCGAACAGCAGGTACAGCGGCAGGCCCAGCAGCGGCACGAAGCCGACCAGCAGCAGCCAGCTGCGCGCCGCCCCCGGCGTGGTGCGGGTGGGGATCCAGCACAGCGCGACCAGCCGGATCAGCCAGTCGATCAGCAGCAGGTACGAACCCAGCAACCACTCGAACAGCATCGCGTCGCCCGTCGGGAGGTGATGGGCCATTCTGCCCAGCAGGGTGTGTAGAGTCGAGCTTGCTCGACTGCTTTGAACCAGCGTGCCGACCAAGGTCGACACCTACCGGGTGTGGGGGACAGTGTGCCGACCAAGGTCGACACCTACCGGGTGTGGGGACAGCGTGCCGACCAACGGTCGGCACCCACCACATCAGTATCGGAGCGGTCGGCAGCCACCAGGAAATGCCGGGCATGAAAAAACCCGCCACAAGGGCGGGTTTCTTCGCGGGGACCAGCAATCCTTGCGGATTACTTGATCTTGCCTTCCTTGTACGGGACGTGCTTGCGCACGACCGGATCGTACTTGGAGAATTCCATCTTCCCCGGGGTGTTCTTCTTGTTCTTGTCAGTCGTGTAGAAGTGACCGGTACCGGCGGTCGAAATCATACGGACCTTATCGCGCTTGCCTGCCATGATCGTCTACTCCTCAGACCTTTTCGCCGCGCGCACGCAGCTCAGCCAGAACGGAATCGATGCCGTTCTTGTCGATGGTGCGCAGTGCATGCGCGGAAACACGAAGCTTCACCCAGCGGTTCTCGCTGGCAACCCAGAAGCGGCGCTCGTGCAGGTTGGGCAGGAAACGACGACGGGTCTTGTTGTTGGCGTGCGAGACGTTGTTACCGGTCTGCACTCGCTTGCCGGAAACCTGGCATACGCGGGACATGGCGCACCTCGATAGTAAGTTGTGTCAGCCCGTAGCCCGGGAGACGGCGGCCTCGGTGGTTGCCCACCACACGTCAAGAGAATCAAAGGGTTACGCTGGCGTTGGGCGGCCGGGGACGTGCTCCCGGGGGCGCCGCCCGGTAGAAAACCGGACACAGCGAGCCGCGCATTATGCACGGGTTCAAGCACTTGCGCAAGTTACCCACAGGCCGGGACTGAACGCGCCCGGCGGCAGGCCTCAACGAAGGTGCGGGATGACCTGCGCCAGCAGATGGGCATCCTTCAACGCGCCATGCAGGCCGCGGTTGCCTGGAATGCGCAGGCGCTGCAGTACATCGTCCAGCTTGTTGCCCTGGCCGGGCCAGCGCCCGCGCGCCAGCTTCAGGCTGCAGGTGATGCGGCAGTGCTGGGCCAGCGTGCCGGGAATGCCGGACAGGCGCAGCTCGTTGTCCAGGAAACCCACGTCGAAGGTGGCGTTGTGCGCGACCATTTCGCTGCCGCGCAGGAACGCCAGCAGTTCGGCGGCCTTGCTGGAGAACAGCGGCTTGCCCACCAGCATCGCATCGCTGATGCCATGCACACGCTGTGCGCCCCAGTCGACCTTGCGCTGCGGCTGCAGGTAGGTGTGGAACTGGCGGCCGGTGAGCTGGCCGTCGATCAGTTCGACGGCACCGATCTCGATCACCCGGTGCCCCAGGCGGTGGGAGATGCCGGTGGTTTCGGTATCCAGTGCGACGATGCGGCTCATCAGGGTGTGCGTTCTCCAGTACGTGCAGCCCGATTTTCGCACGCGACCGATGCACTCACCCCAGCACCTCCACCACCCAATCAATGAACACCCGCAGCCGCTGGCTCATGTGCCGGTTCGGCGGGAACATCACGTGCATCGGCATTGATGGCAGCTGCCATTCCTGCAGCACCGGCAGCAGCTCACCACGCGTCACGTGCGGTTCGGCCATGTAGCTGGGCAGCGCGACCACGCCGAGCCCCGCCAACGCCGCCGCCAGATAGGCGTTGCCGTCGTCGAAGCCGATCGTGTAGCGGCCCTGCACCTCGATGCGCTCATCGCCGCACTGTGCAGTGAACACGCGGGCACGGCCACTGCGCGGACTAAGGAAGCCGACCATATGGTGGTCCGGCCCCTCCAGCGCGCGCGGGTCGGCCGGCACACCGAAACGCTGCACATAGCCCGGGCTGGCATGGAAGTCGATCGGCAGCGCGCCGAGCGGCCGCGCCACCAGTGCCGGGTCGGCCGGGGTGCCGCCACGGATCACGCAGTCGACGTTGTCGGCGATGACATCGACTTCGCGATCACTGACGCCGATATCCAGCTGGATCTCCGGATAGCGCGCCTGGAAATCCGGCAGCGCCGGCACCAGCCGCAGCCGCGCGTAGGGCCCGGGCACATCCACGCGCAGGCGCCCACGCGGCTGGATGGCCGCATCGCCCAGCCCGCCCTCCACCTCTTCCAGCTCGGCCAGCAGGCGGGCGATACGCGGGTAATAGGCCGCTCCATCGGCGGTGACGCTGACCCGCCGGGTGGTGCGGTTGAGCAGGCGCAGCCGCAGGTGCGCCTCCAGCTGCTGTACCAGCTGGGTGACCGTGGTGCGGCTGACCTGAAGCGTGAGCGCGGCACGGGTGAAGCTGCCGGTCTCCACCACCCGGGCAAACGCCCGCATCGCCTCGAAGCGGTCCATGACAGGCCGTTATTGTTTGGGATTGGCAACCAATCTAGGCCGATCATCGCGGTTTATCCAGACAGCGAAGGGGCGGACGATGGCGTTCTTCCCAACCGATTCCTTCCCATGTCACAGCGTGATGTCGTTTTCCCCACCGGCCGCCAGGCCCTGTACGAGCGCAACCGCTACTCGCCGGCGATCCGTTCCAATGGCTTCCTGTTCGTTTCCGGCCAGGTCGGCAGCCGCGAGGACGGCTCGCCCGAGCCGGACTTCGAACCGCAGGTGCGCCGCGCCTTCGAGAATCTCAACGCGGTGTTGGCTGCCGCGGGCTGCACGTTCGATGACGTGATCGACGTGACCGTGTTCCTGGTCGACCCCGAGAAGAACTTCGAGAAGGCGTGGGCGATCGTGCCCGAGTACTGGGGCGAGGCCCCGCACCCGACCCTGACCGGTATCGGCGTGACCTGGCTGTACGGGTTCCAGTTCGAGATCAAAGTGATCGCGAAGCTGCCTGCAGACCGGCGGTAGTGCCGGCCGCTGGCCGGCAGCATCGAAAGGCGTGTCGACCAAGGTCGACACCCACCAGGGCAGGAAGTCGGCACCCACCAAGGCAGAAAGCCCCCCAGGCCGCGCCACCTGAACGGGAGATTCCGACGGATTCCCGAAGCGGCCATTGATATTGTATCCGGCGAAAACCGCTTGCTAGCCTCCCCTTCATGCGCCGGATCTCCCGCCACCTTCGCTCGTACCTGCTGATGCTGCTGATGGCGGCGTTCGTGGTCGTGCCGGTGGCCGACGCGCTGGCGTGCACGGTGGAACCGCACGCCAGCACGGTGCACGTGGAATCCGCGCCGGATTCCGATGGCGATATCGATGGCAAGCATGTCGGTGCCTGTGGCCACAACCACTGCCACCACTCCAACCTGAGCCTGCCGGCACACACGCTTGCCGCCTTCGGCGCGCCACTGCCGGCGCGCTGGATGAATGCAGGCGATGCGGCGACCTATGCGGTCGCCCAGGATGAATTGACGCGTCCTCCCCGGGCGTGAGTTGAGCGCGTCCCGCGATTGCGGGCTCCCGTTTCACTCACAACCGGAATCCCCCTATGTCGATCCTGACACCTCGGTCGCCGCGCGCGGCCGGGCTGGTCGTCGCTGTGCTGCTGGGCCTGGCCCCGGCCGCATCGGTGATGGCGCAAGCCGCCCCCTCCTACGACACCCTGCTTGAACGCCTGGACCAGCTGCCCGGCACCCGTGTGGGCACGGCACTGGCCGAGGCCGCCGATGCGCGCGCCGACCAGGCCCGTGCGTTGCCCAACCCTTCCCTCTCCTACTCGGCCGAAAATGCCTGGGGCACCGGCTCCTATGGCGGCATGGGCAAGGCCGACACCGTGCTCACCCTGTCCCAGCCGCTGGAGGTCTGGGGCCAGCGTGGCGCACGCGTCCGTGCCGCCCGGGCCGAGGCACAGGCCGCTGCCCTGCGTGGTTCGCAGAGCCGCAGTGATGTCGCCAGTCAACTGGCGGTGGTCTACGCACAGGCGGAAAGTGCATTGCGTCGTTACACCCTCGCCAGCGAAGCGCTCGCCCTGACCCGCGATGATGCGGCCGCCGTCAACGCGATGGTCAAGCAGGGCCGCGAACCGCAGCTGCGCGCGGTGCAGGCGCAGAGCGAAGTGGCCAATGCCACCGCGTCGCTGGATGAAGCACAGGCGTTCCGCGACGCGGCGCTGGCGCGGCTGGCCGGTGCCGCGTTGCTGGATGCGCCGGTGCAGTCGATCGACAACAGCCTGCTCGACCGCGCCCCGCCGCTGCCGCGTGGCGCCACCGACGCCGCACTGGCGGTGCGTATCGCCGAAGCGGAAGCCGATGCGGCCGGCAAGCTGGTCGAGGTGGAGCGCAAGCGCGCCCTGCCCGACCTCAGCGTCACTGCAGCGCAGACCCGCTTCCGCGAAGGCGGCGAGCGTGCCTACAACCTCGGGGTCAGCCTCAGCATCCCGCTGTTCGACCGCAACCGCGGTGGCATCCGCGCCGCCAATGCCGACCAGCGCGCGGCCGAGGCACGCCTGGACCAGCAGCGCCGCGACAGCGAGGCCGAACGCCTGTCCGCCGTGGCCGGGCTGAAGGCGGCCGGCAGCCGCACCCGCGCCGCCGATGAAAGCGTGGTCGCCGCCGAAGAGGCGTATCGCCTCGCACGCGTCGGCTTCGATGCCGGACGCATCTCGCAGCTGGAACTGCGCAGCACGCGCAGCGCCCTCATCGCCGCCCGCGGCACCGCCGTGGACGCGCGCCTGTCGCGCGTCGGCGCGGAAATCGATCTTGCCCGCCTGGAAGGGCGCGCACCTTTTGTGGAGGCCCCATGACTCTCTCCCGTTCCTTCCCCCTGATCGGCGGCCTGCTGCTGACCGTGTTCCTGGCCGGCTGCGCCGGCAATGCGCAGACGCCCGAAGCGGCCGACGCCACCGCCGCCAAGGCCGGTACCGACGATGGCCACGGCCACGCCGCCGACAGCAAGGAAGCCAAGGCAGAAGCGGCCAAAGCACCCGCCGACGCCGATGAAGGCGTAGTGCAGCTGACCCCGGAACAGATCAAGGCGTCCGGTATCGAGGTGGTCGCCGTCGGCCGCGGCGGCGGCGGTTCGACCCGCCTGTCCGGCCGGGTCGAACCGTCGGTAGGCGCACGTGCCTCGGTCGCCTCCACGGTGACCGGCCGCGTCGAACGCGTGCTGGTCGCGCCGGGCACGGCGGTGAAGCAGAACCAGGCGCTGGCCATCGTGGTCAGTGGCGAAGCCGCGGTGTTCCGCGCCAATGCGCTGGCTGCGTCGGCCGAAGCCGAGGCCGCGCGCCTGGCCTATGGCCGCGACAAGGCACTGGTCGACCAGGGCGTGGTCGCCCGCCAGGAGCTGGAAGCCTCGCGCGCCCGCTCGCTGGCGGCACAGGCCCAGGCCGCCGCCGCGCAGGCCCAGGCCGCCGCCAACGGTGCGCCCGATGCCAGTGGCCGCGTGCGCATCACCAGCCCGGTGGCCGGCATCGTCGGCAACGTGCAGGTCACCCCGGGTGGCGTGGTCGCCGCCGGCAGCGCAGTGGCCGACGTCGCCGATCCGGCGATGAACGAGCTGGTATTCACCGCGCCGCCGGCGCTGGCCGCGCAGGTCACGCCGGGCATGACGCTGGAAGTGAGCGTGCCGGGTGGCAGCTTCACCGCCACCGTTACCGGTTCGGCCGCCGATGTGCGCCAGCAGGGTGGTGTGGCGGTGATCCGCGCCACGCCGGTGGACGCTTCGCTGCCGCCGGCCGGTTCGCCGGTTTCGGCGGTGGTGGTCACCGAAGGCCAGGACGGTTCGCTCAGCGTGCCCGCCGATGCGGTGCAGAACCTTGATGGCAGCAGCGCGGTGTTCGTTGCCGTCGACGGCGGCTTCAAGGCGCAGCCGGTGCTGGCCGGGCGCCGTGCTGGCGACCGCATCGAGATCCTCGGTGGACTGACCGGCAACGAGCGCATCGTCGGTGCCAACGCCTTCCTGCTCAAGGCCGAACTGGCCAAGGGCGAAGCCGAGCACGGCCACTGAGGAGGCGACCATGTTCAAGCTGATCATTGAAACAGCGGTGCGCCACCGCTGGCTGGTGGTGTTCATGGCGGCGTTGATCGCTGCGGTGGGCCTGTTCCAGCTGGGCAAGCTGCCGATCGACGCGGTGCCGGACATCACCAACCGCCAGGTGCAGATCAACACGGTGGCACCGGCGCTGACCCCGGAACAGATCGAACGGCAGGTGACCTATCCACTGGAAACCGCGCTGGCCGGCATTCCCGGCCTGACCACCACGCGCTCGCTGTCGCGCAATGGCTTCTCGCAGGTCACCGCGATCTTCACCGATGCGACCGACATCTACTTCGCCCGCCAGCAGGTGGCCGAGCGTATGCGCGAAGCATCCGAAGACCTGCCCGATGGCGCGTCGCCGATGCTGTCGCCGGTCACCACCGGCCTCGGCGAAGTGCTGATGTGGACGGTGGACTTCACCACCTTCGATCCGGCCAGGCTGGCCAAGCCCGGTGAAGCGGGCTGGCAGGCCGGCGAGGTCTACCGCACGCCGGAAGGCAACCTGTTGCGCACGCCGGAAGAACGCGCCACCTACCTGCGCACCGTGCAGGACTGGATCATCGCGCCGCAGATGCGTTCCAGCCCGGGGCTGGCCGGCGTCGATACGGTCGGCGGCTACATCAAGGAATACGGCGTGCATCCGGACAGCGCCCGGCTGGCTGCGCATGGCCTCGGCCTGGCCGACCTGGTCACCGCGCTGCAGCGTTCCAACGTGCAGGCCGGTGCCGGTTTCGTGCAGCGTGCCGGCGAAGGCCTGGTGGTGCGTGCCGATGGCCTGGCGCTGACCACCGAGGATCTGGCGCAGGCCCCGGTGGCCACCCGCAACGGCGTGGTGGTGCGCGTGGCCGATGTGGCCGAGGTCGAGCTGAGCCGCGCGCCGCGCCTGGGTGCAGCCAGCCGCAATGGCCATGAAGCCGTGCTGGGTACCGCGCTGATGATTGCGGGTGGCAACAGCCGCACCGTGGCCCAGGCCGCCGCCGCCCGCCTGGAACAGGTGAACACATCGCTGCCGGCCGACATCGTGGCGGCACCGGTGCTGGACCGCAGCGTGCTGGTCAATTCCACCATCAAGACCGTGGCCAAGAACCTCACCGAGGGCGCGCTACTGGTGGTGGTGGTGCTGTTCCTGCTGCTGGGCAACCTGCGTGCGGCGACGATCACCGCGCTGGTGATTCCGCTGTCGTTCCTGTTCGCGGTGATCGGCATGAACCGCTTCGGCATCAGCGGCAACCTGATGAGCCTGGGTGCACTGGACTTCGGCATCCTGGTGGACGGCGCGGTAATCGTGGTCGAATCGACCCTGCTGATGCTGGGCCAGCGCCGCACCGAACTGGGCCGTGCATTGACCGCGATGGAACGCCTGCGCGTGGCCGCCGATTCGGCCATGAAGATGGCGCGCCCTGCGGCGTTCGGCCAGTTGATCATCCTGCTGGTGTTCGCGCCGATCCTCACCCTGGAAGGCGTGGAGGGCAAAACGTTCCACCCGATGGCGGCCACCTTCATGCTGGCCCTGGTCGGTGCCTTCATCTTCTCCTTCACCTTCGTGCCGGCGATGGCCGCGCTGCTGGTGCGCGAGCCGAAGGTGAAGGACGGCGATGCGCATGCCGATGATGGCGAGCACGAGACCAAGCTGATCCGCGTGCTGCGCGCACGCATCGAGCCGGTGGTGCGCAAGGCCGTGGCGCATCCGCGCACGGTGCTGGCCGGTGCGGTGATGATGGTGGTGGTGGGCATCGGTTCGTTCTCGCTGCTGGGCCGCGAGTTCATGCCGACGCTGGACGAAGGCAACGTGGCGATGCAGGCCCTGCGCGTGCCGTCGACCTCGCTGGAGCAGTCGCTGGCGATGCAGCTGGCACTGGAAAAGGCGATTGCCAAGCAGCCGGAAGTAGAAACCGTGTTCTCGCGCACCGGTACCGCCGAGGCGGCCATCGACCCGATGCCGACCAACATCTCCGACAGCGTGATCGTGCTGAAGCCACGCAAGGACTGGCCGGATCCGACGCTGGGCAAGGATGTGCTGGTGGCGCGCTTCGAAACGCTGGCCGGGCAGCAGCTGGGCAACAGCTTCGAGTTCAGCCAGCCGATCGAGCTGCGCTTCAACGAACTGATTTCCGGCGTGCGTACCGACCTGGCGGTGATGATTTTCGGTGATGACTTCAGCCAGCTGCAGAAGGTGGCCGACCAGGTGGCGTTGAAGCTGCGTGCAGTGGAGGGCGCGGCTGACGTGCGGGTGGAGCAGATCTCCGGCCTGCCCACGCTGAACGTGGCCATCGACCACGTGGCGGCGGCGCAGTACGGGCTGACCGCGGCGGATGTGAGTGATGCGCTGTCCACCGGCATTGGTGGTACGGCAGCCGGCAAGATCTTCGAAGGTGATCGCCGCTTCAACGTGGTGGTGCGCCTGGACGATGCCTCGCGCAACGATCCGGACCAGCTGGCTTCGTTGCCGATCGCTACGCCGTCGGGACTGGTGATTCCGCTGTCGTCGGTCGCACGCATCACGGTCAGCGAAGGGCCGAACCAGATCAGCCGCAACAACGGCAGCCGCCGCGTGGTGGTGCAGGCCAACGTGCGTGGCCGCGACCTGGGTGGCTTCGTGGGTGAAGCACAGGCCGCGGTGGCCGACGTGGCACTGCCGCCGGGTGCCTACCTGACCTGGGGCGGCCAGTTCGAGAACCTGCAGCGTGCCGAGAAGCGGCTGGCGACGGTGGTGCCGGTGGTGTTCCTGCTGATCGGCAGCCTGCTGTTCATGGCCCTGCGCAGCGGCAAGGAAGCCATTCTGGTGTTCAGCTGCGTGCCGTTGGCGCTGGTCGGCGGCATTCTCGCGCTGCTGCTGCGTGGCATGCCGTTCTCGGTGTCGGCGGCGGTCGGCTTCATCGCCGTCTCCGGCGTGGCCACCTTGAACGGTCTGGTGCTGATGCAGGCGATCCGCGAGCGCCTGGATGCCGGTGACCTGCCGCTGCAGGCGGCGATCAACGGTGCGTCGAGCCGCATCCGCGCGGTGCTGACCACGGCGCTGGTGGCGATCGTCGGTTTCATTCCGATGGCGATTGCCAGCGGTTCCGGTGCGGAGGTGCAGAAGCCACTGGCGACGGTGGTGATCGGTGGCCTGATCACCGCCACCGTGCTGACCCTGCTGGTGCTGCCGACCTTCGCGGCACGAGTGGCCAAGCCAAGGGCGGTGGGGTGAAACATGACGGGGTCGGATCCTGCGATCCGACCCCGTTCTCCGATCCCCGGTAGTGCCGGCCGCTGGCCGGCAATGTCGAACGATTGCAGTGCGTGCAGGTTGCCGGCCAGCGGCCGGCACTACCTTGGAGCGGTCAGGCCTTCTTGCGTTCGGCGATGTAGGCCTGGATCTGCTGTTCCAGCACCGGCAGCGGCACCGAGCCCTGCTTGAGCAGGGTGTCGTGGAAGCCCTTGATGTCGAACTTGTCGCCCAGTTCCTTCTCGGCCTGCGCGCGCAGGCGCACGATGGCGATCTCGCCCAGCTTGTAGCTCAGCGCCTGGCCCGGCCAGGAGATGTAGCGGTCCACTTCGGTGGTCACTTCATGCTCGCTCAGCGCGGTGTGGTCACGCAGGTAGGCCAGTGCCTGCTCACGGGTCCAGCCCTTGCTGTGCACGCCGGTGTCGATCACCAGGCGCGCGGCGCGCCACATTTCGTAGGTCAGGCGGCCAAAATCCTCGTACGGGGTTTCGTAGATGCCCATCTCCACGCCCAGCTTCTCGCAGTACAGCGCCCAGCCTTCGCCATAGGCGGAGATGTAGGCGTTGCGGCGGAACTCGGGCAGGTTCTTCTGCTCGGCGGCGATGGCACCCTGCAGCGCGTGGCCCGGATCGGATTCATGCAGGGTCAGCGCCGGCAGGTTGTACAGCGGGCGCGATGGCAGGTTGTAGGTATTGAGCCAGTAGGTGCCCATGCCACCACGGCCGGCGGTCCAGAACGGCGCGATGTCCGGCGGCACCGGCACGATGGTGAAGCGCGCGCGCGGCAGCGTCATGTACTTGCCCAGCTGGCCGTCAGCCCGCTTGGAGATCCACGCCGCGCGCGACAGCAGCTCTTCCGGGGTCTTGGCGTAGAACTGCGGATCGGTACGCAGGAAGGTCAGGAACTCGGCGAAGCTGCCCTTGAACTTCACCTGCCTGATGATGTCGTTCATCTCGCCCTGGATGCGAGCGACTTCGCCCAGGCCGATGCGGTGGATCTCGTCCGGCGACAGGTCCAGCGTGGTGTACTCGTGGATCTGCTGCTTGTAGTACGCCTTGCCGTCCGGCATCGCTTCGGCAGCCAGCGTGGTGCGCGCCTGCGGCACGTACTCGCTGACGAAGAAGGTGCGCAGCTGCTGGAACGCGGGCACCACCTTGCCACTGATCGCTTCGCGCGCCTGCGCCTGCAGCCTGGCCTGCTCGGCGGCCGGGATGCTGTTGGGCAGCTTCTTGAACGGCGCGTACAGCGGCGACTCGGTCGGGTCCTTCAGTTCGGCGACGGTGGCGATGGAGACCTCGCGGCCATCGAGCACGGCACGCGGCACGCTGAAACCACGCTTCAGGCCGGCGCGCATGTTCTCGGTCTGCTGGCCGAAGTAGCGCGGCACGTCATTCAGGCGTGCGATGTAGTTCTGGTAGTCCTGCACGGTCTTCATCTCGCGCCGGGCCATGAAGGACAGGTTCGACCAGAACGAGGAGTCGGCGTTGAACGGCATCTCGTAGCCGCGCAGGCGCACCTCTTCGGCCAGGTTGAACACCTGGTCGCGGTAGATCGCGTAGTTGACCTGGTTGTCGGCCGACAGGGTCTTCGGGTCGATCTTCTTCAGCGCGGCCAGGGTCTCGTCCCACACCTTCAGGCGTGCCTGCTGCGCGGCCGGGCCGACGTCAGGCATGCGGGTGGCATTGGCCGGGGCATCTTCGTCTTCGCTGGCCTCACCGCCGCCGTCCTGGCGCCACTTCCATTCCTTCTCGTACACCGCACGGAAGGCGGCGTCGGCGGGCGATTCGGTGGCCACGCTGGCCGGTGCAGCGGTGGCGGGCGGCGCGGCAAGGGCCACGGCGGGGGCGGACAGGGCAATCAGCAGGGCAACGGCAAGACGGGTTTTCACGAGCACAGGTTCCCGGGAAGGCAGACCCCGATCATGGCACCGCCCACCGCCCGTGGCATGGGACGAAGGTCCTGCCTGCAACGCAGGCATGACCGGGAACCGGCCGCAGGCCGGGGCCCCAGCGCCGAAGGCGCGTGGTAGAGCCGACCGTTAGTCGGCTGCTCTTCCGCAGGGCAAGCAGTAGATCCACGCCATGCGTGGATATCCCGGGTCCGGATACACATGTGCCGACCAAGATCGGCACCTACCGGATGGGAGCCCCGGCAGCCTCAGTGGCTAGCCCTGTCCCGCTTCCAGCCCCGGTGCTTGATGTCCAGTTGCAGGCTGTACAGCGCGGTGAACGCCGGGAACAGGTTCTGCAGCACGCCCACCGAGTCCTGCTTGGCCGAGAACAGGAAGTAGCTCAGCGTCATCAGGCTGCCGACCACGCTCATGTACCAGAACAGGCGCGGGATGACCGGCTTGCCGGCGCGCTTGGAGGCGATGAACTGGACCAGCCAGCGGCCGCCGAACATCAGCGCGCCGGTATAGCCGATCAGCTTCCAGCCGGTCACGTGCAGGCCGGTCCAGTACAGCCAGGTCAGCGGCTGGTCGAGCCAGTGCAGTGCCAGGCCCATCACCGCTCTTCCACCGCGGTGCGCTTGCTGCGGGTGATCAGCCAGGCCACGCCGCGCAGGTCGCGGATGCCGACCAGCGCGCGGCCCAGGTTGTTGTACTTGGACACGCCGGCGGTACGGTGGCGGTGGTTGACCGGCACGCTGATGGTCTTCCAGCCGGCACGCTGCATCAGCGCCGGCAGGTAACGGTGCATGTGGTCGAAGTACGGCAGGTCGAGGAAGGCGTTGCGCTCGAACAGCTTGATGCCGCAGCCGGTGTCGGGCGTGTCATCGCGCAGCATGCGCGCGCGGATGGCATTGGCCCAGCGGCTGGCCCAGCGCTTGCTGCCGCTGTCCTGGCGGTTGACGCGCCAGCCGGCAAACAGCTTCACCTGCGCCTCGGCCGCATCGCGCGCGGCCAGCAGCCTGGGGATGTCGGCGGGATCATTCTGGCCATCGCCATCCAGGGTGGCGATCCAGGGCGCCCGCGCATGCTTGACGCCGGTGCGCACCGCGGTGCTCTGGCCGCTCTGGTTCACATGGTGCAGCACGCGCAGTTCCGGCGTGGTGGCCTTCAGCCCCTGCAGCACGGCCAGGGTGTCATCGCGCGAGTGATCGTCGATGTAGACGATCTCGAACGGTACCCGGCCACGCAGCGCCGCGGTGATTTCGGTGACCAGCGGGGTGACATTGTCGCGCTCGTTGAACACGGGGACGACAACGGAAAGCTCGGGTTGGCTCATAAGGCACTCGGCCAAAGGGGGACAAAGACCGCGCATTCTCCGAAACCGAGGTTATCCGAAGATGAACCCGGCGGCGTGAGGATCCGTCCTCAGGCGCGATCACCAAAGTACTCGCGGCACCATTCCACGACGGGTGGCAGTCCCACTTCGATCGGGGTCACCGCGTCGAAGCCGAAGGCGTCATGGGCGCGCCGGGTATCGGCCATCGTGCGCACCATGTCGCCGGGCTGCATGGGCTTGTAGACCTTCTGCGCGGGGCGGCCGGCAGCCTGCTCGATCACGCCGATGAAGCGCTCCAGCTCGACCGGCGTATGGTTGCCGAGGTTGAACACCCGGTGCGGCACCGGACCGTCGGCCGGATGCGCGAGGGCGCCAAGGATACCGGCCACGATGTCGGAGACATGTGTGAAATCGCGCTGCATGCGGCCTTCGTTGAACACATCGATCGGCCGCCCGGCCAGCACCGCGCGCGAGAACAGCAGCGGCGCCATGTCCGGCCGGCCCCACGGCCCATACACGGTGAAGAAGCGCAGGCCGGTGGCGTGCAGGCCGTACAGCTGCGCGTAGGTGTAGGCCATCAGCTCGTTGGCGGCCTTGGTCGCCGCGTACAACGAACGCGGCTGGTCCACGCGCTGGTCTTCGGAGAACGGCGGCGTGGCCGAGTCGCCATAGACCGAGCTGCTCGACGCATACACCAGGTGCTGCACGCCACGGTGGCGGCACAGTTCGAGCATGTTGACGAAGCCGACCAGGTTGCTGTCGACGTAGGCGTGCGGGTTTTCCAGCGAATAGCGCACGCCGGCCTGCGCGGCCAGGTGGATCACCGCGGTCGGCTGCACCTCGTCGAACAGCGCGGCCAGGCCGTCGCGGTCGGTCAGGTCGAGCGTGCGCAGGTCCAGCGCCGGGCACAGCGCGGCCACGCGGTCGCGCTTGATCTGCGGATCGTAGTAGTCGTTGAAGTTGTCCAGGCCGACCACCGGCTGGCCCGCCTCCAGCAGCGCGCGGGCGGTGTAGGCACCGATGAAGCCGGCAGCGCCGGTGAGCAGGATGGTCATTGCAGTTGCCTGGAAATCCAATGAGTACAGGTGCAGACGATACGCTGCGGGCTCAGAACAGCCCGAAACGCTTCTTGGCCACATTGCTGCGGCCGGGTTCGATCACGTCCTGGATGTTCTTCGCATCGAAGCGGTCGAGCAGTGCTTCGGCGCCCTTCTTCAGCTTCAGGTCCATCTCTTCCGGGTACAGCGGCATGAGGGCCATGAAGGCGATGGTCTTGCCATCCTCAAGAACCAGCTCGGCGAAGTCTTCCGGGGTGGTCACCGGCGGCAGCACGATGGCACCGTCGAAACCCACGCCCGGCGCATAGGGCTCGCTGGGGTGGCCGTTGGGGATGGTGTGGCCGAAGCCCAGCCAGGTGTCGTACTCGTGCGGCAGCCGCGCCATTCCCTTCAGCAGGCGCACCGGCCAGTAGTTGCGCTCGTCCTCGAAGGCGTCCTGCGAGATCGGCCAGTCAGCCGGCAGGGTCACCATCAGCTCCATGTAGCGCGGCACGTCCGCGTCCACCTCGGCGGGCACGGTCATCGGCAGGTCGCTCATGCCGGAGGTCACCAGCCGCAGGTAAGGGAACTGCTCATTGGCCGGCACCACGTGCACGTCGATGTGCACCAGGTCGGAGATGATCTCGTGGAAGACGCCGGACACCGGGCCCAGATGGCGCTCGATGTGCGCGCTGATCGCCTCGATGTGTTCTTCGCCCTGCGCCGGCGTGAAGTCCTTCTGGCGGCTGTGCACCATGATCGGGCTGCCGCCCGGGCTGACGTCGTCGAATGCGTTGCTCATGTCCTGCTCCCTGGATGAGGCCACGGGCCAGAGCACAGTGCAGGCCCCGGCGCGCGCGGCGGTGCGTTCCCTGTCATTCACGGGACACGGCAGGAACGGGCCGCGTCCCCCGTTGCTGCGCCGGGCTCAGCCCTGGCGCGTGCGCAGCTTTTCCAGCACGCCGTCCAGGGTGTCCAGATCGGTGTAATGGATGATCAGCTTGCCCTTGCCGCCGCGGCCGTGGTTGATCGCCACCTTGGCACCCAGCGCTTCGGACAGCTCGGTTTCCAGCGAGGCGATGTCGGCCTGCTGCACCTTCGGCGTGGCCACCGGGCGGTTGCTCGGCACCTTGCCAGCGGCGAAGGCCTGCGCACGGCGCTCGACCTCGCGCACCGACCAGCCTTCGTCGGCCGCTTCCTGCGCCAGCTTGCCGGCCAGCTCGGGGGCCAGGGTCAGCAGTGCGCGGGCGTGGCCCATTTCCAGGCGGCGGGTTTCCAGCAGCAGCCGGATCGCCACCGGCAGCTCCAGCAGGCGCAGCAGGTTGGACACCGCCGCACGCGAGCGGCCGACGGCCTCGGCGGCCTCGGCATGGGTCAGGGTGAATTCACTGATGAGGCGCTGCAGCGCTTCGGCTTCTTCCAGCGGGTTGAGGTCTTCGCGCTGGATGTTCTCGATCAGCGCCATCGCGATGACGGTGCGGTCTTCCAGCTCGCGCACCACCACCGGCACTTCGTCCAGGCCGGCCAGCTGCGAGGCGCGCCAGCGGCGTTCACCGGCGACGATTTCGTAGTTGCCCGCCGGCAGCTGGCGCACCAGGATCGGCTGGATCACGCCCTGCGACTTGATCGAATCGGCCAGCTCGGACAGCTTGCCCTCGTCCATCTCGCGGCGCGGCTGGTACTTGCCCGGCTGCAGCTGGCCGACGGCCAGCTTGCGCAGCACTTCACCCGGCAGGGGCTCGATCACCGCGGTGGTGGCCTGCACCTGGCTGACCGCCCCCTTGGGTCCCAGCAGCGCATCCAGGCCACGGCCGAGGCCTCGCTTCTTGGCTGCCGGCTTGCTGCTGGTCATCAGACGGTCTCCACGGCCTTGGTGGCCTTGTTGCGTTCGTTGTTGCGGCGGATGATCTCGCCGGCCAGGCCCAGGTAGGCCACGCCACCGCGCGAGGCGCGGTCGTAGCCGACGATGCTCTGGCCATGGCTGGGCGCCTCGGCCAGGCGCACGTTGCGCGGCACGATGGTGCGGAACACGCGGTCGCCGAAGTGCTCGGTGAGCTCGGCCGACACCGCGTTGGCCAGGTTGTTGCGCACATCGAACATGGTGCGCAGCACGCCTTCGATCTCCAGCGCCGGGTTCAGGCTGGTGCGCAGCGCCTCGATGGTTTCCACCAGCGCGCTCAGGCCTTCCAGCGCGTAGTACTCGCACTGCATCGGCACGATCACCGAATCGGCGGCGGCCAGCGCGTTGAGCGTCAGCAGCGACAACGCCGGCGGGCAGTCGATCAGGATGTAGTCGTACTCGTCACGGATCGGCGCCAGCGCGCGCTTCAGGCGCTGCTCGCGCTCGCTCTCACCCATCAGCTGGATCTCGGCAGCGGTCAGGTCGATGTTGCCGGGCAGCAGGTCATAGCCCTCGGCGGCCTGCACGCGCACGTCGGCAGCACTGTTCTCGCCAAGCAGCAGATCGCAGGTGGAGGCAGCCAGCTCGCGCTTGTCCACGCCACTGCCCATGGTCGCGTTGCCCTGCGAATCCAGATCGACCAGCAGCACGCGCTTGGGTGCGTTGGCCAGGGAAGCGGCCAGGTTGACGGCGGTCGTGGTCTTGCCGACGCCACCCTTCTGGTTGGCGATGGCGATGATGCGGGCCATGCGGGTGTGCCTCGTCGACGTGTGCTGGGACCGGTCATTATGCGTACAACCGGCCCCTTGCGGAAATCGTGAATCGCCAACCCGTTGTTCCACAAGGGGCTGGCGGCGGTAATCAGGGGCCTGTAACCGTGACCAGGTGGCGTTCGCCGGCCAGGCCGGGCACGCTCAGCGGGGTCACCTCACGCACCTGCCAGCCTTCCGGCAGGTCCGCGATCTCTTCATGGGGATAGACGCCCTTCATGGCCAGCAACACGCCACCGGGGCGCAGCAGGTGGCCGCCAACGCGGACGATGCCGGCCAGGGTGTCCATCGCGCGCGCGGTCAGCTGGTCGTAACGGCCGGCCTCGTCCAGCGCCTCGGCGCGCGATTCGGCCACGCGGGCGTTGCCCAGGCCGAGCTGGCGCACGGCCTCGCGCATGAAGCGCGCCTTCTTGCCGTTGCTCTCGACCAGGGTGACCTGCAGGCCCGGGCAGGCGATGGCCAGCGGGATGCCGGGCAGCCCGGGGCCGGTGCCGAGGTCGGCCAGGCTGCCATCGGCCACGAACGGCTGCATCGCCAGCGAGTCGAGCAGGTGGCGGGTGACCATCTCCTGCGGGTCGCGGATGGCGGTGAGGTTGTAGGTGCCGTTCCAGCGGTGCAGCAGGGCCAGGTAGCGCAGCAGCGGTGGTGCCAGCGCGGCATCCAGGCCCATGCTGGCCAGGCCCTGTTCCAGCGTGGCAGTCACGCTGGCGGGAAGTGGGTGTTCGCTCATGCCGGCATTATCGCCGGTTTTGCGCGCTGATTCCCCGCTTCAGTGCGGATACCAGGCCAATGCCGCGCGGAACTGCCCGCTGGCCTGCCATTCGTGCAGGTGCCAGCGCGCGGCCTCGCCCAGTTCCGGGTCGCACCAACGCAGGTGCAGGGCGCCGTCATTGCCGGGGGCCAGCTGCAGCCGGTGCAGGCCGAACGAGATGCCTTGGCCGTGGGCCTTCAGCATCGCTTCCTTGGCGCACCACACGCGGAAGAACCAGTGCTCGCGCCCGGCCTCGTCCAGGCGTTCCAGCCAGGCCACTTCCTCGGGGTGGAAGAAGCGCCGCACGATCTCCAGCAGGCGTGGTCGCGGCCGCAGCAGCTCAAGGTCCACGCCCAGCCGCACCCCCTCGCCCAGCGCCACCAGCAGCACCTCGCCGCTGTGGCTCCAGCCGGTGCCGTAATGGGCCAGTGCGCCGGTCAGTTCAGGCCGCCCCTTGCCGTCGCGCACCAGCGGCAGCGCCTCCGGTTCGGCCCCCAGCGCCTGCGCGAGCACCTGCCGCGCCTGCGGTTCACCGCGGTGGCCGGGCACGTGGGTGCGCCGCCAGACCGTCACCGGGCCGAAGCGCCACGGGCCGTCGAGGGTGGCTGGCAGGCTCATCCGCACGCGCCCATCACGCAATTGCACGACGGGTTCACAGCCATGCGCGTCAACTGGTCACAGTTCCCCACCGGAGGTTCGATCATGGGCATCATCATCTGGCTGATCGTCGGCGGCATCGTAGGCTGGCTGGCCAGCATCATCATGAAGCGCGACGCCCAGCAGGGCATCATCCTCAACATCGTGGTCGGCATCGTCGGCGCGCTGATTTCCGGCTGGCTGTTCGGCGGCGGCATCAACGAAGCGATCACCATCCGCACCTTCCTGTTCTCGCTGATCGGTGCGGTGATCCTGCTGGCGATCGTCAACCTGTTCACCCGCAAGAGCATACGCTGACGCGGTGGTCGTGCCGGCCGCTGGCCGGCAGACGCATCACAAGGGGCCCGGCAATCGTCGGGCCCCGTTCTGTGGAGTCGAGCTTGCTCGACTGCATGGGAGATCAGTCGAGCAAGCTCGACGCTACTTCCACCCACGCCGGCGCGTGATCGCTCGGGCGTTCCCAGGTACGCGGCTCGCGGTCGATGCCCGAGGCCACCGCACTGCGCTTCAGCGCGTCGGAGACCAGGGTCAGGTCGATGCGCAGGCCGAGGTTGCGGCGGAAGCCGGCGGCACGGTAGTCCCACCAGCTGAAGGTGCCCGCCTCGTCGTTGTGCAGGCGGAAGCCATCGTGCAGGCCCAGCTGCAGCAGCTTGTTCAGCGCGCCGCGCTCGGCGGTGGAGGTCAGGATGTGGTTTTCGTTCCACACCTCCGGGTCGTGCACGTCGCGCGCGTCCGGGGCGATGTTGAAGTCGCCCATCACGATCAGCTTCGGGTGGCGCTGCAGTTCTTCGGCGATCCAGGCATGGACGGCCTCCAGCCAGCGCAGCTTGTAGTCGTACTTGTCGGTGCCGATGTCCTGGCCGTTGACCACGTACAGGTTGATCACCCGCAGGTCGCCGAAGGTGCCGGCGATGACACGCTTCTGCTCGTCCTCGAAGCCGGGAATGCCGATCTGCACGTCCTGCGCCGGCTCACGCGAGAGCAGCGCCACGCCGTTGTAGGTCTTCTGGCCGGCGAACACGCTGCGGTAGCCGGCGGCGATCAGCGCCGAATCGGGGAACTTGTGGTCCTCCAGCTTGGTTTCCTGGATACCGACGATGTCCGGGCCGAACGCCTTGAGCCACTGCTCCAGGTGCGGCAGGCGGACATTGAGCGAATTGACGTTCCACGAGGCGATCTTCATGGGGGGCATTCTACCCGGCCCGGGTTTGGTAGACGCCAACCTTGGTTGGCGCATGGCACCTACCGGTAGTGCCGGCCGCTGGCCGGCAACCCCTTGAACCGTCGGCAAGACCCTGCAGTTGCCGGCCAGCGGCCGGCACTACCGAAGCAGCAGCTTCAGCAACCCGGCAATCTTCGAGTACGGCGGCCGCAACCGATCGCTGGCCGCCCAGCGCGACTGCCACAGCACCGGCAGCCGCTTGCTCATCGCATCGAACCCGGCCCGGCCGTGGTACGCGCCCATGCCGCTTGCCCCTACCCCGCCGAACGGCAGGCCATCGGCCGCGAAATGCAGCAGCGTGTCGTTGACCGTCACCCCACCGGCCACCACCTGGCCGAGGATGCGCTCCACCGTCGCTTTGTCATGGCTGAAGGGATACAGCGCCAGCGGCCGATCGCGGGACAGCACGTCGGTCAACGCGGCATCCAGATCCGGGTAGGCCCGTACCGGCAGGATCGGGCCGAAGATCTCCTCGCGCATCAGCTCCAGGTCGTCCGGCGGGTCCAGCACCACGGTCGGCACCAGCAGGCGCTCACGGTCGGCACGTGCCTCATCCACCTGCGCCAGCGGAATGACCGGTACGCCGCGTTCGCGCGCCTGCGCCAGATAGCCCTGCAGGCGCCGGTACTGGCCTTCGTTGATGATGCGCGTGTAATCCTCGGCATCGCTGAAATCGCCGTAGCGCTCGCGTACCTGCTGCTGCAATGCCTGTACGAACTCGCGCTGGCGCACGGTGTCGATCAACACGTAGTCCGGCGCGATGCAGGTCTGCCCGGCGTTGAACCACTTGCCGGTGGCCAGCCGCGTTGCGGCTTTGTCCAGTGGGAAATCGCGGCAGACGATGGCCGGCGACTTGCCGCCCAGTTCCAGCGTGACCGGCACCAGATGCTCAGCCGCGGCAGCCATCACCTTGCGGCCCACCGCCGTCGAGCCGGTGAACAGCAGATGGTCCAGCGGCAGCGAGGACACCGCCGCGGCCACGTCCGCCCCGCCCTGCACCACCGCCACGCGATCGGGCGGGAACACACTGGCCAGCAGATCGGCCAGGAAAGCACTGGTGCGTGGCGTGTGTTCGGAGGGTTTCAGCAGCACATGGTTGCCAGCGGCGATGGCTGTAGCCAAGGGCACCAGCGCCAGCGTGACCGGGTAGTTCCAGGGCGAGATCACCCCGACCACGCCCAGCGGCGTCGGCCGCAGCTGCGCGCGCGCCGGCCACAGTCGCCAACCGGCGCCGACCCGCTGCGGCTTCGACCAGCGGCGCAGGTGGCGGCGCAGGTGGTCGATGGCCGACAGCACGCTCATGCCATCGGCCAGCTTCGATTCGGTGTGGGCGCGGTGGCCGAAGTCCTCGGCGATGGCCTGCGCCATCTCGTCCAGGCGCGGCTTCAGCGCCTCGCGCAGGCGGCGCAGGTCGGCTTCACGCTGGTCGAGGGTGGGGCGCTTAGCCTGCCACGCGCTGCGCAGGGTGTGCAGGATGGTGGGGAGCTCGGTCGGCGTGGTGGTGGTCATGGGCCGACTATACGGGGTGCTGCGCAACGCAATGGTAGTGCCGGCCGCTGGCCGGCAGCCTTGCATTTGCTGCGGGCGAGCAGTCATTACCGGCCAGCGGCCGGTACTACCAGACAGAAAGGCCGCGGTCTGCACCGCGGCCCCTGAAACCCGGTGGGTGCCGACCGTTGGTCGGCACGCCGGTTACTTGGTGATATCCACGTTCTTGGTCTCACGCAGGAACAGGCCACCCACCACCACCGACATCAGCGCGATGCCGATCGGGTACCACAGGCCGTAGTACAGGTTGCCGGTACCGGCCACCAGCGCGAACGAGATCGCCGGCAGGAAGCCACCGAACCAGCCGTTGCCGATGTGGTACGGCAGCGACATCGAGGTGTAACGGATGCGGGTCGGGAACAGTTCGACCAGGTAGGCGGCGATCGGGCCGTAGACCATGGTCACGTACAGCACCAGCAGCCACAGCATGAAGATCGTGCCGGCGATGTTGATGCGTGCACCATCGGCCTTGGCCGGGTAACCCGCCGTGGTCAGGGCGGTCTTCAGCTCCGCACCAAACGCATCGGCCTTTGCCTTGCCGTCTTCCTTGCTCAGGCCAGCGCCTTCATACGAGGTGACCTGGCTGCTGCCCACGCTCACCATCGCCAGCGAGCCGGCAGCGGCAGGCTGCACGTCGTACGGCACGCCGGCCTTGGTCAGCGCGGCGGTGGCGATGTCACAGGAGCTGGTGAACTTGCGTACGGCGACCGGGTCGAACTGGAAGGAACAGGTGTTCGGATCGGCAATGACCAGTGCCGGCGAGTTGGTCCGGGCTTCTTCGATGGCCGGGTTGGCGAAGTGGGTCAGGCCCTTGAAGATCGGGATGTAGGTGACGGCAGCCAGCAGGCAGCCGGCCAGGATGATCTTCTTGCGGCCGATACGATCGGACAGCCAGCCGAAGAAGATGAAGAACGGCACGCCCAGCGCCAGCGCGGCAGCGATCAGCAGGTAGGAGGTGGTGGCATCGACCTTCAGCATGCTGCTGAGGAAGAACAGCGCGTAGAACTGGCCGCCGTACCAGACCACGGCCTGGCCGGCCGCAGCGCCGAGCAGGACCAGCAGCATCAGCTTCAGGTTGCCGCCCTTCAGGCTGTCGCGGAACGGCGTCTTGGACCCCTTGCCCTCTGCCTTCATCTGCTGGAACAGCGGCGACTCGCTCAGCTGCAGGCGGATCCACACCGAGATGCCCAGCAGCAGGATCGAGACCAGGAACGGGATGCGCCAGCCCCAGGCCTCGAAGGCTTCATTGCCGAGGAAATAGCGGCAGGCCAGGATGATCAGCAGCGACATGAACAGGCCGAGCGTCGCGGTGCACTGGATGAAGCTGGTGTACAGGCCACGCTTGTCGTCCGGCGCGTGCTCGGCCACGTAGGTGGCGGCACCGCCGTACTCACCACCCATCGCCAGGCCCTGGGCCAGGCGCAGCACGATCAGGATGACCGGGGCAGCAAAGCCGATCGTGGCGTAGTTGGGCAGCACGCCGACCAGGAAGGTCGAGATGCCCATGATCAGGATGGTGACCAGGAAGGTGTACTTGCGGCCGATGCGGTCGCCGAGGCTGCCGAAGAAGGCCGCGCCGAACGGACGCACGAAGAAGCCGGCAGCGAACGCCAGCAGGGCGAAGATCATGCCCGTGGTTTCATTGACGCCACTGAAGAACTGCTTGGCGATGATGGCGGCGAGCGAGCCGTACAGGAAGAAGTCATACCACTCGAACACCGTGCCGAGGCTCGATGCGAAGATGACCTTCTTGTGGCCCTGGGTCAGGGTGCCCGCTGGATTGTGCGGGCTTGATGCAGTGCTGGACATGGGACGTTTTCCCTCTGTAGATGCCGGCCTTGGCCGGCATTCAATCTCGGTGGGTGCCGACCTTGGTCGGCACCCCATCTCGGTAGGTGCCGGCCGCTGGCCGGCACGCTCTTAGAAGCTGTACTTGGTGGTGAACTGCAATCGGGTGATGTCACCCTTGTTGCCGTTCTCGATCTCGCGACGGCCGTACATCAGCTCGGCGCCGATATCGACCTTGGGCAGCGGCGAGTAGAAGATGTTGCCGCGCACGCTCTGCACGCTCTTGGTCACCAGCGGGCCCAGCACGCTGTCGTTGTCGTAGTCGCTGCGCGCGTAGATCAGGTTGGTGCGCAGCTTCGGCGAGAACGCATGCCGCCAGCCCACATAACCGGCAAGCACGCCGGTCGGGTTGAGCTCGTCGCGGGCCACGTCGAAGGCGCTGTCGGCGGTGATGCCCAGGCCGATGTAGCGGGCGATGCCTTCGCCGCCGGTCAGCTGGTAGTGCAGCGAATCGCTGTCACCCATCACCCACTTGCCGCCCAGGGTCAGGCCGCCGGCCACCTTGTCGGCCTTGGCGCCGGTGGCCTGGTTGTCGACCTTCAGCTGGCGGACGATGCCACCGACACCGAAGGTGCCCCAGTCGCCCTTCCAGCCATAGCGCAGGGTCAGGTCGGGCAGGCTGCCACGATCGGAGTTGGCACTGGCATTGGTCCAGGCGCCGGTGACCGGGTTGCGGGTACCGGTGAGGGTGGTGGTTTCCGGGTTCTCCAGCGCGACGCTGAAGCCGCCCTGGGTGTAGCGCACCTGGGCCTGGCGCACGAAGATCACGCCGTCGGTGGGGCCGACGAAGTCGACCGCTTCCGGCAGCGCGGCGGCGTCCATGAAGTTGGACCAGGTCTGGCCGGCCAGCCAGTTGTTCCAGTACATGTAGGCGTGGCGCAGGGTCACGCCATAGGTGTTGGTGGCGGTCTGGTTGCCCAGCGAATTGCCGAAGAAGTCCATCTCGAAGAACGCGCCGGCCTTGTTGCCGGACTCGCTCACGTTGTCGATGCCCAGGTTGAAGCGCGAGAACTTGGCGTGGGCGTTGAGGTCGGTGCCCGAACGCTTGCCGGTGCCGCCGGCACCCTCCACCGGGGTCTGGCCCGGCAGGTACAGCGAGCGGCCGGTGGCATCGTCGGCCAGCTGGCCATCGCTGGTCTGGGTGGCCAGGAAGTCGGCCTTGATGAAGCCGCCGATCTTGACCGTAGTGCCCGGCGCGGCGCCCGGAGTGATGGTGGTGACCTGGATCGGCTGCTTCCCGGCCGGCACCTGTGCGACCGGCTTCTGCCCGGCCTGCACGGTGCGGACTTCGGTCACCGCCTGCTGGGTCTGGCTGATCTGGGTCTGCTGTTGTTGCTGCGAAGACAGCAGCAGCTGGACCTGGCGTTCCAGTTCGGCAACGCGTGCTTCCAGCGCTTTCTCTTTGGCGGTCTCTGCGAACGCCATGCCCGGTGCGACCAGGGCGACCAACAGGCAGGCCGCCAAAGGTGTGCGCACGGCTTTCAACGTACGGTGGCTCATGTTGCCCTCTCTCCCAAGTGGCAAGGTGATGCCGCGCGTGGGGCACGGTCGAGCCGAGACTGCGGGGCGTTCGCGCACAGCGGCTATTCGCCATTGGTCGAACCCGGCCCTGCTGGGCGCTCACTTTCGACCATGGTCTAACCAGGGTGGTGACGCGGCCGGGGGTGGATGGGGCAAACTGAGGGGAATCGGTCGCCGCGATGCTGCGACTGCACATACAAAGTCAACGTGCAAGTGAGGGTGCCATGGCTGATATCTACCCCGTCGATCCGCAGTTCGCCGCCAAGGCACGCATCGACAAGACGTCGTACGAACAGCAGTACCAGGCTTCGGTAACCGACCCGGATGGTTTCTGGGGCAAGGCCGCCGAGCGCCTGCAATGGATGCGCAAGCCGACGAAGATCAAGAACGTCAGCTACGACCTGTCCGATTTCCACATCAAGTGGTTCGAGGATGGCGAGCTCAATGCCAGCGTGAACTGCCTGGACCGCCAGCTGGACACGCGCGGCGACAAGACCGCGCTGCTGTTCGAACCGGATGGTCCCGACGCGCCGGCCCAGCACGTGACCTATCGCGAGCTGTACGAGCGCACCTGCCGCCTCGGCAACGCGCTGCGCAACCTCGGCGTCAAGAAGGGCGACCGGGTCACCATTTACCTGCCGATGATCGTCGACGCTGCGGTGGCCATGCTGGCCTGCGCGCGCATCGGTGCGATCCACTCGGTGGTGTTCGGTGGCTTCGCGCCGAACTCGATCGCCGACCGCGTCAGCGACTGCCAGAGCAAGCTGATCATCACCGCCGACGAAGGCCTGCGCGGCGGCCGGAAGATTCCGCTGAAGGCCAACGTCGATGCCGCGCTGAAGCTGCCCGGCACCAATACCGTGGAAACCGTGCTGGTGGTGCGCCACACCGGCGGCGCGGTGGACATGCAGGCGCCGCGCGACCGCTGGTTCCACGACGTGGTGGACAGCCAGCCGGCCACCTGCGAACCCGAGCGCATGAACGCGGAAGACCCGCTGTTCATCCTCTACACCTCCGGTTCCACCGGCAAGCCGAAGGGCGTGCTGCACACCACCGGCGGCTACCTGCTGTACGCGGCCTACACCCATGAAGCGGTGTTCGACCTGCGCGAGGACGACATCTACTGGTGCACCGCCGACGTCGGCTGGGTCACCGGCCACAGCTACATCGTGTACGGGCCGCTGGCCAACGGCGCAACCTCGCTGATGTTCGAAGGCGTGCCGAACTATCCGGATACCTCGCGCTTCTGGAACGTGATCGACAAGCACAAGGTGAGCATCTTCTACACCGCTCCGACCGCCATCCGTGCGCTGATGCGCGAGGGCGAGGAGCCGGTGAAGAAGACGTCGCGCGCCTCGCTGCGCCTGCTTGGCAGCGTCGGCGAGCCGATCAATCCGGAAGCCTGGCGCTGGTACTACGAGGTGGTCGGCGACAGCCGCTGCCCGATCGTCGATACCTGGTGGCAGACCGAAACCGGCGGCATCCTGATCTCGCCGCTGGCCGGTGCGATGGACCTCAAGCCGGGCTCGGCCACCCTGCCCTTCTTCGGCGTGCAGCCGGCGCTGGTCAATGCCGATGGCGAGATCCAGGACGGCCCGACCGAGGGCAACCTGATCATCCGTGATTCCTGGCCGGGCCAGATGCGCACGGTGTACGGCGACCACCAGCGTTTCATCGACACCTATTTCCGCACCTACCCCGGCAGCTATTTCACCGGCGACGGTTGCCGCCGCGACGAGGACGGCTATTACTGGATCACCGGCCGCGTCGACGATGTGATCAACGTGTCCGGCCACCGCATCGGCACCGCCGAAGTGGAAAGCGCGCTGGTCTCGCACCCGAAGGTGGCCGAAGCGGCCGTGGTCGGTTTCCCGCACGACGTGAAGGGCCAGGGCATCTACGCCTACGTGACCCTGGTGGCCGAAGAAGCACCGAGCGACGAACTGCAGAAGGAACTGGTCGCCTGGGTGCGCAAGGAGATCGGACCGATCGCCACGCCGGACCACCTGCAGTGGGCACCGGGCCTGCCGAAGACCCGCTCGGGCAAGATCATGCGCCGCATCCTGCGCAAGATCGCCGAGAACGCGCCGGACCAGCTCGGTGACACCTCTACCCTGGCCGATCCGTCGGTGGTGGCGTCGCTGGTGGACGAGCGCAAGGTGCGCTGATGGCGTGACTGCAGGTGCAGGACGCGCCAGGGACGTGGCCGGGAGGAGGGACCCGGCCCCGTCCGACCCGTCCTGCACCTGCCATCACGTCGCTCTTTTTCCTGATCGATAAGCTCGACCCATGACCACCCTCCTGATTGCCGATGACCACCCGCTGTTCCGCGAAGCCCTGCGTGGGGCGGTGCAGCGGGTCATCCCGGGCGTGCAGCTGTTCGAAGCCGACAGCGTGGAAGCGCTGTACGCGCTGGCCGACCAGCACAACGACGCCGACCTGGTCCTGATGGATCTCAACATGCCCGGTGCGCAGGGTTTCAACGCGCTGGTGCACATGCGCTCGCTGCACCCGCACCTGCCGGTGGTGGTGGTGTCCGCGCGCGAGGAAGCCACGGTGATGCGCCGCGCGCTCGACCACGGCGCGCTCGGCTTCATTCCAAAGTCGGCCGACTCGGACACCATCGGCCATGCACTGGGCACCATTCTCGATGGCGAGACCTGGGCACCGCCGGAAGCGCACAACGTGCCGCCCACCGGCAGCGAGGAACGCGAGGTGGGCCAGCGCCTGCGCGAGCTGACCCCGCAGCAGTTCCGCGTGCTGCAGATGCTCGGCGCCGGCCGCTTGAACAAGCAGATCGCGTACGACCTCAACGTCTCCGAAGCAACGATCAAGGCGCACGTCACCGCGATCCTGCGCAAGCTGGGCGTGACCAACCGCACCCAGGCCGTGCTGATGGCCGGCAAGCTGGCGATCGACGACGACGCCATCGTGCTGCCGCCGGAAGAGGATTGACGGTCGTGCCGGCCGCTGGCCGGCAATTCCCTGAAACGCGCGAGACGCATGAAACCGCTCCGGTAGGTGCCAAGCTTGCTTGGCACGCTTTTGACGTTGCACCTGCCGGCCAGCGGCCGGCACTACCAGGCACCGCTGTGCTCGCGGTATAGCCATCGCTATACAAACCAGCCCTGCCTGCGCGTTTCGTTGGAAACGCGCCACGCGCGGATCGCGGTGCTAAGCTTCGCGTCCCCTTGGGGAGTAGCCGGATTCCTTCGCAGGAATCGTCCACGTCAACATACTCGGCCAGTGCGCCGTGGCGTGGACAACCATGATGGTTGGCGAGACCAGCGGCCCGCGCGCGCAACACCAGGTTGGGCGCGAGCGCAGGCCGTGCGTCCGTCCTAGCCCGACCTTCCGCTGCCGCCATGTCTCCTGTTTCGATCCTCCTGATCGGCTTCGCCATGTCCACCGATGCCTTCGCTGCGGCGATCGGCAAGGGTGCCGCCATGCGCAAGCCGGTGTTCCGCGATGCGCTGCGCGCCGGCATCATCTTCGGCGTCATCGAAGCGATCACGCCCATCATCGGCTGGCTGCTCGGCCGTGCCGCCCTGCAGTACGTCGAAGCCTTCGACCACTGGATCGCCTTCGGCCTGCTCGGCGCGCTGGGCATCCACATGATCTACAACGGCCTGCGCCCGGACAGTGCCGGGGAAGAAGAAGATCCTTCGCAGCACCACGGCTTCTGGAAGCTTGCGCTGACCGGCTTTGCCACCAGCATCGACGCGATGGCAGTGGGCATCGGCCTGGCCTTCATGGACGTGCATATCGGCGTGATGGCTGCGGTGATCGGCCTGTGCACGCTGACCATGGTCACTGCCGGCATCATGCTCGGCCGCGTGCTGGGCAGCATGGTCGGCAAGCGCGCCGAGATCATCGGCGGCGTGATCCTGGTGATCATCGGTGCGACGATCCTGTACGAACACCTGCATGGCGTGGGGTAACGCGCCCGCGATTGCGTGGTTGCCGGCCAGCGGCCGGCACTACCAGACGTCACATCCACGCATGGCGCGAATCTACTGCCGGGCGGCCGGCACTACTGCGCATCGCGCAGCGCGCCCAGGAAGGCGCGCAGCGAGGCCGGCTTGATCGGTTTGGTCAGCACGCGGTAGCCGCGCTCGCGCGCCATGCGCTTCAGTTCATCGCGGCCGTCGGCGGTCAGCAGCGCACCGGGCAGTGGGTAGCCCGCCGCATCGCGCAGGGCCACCAGTGCATCCAGGCCGTCCATGCGGTCGTGCAGGTGATAGTCCACCAGCATCACCTGCGGACGCTCGGCGATCTTCTCCAGCGCCTGGTCGACGGTCGCGGCGGTGATCACCTGCACCTGCCAGCGGCCAAGCAGCGCGCGCATGCCGTCGAGGATTTCCTCGTCGTTGTCCACGCACAGCACGCGCAGCCCGGCCAGCGAATCGCTGCGTACCGGTGCGGCCACGGCCTGTGCCGGCGTGGCCAACTCGGTGTATCCGGGCAGCGGCGCCACCCGCGGCAGGATGATCGAGAACATCGAGCCCTTGCCGACCCGGCTGCGTGCGTTCAACCGATGGTCGAGCAGGCGCGAGATGCGCTGGCAGATCGACAGGCCCAGGCCGAGGCCCTGCTCGCCCCAGTCGAACGGCTGCTGGTAGCGGTGGAATTCGTCGAAGATCTGCCGCATGTGGTGCTCGGGAATGCCGGGGCCGGTATCCCACACCTGCAGCTCCACTTCGTCACCACGGTGGCGTACTGCCAGCACGATGCGGCCCTGGCGGGTATAGCGCAGCGCGTTGGCCAGGAAGTTCTGCAGCACGCGGCGCAACAGGCGGCGGTCGCTGCGTACCCACGCCGGGCGCGCGAACAGGTCCAGGCGCAGGCCACGGCCCGCGGCCACCGGGGTGTACTGCGCGGCCAGCTCCCGCATCAGCGCGCTCACGTCGAACTCGCCGATCACCGGGTGCAGGCCACCGGCATCCAGCCGCGATACATCCAGCAGACCATCGAGCAGTTCCTCGGCGGCACGCAGCGAGGCGTCCACGCGTTCGGCCAGATGCTTCTGCTCGTCACTGACGTGGTCACTGTCACGCAGCGCGGAAGCAAACAGGCGCGCGGCATTCAGCGGTTGCAGCACGTCGTGGCTGATCGCCGCCAGGAAGCGGGTCTTCGACTGCTGCGCGACCTCGGCCTCGTGCGAGCGCTCGGCCACGCGCTGTTCCAGCGTCTCGTTGGCTTCCAGCAGGGCTTTTTCCGCGTGCTTGTAATCGGTGATGTCGTTGTAGCTGGTGACGTAGCCGCCACCGGGCAGCGCCTGGCCACGCATCTCGATCACCTTGCCGTCGCTGCGGGTGCGCTCGAACACGTGTGGTGAACCGGCGCGCATGTAGCCGATGCGGCGGTTGATCTGGATCTCGATGTCGCCCTCGCCAAGCTCGCCACGCTCGGCGTTGTAGCGGATCAGGTCCGCCACCGGGCGCCCCACGTAAAGCATGCCGTCGGGGTAACCGAACATGTCCTGGTAACGACGGTTCCAGGCGGTCAGGCGCATGTCCGGATCGACCACGCTGACTCCGGCGCTGATGTTCTCCAGCGTGGTCGACAGGATCTCGCGGTTGAAACGCAGCTCCTGCCCGGCTTCATCCAGCACCGCCACCACTTCGCCCAGGTCCATGCCCGAGCCGCGCAGCAGGCTGGTCAGCAGCAGCCGCGCGGACGCCGCGCCGATCGATGCGGCCAGCAGGCGCTCGGTGAACTGCACCCAGGGCCGGTCGGCCGGTGCCGAGGACTGCAGCTCGCGCCCCAGCGACTGCGCCTGCTCGAAGAAGGCGCGCCGCGCGTGGCGTTCACCGACCACACGCGAGGCCAGTGCCAGCAGGTCGCCCACGTGCACATGACCGGGCCAGCCACCGGCCACCGAGGGGCGCTCGGCATACGGATCGAGGAATGGCGCGGCGCGCAGCCGCTCGTCCACGCCCGGTCGCCAGCGCGCGGACACCAGCATCATCGTCGCCGCATTGACCAGCAGTGACCAGAACGTGCCATGGGTCAGCGGGTCCCAACCGGTCATGCCGAACAACTGCTGCGGGCGCAACCAGGTGATGCCGAACGGGCCATTCTGCACCCAGCCGGCGTCCATCCAGCCGGCCATCGTCATCGCTGGCAGCAGCAGCGTGTACAACCACGTGCCGAAGCCCAGCAGCATGCCCGCCTCGACGCCGCGGCGGCTGGCGCCACGCCAGTACAGGCCGCCGATCAGCCCCGGTGCGAACTGCGCCACGGCAGCGAACGCCATCAGGCCGTAGCTGGCCAGGGTGCTGTCATTGCTGCTGCTGCGGTAGTAGCTGTAGGCCATCAGCGCCAGCAGCAGGATCGCCAGCCGGCGGATCCACAGAACGCGCGAGGCGACGTCGGCGGCTTCCTGGTGATCACCACTTCGGCGCAGCAGTACCGGCATCACCAGGTCGTTGCTGACCATGGTGGCCAGCGCGATCGAGGACACGATCACCATGCCGGTCGCCGCGGAGAAGCCCCCGATGTAAGCAATCAACGCCAGTGTGTTGCGCCTTTCCGCCAGCGGCAGGGCCAGCACCATCGAGTCATCGGCCACGCCACTGCCGGTACCGAACAGGCTGACACCGGCGGTGGCGATCGGCAGCACCATCGCCGAGATGAGCACCAGGTAGCCGCCGAACATCCAGCGCGCACGGCGTACGTCGCGCACATCCCCGCACTCGACCACCGCTACGTGGAACTGGCGCGGCAGGCAGATGATGGCGAGGAAGCTGAGCAGCGTCTGCGACAGGAAGCCCACCGGAGGCAGCCCGGTGAACAGCGTATGCACCGACTCCACCACCGCTTCGTTGCGGTCGCTGAGCCAGACGTAGGCGAACACGCCCACCGCCACCA
Source organism: Stenotrophomonas sp. GD03930 (assembly GCF_029839665.1). Classification (NCBI taxonomy): domain Bacteria; kingdom Pseudomonadati; phylum Pseudomonadota; class Gammaproteobacteria; order Lysobacterales; family Lysobacteraceae; genus Stenotrophomonas; species Stenotrophomonas sp. GD03930. The sequence goes on along the minus strand of NZ_JAOCAV010000001.1, from coordinate 1,352,679 downwards.
TCGCCACCAGCTTGATCACGGACTCCAGCGCAATGGCCAGCATCATGCCGTGGTGATGCTCGGTGGCATCGACCTGGCGGGTACCGAACAGGGTGGCGAACAGCGCCATCAACAGGGCCACGTACAACGCCGGGTCGCTGAAGAAGCCGGTCGGGCCGGTGTTGCCGGTCAGCACCTGCAGGCTCATCGCCACCGCTTTGTACTGCAGGGCCAGGTACGGAATGATGCCGATCAGCGCGATGATCGCCACCAGCGCTGCCAGCCGCCGCGAGCGGCCGAAACGCGAAGAGATGAAATCGGCGATGGAGACCACGTTCTGGCTGCGCGCGATCAGCGCCAGGCGCTCGATGATGCGCCAGCCGAACAGCAGCAGCAGCAAGGGGCCGATATAGATCGGCAGATAGCCCACACCGTTGCGCACGGCGGTGCCCACCGCGCCGTAGAAGGTCCACGACGAGCAGTACACCGCCAGCGCCAGGCTGTAGACCACCGGCCGCAGCCATGGCCGGTCGGGATACATCGGCCGGCGGTCACCCCACCACGCCACGCCGAACAGCAGCGCGGCATAGGCAACCGAGACCAGCAGCAGGATCCAGCTGGAGACCACGCGCGTGTTTCCGTCGGAGGAACCCGCAGTGTAGGCCAGGCATGGCCGGGTGCACGGGCTCGTTGGGGGCAACCACCCCCAACAGGGTGGGGGCCTACGCGGTGCGGGCCACGACCGTTGGTCGTGGCCGGCTTCTTACTGGGCCGGCACGCCCATTTCCTTCAGCAGCTCGGGCGCCGGGTAGACCTTGGCCAGCAGCCAGCGCAGGTAGCGCATGTCCACGTGCACGGCACGCTTGTAGCGCGGGTCGAACCACCAGCTGGCGCTGACCGACTCCCAGTTGCTGTCGAAGTTCAGGCCGATCAGTTCACCCTTGGCGTTGAGCACCGGCGAGCCGGAATTGCCACCGGTGGTGTCCAGGTTGGTCAGGAAGTTGACCGTCTGGGTCTTCAGCGCCGGATCGGCGGTGCTGCCGAAGTCACCCTTGGCGATCGCCGCCAGCAACGGCTTGGGTGCATCGAACGGATAGGCGTTGGTGTTCTTCTCGACGATGCCGGCCACGGTGGTCACCGGCGAGTAGGTCACGCCATCGCGCGGATGCAATGCTTCCACCTTGCCGTAGCTGATCCGCAGGGTGCGGTTGGCATCCGGGTACACCGCACGGCCCTGCTTGGCACGCCACGCGAACAGCGCCTGCATGTAGGCCGGGCGCAGGCGCAGCTGCTCGCCTTCGCGGGTCTTGCTCTCGTTCTCGATGCGCAGCTGCGCGGCCACCAGCGGGCCGGCCACGGCGATCAGTGGATCGGCGGCCAGCGCCTTGCCTTCGCGGGCGGCAGCGAAGCGTGACAGGCGCTGCGCCTCGTCACCGAGCTGGGTGCCGGCGTACAGGGTGTCCAATGCCTTGGCCAGCTGCTGCGGGGTGCGGCCGAAGGCGGCGTCGAACTCGGCCACGCGCTGCGCATCCGGCAGCTGCTGGTAGCGGGTCAGCAGGGTGGTCAGCAGCGCCTTCTCGACCTCCGGCGCATAGCGGCGCTGCACCTGCTTGAGCACGCCTTCGATCATCGCCTGGTCGCGCTGCTGGTAGCCGCTCTCGCGCTGCGCGTCGGGCTTGGCCGACTCGATGCGCAGGCGCTCCAGCAGCAATGCCGTGCGCAGCAGCTGGCTCTGCATCGCCATCTGGTCCAGCAGCAGGTCACGCTCGCCCACCGCCGCACCCTGCGACAGGTTGGCCAGCAGCGCCTTGATATCACCCTGGTACCTGCGGTCGGTGGCGGCCAGCATCGCGCTTTCGTCGGCGGCGCGCTGGGCTTTGGCATCGCTGCGCAGCAGGCCTTCCAGTTCACCGGCGGCGCGCTTGCGGTTGTTCTTCAGCGACTGCAGCTGCGAGGCGTAGCGGGTACGCGCCTGTGCATCCTTGGCGCTGGCGGCTTCGATGGTGTCGATCATCTGCTGGAACACCGACACGCGGCGCGGCAGCACGGCATCGATCTGGCCGGCGAATTCGGCGGCGGTGCGGTGGCGGTAGGTGATGCCCGGGTAACCGGCCAGCATCGCGTAGTCGCCTTCCTTCGGGCCTTCCACCGACATCTGCAGGTGTGCCGGTGCCTGGTAGGGCACGTTGTCCTTGCTGTAGGCGGCCGGCTTGCCGTCCTTGCCGACGTAGGCGCGCAGCAGGGTGAAGTCGCCGGTGTGGCGCGGCCACATGAAGTTGTCGATCTCGTCGCCGTAGTTGCCGATCGCACGCGGCGGCGCGTAGACCAATCGCACGTCGCTCAGTTCCAGCTGGGCGATGCGGTAGAAGTCGGTGCCGTAGTACATGTTGGCCACCGAGCAACGCACGCTGCCGTCCTTCTCGCACTCGGCCACGATCTGCTTGCTGGCCGCATCCACCGCATCGAAGTAGGCACGGCCGGTCTTGCCGCGCGCCTGCGCCAGCACCTGGTCGGTCACCTTGTCGAAGCCGACGGTGACCAGCACGCGGAAGTCCGGGTTGGCCGGGCGCTCATCGGCGCGGCCGTTGGCGATGAAGCCGTTGTCGATCAGGTTGTGCTCGGGCGAGCTGTTGTACTGGATCACCCCCATCGCCACGTGGTGGTTGGTCAGCAGCAGGCCGTCGGCGGACACGAACGAGCCGGTGCCACCACCGGCACGCACGACGGCGCTCAGCGGCGGCGCGGTGACGTTGGCCAGGTCGGCCGGATTGCCCTTGAAGCCCGCAGCCTGCAGCGGCTTGGCCAGTTCCGGCAGCTGGGTCGGCATCCACATGCCTTCATCGGCGTGGGCACCGGCGGCGAGGGTCAGGCCCAGGGCCAGGGCGGTGGGAAGGGCTTTGCGTGGTGACATGGGGCAATCCGGTACGACAGAACAGCCCGGGACCATAGCCGCTGGGGGCGGCCGGGGCAACGGCCGATGGTTGGGTCGACGTGCACGGTCGTGCCGGCCGCTGGCCGGCAACCCACGCAACCCGGGAGCTACGGTGCAGCTGCCGGCCAGCGGCCGGCACTACCAGATCGTTATTTCTCCCGTCGCCAGTTGATCGAACCGCGGTTTTCCACCGTGCTCGATTCCACTTCCACGTCGAAGCCGCGGCGCAGCAGGTACTTCAGCGTGATCACCGAACCTGCACCAACCAGCGACACGCCGTAGCCGACGTACAGCTTGGGCGAGATGTACTTGCCGACGCCGATCACCGAGCCACCCAGCGCGCGCGACTGGCTCACGCCGGCGTCGTCCAGGCCCAGCTTGGCGCCCAGCTGCGAGGCCAGCAGGCCACTGCCTGCAGAGAGTGCCGCCGAGGCCGCGTTGACCTGCTGGGTCTGGTCGCTGCTGGCGCCGGTCAGGCTGCGGCCCAGCACCAGGTAGGCCAGCGCCTCGGACTGCGACATCGCCGGCTCGGACCACACGTCCGCACGCGGCTGCTGCGCGCGCCCGGTGACGTCGATGCCCGCCGTGACATCACCGACCCGGCGCTCGGCACGGATGTTGATGCGCGGGTCGGAGACCGCGTTGTAGTTCCAGGTCAGGTTGCCGCGGGTGATGGTCAGGTCCTGCCCATATGCCTTGTAGCGCCCGCTCACTTCCAGGCCACCGTTGGCGGTCATCTCGCGGCCGGGCTTGGCCCAGACCTGCATCTTGCCGGTCAGCGCGCCCTTCAGGCCGAAGCCGGTCATCTTCACCTTGTCGCCGAGGCTGACCGTCAGGTCCATGTCCAACGGCGAGGTGCGCGACTCTTCCGGATCGACCGGATCGAGCACCACCACGTCTTCGGACACCGAGGTGCCGCGGTCCAGGCGTTCGAGGTCGATATCGGCCTCGGGCACATGCACGGTTCCACGCAGCTCCATTGCCGCCTTGGCCAGGGTGAAATCGAGGTTGGGATTGGCGACGATGCGCAGTTCGCTGGTGTTGGACAGCAGCACGTTGTCACCGTGGATCTTCAGCTGCAGCGGCTGTGCATCACCGAACCACGACAGGCCGCCATCCACGTACAGCGTGCCTTGGCCGGAATTGGCCTGCGCGGTGATCCTGGCCGAGCCATCAGGCTGGGCCACGAAGCTGCCCTTGCCCTGGTCGAAGGTCAGGCCCAGCGCCGGGAATTCACCCTTGAAGTTGCTCAGCTGCGCGTCACCGCCCAGCGATGGCTGGCCACGGGTGCCGCGCAGGCTGACGTGGCCTTCGATCAGGCCGGTCGGGCGCACGATGTCCGGCGAGAACAGCTCCAGCCAGTACAGCCGCGACATGTTGAGGTAGAGCTCGCCGTTCAACGGCGCACTGGCTTCCCAGCCGGTCTGCATCTTGGCATCGACGAAACCGTTGCCCTGGAAGCCCATGCCCAGGTAGCCCTTGATGCTGGCCGGGGTCATGTCCAGTTTCAGCGAGAACTGGTCATAGCGCACCAGCTCGCCACGGGACGCATCGCCCACCGTGGTGCGGTTCTCGCCCAGGCGCACGCCGCCTTCCTTCGAGCGCGCTTCCACATGGCCTTCCCAGGCATTGCCGCGCGGGCGGATCTGCGCGTCCAGGCTGACATCACCGCGCAGGTAGATGCGGCGGCCGGACTGCGGCGGCAGCCACGGCTGCACCAGCGCCAGCGGCAGCGCATCACTGCGCACCACCAGGCCCTCGCGCGGCCAGTTCGCCTGGGCGCACAGCGCGCCACTGCTGGCGGCGGCCAGGCAGGCTTCGGACAGGGTGTAGGTGCTGCCGTTGATCGCGAACGCGGCCGGCGCACGCAGCGACCAGGCATCGCCCTTCACCGGTGCGATGCGCAGCGATGCCAGCTCGCCACGCCACTGCGCGCCCTGCTGGCGCACGCTGCCCTGCAGCTCGATCGCGCCCATGTCGTTGCGGGTCTGCGCGGCCAGCCGCAGATTGGACACACTGCCCTGCGCGTCGATGTTCAGCCGTTCCAGCAGCATGCCGGCGTTGACCTGCTGGCCCTGCACCGCCAGCGTGCCGCTGTCGCCGCGCCACGGCAGGTGGCCCTTGATGCTTACGCTCTCGGCGCCGTAGCCATCCCAGTTGAGGTTGTTGCCGATCAGGTCGGCGGTGATGTCCGGCGCATCGCGCGGGCCCTTCACCTGCACCTGGCCACGCAGGCCACCGTCGGCGCCCGGCAGCAGATCGCTCAGCTGCAGCGGTTCGAAGCGTGCGTCGATGTCGAGGCGATCACCGACCTTGCCCGAAGCGGTGACCCGGCTGCTGCCCAGCGACAGCTTCAGGTCGCCCTGGCCTTGATCGCCCTGCAGTGCGAACTTGCCCTGCGCGTCGAGGTTGCGCTGGCGCAGGACGCCCTTCAGCGACGGCAGGTCCACCGTGGCTTCCAACGTACCGGCCGTGCCCGGTGCGGCGTTGGCCGGCGGCGGCAGCTGGCGGCCCTTGGAGGCCAGGTTGCCGGACAGGCGGCCATTCCAGCCCGGCACGAAATAGCCGGGGTCGAAGTCCTTCAGCGTGGCCTTGGCGTCCCAGTCCAGCTGTGGCGCCCAAGCGACCTGGCCTTCCACCTGCAGCTGGCCACCCGGGGTCTGCGCCTGCAGCTGATGGATCGACGCGGCCTGGTCATTGCCACGCACGTCGAAGCGCAGCTGCGCCTTCTGCTTTTCGCGTTCGACCTCGGCGCGGCCGATCGCCGCCCACGCCTTCAGCGTGCCGGCCAGGCCGAAGCGCGCTTCCTTCAGCGTCACCGGTACCGGCGCGCTGCCGGCGGTGTTCGGGTCCGCGGCCGGCACGTAGGTCAGATCGCGTGCGACCACCGAGAAATTGAGCTTCTGCTGGTCTTCCTGGCTGAAATCGGCCGTACCTTCCAGCCGCGCTTCGCCGCCGAGGCCCTTCACCAGCAACGGCGAAACCTTCAGCACCTGGTCCTGCAGCGACACCACCGACGGTGCCAGTTCCAGTTCCTGGTCGCCCTGCTTCACCTTGCCATGCAGGTTGGCGTTGCCGCCCTTGCCAGCGGCAGTGAAGTCCAGTGCCAACGGTGCGATCGCCGAGCTCGCCAGCGCCGGCGACAGCAGCGACAGATCCAGTTCGTCGCTGCGCACGCTGGCGTTCCAGGTCGGGTCGGTCCGCCCGTCGAACACCAGCATCGCGTGCAGCGGCTTCGGTGCACGCCCGGCCAGCGCCACCTCCATGTGGGCGAGGTCGCCGCGTGCCACCAGCCCCACCGTCGCTGCAGTGCGCCCACGCGGGGCCGGCAGCACCGCCGTGACCGTCACGTCGGTGTCGTAGTCCTTGGCCGGGATGTAGCGGCCCTGGGCGGTGAAATTGCCCATGTCGCTGTCCACGACCAGCTTGTGCGCCTGGAATTCGCCGTTGGCGATTTCGATGCCACCGCGCACGCGGCTGATGTCGATCACCGGCTCGTTGGCCTGGCTGATGCGGAAGCCATCGATGGCGATGGCGTCGGCCTGGATCGCCAGCGGCATCTCGATCTGCGGCAGCGAATCCGGCCACGACGGCAGCTTGAACGGCTCGTCACTCTTGGCCAGGTTCAACGTCGCGTTGGTCAGTTCCAGCTTGTCCAGCAGCAGCTTGCGGCCCAGCAACGGGCGCAGGTCCGGCTCCAGGTGCGCGCGCTCGGCGTGGAAATGGATGTCGTCATAGCGGAAGTCGACGTTGTACAGGGTCAGCGGACCGGCCACCGGGCCGTCCACCTTGTCCCAGGTGAAGCTGGCGCCCACCGGCAGCCGCGCCACCACCTGCGCCAGCAGCACATCGCGGCCGGCCACGGTCTGCAGCAGCCAGTACACCGCCAGCAGGGCCAGCAGCACCAGCCCGATCACGCCGGCGCCGGACCATGCCCAGAAGCGGCGGCGGCGGTAGAAGCGCACGCGCGGCGGCGTGTTCGGGGTCGGCGTGGGTGCGGGCGTGCTCACAGGTCCGCTCCGATGTTCAGGTACAGCTGGAACTGCGAATCCGGGTTGTTCAGGCCGTGCGCCACGTCGATGCGTACCGGGCCGACCGGCGATTTCCAGCGCACGCCGAAGCCGACGCCAGTGTGCAGATCAATGGTGTTGTCGAAGGCGCTGCCGGTATCGACGAACACCGCCGCGCCCCATGGACCGCCATTGAAGTAGTGCTCGTACTCGGCCGAGCCGATCACCAGGTTCTTGGCGCCCAGTGCGTACTTGTCCGGCGCCGGCGTACGCGGGCCGACCTCGCGGTAGGCGTAGCCGCGGATGCTGCGGTCGCCGCCGGCGAAATAGCGCAGGCTCGGTGGCATCGCCACCAGGTCGCTGGTCCAGGTGGTGCCGCCCTCGCCGCGCAGGATCAGGCGGTTGCTTTCGCCCACCGGGATGTACCAGCGCAGCACGGCATTGGCCTGCACGAAGCTGGTATCCGAACCGACGCCCTCGATGCCGGTCCGTAGCGTCGCGGTGCCGCTGATGCCCTTGCGCGGGAACATCTGGTCGTCGACGTTGACGTAGTCGGCCACCATCTGCGGGTACACCAGCGTCGAGGTGTTGTAGACCGCATCGGTGAATTCGGTGCCGGAGGCGTAGCGCCAGCGCTCGCGCAGCGCGTTGACCGAGGCGATCGCGGTCCAGTGCTCGTTGATCTCGCCGCTGCGGCTGGCGATCAGCTTGAAGTTGCGCAGGTCGATGTAATCGGTCTGCTCGTCATACGCGCTGGCGGCGAAGGTGTACCAGCCGTCGAGCCAGTTGAACGCCGGGATGCGGTAGCTGGTGACCAGGCTCTTGCGCTTCTGCGCATAGTCCAGCTGCGTGTTCATCTTGTGGCCGCGGTTGTTCAGGAACCGCCGCTCGATGCCACCGCGCACACCCGGGCCGCTCTCGCTGCCGTAGCTCAGGCCGGCGGTGTAGATGGTGCGCTTGGCGCGGGTCAGCTTCACGTCCACCGGCACGTCGCCGTTCGCGTCGGCCTGGTCCGGACGCGGCTGGATGTCGATCACGCTGAAATAGTCCAGCTTGGTCAACGACTGCCGCAGGCGATCCAGCTTGCCCTCGTGGTAGTAGCTGCCCTGGTCCCAGTACACCAGCGGGTCGAACAGCTTGTCGACGAAGTAGTCCTGTACGAAACGCACCGGGCCCATGTTGTAGCGGCGGCCACTGTCCCAGGTCAGGTCGATGTCTGCGGCGTTGTCGGCGCGTGTGATCTGCACCTGGCGCTGGGTGTAGTCGGCATCGAAGTAGCCACGCTCGGCCAGGCGTCGGGTGATGGTGATCTTGCTGGCTTCGTACTGGGTGTGCTCGAAGCGCTGGCCCTTGCGCGGCTTGAACGCGGCCAGGTCGTCCTGCAGGTACTGGTCGTAGATCGCCGGGCCGGTGATGTCGATGTGCTCGCGACGCACGGTCACCGGGGCACCCTTGTCGACATGGATCAGCACCCGCACGTGCTCATCCTCGCGCGGTGCTTCAACCTTGATCACCGGGTTGTAGTACCCGAACGGTTCCAGCGCCTGGCGGGTCTGCCGCTCGGCCTGCGACAACAGGTACTCCAGGCGCGACTCGCCCTGCTCCTTGCCGATCGTGTCGTACAGCGACAGCGATTCCTGGATGTTCTCGATGATTGCGGCGTCGTCGCCCTTGTCCAATCCCTTGATGTCCACCTTGTCGATGGTGCCGCGCGCGTGGGCCACGGAAGTGGCGGCCAACGACAGGACCATCAGCGGCAGGGCGTATTTCTTTGGCTGCATGCGGCACAGCATACCGACCGGAGGTGACGATGCGAAATGCATCACGTCATTCGGGATCGGTTGTTAAGTGGCGGTCAAAATACGCGCCTTTGTGGCGATCATCGTGATCGCAGCCGAGGATGCCGGCATCGTGCGCGATGCCGGCAATGACCCCGATGGACATCCGCCGGCGGTTATCCGGTAGTGCCGGCCGCTGGCCGGCAACCCACAGATCGACCCGATGCGCGGGGGCAATGCCGGCCAGCGGCCGGCACTACCGGTACCGGCATCAGCTCGACAGATGCTCGATCGCCGCGACCTTGCCCAGGCGCTCGCCCAGCATCGTCAGCAGCGCCAGGCGGTTGCCACGCAGCGCCGGATCTTCCGCATTGACCATCACGCCATCGAAGAAGGCGTCGACCTGCGGGCGCAGCCGGGCCAGGCGGGCCAGCACGGCCACGTAGTCCTTGTGCTGCAGGCTGGCGCCGGTGTCGTCGATGGCCGCGGTGACGGCTTCAGCCAGCGCGCGCTCGGCGTCTTCCTGCAGCAGCGCCGTGTCGATCTGGGCCGGAATGTCGCCCTCGGCCTTGCGCAGGATGTTGCGGATGCGCTTGTTGGCCGCGGCCAGCGCCTCGGCTTCCGGCAGCGCAGCAAAGGTGCCGATCGCATCCAGGCGGCGGTCGAAGTCGTAAAGCGAGGCCGGCTTCAGCTCGGCCACCGCATTGAAATGCGTGGCCGGCACGCCCTTGTCGGCGTAGTAGCCCTTCAGGCGGTCGAGGATGAAGTCGTACAGCTCGCCGACGTCGGCCTGCACGTTGCGCGCGGCCAGGCCGGCGTTGGCGCTGGCCAGCAGCGCGCGCAGGTCCAGCTCGAAGCCGCTCTCGATGATCGTGCGGGCCAGGCCCAGCGCATTGCGGCGCAGGGCGAACGGGTCCTTGTTGCCGGTCGGCTTCAGGCCCGCGGCGAAACCACCGGCCAGCGTGTCCACGCGTTCAGCAATCGCCAGCACCTTGCCCAGCGCCGACAGCGCGATGTCATCGCCACCGAAGCGCGGCTGGTAGGCCTCGTCGATGGCCAGCGCGACCTCGGCCGATTCGCCACCGGCCACGGCGTAGTGGCGGCCGGCGATGCCCTGCAGTTCCGGGAATTCGTTGACCATGCGCGATTGCAGGTCGTTCTTCGCCAGTTCGGCGGCACGCCGTGCCTGCGCAGCGTCGGCGCCAACCTGCGGCGCGATCACCTCGGCCAGGGCGGCCACGCGGGCGACCTTGTCGGCCACGCTGCCCAGCTTGGCCTGGTAGGTCACCGTCTTCAGGCCCTCGCCCATCGACGCCAGGCCCTGCTTCAGGTCTTCGTCGAAGAAGAACTTGGCATCGGCGAAGCGCGGGCGGATCACGCGCTCGTAGCCCTTGGCCACTTCGGCCACGTCCTTCGATTCGATGTTGGCGATGCCGATGAACTTCTCGGTCAGCGTGCCGCTGTCATCCAGCACCGGGAAGAACTTCTGGTTGATCTCCATCGTCTCGATCAGCGCTTCCTGCGGCACCGCCAGGAACGCGCGCTCGAAGCTGCACAGCACCGCCGACGGCCACTCGACCAGGTTCACCACCTGCTCCAGGTTGTCCTCGGTGATGCGGGCGCTGCCGCCGGCCTTGGCCGCAGCGGCTTCGACCTCGGCGACGATGCGCGCGCGGCGCTCGCTCGGGTCGACCAGCACGAACGCGGCGCGCAGGGCTTCCACGTAATCCTGCGGCTGTGCCAGCGACACGGCCTGGTCGTGGTGGAAACGATGGCCACGGCTGACACGGCCGGCCTGCAGGCCGAACAGGTCGGCCTCGACCACGTTGCCACCGTGCAGCAGCACCAGCCAATGCGCCGGGCGCGCAAAGCCCCAGGCGTGGTCGCCCCAGCGCATCGGCTTGGGAATCGGCATCGCCGCGATCGCCTCGCGCAGGATCTCCGGCAGCAGGCTGGCGGTGCTCGCGCCCGGCGTCACCGCACGGTGCACGAAGCGCTCACCCTTGTTGTCGGTGGTCTTCTCCAGCGCGGTCCAGTCGATCCCGGCCTTGGCGGCGAAGCCCTGCAGGGCCTTGGTCGGCTGGCCTTCGGCGTCCAGCGCGATGTTCAGGTACGGGCCCAGCACTTCGCTGTGCTGTTCCGGCTGTTCCAGGCCAACGCCCGGCAGCAGCACGGCCAACCGGCGCGGGGTCGACAACGGGCGTGCATCGCCCAGCTCCAGCGCGACGCCGCGCTTGCGCAGGCCGTCGACAACGCCATCGAAGAAGGCCTGGGCCAGGCCCGGCAGCGCCTTGACCGGCAGCTCCTCGGTGCCCAGTTCGATCAGCAGGGGGGACAGTTGGCTCATCGTTTCAATCCTGTGGTGGGGGCGCAGCGCGCGACGCGTCCGGCGCCCCGGAGTAAGGGGGAGAGCGGCGGTCAGGCCTTCTTGGCGCCCGGGAAGCCCAGCTTCTCGCGCTGCTCGTAATAGGCCTTGGCCACCGCCTGGGCCAGCGCGCGCACGCGCAGGATGTAGCGCTGGCGCTCGGTCACGCTGATCGCGCGGCGCGCATCGAGCAGGTTGAAGGTGTGGCTGGCCTTCATCACCTGCTCGTAGGCCGGCAGCGGCAGGTTCACTTCCACCAGCTTCTGCGCTTCGCGCTCGCAGGCGTCGAAGCGGTGGAACAGTTCGTCCACGTCGGCATATTCGAAGTTGTAGGTGCTCTGCTCCACCTCGTTCTGGTGGTAGACGTCACCGTAGGTCACCGGCTGGCCGTCCGGGCCGTAGGTCCAGACCAGGTCGTAGACGTTGTCGCAGTTCTGCAGGTACATGCACAGGCGCTCGAGACCATAGGTGATCTCGCCCAGCACCGGGCGGCATTCCAGGCCACCGGCCTGCTGGAAGTAGGTGAACTGGGTCACTTCCATGCCGTTGAGCCAGACTTCCCAGCCCAGGCCCCAGGCACCCAGCGTCGGCGATTCCCAGTTGTCCTCGACGAAGCGCAGGTCGTGCACCAGCGGATCGATGCCCAGCGCCTTCAGCGAATCCAGGTACAGCTGCTGGATGTTGTCCGGTGCCGGCTTCATCGCCACCTGGTACTGGTAGTAGCGCTGCAGGCGGTTCGGGTTCTCGCCGTAGCGGCCGTCGGTCGGGCGGCGCGAGGGCTGCACGTAGGCCGCGTTCCAGCCTTCCGGACCGATCGCACGCAGGAAGGTGGCCGGGTGGAAGGTACCGGCGCCCACCTCCAGGTCGAGCGGCTGGATGAGCACGCAGCCCTGCTGGGCCCAGAACTGGTTCAGGGTCTGGATCAGGCCCTGGAAGGTGATCGGAACGGTCGGGGTCGCGGACATGCGGACGATTCTTGGCCGGCAAGGGGGGTGCGCTAGTATAACGGCCGACCTGCGGGGCATTCCGTACCCGGGAGGAGCAGGCAGATGGAACATCGGCTGCCGGTGGGCACGCCCGGCGAGTCGGGCGGCGTTCCGCTGCCCTGGGGCCGCCTGCATTTCGAGCAGATCGCCGCGGCCCTGATCGCCGATGGCCTGGTGGCCGAGCAGGACCGCGAGCGCATGCGGTTCTCCACACAGGGGGCGCGCAACGCCAGCGAAGTGCATCCGCTGGTGCTGCTGTCCAACCTCAAGCTGGCGGCCACCGGCGGCGGCGAACTGACCCTGGAACGCCTCAGTGAATGGCTGGCGCAGCGTACCGGCTGCCGCTATCTGCGCATCGACCCGACCCGGGTCGACGTCGCCGCGGTCACGGCCCTGGTGTCGCATGCCTATGCCCGCCGCCACCGCTTCCTGCCGCTGGCGGTGGATGCCGAGCGCGTGCTGGTGGCCACCAGCGAGCCGCTGGTGCAGGAATGGCGCCGCGACCTGCAGCACCTGACCCGGCGCCGCATCGAGCTGGCGGTGGTCAATCCGCTGGACCTGCACCGCTACACCATGGAGTTCTACGGGGTGACCCGTTCGGTGCGTGGCGCCCGCGGCGATGTGCGCGGTGAGGCCAGCACCACCCTGCCCAGCTTCGAACAGCTGGTCGAGCTGGGCCGTGCCGGCGACGTCAACGCCGACGACCAGCACATCGTGCACATCGTCGACTGGCTGCTGCAGTACGCCTATGAGCAGCGCGCCTCGGACATCCACCTGGAGCCGCGCCGCGAGATGGGACGCATGCGCTTCCGCATCGACGGCGTGCTGCACAAGGTGTTCGAGGTGCCGCCGGCGGTGATGACCGCCGTGGTCAGCCGCATCAAGGTGCTCGGCCGCATGGACCTGGCCGAGCGCCGGCGCCCGCAGGATGGCCGCATCAAGACCCGCTCGCCGGGTGGCCGCGAAGTCGAGATGCGCCTGTCGACCATGCCCACCGCCTTCGGCGAGAAGTGCGTGATGCGCATCTTCGACCCGGATGCCGCGTTCAAGAGCATCGACCAGCTCGGTTTCAGCCCGCAGGAGGCCGCCGGCTGGAATGCACTGGTCGAGCGCCCGCACGGCATCGTGCTGGTCACCGGCCCGACCGGCTCGGGCAAGACCACCACCCTGTATTCCACGCTGAAGCGGCTGGCCACACCGGACGTGAACGTGTGCACGGTGGAAGACCCGATCGAGATGATCGCGCCCGAGTTCAACCAGATGCAGGTGCAGACCAACATCGACCTGGACTTCGCCAGTGGCGTGCGCACCCTGCTGCGGCAGGACCCGGACATCATCATGATCGGCGAGATCCGCGACCTGGAAACCGCGCAGATGGCGGTGCAGGCCTCGCTGACCGGCCACCTGGTGCTATCCACGCTGCACACCAACGATGCGCCCTCGGCGGTCACCCGCCTGCTCGACCTGGGCGTGCCGCATTACCTGCTGGCCAGCACCCTCAACGGCATCCTCGCCCAACGCCTGGTGCGCACCCTGTGCCCGCACTGCAAGCAGCCGCACAGCCTTGGCGCCGCCGACTGGGCGGTGCTGGCTGATAGCCATGCTGCATATCCAGATGCCGCCACGCCCTGTCGGCCGGTCGGTTGCCTGGAGTGCCGGCGCACCGGATTCCTCGGCCGCATCGGCCTGTATGAGCTGCTGCCATTGGGCTCGCGGCTGCGCGGGCAGATCCGCGGCGACATGGACCTGGCCGGTTTCACCCGCGCCGCGCGGGCTGAAGGGCTGCGAACCCTGCGCCAGGCCGGGCTTGAAAAGGTGGCGCAGGGGCTGACTACAATCGAGGAAGTCCTGTCAGTGCTGCCGCCCCCGGATGAACCCAGCTCCGTTCCTGATCCTTGAAACCGGCCGCCCGGTGCCGTCGCTGCGCCGCTACGGGCGCTTCCCGCACTGGATCCGTGTTGCCGCCGGGCTGGAAGAACACGAGACAGTGGTGGTCGATGTCGAACACGGTGGCGCCCTGCCCGATCCGCACGGCTTCGCCGGCGTGCTGGTGACCGGCTCGGCCGCCTTCGTCACCGACCACGCCGAGTGGAGCGAGCGCAGCGCGGCGTGGCTGCGCCAGACCGCCCACGACGACCTGCCGGTGTTCGGCATCTGCTACGGCCATCAGCTGCTGGCGCACGCGCTGGGCGGTGAAGTGGCCTACAACCCGGCCGGCCGCGAGTCCGGCACGATCGAGCTGGAACTGCAGCCGCAGGCCGCGCAGGACCCGCTGTTCCAGGGGCTGCCGCAGCACTTCGCCGCCCACGCCACCCACCTGCAGACCGTGCTGCGCGCGCCCGACGGTGCCGAAGTGCTGGCCCGCTCGCCGCTGGATGGCTGCCACGCCTTCCGCTGGGGGCGCCAGGCATGGGGCGTGCAGTTCCATCCGGAATTCGCCACCCACCACATGCGTGGCTACGTGCGTGCCCGCGCCGACTGCATCGGCCGCCACGGCGGCTGTGCCCGCAGCATCGAGCGCGCGGTCAGCGCCGCACCGCTGGCCCGCCAGCTGTTGCGCCGCTTCGTCCGCCAGGCGCGGCTGTCTTCAGCCCAGCCGGCGGCAAAACAGGGATAATCGGCGCCACGGGCAGCCGCCCGGCCCCTCCTGTCCCTTCCCGGATGTCCATGAAAGAGATTCGCAAGCTGCCGGCTTCGGCGGGCGCCCAGTGGTTGCTGGATACGTTCTCCCTGTACCGGCGTGCGCCGCTGCAGCTGGCCCGGATCGGCCTGACCTGGCTGCTGGTGAGCTGGGTGGTGACCCTGCTGTCGACGCTGATTCCCGGCGCTGCCGGCATGGCCGTGCAGCTGATGACCCTGGCCATTTCGCCAATCATGTTCGGCGGCATGCTGTATGCCGTGGGCGAGATCGACGAAGGCCGCCCGGGCCTGGCCTCGCACCTGCTGCAGCCGATCCGCGACCACCGCGTCAGCCACCTGCTGGTGCCGCTGGCGATCCAGGTGCTGGCGGTGCTGCTGCTGGGCGCGCTGCTGTTCATGATGATCGGCCGCGAAGGCTTCACCGCCTTCAGCGAAGTCATGACCAAGATGGAAGAAATCAGCCGCAGTGGTCAGCAGATCAAGCCGGACGATGCCGCCGCGCTGGTCGCCAACCTGCCGGCCAAGCGCATCGCGCTGTGGATGCTGCTGGTGTTCCTGAGTGCGGTCGCGCTGTCACTGGCGATGTTCACCCAGCCGGCGCTGGTGGTGTTCGACAAGCAGAGCGGCATGCACGCGCTGCGCCTGAGCCTGCAGGGCTGCATCGAGAACATCGGCGCGATGATCGTGTTCGCCGTGCTCGGCCTGATCGCCGCGTTCTGCATGTACATCCTGTTCGTGATCGTGATCCAGATCGCGATGCTGATCGGCGGCCCGCTGGCCGCGGCCTTCATCGCCCAGCTGGTACTGACCACGGTACTGATGCCGCTGTACGTCGGCGCGGTCTATGCCGCGTGGAAGCAGATGTTCGTGCACCGCGGCAGCCGCGCCGCACCGCCGATCCCGACCACCCCGACCTCCAGCGACATCTTCCACGCCTGACGGAAAAAGGGGACGGAGGGGATTAAGTCGTTTGTGCCTTTAACGACTTAATCCCCTCCGTCCCCTTTTTTCTTTCAGGCGGCGGGTTTCTTCACTACCGACGACGGCACCAGCCAGCGTGCGGCGTGGATGCCCAGCTCGTAGAGCAGGCACATCGGGATGGCCAGCATCAGCTGCGAGACCACGTCCGGCGGGGTCAGCACGGCGGCCACCACGAAGATGCCGACGATCGCGTAACCGCGGCCTTCCTTGAACTGCTGCGGCGTCACCCAGCCCAGCAGCACCAGGATCACCATCGCCACCGGCAGTTCGAAACTGCCGCCGAAGGCAAAGAAGATCGCCAGCACGAAGTCCAGGTAGGCGTTCGCATCCGGGGTGATCGCAATTACGTCCGGGCTGAAGGTGGTGAGGAAGTGGAACACCGCCGGCAGCACCAGGAAGTAGGCGAACGCACAGCCGGTGTAGAACAGCACCACCGACGACACCAGCAGCGGTACCGCCAGGCGCTTTTCGCGCGCGTACAGGCCCGGGGCAACGAACGCCCACAGCTGGTACAGCAGCCACGGCACCGCCACGAACAGGGCGACGAAGAAGGTCAGCTTCAACGGCGCGAAGAAGGCACCGGCCGGGTTGGTCGCAATCATCGTCTGCCCGTTGGGCAGCTGCGAGACCAGCGGCTCGGCCAGCGCGTTGTACAGCTTCTGGGTGAATGGCAGCAACGCCAGCAGCGCCACGCCCAGGCCCAGCAATGCGCGCACCAGGCGGCCGCGCAGTTCCACCAGATGTTCAACCAGCGAGCTTTCGCCGAAATCCTGCTCACTCATGAGGGGCGCTCCGTGTTCTGCGCCGGCGGCGTCGCAGTGGTTTCAGTGGCCGTGGCGGCGCTGGGCGCTACCGCAGCGACGCCCTGTGCCGGTGCCTGGTCCGCGGCAACCGGCTGGCCCAGGTGCGGCGGCAGGTCGGCCGGTGCCGGCGCGCGGACTTCCTGCGCCAGATCGTCGCCCTGCTGCTGCGCCTGCTGGGCTTCGCGACGGATCGCTTCGCCGCTGGCACGCAGCTGGTTCTCGGTGTCCTGCATGCCCTGGCGCACGTCCTGCATCTGCCGCTTGATCTCCTCGGCCTGCAGTTCGCGCTCCAGCTCCTGTTTCACCGAATCCCACTGATTGCGGGCACGACGCACCCACAGGCCGGCGAAGCGGGCCGCCTTGGGCAGGCGCTCGGGACCGAGCACCACCAGGGCGACCACCGCAATCACCAGCAGTTCGCTGAAGCCGATATCAAACACCGCAACCGCTCCGGATCAGCGAGCGTTACGGTCGTGCTCGTCCTGCGCGGTGCGCGAGGCGTCCTGGCTGCGCGACTCGTCGCCCAGCTGCGCGTTCGGCTTGTCCTCGTCGCGCATGCCCTTCTTGAATTCCTTGACCGCCGAACCGAGGTCCTTGGCGCCACTGGTCAGGCGCTTGGTGCCGAACACCAGCAGGACGATGGCCAGCACGACCAACCAATGCCAGATGCTGAAACTGCCCATAAAGACGCTCGTTACGTTAGTGATCAGGCTGTCGAGCATAGCGCACCGGCTGTTAGCCGGCGCGCGTGACGAAAGTCAGTTTCCGCCCAGCGTTTCCGTGCGGATCTCGCCGTCGTTGACCGGCTGGAAGCCCTGCTGCTGCGGCGTCGGGGTCTGCGGCACGTTCTGCAGCGGCGCGGTGGTGGCCTCGGCCGGGGCGGCCGGCGCTGCCTGAACAGGCGCCGGGGCGACCGCCGGAGCCGCTGCCGGACGCGGCGCATTGCCGCCGTTGCCGTTGCGGTTGTTGCGCGCGGCGTAGGTGGCCTCTTCCAGGCGATCGCGGAAGGCGACCACATCCATCGACGGCGAACCACCGGCGCGACCTTCGAAGATCATGCGCGGCGTGGTGTTGCTGCCGTAGGCGTCCAGATTGGCGGCATCGTCGATCTGCAGCACCGCACCGTCCAGGGCGACGCCGGCGAACAGGCCACGGGCACGCGACCACGACCAGATCTCGGCCTTTAACTGGCCGTCGGTGGCGGCGGCGGCGTTGCGACCGACCGGGCCGGCAGCAACGCCGGCATCGGCGCCCAGCGTGAACTTGCCGTTGACCAGGTTGTCCAGGCTGCGGTCGTTGCGGAACACCAGCACCACGTCCGAGGACTGCACGCCGGCCTGGAAGCCGATGCTGCCACCGGTGAGCTTGACGAACACCGGGTTGGACCAGGCGCCATTGGCCATGCGCACCGACATCAGGCCATGGCCGCGACGACCACCGATGACCAGGCCGGCCTTGATCGTGTCGGGAATGACGATGACCGCGCGGCCTTCGTCGAGCAATTTGTCCGGAATGCCCTGTTCAGGGATTCCCTGGATTTCGGCCAGCACACGCACGGCGTTGCGGGCGCGCTGGTCTTCCTGCGGTCCGGCCATGGCCTGGCTGGACAGCAGACTGGCGGCGATCAGCAGGGCTTGGATCGGGCGACGCATGGCAGGCTCCAGAAGTCAGTCCATAGGAAGATATAGCAAGTGACTGAAATTAGTAGTGTTGCCATGAATCGCCAATGAGCGTTGCCTGCTCATATAGATGCCCGCTATGCCCGCGATCCGAACCCTGCATGCCGGCGCGGCACCGGATCGGCGACAATACATCCCATGCTCGACGCACCCGATACCGCCGTGCTGGCGGTCAACCTAGGCACGCCCGAGACGCCGACGGCCCCCGCCGTACGCCGTTACCTGGCTGAATTCCTGTCCGACCCCCGCGTGGTCTCGATTCCGGCACTGCTGTGGCAGCCACTGCTGCGCGGGCTGATCCTGCCACTGCGCAGCAGCCGTTCGGCGGCCAAGTACGCCCAGGTCTGGCTGCCCGACGGATCTCCGTTGATGGTGCATACGCGCCAACTGGCGCAGGCCATGCAGGCACTGCTGCCGACGCTCAGGGTTCGCCATGCGATGCGCTACGGTGAACCGGCGCTGGCTGGCGAGCTCGACCGCCTGGCCGCCGAAGGCGCACGTCGCATCGTGGTGCTGCCGCTGTATCCGCAGTATTCGACCACCACCACCGCCTCGGTCGAAGACCGCGTCGATGCCTGGCAGCGCCGCAACCCCGGCGTGACGGTCAGCCTGGTGCGCGACTATTCGGTCGACCCGGGCTGGGTCGAGGCCGTTGCCGGTTCCATCCAGCGCTACTGGGAACAGCACGGACGTGGCCAGAAGCTGATGTTCTCCTTCCACGGCATCCCGCAACGCCTGGCCGATGGCGGCGATCCGTATCCGCAGCGGTGCGAGGCCAGCGCCCAGGCCATTGCCAACGCGCTGGGCCTGGGCAGGGACGAATGGCAGATGGGCTATCAATCGCGCTTCGGCCGCGAGCGCTGGCTGCAGCCGTACGCCGAGCCCAGCCTGTGGGCGCTGGCCGAATCCGGGGTCAGGCAGATCGACGTGGTCTGCCCCGGCTTCGCCACCGACTGCCTGGAAACGCTGGAGGAAGTGGCAATGGGCTTTACCGAAACGCTGGCCGAACGCGGCGCGACGATGCGCTACATCCCCTGCCTCAACGCCGAACCGGAACACGCACGCGCCCTGGCGCGGCTGGCTGTGGCCTCACTGGCATGAGCCTGCATCCGTTTGAACTCGAGGTCGGTGGCGCACGCGTCGCCGGCCTGCGCAACCACGGCGAGGGTCCGCGCGTGCTGGCCCTGCACGGCTGGCTCGACAACGCCGCCAGCTTCGTGCCACTGGCCCCGCACCTGTCCTCGCTGCAGCTGGTCGCCATCGATCTGCCCGGCCATGGCCACAGCGCGCATCTGCCGGCCGGCGCCAGCTACACCACGCCCGCCGCGATCTGCCACGTGCTTGATGTGGCCGATGCACTGGGCTGGGACCGTTTCAGCCTGCTCGGCCATTCGATGGGCGCCGGCATCGCCAGCCTCACCGCCTCGGTCAGCGACCGCATCGAACGGCTGGTGGCGATCGAAGCACTCGGCGGCCTGCGTGGGCCGGAGGAAGAAACCGCGCATCGCCTGCGCGAGCATGTGAATGCCACGCGTGCGCTCGCACGCAAGCAGTTGCGTGTGTTCCCCGACCTCGCTGCGCCGATCCGTGCGCGGATGATGACCAACCAGCTCAGCGAAGGCTGCGCACGCCTGCTGGTTGAGCGTGGCGTGGAACCGGTCGAAGGCGGCTACCGGTGGTGCAGTGATCCACGGCTGATGCTGCCCACCGCGATCCGCCTCAGCGAAGGCCAGATCGACAATCTGCTGCAGGCCATCGCCTGCCCCACGCAGGTGATCTACGCCACGCCAGCGCAGTCCTATTACCCCGAGCCCATGCGCAGCGATCGCCTGCGGCACCTGTGCGATGGACGACTGGCAGTGTTTCCCGGCAACCATCACCTGCACATGGAAGACCCGGCACAGGTTGCCGACGTGATCCTGCACTTCTTCAGCAACGACAACGCCGACTGAGTCCGCGCCTCCGCGCGCTTCACTCCGCGCGTTTGCGGCCGATACATCAGTTGCGGGCCCCTGCGTCCGCAGCACGCGGGCCCGGTCGGGCCTGCGGCGTGTGTCTGGTTCTGCAAGGAAGTCCGCATGCCCGCTCTACTGCACCGTCACCCACAGGATGGGGTCACGGCGCGCTGTCTCCGCGGCGTTGATGACGTCGCATTCCCCGAATTCCCGGTCCACGCCCAGGCCACGCGCTCATGCGTGCGTCGCGGCGTGGCCGCTGCCGTCTGTTGATCCAGGAGTCGCCGATGTCCGCTGCATCCTCCCGCCCCCCCGATACCGCCCGGCTGCCGCATCTGCAGCAGCTCGCCCGCCGTGCTGATCGCCGACTGCTGATCGGCAGCGCGGCGCTGGCCGTGGCTGGCCTGGTTCTGGCCCTGCGTGGGCCCCACGTGCCGGGTGCCGCGTTGGCTGCGGCCGCCGTGCTGCCGGCCATCTGGCTGGCCGGCCCACAGGCGGGTCACAGCCTCGCGCGCAATGGCCTGGCGTTGCTGTTGCCGCTGCAACTGGCATTGCTGTGCGCGATGGTCGGCCTGTCGCCGGCATTGCCGATCGCGGTACTGCTGGGCGTGCTGCTCAGCCACCGCGATCGCCTGCCGGTATGGCTGGCCGGTGGCGTTGGCACGCTCGCGCTGTTGCAGCCGCTGCTGGAAGGTGCCGCGGCCGGGCCAACGCTGCTGCAGGCAACGCTGTTTGCCGGCCTGACCCTGTTCCTCGGCCAGGTCGCGTTGCGCCTGCGCCAGCAGACCGAGGCGCTCGGCCACGGCCCACGCCGCCTCGCAGCATTGGCCCGCGATATCGCCACCGGTGCCGATCTGGGCGCGCATGCGGATACCGCGGCCTTTGCACCGGGCTCGCTGGCCCATGCGCTGGCCGATACCGCCCGCCACGTGCAGGCCCAGCGCGGGCGCGAGGCTGAAGCGCATGCCGAGAACGCGCAGATCCGCCAGGCCCTGGACGCCTCGCGCACCGCGATGATGATTGCCGACAACGACCACGTGATCCGCTACGTGAACCGTTCGGTGGTGGCCCTGCTGCGCAACCAGCAGGCGACGCTGCGCCAGGCCTTCCCTGACTTCGACGCCGAACGCCTCGTTGGTAGCAGCATCCATCGTTTCCACGCCAATCCGGACCGCATCCGCGCGATCCTCAATGGCCTGCAGGTCACGCACAACGGCAAGGTGCAGATCGGCCCGGTGCATTTCGCCCAGGTGGTCACGCCGGTGTTCGATGCACAGGGCGTGCGCCTCGGTTTCGCCGTGGAGTGGCATGACCGTACGCACGAACTGTCGCTTGAGAATGCTGTAGCCGGCATCGTTGCCGCCGCCGCCGCAGGCGATCTCGACCAGCGTCTGCAAGCGGGCGAAGGTGCCAGCTTCCTGGAGGGTCTGACCGGTGGCATCAACCAGCTGCTCGATACGCTGGGCAGCACCGTCGACGAAGTGCGACAGATGCTTTCTGCGCTGGCCAATGGCGATCTGGACCGGCGCATGCACGGCGAATACCAAGGCGCCTTCGCCGCGATCCAGCGTGATGCCAACGCCACCGCCGGGCAACTGGCGCGCATGGTCGGCCGCATCCAGCAGTGCTCCATCTCGATCAGTACCGCCGCCAGCGAGATCGCCGCCGGCAATGGCGCGCTGTCCGAACGCAGTGAGCGCCAGGCCGCGCACCTGCAGGAAACTGCAGCATCCATGGAGGAACTGACTGCCACCGTTCGCCAGAACGCGGCCCATGCCCGCCAGGCCAGTGAGCTGGCCGCCTCCACGCAGAATGCCGCCAGTGACGGCAACACCGCCATGCAGCGGGTGGTCGACACCATGCAGGCGATCGAGGGCGCGTCGAAGCGGATCGGCGATATCACCGGCGTCATCGATGGCATCGCGTTCCAGACCAACATCCTGGCATTGAACGCAGCGGTGGAAGCTGCGCGGGCCGGCGAGCAGGGCCGCGGATTCGCGGTGGTGGCCAGCGAGGTGCGCGTGCTGGCCCAGCGTTCCGCCGCAGCTGCGCAGGAAATCAAGAAACTGATCGACGAAGCCGGCCGCCAGGTGGGTGAAGGTGCGCAGCTGGTGGCCGATGCTGGCCAGCGCATGCGGGGCATCGTCGGTGGTGTCGAGAGCGTCAGCCACCTGATGCGCGAGATCTCAGCCGCTTCGCAGGAACAGTCGATCGGCATCGAGCAGATCAACCAGACCGTGGTGCAGATGGACCAGGCCACGCAGCAGAACGCGGCACTGGTGGAGGAAGCCACTGCTGCCGCGCGTGAACTGCGGTCGCAGGCGGGAACGCTGACTGAGGCGGTCTCGGTGTTCCGCCAGCAGGAAGCGCGCGAGGTCGCTCTGGTCGCCTGATAGGAACGTGCAACCGGATCGATTGGAGACGGCGCCCGCAGGGCGCCGTCTTTTTTTTAAGTGCTCTGCGTGACGGATCACGGGAAGGGCCCGTTCGATGGGCGTCGCAGGACGGCATCGATCCATCGGTAGTACCGGCCGCTGGCCGGCAACCACGGCATGCGCATTGCGCAGGCCCACGTCACACAGCCACGCATGGCGTGGGTCTACCGACAGCCACCACGAGGTACCCCGCACGGACCATCTCATCGGTAGCCGCCAACCATGGTCGGCAGCACTCCACATGTGGCGTGGATCTACCGGTGCATTCCGGCCAATGCATTTTCCTGCGCACAAAGAAAAACCCCGCTGCGTGAGCAGCGGGGTTTTGGGTGTAAACCCTGGCGATGACCTACTCTCGCATGGCTTGAGCCACACTACCATCGGCGCAGCTGCGTTTCACTTCCGAGTTCGGGATGGGATCGGGTGGTTCCACAGCGCTAATTTCACCAGGGAGGCTTTTGGAGAGTCGCACTCGTCCCGATGGGACAAGGCGCCAGCCTCGCATAGTTCTTGTGACGTAGCGTGCACTTGGATGCTCTTACGACGCTGTCGTAAAGCCAAGGCAACTTGAGGTTATATGGTCAAGCCGCACGGATCATTAGTATCAGTTAGCTCAATACATTGCTGTACTTACACACCTGACCTATCAACCACGTAGTCTACATGGTTCCTTCAGGGGGCTTGTGCCCCGGGAGATCTCATCTTGAGGCGCGCTTCCCGCTTAGATGCTTTCAGCGGTTATCGCTTCCGAACATAGCTACCCGGCAATGCCACTGGCGTGACAACCGGAACACCAGAGGTTCGTCCACTCCGGTCCTCTCGTACTAGGAGCAGCCCCTCTCAAATCTCCAACGCCCATGGCAGATAGGGACCGAACTGTCTCACGACGTTCTGAACCCAGCTCGCGTACCACTTTAAATGGCGAACAGCCATACCCTTGGGACCGACTACAGCCCCAGGATGTGATGAGCCGACATCGAGGTGCCAAACACCGCCGTCGATATGAACTCTTGGGCGGTATCAGCCTGTTATCCCCGGAGTACCTTTTATCCGTTGAGCGATGGCCCTTCCATACAGAACCACCGGATCACTAAGTCCTAGTTTCCTACCTGCTTGATCCGTCGATCTTGCAGTCAAGCACGCTTATGCCTTTGCACACAGTGCGCGATGTCCGACCGCGCTGAGCGTACCTTCGAGCTCCTCCGTTACTCTTTAGGAGGAGACCGCCCCAGTCAAACTACCCACCATACACGGTCCCCGACCCAGATAATGGGCCCAGGTTAGAACGTCAAGCACGACAGGGTGGTATTTCAAGGATGGCTCCGCTGCAGCTAGCGCCACAGTTTCATAGCCTCCCACCTATCCTACACAGACGAACTCAACGTTCAGTGTAAAGCTATAGTAAAGGTTCACGGGGTCTTTCCGTCTTGCCACGGGAACGCTGCATCTTCACAGCGATTTCAATTTCACTGAGTCTCGGGTGGAGACAGCGCCGCTGTCGTTACGCCATTCGTGCAGGTCGGAACTTACCCGACAAGGAATTTCGCTACCTTAGGACCGTTATAGTTACGGCCGCCGTTTACTGGGGCTTCGATCAAGAGCTTCGCCTTGCGGCTGACCCCATCAATTAACCTTCCAGCACCGGGCAGGCGTCACACCCTATACGTCCACTTTCGTGTTTGCAGAGTGCTGTGTTTTTGATAAACAGTCGCAGCGGCCTGGTTACTGCGACCCTCTTCAGCTATAGCTCGCACGAGCCACCAAAAAGGGTGCACCTTCTCCCGAAGTTACGGTGCCATGTTGCCTAGTTCCTTCACCCGAGTTCTCTCAAGCGCCTGAGAATTCTCATCCTACCCACCTGTGTCGGTTTACGGTACGGTCTGCGTAAGCTGAAGCTTAGGAGCTTTTCCTGGAAGCGTGGTATCAGTGACTTCGCCATAAAGGCTCGTCTCGGTGCTCGGTCTTGAAGGATCCCGGATTTGCCAAAGATCCAAACCTACCGCCTTTCCCCAGGACAACCAACGCCTGGTACACCTAACCTTCTCCGTCCCTCCATCGCACTTACGCGAGGTGCAGGAATATTAACCTGCTTCCCATCGACTACGACTTTCGTCCTCGCCTTAGGGGCCGACTCACCCTGCGCCGATTAACGTTGCGCAAGGAAACCTTGGGCTTTCGGCGTGCGGGTTTTTCACCCGCATTATCGTTACTCATGTCAGCATTCGCACTTCCGATACCTCCAGCAGACTTCTCAATCCACCTTCAACGGCTTACGGAACGCTCCTCTACCGCGCATAACAAAGTTATGCACCCCAAGCTTCGGTTCTGTGCTTAGCCCCGTTAAATCTTCCCCGCAGACCGACTCGACCAGTGAGCTATTACGCTTTCTTTAAAGGGTGGCTGCTTCTAAGCCAACCTCCTGGCTGTCTGTGCCTTTCCACATGGTTTTCCACTTAGCACAAAATTTGGGACCTTAGCTGTGGGTCTGGGTTGTTTCCCTTTTCACGACGGACGTTAGCACCCGCCGTGTGTCTCCCATACAGTCCGTCTCGGTATTCGGAGTTTGCAATGGTTTGGTAAGTCGCGATGACCCCCTAGCCATAACAGTGCTCTACCCCCGAGAGGATACATATGAG